>NZ_JBEYSX010000008.1:0-353726 GCF_040642815.1 Nocardia sp. NPDC047648 | reverse complement strand
CCGGATGCGTATTGGTTGTTCGATGAGTTCTTGCGGCGGGCGGCGTTGGTGTATTTGGCCGAGTTGCGGATGCCGATCAGTATCGAGCTGCCCACCATGAACCGGGACATGACCCAACCACACCGCTGACCCCGGACGACCGCGAGGCCGTTCCCGGACGAGTCTCCGGGCCGGTCGTCGCCCAGTCGGCGAGCAACCACACGCCGACAGGCGCCGATGCGCTATCGAATCGCCTCTTGAACGCGCCGACGATAACTTGTAAGTTACTGGTTACACCAGTAACGCGGCTCGGCGCCGCGTGATGGGCAGTGCATTCCGTCCTAAGTAATGAGGAGTTCGGCGAGCATGAGCCACAGGACGCTCGGTCGGCCGCATGGCTCGACCGCGAAGCGATCGTTGCCCGGAAGTGGAGCGCGGTGCGCCGTGCCGATACCGCCCGCGCATCGAACCGTGCTGTCGATATGACAACCCCCCAGCACTTCCGGCATATCCATATCGAATCGGGAGCCTTGGTCCTGGACTACCGAGCGTGTGCGGAACAGGCCAGGAGCGTGGCCGCCAACTTGGCGCGGAGCCATCCGGAGCTGATCGTCACCATCGATGACGACGTCCACGTCGAGTTGCCGACGCTGCCCTGCGGCGATTTGTGGAAGTGAATCCCGCAGGCGCGGACTCGCCCGAGTACGTGATCGAGACAGCGGAGCTGATCGCGCCCCGGGCGGATCGGTCCGAGGATCGTCGCGGCCGGAGTCGCTGGCTACGTGAATGCGCGTAGGGAAATGGCGATCGGCTGCGTCGGTCGTCGTACCCGATCGCGCTCTCGCGCGGGAGCGCGCGAACTCGGGGATGCCGTACCCTCACGGCATGGTTCTGCGGGCGGTATCGCGACGGCTGTCTGCCTGGATTTCGCGTCGGCCCGCCTGGTTCCCGGATGTCTCGCTGGCGCTGTTCGTCACCGTCATCCAGGTGCAGAGCGCCGCGATCCCGGTGCCGCTCGAGCCGGCCTACACACCGGTGTCGGGTTTCGGATACGCCCTGCTGATCGTCAGCGGCCTGGCCGTCGCCGCGCGTCGCAGCCGGCCGGTCGCGGTGTTCGTGATCACGGGGCTGGCGAGTGTCGTCTATTTTGGTCTCGGCTTCCCCGACCGGCTTTCCTATCTGGGCCTCTTCGTCGCCCTGTACACCCTCGCCGCCTACGGCGACGGGCGGCGATCGCTGCTGGTCGCCGGTACGGGCATCACCGTGCTCGCGCTCGGCTGGCTGATCGCCGCGGCGGATATCCAGCCGCTGGTGGCCATCGGCTGGGTGTTCTTCCGGATCGGCGCGTCGGTGATCAGCACGATCCTCGGTGAGTCGGTCCGATCCCGCCGGGTCATCGCCGCCGATGCGCAACAGCGCGCGGAATTGGCCGAACGGTCCCGCGACGAGGAAGCCAGGGCGCGGGTCGACGCCGAGCGGCTGCGGATCGCGCGCGAAGTCCACGACACCGTCGCCCACGCGATCGCCATCATCAACGTGCAGTCCGGCGTCACCGCCCACGTGCTCGACAAGCGACCGGAACAGGCCCGCGAAGCACTGCGCACCATCGAACAGACCAGTTCGCGGGCACTGCGGGAGATGCGAGCCATTCTCGGCGTCCTGCGCGACGGCGACGAACGCGAGCCCTACCCCGGTCTCGGCCAGATCGATGAACTGGTCGGCAAGGCCCGCGACGCAGGGCTCGACATCGCGTTCGAGCAGACCACCCCGGTGACGCCGCTGCCAAGCGCCGTGGGCAGCGCCGCGTACCGCATCGTGCAGGAATCGATCACCAACGTGATCCGGCACGTCGGCCCGACCAGGGTCACGGTGGCGCTCGAACCCGGCATCGACGCCTTGCGAATACGGGTGATCGACGAAGGCCGCGGCGACGCCGCGCGCGTCCCGGCGCACGCGGGCGGCTCGAACCCGACCGGCCGCGGCATCCTCGGGATGCGGGAGCGCTGCCGGTTGCTCGGCGGTGAACTCGACGCGACGCCGCGGCCCGGCGGCGGGTTCGAGGTCACGGCCCGATTGCCGCTGACTCCGGTCGGATCGCGCTTGTGAACGCGACACCTCCGATCAAGGTTCTGCTCGCCGACGACGAACGCTTGGTCCGCTCCGGTTTCAAGGTCCTGCTCGACCTGGAGGACGACATCACGGTGGTCGGTGAAGCCACCACCGGTGCGGAAGCTGTCGAACTCGCCCGTGCCACTCGCCCCGACGTCGTCCTGATGGACATCCGCATGCCCCGACTGGACGGGATCCGCGCCACCGCCCAGATCGCGCAGGCCACCGGGATGGAGCGGGTCAAAGTGCTCATTCTCACCACCTACGACACCGACGAGAACGTCTTCGACGCCTTGCAGGCGGGCGCGAGCGGGTTCTTGCTCAAGGACGCGGGCCCCGCCGAGCTCTTGCACGCCATCCGGGTGATCGCCGCCGGTGACGCGTTGCTCGCACCCCGGATCACCCGCCGCCTGATCGGCCAGTTCACCGCGCAGCGCAGGGCTGCCAAGTCCGCGCAGGACCGGCTCGCCGTACTGACCGACCGGGAGCGCGAAGTGCTGGCGCTGGTGGGGCAGGGCATGAGCAACGACGAGATCGGCGCCGCGCTGTTCCTCAGTCCCGCCACCGCGCGCACCCATGTCAGCCGCGCGATGGTGAAACTGGGTGCGCGCGACCGCGCGCAGCTGGTCGTGATCGCCTACCAGACCGGGCTGAGTGATCCCACCCCTTAGCGATCGGGTTTCTCCGCGTCCGAGTGCCGGCGCGGCCCGCGGGCAACGAGCGGCGCGTGCACGAGATCCCCGCGTTTCGTCGGCGCGGTACATCGTTGTCGCGGTGAGTGATTCGTGAACCGGATGCGCGACCGGCTACGACGACCGACGCAGCAGATCGCTATTCGTGTACGCGTATTCACGTAGACAGCGACTCCCGTCGCCGGAAGCCGAGCACGCCCGGCGAGCGCGACGATCGACGGCATGATCTTGGATCCCGAACTCGAAGCAGCGGTCTCGTTCTTCCCCCCGGCCGACCTGAGCGACCCCGTCACCGCACGCGAACGCCTCGCCGAGCTGGCCGCCGCGATCCCGGTACCGGCCACCGCGCACCTGCGGATCGAAGATCGCACGGTGCCCGGCGACGTCGATGTGCCGATACGCATCTATCGGCCACGCGGGGCGCGAGGCGCGATGATCTGGCTGCACGGCGGCGGATTCGTCATGGGCGATCTGGACACCGAACATCCGTGGGCCACGATGCTCGCCGAGAACTCCGGCGCGACGGTGATCTCGGTGGGCTTCCGCTTGGCGCCGGAACATCCGTTCCCCGCCGCCCATGACGACGTCTACGCGGTGCTGGCCTGGACGGCCGAGCACGCGGCCGAACTCGGCATCGACCCGGCGCGGATCGCGATCGGAGGCCACAGCGCCGGCGCGGGACTCGCGACCGCGGTGGCGTTGCGGGCGCGTGACCGGCAAGGGCCGCCGATCCGGTTCCAGCTGCTCAACCAACCCGTCCTCGATGACCGGCAGCAGGCGTGGTCGGCGCGTAATTTCACCGATACGCCCTTCGTGACTCGAGCGAAGGTGGCTCAGATGTGGCAGCACTACCTGGGTTCCACGCCCGCCACACCTTACGCCGCGCCCGCGCGGGCCACGGATCTATCCGGTCTGCCACCCGCGTACATCGCCACCGCCGAGTTCTGCCCGAACCGCGACGAAGACATCGACTACGCGCTGCGCCTGCTGCGGGCGGGCGTGCCGGTCGAGCTGCACCAGTGGCCCGGCACATTCCACGGGTCGCAGGCGATCCTGTCCGCCGAGGTGTCCCAGCGCCAGAGCGCCGAACTCGCCGCTGTCCTGCGCCGCGCCCTGGCCGATGCCTCGACCGGCTCGCAAAAGCATTCAGCCGCACAGTGATCGACGAAGGCCGCAGAACGATGAGCACCATCGACCTCGCCGAGGCGAGCAAGCAGTCCACCCCAGCCCCATCGGGTGCCGAACCCTCGGCGCAGCCGAGCGCGACGGAGTTGCTGCGCCCATACCTCGGGGGTTTCGCCGCCGTCGTCGTCCTCCAGATCGTCGGCGCCGTCGCTGGTCTGGCGCCGTTGCTCGCGGTGGTCGAACTGGGCCGAACGCTGTTGTCGCCGAACCCGATCGATCACGGTCATGTCCGGATGATCGTGCTCGCGGGTGCGGCCGGGCTGTTCGTCCGGCTGCTGTGCACGGCCGCGTCGTCCGGACTCGGACATCTTCTCGACAGCCGGGTGCAACTGTCGTTGCGCAGGCAACTGGCCGCACGACTGGGCCGGGTCCCGATCGGATGGTTCTCCCGCCGCCGCACCGGCGAGCTGGCGACGATCGTCGGCAAGGACGTCGACGCCGTGCACCCGCTCATCGCCCACACCCCTGGCGAGCTGGTCGCGGCCTTCGTCGTGCCGCTGGTGTCGCTGATCTACTTGTTCACCGTCGACTGGCGCCTGACGTTGATCACCCTGATACCGGTGGTGCTGGCAGTCGCGTTGGTCCCCCTCATGATGACCCCCGCCCGGCTGCACGCGCAGAAGGAGTTCGACGCGGGGATGGGCCGGATCGCGAATGCGACCGTCGAGTTCGTGCAGGGCATCTCGGTGGTCAAGGCGTTCGGCTCCGGCGAGCGTGCCCACCGGAGATTCCGCACGGCCACAGACGATTTCGCGGACACCTTCCTGCGCATGGTGCACGGTCTCGCCGGAATCGGCGCCGCGATGCAGGTGGTGCTCTCGCCGCCGTTCGTGCTGCTGGTCGTGCTGATCGGCGGCACGGTCCTGATCCAGGGCGGATCCCTGGCTCCGGCGGATCTCCTGCCGTTCCTGCTGCTGGGACTCGGCCTGACCGCCCCGGTCGCGGCGCTGGGTCACGGCTTCGACGATCTACAGGCCGCGCGGCGCGCGGTCGGCCGGATCCGGGACGTGCTCGCGGTGCCGTCGCTACCGGAGCCCGCGCTCCCGGTCGCACCGCAAGGGCACCGGGTGGAGCTGCGTGACGTCCGATTCGGCTACGACGCCGATCACGAGGTGCTGCGCGGGATCGACCTGGTGCTCGAGCCGGGTACGGTCACCGCGATCGTCGGGCCGTCGGGAAGCGGGAAATCCACCCTGGTGCAGCTGTTGCCCCGATTCTTCGACCCGACCCACGGTTCGATCCTGCTGGGCGGTGTCGACCTGCGCCGACTCGGCAGCGGGGAGCTCTACCGGATGGTCTCCTTCGTCTTCCAGGACGTTCGCCTGCTGCGCGCGTCGGTCGCGGACAACATCGCGCTGGCGGTACCGCGGGCCTGCCTCGACGACGTGGTGCGCGCGGCCCGGCTGGCGAATATCCACGACCGGATCCTGGAGCTGCCGCAAGGCTACGACACGGTGCTCGGCGCCGATGCCGGATTGTCCGGCGGTGAGGCGCAGCGGATCTCGATCGCCCGCGCGCTGCTGGCCGACGCACCCGTTCTCGTGCTCGACGAGGCGACCGCGTTCGCCGATCCGCAGACCGAACAGGCCGTGCGCCGAGCCATGACGACACTGAAGGGCGATCGCACGATCTTGGTCATCGCGCATCGTCTCGAGACCATCGCCGACGCCGACACCGTCGTGATGCTGGAGAACGGAACGATCGTCGAACGCGGCACGCCCGCCGACCTGCTGGCACAGAACGGCAAGTTCGCCGAATTCCGGCGATCGCACCGAGCCGCGCGCACCGATGCGATCGAAACCCTCGGCGGCGTGCTACGGCGCGAACTCGGGCCACGGAGCAGGCAGCGGAACGCGGCCACGCGGCGGCCCGCGAACGTCGCCGATCAGACATCGCGAGGAGGAGAACCCCGATGATTCGAATGCTGCTGCGCGTGCTGGGACGCGAGTACGCCCGGCCCGTACGTCGCACCGTGGCCATGATGACGGCCACCGCGATGGCAGAAGGCCTGTCCTACGCACTTCTGGTTCCGCTGTTGCGGGCGCTGTTCGGCGACACGCCCACGGACGCCTGGCCCTGGCTGATCGCCTTCGGCGCTGCGATCGCGGGCTATGCGGCGCTGCGCTATCGCAGCGATCTGTCCGGATTCCTCGTCGGGACCACGCTGCTGCGCGGTGTCTATCGCCGATTCGGCGATCGCCTGGCCCGATTGCCCCTCGGCTGGTTCACCGCACGCCGCGTCGGGGAGGTCTCGGTACTCGCGAGCGAGGGTGTGCTGCAAGCGATGAGCGTGATCGCGCATCTGCTCGCACCGATGATCTCCGCGAGTGTGACGCCGCTGACGATCGTCGCCGTGATGCTCGCCTACGACTGGCGCATGGGGCTGGCCGCGCTGGCTGCCGTACCGGTCGTGGCGGCGATCCAGCTCTGGACGGGACGCTCCATGGCCGCCGCCGATGCCGAGCGGACCGAACGCGTGAAGGAGGCGACGGGGAGGGTCATCGAATTCCTTCAGGCGCAGCCGGTCCTGCGCGCCGGCGGCCGGACCGCCGAACGATTCCGGATGCTCGACGATTCGTTGTCGGGACTCGAACGCGCCTCCCGCCGGGCCGTGCTGTCGGCGCTGCCCGGCATCGTGGGACTG
Source organism: Nocardia sp. NPDC047648 (assembly GCF_040642815.1). Lineage (NCBI taxonomy): Bacteria > Bacillati > Actinomycetota > Actinomycetes > Mycobacteriales > Nocardiaceae > Nocardia > Nocardia sp. NPDC047648. The sequence continues at coordinate 347,117 of NZ_JBEYSX010000008.1, read as the reverse complement.
ACGCTCACGGTCCAGACGATGTTCACCGCGCTGCTGGCCCTCGGCGCCTACCTGGCGCTCGGCGGGCACATCGGTGCGGCGGAGATCCTGACCCTCCTGGTGCTGGCCGCCCGCTGCGCGGATCCGCTGCTGTCGCTGTCGGAGATCGGCGGCAAACTCCGCGGCGCGCGTTCCGTGCTCGCCGGTCTCGACACGGTGTTGCGTACCGAGCCGCTCCCGGAACCTCGCAGGCCGATCTCACCGACCGGTCACGACCTGGCGTTCGAGTCCGTCGTCTTCCGGCACGGCGGCCGCACCGTGATCGACGAGGTGTCGCTGTCGGTACCCGAGGGACAGCGGGTCGCGATCGTCGGACCATCCGGTGCGGGCAAGAGCACACTGTTGCAACTGCTCGCCCGGTTCTACGACGTGGACGACGGCACGGTGCGTGTGGGAGGCGTCGACGTGCGCGCGATCGGCACCGATGTGTTGATGCGGCGGTTCGCCATCGTCTTCCAGGACGTCTATCTCTTCGACGGCACCATCGAGGAGAACGTGCGTCTCGGCCGTCCCGATGCCGACGACGCCGAGGTGCGGGCCGCGGCGGCCGCCGCCCGGCTGGACGAGGTGATCGAGCGGCTGCCCGGCGGCTGGGCGACGAATGTCGGCGAGGGCGGAGCGCTGCTGTCCGGCGGTGAGCGGCAACGGGTTTCGATCGCACGAGCGTTGCTGAAGAACGCGCCGATCGTGCTGCTGGACGAGGTGACCTCCGCGCTGGACCCGGTGAACGAGGCGGCTGTGCACGACGGTATCGAGCGCCTGATGGCGGGCCGGACGGTGGTGCTGGTCGCGCACCGGCTGCGGACCGTCCAGCGCGCCGATCACATCGTCTTCCTGGACAACGGCCGGATCGTCGAAGAGGGCAGCCACGACCAGTTGGTGCGCCGGGGTGGCCGATACGCCGATTTCTGGGCGATGTCCATGGCGACGTCAGCGAGCGAATGAGCCGGGATGTCGTCACCGCAGCCGGGATCAGCGGCGGTGACGACATCCCGGCTCCACCCCGGGCGGCCCGGTCACGCGGTCGGCGGTGCGGCCGGGCCGCGCGTGTGCTTCGCCCAGCGGCGCAATCCGCCCGGCCTGCGCAGCATCAGGACGCCGATGGCGGCGACGGCGATGCCGCGCGGCGCCTCGTAGATGAATCCGGACAGCCCTTCGGTGGCGGGGATGGGCAGGAAGAAGCCGGCCATGCCGAGCAGCGTGAGCACCGCGATCCAGCGCGCAACCGCGTGGTGGCGCAGCAAACTCGCGCCCAGCAGGCCCATTCCGGCCAGCATGACCAGACCGCCGATCGAGTTGAACAGGGCGAACGCGGTCGTGTCGATCATGTTGTCGTTGCCCGCGATCAGGTGCGCGGTCGCGGGATCGGACGCGAAAGGGTAGGCGACGAACAGTTCGACGGTGAGATGTCCGGTCGCCGTGACGATATTGCCGAGCAGGTAGGCGACCGTGCCGACGAACCCGGCCACGCCCAGTCGCGGCCGCAGCCATGCGTACATGCCGGGCAGGCCGAACACCAGCAGGACGGTTCCGATACCGAGCAGGATCTGCGCGATCGGCGTACCCGGACTGGTGAGCGCTTCGACCGAATGGCCCTTGCCCGCGACGATCGGGTGCAGTGAGCCCCCCGCGATGCACAGGGCGCCGCCGATGGTCAGCGCGGCGCCGCACATCCGCGTTACAGTCTCGCGAGAGGGGCCGCCGACGGTCCCATCGTCGCCGGTGGCCGGGGTTGGCAGGAGTGCTTGCGTGTGTGTCATGAGCCAAGAGTCGACGAGGGCGCTGGTGTGACGCTGGTGCGCGGCGGGTCCGGCGACGACTCACCCGCCATCGCGGTGCTCGGTCCGCTGGAGGTGCGTGGCCCGGACGGCGCCCGCATCGCCGTCCCGGCGCGCAAACACGCCGATCTCCTGGTCATCCTCGCGGTCGAGCGCACCGCCCGCAGCGCGCACTATCTGTGCGAATTGCTCTGGCGCGGAAAACCGCCCGACAGCGCACTGGTCACCCTCCAGGGTTATGTGTCACGGTTGCGCCGGGCGCTGCGGCCCCTGCCCGACGTCCGGATCGAGACGGGCCCCAACGGCTACGCGCTGCGGTGCGGCGGTTCGGGCACCGACCTCGACCTGCTCGACGTGCTGTCCAGGGACGCGAGGGCGGCACACGCCGATGGTGACATCGAACGCACCGTGGCTCTACTCGAGCGCGCGTTGCGCCTGTGGCGCGGCGACGCGCTGCCGGATGTCGGCGACATCGCCGAACTCGCTCCCGAGCGCACGCGTCTGGACGAGTTGCGATCGGAACTGGTCGAGTTGTGCGCCGAGGGATTGATCGTGCTGGGCCGGGCCCGGCACGCGGTCACCCTGCTCACCGACGAACGCGAGCGGCATCCGCATCGGGAAGGCACGGCACGGCTGCTGGCGCTGGCGCTGCGCGACTGCGGACGGATCCCGGAGGCGCTCGACGTGCTCACCCGGTTGCGGCGCTCGCTGCGCGAAGAGTTGGGGCTCGATCCCGCGCCCGACACCACCCGGATCGAGCACGACATCCGCAACCCGCCGACGCTCTCCCCGCCGGGGCGCTCGGCACTCGTCGGACGTGACGACATCGCCGCAGTCCTCGACCGCGCCCGCGACCGGTCGCAGCGGGGATTGACCGTCGTAACCGTGCGCGGCGCACCCGGCATCGGCAAGACGGCCGTCATCGAGGACACCGTGCGACGCCACGGCGACGCGGCCTTCTTCACCGCGGGCAGCAGCGGGGTGGGTTCCCCGGCTCTGGCGACGCTCACACCGTGGCTGGATCAGGCGGCGCTGGCCGGGCGCGCGGTTCCCGAGATCCCGACACCGCGGGCGCTCGCCGCGCTCTTCGCGGAGGTGATACGGGAGACCGGCCGGATGGTCGCGATCATCGACGACGTGCAGTGGGCCGATCCCGACTCGGTGCGGATGATCGCGGCGGCCATGCGTGTACTGCGCGCCCATCCGGTCCTGCTGTTGCTCACGGTGCGGCCCGAGCCGCTCGGGGCCGAGGTGGACGCCGCGATGCGATTGCTGCACTCCGCGGGCGCCCATGTCGCGGTGGATCTGCCGCCGTTGTCGGACGCCGCGGTGGACGAATTGGTGCGCGCCGACGTGAGTTCGGCCGGTCCGCGGGTGCGTGCCCAGATCGTCCAGGTCAGCGGCGGCAGCCCGTTCGTCGCCGCGCAACTGTGCGATCTCGTCCGAACCGGTCGCCGGTTGGATGTCGGTGGGGCGGCAGCCGAGATCACAGCGGCGAAGCTGGGCGCCGTTTCGCCTGCGGCGCGGGCGCTCGCCGAGGTGTTGGCCGTCATCGGCCCGCACGCCCCGGTCGGATTGGCCGCCGCCGCCGACGGCGCGCCGCGATTCGACGAACGGATCGGCGAACTCGTCGCCGCGCGAGTCGTGTCGGTCGAGGACGGCGCCGTCGCCTTCGGGCATGAACTCGTGCGCGCCGCCGTGCTGGCCACGATCGGTGAGGTACGAACCGCGCTGCTGCACAAAAGGATCGCGGACGCGCTGGCCGACCTGCGGCCCGATGCGCTCGCGGCGCGGGCATTGCATCGCAGCGCCGCCGCGCTCGATTCGCTGGATCCCGCCGCGGCGCAGGTCTGTGCCGCCGCGGCGCTGGACGCACTGCGGCGCGACGCGGCTACCGAATGCGCCGAACTCGCCGCGCGCGGGATCCGGCACGTGGGCTCCGGCGACGTGGAGTTGTCCATCGAATTGGATCGGCTCGCCGGACAGGCGCACAACCGCCTCGGCCACTTCGACGCGGCCGCAGCGTGTTTCGACCGGGCCGGGCGGCTTTGCGGTGAGCGCGGCGACTGGGCCGGGCTGGCGCGAACCGCGCTGCTGGCCGCGCCCCGCGGCGTCGCCGGGTACTTCTCCGGCTACGGTGTGGTGCAGGCCGGTTCGTCAGGGCTGCGAGCACAGGCATTGGCCCATCGCCTCGATCTCGACGCCGATCTGGTCGCCGAGGTGGAGGCGATCGAGGCCGCCGACCGTGCGATTCACGGTCTCGCGGGCGATCTCGACGTCTTGGCCCACGCGCGGGCGCGCAGCGCACCGGGCAGCCGGTCGTGGCCGCAGGTGCTGCTGGCCGAGTTCGTGTGTACCTGGGACCCGACGACCGTCGCCGACCGGCGCAAGATCGCCGAGGAATTGGAAGAACTCGCGGGCCACGACCGCGCGGCGCGGGCGACAGCGGTCCATCTGCGCCGTGTCTGTGCCCTCGAAGCGGGCGATATGCGACTGGTCCGCAGGCTGTCGGCCGAATTCGCCCGGCTCGCCTCCGGCGGCGGCACCGACCTCGCGGCGACCCAACTGTGGTGGCAGGTGATGCTCGCCGTGCTGCGTGGCGACTACCAGCGGTCCCGGGCGTTGATGACGAATTTCGCCGCCGATCTCGGGACGGTCGACGATCAGGCCCGGTTGCTCGCCGAGGCCTCGGTGCTGACGAGCAGTTCGATCGAACTGTGGCACCGCGGACGCCTCGCCGAGGTGCTGGCCGACGCCGACCGCATGGCCGAGGACTTCGACGAGGACTTCGCGCTGGTGGTCGCGATGGCCGCGGCGGAGATGGGTGACCACGACCGGGCGATGTCGTCGATCGAGTCGGTTGTCGCCCTGCCGGGGAGATGGCACGGCCCGCGGGTCGTTGTGCGGGTGCCGCTGCTGCTCGAGGCGCTGCTCGCGGTGGGGCAGCGCGCGCCGCGGTGGCGCGACCGGGTGGCCGAACTCACCGCCGAACTCGAGCCGCTGACCCAGGGGTGGGGTGAGATGCTGCTCGTGCAATGGCCCGGATTGGTGTGCCTCGGGCCGTCCGGACTCTATCGCGGTACCGCGCGCGGAATCCTCGGTCTGCCCGGCGCGCACGACGAGGTGGTCGCGGCGCGGCACCGGGCGCGCGCACTCGGTGCACGGCCCTACGAGTCGCGCGCCGAGGACCGGCTGACCCGCTGGCCGTTCGCCTGAGCGCCACGACTCCCGCGCGAGGCGCCGTTCGGTGGCGTAACGGGATTCAGTGCGCTTCTCGGATCCAATCCCGGTAGTGCGTCGATGCCAGGTGTGCGTCCGGCCCCGCGGTGAGCACATCCCCGGTGACGGCGGCGAACATGCCCGCGGTGTCGTCGGTGACGACGGTCCGGTCGTCGTGCCGGGCGGCCAGGGTGAGCCTGCCGAGTTCGTCGAGGCTGAAGACGTCCGGACCCGCGAAGTTACGAATTCCCAGCAAAGGCTCGCCGGTGGCGACCTCGACGACCGCGTCGACGACGTCCGCGGCGGCGATCGGCTGGATCGGGGTGGCGGGCAGGCGGACGGTGTCGCCGTCGGCGGTCCAGGACAGCACCGCGTCCATGAACTCGAAGAACTGGGTGACGCGAACGATGGAGTACGGCGTCGGCCCCTGCCGGAGCAGCTCCTCCTGGAGGGTCTTGGCCCGGTAGTAGTCCAGCTGGGGCACCTGGTCGACTCCCACGATCGAGAGGACGACCTGGTGGCGGACACCCGCGGTCTGTCCGGCGGCGAGCAGATTGTCCATGGAGGTGCGGAAGAAGTCGAGGGACGCCTCGTCGAAGGTCGGCGAGTTCGCCAGGTCGATCACGACTTCGGCGCCTTCCAGCGCCTGGTCCAGGCCTTTCCCGGTAATCAGGTCTACACCGGTGGACATCGCCGCGGGGACGGCCTCGTGTCCGGCGGCGGTCAGCTTCCGAACCACCTGCGAGCCGATCCGCCCGGTTCCGCCGAGCACTGTGAGCTGCATGGTTCCCGCCTTCCCGTTGTGCCACCGGCCATTCCGGCGGTTCATGGCGGGTGGCCGTGCGCCACGAGCAGTCGACCGACCGTCCGCGGTCGAAGCATTCCACCGGCGCCGGGCGGCAGGGCGGCTTTGCCGACCCACACGACAGAACCGTTATCGGTTCGTTCCGGTCGAGAGACCGGAGAGGCGGCCAGGGGTCGACGTTGCGCGCGGTGGAAGTCCGGCTGATTCGGCGCGGTGGCCCGCAGGATCCGGCGGCGCCCGGCCTGGTGCGCGCCGCCGAACGGGGGACGATCGAACGCGCGGCGCTCACCGAGTTCTTCGGCGCGGGCGAGCTCGACGATGCCTATCTTCAGCTGGTCATGGCGGGAGTGGCCCGCCCGTGAAAGCAGCAGTGGCGATCAACTATTCGCAGACCGGCCGGTCGCACATCACCGGGAAACAGTGGCGACCGGTGCGCCCGGTCCTGACCTCAGCGGCACAGGGCGGTTTCGCGCTGCATACGGGAGAGTTTCTCGGGATTGCGCACGGCGTAGAGCCCGGTGACGAGTCCGTCGTCGATGCGCAGCGCCAAAACGGTGTCGATCTCGCCGTCCTGCAGGATGATCAGCGCGGGGTAGCCGTTGACCTGCGCAGCCTGCCTTGACGACGCGGCGAAACCGCCCAATCCGGCAGCCAATACACCGGCCACCCTGTCGGCTCCCACGATGGGTGCCAGCGCGGCCTGCACGACGCCGCCGCCGTCTCCGAGCAGGACCACATCCGGTGCGAGGATGTCGAGCAGGTTCTGCAGATCGCCTGTTTCGATCGCTCGCTGGAACGCTTCCAGCGCGTTGCGGGTCTCGGCCGCCGATACGACTCCGCGTGGTCGGCGTGCGGCGACGTGCGCCCGCGCCCGGTACGCGAGCTGGCGGACCGCGGCCGGACTCTTGTCGACGGCCTCGGCGATCTCGTCGTAGGCCAGATCGAACACTTCGCGCAGGACGAACACCGCCCGCTCGATCGGCGTCAAGGTCTCCAGTACCAGCAGCATCGCCATCGACACGCTGTCGGCCAGTTCGACGTCCTCGGCCACATCGGGCGCGGTGAGCAGCGGCTCGGGCAGCCACGGCCCGACGTAGGATTCCTTGCGCCTGCCGAGCGCGCGCAGCCGGTCGAGCGCCTGGCGGGTGACGATCCGGACCAGGTACGCGCGCTGATCCTGGACGATGCCGAGATCGACGCCCGCCCACCGCAGCCAAGTCTCCTGCAGGACGTCCTCGGCGTCGGCGGCGGAGCCGAGCATCTCGTAGGCGACGGTGAACAGCAGGTTCCGATGGGCGACGAACGCCTCGGTAGCGGGGGCGGGGTGGTCGTCGGTCTCGCCGGGCGTGCGCCGCGATGTACCGGCCATGGTGTGGCTCCTGTTCCGTCTCGACTGGCTCACCCACTAGACGCCCGGGCCGCGCCGTTTCGTAACACGGGGAGGCGGTGGCGCACGTCACATCGGTGCGTTGTCGCGAGTCCGGGGCAGCCTACGTCTCGGCGTCCTCCGGGGCGGCGATCGTGAGGACCGCGTCGGCGATGTGCGGGTTGCGCTCGAGTTCGCGTTCGAGAGCGCGCAGAGTGCGGGCGATGCTGGACTCCGGCGGGTCGCCCACCAGATCGACGCTGGCGACCAGGAAGACTTGGCGCGGGCCGACGTATTCCAGGCGCACGAAGCGCACCGCGGCCACTTCGGGCATGTCCTCGATGCGGGCGGCCGCGGCGGCGCGGAGCTCGGGCGAGGCCGGTTCGCCGGTCAGGAAACGGCGGTTACGGTCGATGAGTACTACGGCGATCACTCCGAGAAGCACACCGACGAGCACCGATCCGAGCGCGTCCCAGACCGCCGCGCCGGTGAGCTGGTGCAGGCCCATTCCCGCGAAGGCGATGACGATGCCGATCAGGGCGGCGCTGTCCTCGGCGAAGACCGCGCGCAAGGTCGGATCGGAGGTCTTCAGCACGTATTCGAGGATGTCTCGATCGAAACTCCCTGCCTCGCCGCCGAGCTGCCGGGTGGCCTGTAGCCAGGAGATTCCCTCCAAGACGAAGGCGATCCCGAGCACGAGGTAGGCGATCGCGTAGTCCTGCTCGCCCTGTCCTTCGTGCAGCAGTTCGGTGATGCCGTGCCAAACGGACACCGCGGCGCCCGCGACGAAGAGCCCGACCGCCGCCAGCAACGACCAGACATACGCCTCCCGCCCGTACCCGAGGGGCCGCTTCGCGTCGGCGGTACGCGCGCTTCGGCGGTTGGCGACGAGAAGGAAGATCTGATTGCCGGTGTCCGCCCACGAATGCGCGGCCTCGGCGACCATCGACGCCGAGCCGGAGAGCGTCGCGGCGACCGTCTTGGCCACCGCCACCGCGATATTCGCGCCGAAGGCGACGATCACGGTGCGTGTGCTCTCCCCGCCGGTCGCGGGCGAGGATTTCTCGTCGTGGAAAGCGTTGACTCGCTCCATCTACGCCAGTGTGGCATGAACCGCGCGGATCATCGGGAGCGCGCGGCGCGGTGGCCGGATCCGCGGAGCGTGCGGCGCTCGGCTCCCTGATCCTGCGTGTCGGTGCCTGCCGTTAATCTGCTGGCATGGCCGGACCGGACGCGGCGCTGCGCCGACTGACGCGCGATGCGCGAAAACTGCTGCAGCCTTATGGCTTCGAGGGGACCGAAGCCGTGTGGATCCGGATCGCGCCGGGCGGAGTGGCCTCGGTCGGCCGCACCCGGACCTTGCGTACCTGGACCGGCGGCCGGCAGGAGTTGAAGTTCGGCTTGAGCCCCGGTGCTACACCCATCGCCTGGTGGGAGTTCTGTAACTGGCGTAACGCGCAGCGGGGTCTTCCACTCACGCCGCTCGAGCAGGCGAGCGGCCCCGGGCTGATCGACGACCACGGTATGGCGGAGGACTCGACCGAGTTGTGGTCCCTCCAGGCCGATCCGGAACAACCGGGCCAGGTGCTGCGAGCAGACGTCGACGCCATCCGCGCCGCACTGCCCCGGCGCGTGCACGCCTGCGCGCGCCGTGCGCTGCGCCTGCTGGAACCGGGCCGGTACCTCGATGAACTGCTGGCCCTGCCGGACCCGCGGATCGGAGCTTTGGAGGCGATCGTCGTCCTGCTCGCCGAGCGCGGCCCCGGACCGCAATTGGACGAAGCGTTCGTCCGATTCCGGTCGTGCTTCGCGGAGGGAGACGAGGCGGCCTACGCGGAGAACGTCATCGCGTACGCACGAGGCCGCGCGGCTCGGATCTGACAGGCACGACTACTGGTTCGAGGCTCGCGCCGTGCGGATCGCCCAGAGGGTCGGCAGCACGGCCGCGAACGTCGAGTCGGCCTCCATCTCTCACAGAGCGCCGACAGGGCGACGGACAAGGACGGCCGGTCGCGGGCCAACTTGGAGCGAACCCTGGTCGGCGGCCGGTATCGAGATTTAGAGTTATCGGCTATGGGTGGTAGGCATCGGAAAGATCGGGGGCGGAGCAGCATGGACTTCGCGGCGGTCGCCCGTGACGTCGCCGCGGCGTGGCGTGATCCGGAAAGCCCGACCGTGCGCGAAGGATTCGCTGTTCGTGCGCTGGCTGCGCAGCCGCAGGTACCGGGGTGGATCGTGTGGCTGTACGAGCACGCTGGCGAGCAGTTGGCGCGGCTGGAGTACCAGATGCATTATCCGCTGGACTACGGCGGTCCGGGAGCTCGCACGAGCGAGGAGTGGCTGATCACCCAGCGCGCCTATCTCGCCGAGCGCTCGGCTCGCGCGGTCGAGCGTGCCCGCCGCTTCCACGGTGATCGTCCCGGTGTGGTCTACGCCCACGGCCCGGAGTTGCCCGATGACGAGGATTTCTACGAGGCCCTCGAATCGGGCAGGGAATGGACCGGGCATTGGTATTCCCGCGACCCGATCGAGGCGTGGGACTGTCCGGGAGTGCCGGCCTGACCTGTTCGGTGCAGGCCGAGCCCACATGAGCCCCTTGCGGGGCCCCGGGGGGTGGAGGGCGCCCACCCCCCGGGTGGGTGGGGGCGCCCTCAGGGGGTGGACACCCGCATCCCAATGGGACCGTAGCGGCTCGCGGGCCGGCTCCGTGGCAATTCGACGGCGGCGTCGAGCGGCCACGAGGTTGTCCGCACCCGATCGCACGAGCGCGGGTCACCACCGCGCGCGGTAGCAAGCTCGCGCCGGGGATCGCCTCAGGTCAGCGCTTCACTCGTGCCATCCTCTCCGTCGATGGCACGGCGGTGCCGCTGATGCACAACGAGACGTTGTGCCCGCCGAGCGCTCGGTTGTTGATTCCGTTGTGCGCGAGCTGATTTCATCCGACGCTCGATGTGAGCGATTCGGATGAGGTGGTGGCGGTGGTGGTGGACGCGATCAGCTACCTGCTGTCGGCGGTGGCGATCGGTGCGATCGGTGGCGGCGAATCCCGGCCCGCACACCAGCGACGATCCCGCGTCCGGATGGGAGAGCTGCTGGACGGGTGGCGGTACATCTTCGGCCATCCCGAAATTGCGGATGACGATGGCGCTGCTGCTGCCCCGGCACGACCGCCCCGCATCGAGCGAACCCGAACTGGTCACCGATCCCGCGTAGTCCTCGTGCGCGCCGAATCGGCTCATCACAACGATCAGGAATCGAGAAGCGCCGGACGCCGAGCAGTAACTAGCGTTATCGCCATGGATACCACCACCGAGCAGCCCACTATCGACTCCGTCATCCTCGAGATGCCCGATCCCGCGATCGGCGCGAGCTTCTACGCCGCAGCGTTCGAACTCGGCGACAAGGTGCGCGTGCGCGCCTCGGAGGCGCCGACGAACGGGTTCCGCGGCTACATCCTCTCGCTCGTGGTGTCGCAGCCGAGCACCGTCGACAGCCTCGTCGGCGCCGCGCTCGACGCGGGAGCGACGACGCTGAAGCCGGCCAAGAAGAGCTTCTGGGGGTATGGCGGCGTCGTCCAGGCACCGGACGGGGCGATCTGGAAAATCGCGACGTCGGCGAAGAAGGACACCGGCCCCGCCACCCGGGAGATCGACGATTTCGTGATTCTCCTCGGGGTCGACAACGTCAAGGCGACCAAGCAGTTCTACGTCGATCGCGGCCTGACCGTGGCGAAGAGTTTCGGCAGCAAGTACGTCGAGTTCGATGCCCCGTCGTCGTCGGTCAAGCTGGCGCTCTACGGGCGTCGTGCCGCCGCCAAGGATGCCGGCGTCTCCCCGGATGGCGCCGGCTCGCACCGGATCGCCATCGGCAGCGGTATCGGGCCCTTCGCCGACCCCGACGGGTTCGCGTGGGAGGCCGTGGCCTGAGCGTGGCTGTGCGCGCGTTTCGCGAAGACGTCGAGAACGCTCACCGGAAAAATGGTCCCCACGCCCGGTAGCGGTGCGCGGAGATAGCGGTGAGCGGTTCCGCGGCCAGCGCCCCCGGGGTGACCTGTGCGAAGCTCGACACGTCCCGCGACAGATGGGACTGGTCGGTGTAGCCGCAGGTCGCGGCGACCTCGGCGGCGGGGCGGCCGGCCACCAGCCCTTCCACGGCGTGCCGGAATCGGACCAGCATGGCGGCACGCTTGGGCGTCAGCCCGATCTGGGACTCGAACCTCGCCCACAGCCGCTTGCGGCTCCATCCGCACGATGCGGCGAGTTCGCCGACTCTGACCTGTCCGCGGCCGGCGAGGATGCGATTCCAGCCGGCGACCACTTCCGGGGCCGGTGTCCGCGCCGGGTCGGCACATCGCAGCAGAAACGACCGCGTCAGCGCGAAGCGCTGTTCCCATGTCGCCGCATCCGCGAGTTGCTCGCGCAGCCACTGCGCCCGACGTCCGAAGAGATCTTCCACGCCGACGACCGCCGCGCGGCCCAGCTCCGCCGGTGCGATATCCAGCAACGAATAGGCCCGCGCCGGTGACAACCGCACCTCGACACACTCGACCCGCTCACCGCGGATACGCATCGTTCCGGGCGGATACCCCGAAACGAACCCGGCGAATGCCTGCCTGTCGCTATTGCTCTCGACGACCAGTTCGCTGCCGCCGAACTCGAACAGCACCGTGACCGCCGGTATCCCGGTGACCCGCAGGTCCAGCTCGCCGCCCCCGCGATCACGGAACCCGATCATCGCCGCCCCACCCGCGTGCCCGCCTGCGGTCGCACGCCCGAAATCCCAATCGGCACCACGACCCCGCTCGATCCCGACCGCTCCCATCCCCCCAGGTTAACCGGTGGGTCAGCGTCGCCAGAAGACGTGGTGCACCACTCCGCTCGGGCTCGGGATCCGCTCCAGGTGAAACCGGTCGACGAGCTCGTCGGGGCTCGCCCACAGCCTTTCGCCGCGACCGAGTTCCACCGGCGCGACGGCGACATGCATCGTGTCGATGAGATCGGCGTCGAGGAACTCCCGGACGACGGCGACACCGCCGCCGATGCGCACGTCCTTTCCCTCTGCGGCATCGAACGCCTGGGCCAGCGCGTCCTTCGGAGTCGCGTCGAGGAAATGGAACGTGGTGTCTCCCAGCGTGATCGACGGTCGCGGGTAATGGGTGAGGACGAACACCGGCGTATGGAACGGGGGTTCGTCTCCCCACCATCCTTGCCAGTCGTAGTTCTCCCATGGTCCGCGCTGCGGGCCGAATTTGTTGCGCCCCATGATTTCGGCGCCGATGTTGTTGTGGAAGTCGCGGGTGAAGTAGTCGTCGAGACCGTAACTGCCGCCCGGATCGGTGCGGTTGGGCCAGTGCGCGGTGGCGCCCGCCCATGACATGAGCGGCCCCGGATCGGCGTGTCCGAACGGGCGATCCAGGCTTTGCCCTTCCCCTGATCCGTAGCCATCGCTGGACACGCTGAAGTTCTGAACGCGGACCAACTGAGTCATTGACGCTCCCATCTGGTTGCAATCTGCAATCAGGAAAACCCTAGCCGCACTGATCTCATATTGCAATCAGTCGCTCGATGCTGCGACTCGGGAGGCCGCTGGCAGCGGTCTATACCAGTGCTCGCCGATTGTCTGGGAAAGGCTCTGCGACACAGCCCATCCGGCGGCTCTGAGGGGAAGAACGCCAGGCCCCGTTTCCATTTCGTTCACGTGGGTAGCTCGGACTGGGAACGCGCGTAAGTTTGCGTGGGTCCTGGACTTCGGTGGTGGGAGGCGATGCGTATGCCGGTTCGCCGGCTGCGGGTGCGGCTCGGGCCGGGTCGCGGGGATTGCGCTCGGCTCGGTTGGAGGAACAATGACTCGTTCACTGCTGAAAGTCGTCGCCGCGGCGGCGCTGGCGTGCGGCCCGGTCTCGGTGGGCGCCGGCGCGGCGGCCGGTGTTCCGCAGTTGCCGCTACCGCCGATCGGCGGTGGATCGGGCATCGCGATCGATGACGAAGCCGAATGCACGCTCACCACCATCGGGCACGACGCGGCCGGCCGGTTGGTCGGTCTGACGGCGGGACATTGCGGCGAACCCGGGGCGCGCGTCACGTCCGTGACCTATCCCAGCTATGGCGTGCTGGGCCGATTCGTCTATGCCGATCACGCACTGGACTACGCGGTCATCGAATTCGATGCCGCACGGGTGGTTCCCGCTCGGGAGGTCGGGGGGTTCCGCATCGACGGACTCGGCGCTCCCGCGCGGTTTCCCGACGTCGTCTGCAAGAAGGGCCGGACCACCGGCCAGACCTGCGGTGTCGCCTGGGGCGACATGACGGGCGACAGCAGCGACACCTGGACTCAGATGTGTGTGCTCAAAGGCGACTCCGGCGCACCGGTGGTGATCGGTTCGACCCTGGTCGGGATGGTCAACGCCTACTTGGGCATGGGGTGTCTCGGGCCGGAGGTGGGAACCGACATCAACGCCATTCTCACCGACATCGATTCCCGTAATGACGTAGGCGCCGGTTTCCGGCCCATCTGAGCCGTCGGCGCACCGATTCGGCCACCTCGAGACGATCCGCCGAATCTCCGAGTCATACGCGAGTTCGGTGTTCGAGCCGAGCCTCCATGGTCGATAGAGCAGACGAAAAGTCCCGTGGAGGCCGTCGCCGCCCGAAACGGGGCAAGGCCGGTGCGCAGCCCGCTCGACGGTGCCGCCTGCGCGCGGGGGTGGAGTTCGAAACTGCTGGTGATCGACCCCGTGCCCCGATTCCGGGCGGCTAAAATTCACACATCATGGGGCAACGCAGGCCCACGCGCGGAGTCGGTAATCTGCCGTCGGCGGTCACGAGTTTCGTGGGCCGGCAGCGGGAGATCCGCGAGGTCCGGGCACTGCTGGCAACCGCGCGCCTGGTCACGCTGACCGGAGTGGGCGGGGTGGGGAAGACCCGTTTGGCCACCGAGGTCGCCGCTGCGTCCGGCCGCTCGTTCCCGGATGGGTCATGGCTGGTGGACTTGGCCGCCGTCGATGATCCGCAACTGGTGGCGCGGGCGGTAGTGGCCAGCCTCGGGATCCCGGATCTGTCGCACCGGACCGCGGAGGAGCAGATCGTGGAGCGCCTCGCCGACCGGCGGGTGCTGATCGTGCTGGACAACTGCGAGCACCTGCTGGACGCGTGCCGCGTGCTGTGCCACCAGTTGCTGCGCGCCTGCGCCGGGCTGCGGATCCTCACCACCAGCCGTGCGCTGCTGGGCGAGCCGGGCGAGCACGTCTACCCGGTCCGTCCGCTGTCGATGCCCGCTTCGGACGAGTCCGTGACACCCGTGGCGGTGGCCGGTTTCGACGCGCCCACGCTGCTGGTCGAGCGTGCCAGGGCGGTGCGTCCCGACTTCACGGTCACCGAGCGCAATGCGGACGCGGTGGTGCGAACCTGCGAACGACTGGACGGGATTCCGCTCGCGATCGAACTGGCCGCCTCCCGACTGCGATCACTGTCCTTGCAGACGATTCTGGACCGGCTGGAGGATCGGTTCGCGCTGCTGACCGGAGGCGCCCGCGCCGCGCTGCCACGACAGCGGACGCTGCGCGCGTTGATCGACTGGAGCTATGAGCTGTGCACACCGGCGGAACAGTTGCTGTGGTCGCGACTGTCGGTCTTCGCGGGAGTGTTCACCCTGCACGCCGCCGAGGGCGTCTGCGCAGGCCCTGACCTGCCCCGCGAGCAGGTGCTCGACCTGATCGATCACCTCGTCGCGCAGTCGGTCGTCCTCCTCGTCGCGGCGGACGACCAGACGCGGTATCGGCTGCTGGAAACGATCCGCGAGTACGGATGGCAGCGGCTGACCGAGCGCGACGAGGCCACCGCGCTGCGCGATCGGCACCGCGACTACTACCGCACGCTCGCGGAGCGGATCGCCGGGCAGTGGAACGGGCCCGGCCAGGAGACCGGCCTGGCGGTGTTGCGCGCCGACCGCGCGAACGTCCGGGCCGCGCTGGAGTGGGCGACCAGCACTCCGGCGAGTTCGCGCGAGGCGCTGGCTCTGGTGACGGCGCTGCGCTATCACTGGTGCGCCGATGGGTTCCTCGGCGCGGGACGGCGCTGGGTGGACCGCGCGCTGCGGGTTGCCGTCGACGCCGACCCCGAGCGGATCCACGCGCTCTGGGTGGCGGGGTGGGTGCGGGTTCTGCAAGGTGACCTCGACGCCGCCGACGAGGCGCTCGACGAGTGCGTGGCCCGCGCCACGAGAGCCGGAGATCGCCGCGCGCTCGGCTGGGCGAGTAGTCTGCGCGCTTCCGCCGCAGGCTTCCGCGGCGACCTCGCCGCTGCCGTGACCGGCTTCGAGCGAGTGGTCGCGAGCTTCTCCGAGGATGACGAGCTGGTCCGGCTGACGCTCTTCCAGCTCGCGGTCGCCTACGGCCATGGACGCGATCCGAGGGCGGGCGCGACGGCTCGGCGCGCGATCGCGCTGGCCGACCGGCGCGGCGAGCAGTGGACCAAGTCGTACGCGGTGTGGGCACTCGGCTACGACCAACTCGTTCGCGGCGACTACGACCAGGCGATGGCCTCCGCGCACGCGGCCCTGGAGATTCAGCGCGAATTCAACGACCATGTGGGGACCGCGCTGATGATCGAACTGCTGGCCTGGACGGCGGCCGCGCGCGGTGAGCATCGCCATGCGGCCCGGCTGCTGGGCGCGATCCACGCGATGTGGCGGCGAATCGGGACCTCGATCGCCGCCTTCGGGCCGTACATGCCCGAACAGCACACAGCGTGTGAGCGCAGGGTGACGGACGCGCTGCCGGAGACGGTGGTGCGTGCGGAACGGATGCGTGGCGAAGGGCTCGATCACGACCAGGCGATCACCTACGCGCTCGACCGGAGCGCGAGCGGCCCGCAGCCCACGCAGCCGCGCGCCGGGGTGCTGACGGCACGCGAGCGACAGGTGGCCGAGCTGGTCGCGCAAGGTTTCAGCAACCGGCAGATCGCCGAGCGGCTCGTCGTATCGCCCCGCACCGTCGACCGGCACGTGGAGAATATCCTCGGCAAGCTCGGCTTCTCGTCTCGTACGCAGGTCGCGGCATGGACGGCACGCCCGCACTGAATCCCGGCTCCTTGCGGGCCCGGCCCGTGCCGCTTCGGAGCCGCGAACTGCGGAGATGGGTGCAGAAGTGGGTATTTTCACCCATGACCGCGCGGTGCCGCGTCTGTGATGCTCGTCAGATCGTGACGAGCAGGAGGTCGGTTTTGACAGCGGTTGACAGCAGTGTGAACGCCACCGGCGCCCTCGGCGGCCAGGCGAGTGGTATCACGGGCGGGAAACGACGGGAGCGTGGCAAACGATCAGCCGACTGCGCGGCGCCGGTCGGCGTCCGGTCGGTCGACGGTGATGGCCGACCGCGCGTGCGATGGGGGGCCGCAGATGGATGAGGTCCGGACCGAAGCCGACGGCCTAGGCGTCACCTGGCGGGTATTGCAGGATCATCTGATCTCCATCGTCGCGGTGCACAGCGCGTCCGACCCCGCGCCGATCGTCTCCTTCGGCCCCGACGCCTATCCGGATCTCGTGCAAGCACGAGAACTGCTCCCGGAGCTGACCAGGTTGTGGGACGCGGTGCGGCACGATTTCTGGGCGAAGCTCATTCCGCCGCCACCCGGATCGTCGAGATCACGGCGATGGGCGTGAGCGCGGCACCTCGCGCGAGGCGTCACGGAAGTACCGAACGCGGCATGGCGGCGGCGATCTCGCGCCGCGACCGGAGGTCGAGTTTGGCCAGGATGTTCGACACGTGTGACTGAATCGTGCGGCGCGACAAGAACATCTGCGCTGCTATATCCGCATTGGAGCAACCTTCGGCGACCAGCGCGGCGACCTTGCGCTCGGTGTCGGTCAGCGCCGCCCAGCCGGATTTGGGCCGATTGCGCCGGCCGCGCACACCCAATCGGATCCCGTGTGGCCGGACCCGCGCTGCCGCACGGGCGCTGTCCCACGACGCACCCAGGCGACCGTAGAGCCCTATCGCCGTGTCCAGCGCGCCGCGGGCCTCGGCCTCTCGTCCCGAAGCGGCGAGCAGAACGGCGGCGTTCTCGTGTGCCTGCGCTTCGTAGAGCGGCCACCCGGACTGCCGGAACGCGTGCGCGGCGGCGAAGAGCGTTTCGGGATCGCCGTCTGCCAGGGCTCTGCACAGCAGGGCCGTTCCGATCCGGCCCGCGGTCTTCTGCCGAGCCAGCAGCTCGTCCGCGCCCGCTACCACCGACCGAGCCGCGGCCTCGTCGCCGACGTCCGAGGCCAGCCGGGCGATGTCCGGGTAGATGTAGTGCAGGGTGGACGCGGTCAGGCCATCGGCCAGTCGCCGCTGGGTGCCGACCAGCAGCTCCAGCGCCAGCTCCGGACGGCCACGGGCCTCGTGCGTCAACGCCTTCACCCAGGGGTGGAACTGCGCGTAACCGGTGCTTCCCAGCCGGTCGTCCGGCCCGGGAACGGCATCGGGGTCCGGCAGGAAGGTGCCGCGATGGATTCCGATGAGGGCGGCCAGGCTGTGTGCGACGGGCGCGTATCCGAGGACATCGGGCGCCGCCAGGCTCGCCGCGCATTCGGCCAGCGCGTCGTCCCAGCGGCCGTCGAGCAGATACAGCCGCGCCTTGGCCAGCAGGTTGGGGGCGAGGTAGACACCGTGCATCCGGCGGTTGTGCCCGATGGCCGTCTGTAGCGTCTGTTCGGCGTCGGCGAGCCGATCGAGTTCGATCAGGCAGTGCGCGTACAGCACGTACGGATCGAATTGGTCCGATCCGGTGCCGTCCTCGAAGGCGGTGAGGATTCGGGTACTCAGATCCAGCGCCTCGTCGAGATAGCCCTGGGTGTAGCGGACCGCACCCAATGCCATGAGTCCGTATCCGGTGGCGAGCGGGGTGCCACTGGCCTGTCCCGTCGACACGGCCCGCCGGCCCGCGCGCTCCGCCGCCTCGAACCGCTCGAGAAAGAAATTGTCCAGTGCGCACATTCCCACGAGCCTGCCCGCGTCCTCGGCGCCGAGTTCCATCGTGGAAAGGGCTGTCTCGGCGACCGCGACGGCGTCGGCCAAGCGGCCTTGGGATTGGCAGACTTGGACGAGCAGCCAGGTCAGTTCGACATCGTGGTCGTGTTCCGGACGGGTGCGCAGTGCGGTGCGCACCACGGCTTCGGCTTCGGCGGCGCGGCCGTTCCACAGCAGCGCCCTGGCCTGCCAGCGGACCAGAACCGAACGCGAGGCGCCGTCGAGGTCTGTCGCGGTCGCCGCGCGGCTCAGCAACTGCACCGCGAGCTCGGGGGCCCGCACGATCAACTTGCCTGCCACGGCCGTCAACCAGTCGAGGCTTGTCCGATCCAGTTCGTGGCCGCCCGCCGACAGGTAGTACGCGACTCGCTCGAGCGGCGCGCCGGTCGCTTGCAGGACCTGCCCGGCCCTCCGGAGCAGGTCGGAGCGCAGCGAATCGGGTAGCTGGTCGGCCAGCACGTCCCGCATGAGGTCGTGGCGGAACACGAGTTCGGAATCGACCCGGGCGAGCAGCCCGCCGTCCATCGCTTCGGAGACGGCCCGCCAGACATCCAGCAGCGGGCTGTCCAGCACGGCCGACAGTTCCCCCACGTTGATGACGGGTCCGAGGGCAGCGGCCATCGGCAGCATGTCCCGCGTGGGACGGGACAGGAGTCCGAGGCGCTGGATGATCGCGGCCGACAGTGAGGCGGAGGACGGTTCGCCGGAGTCCGGTAGCGGCGCGGCGGTTTCGGCGACCAGCGTGATCGCCTCCGCGCGGAGCAACGCGGCCACCAATTCGGTGATGTGCAGCGGGTTTCCTCGCGCACCGGCCACGATTCGCAGCAAACCCGGCCCCGGTGGAGCGCCGACCAGAAGCCCCACGAGCGCCGCCGCGGCCGAGTCGGGCAGTGCGCCGAGCCGTATCACCGGGGCCTGCCGCTCGACGAGTTCGGCCGCCAGCGCCGCGAACGCCGGGTCCGCGGGCAGCGGACGGGTCGCGAGCACCAGCAGCAGCGGCAGCGCGTCGACCAGTGCGCACAGTCGCCGCAGTACCGACAGGCTCGGCGCGTCGGCCCAATGGACGTCGTCCATGATCAGTGCCACCGGAGCGGCGGCGCACCATGCGTCGATCCGATCCAGGATTCCCTCGCTGACGGCGAACTCGTGCGTCGCCGCGGCGTCACCCGCGCGGTCCCCGCTGTGCAGCAGCGGGCGACTCGGATCCGGGGCGCCGCCGGGCGCGGTGTCGTCGGCTGCCGACCAGGAGCGCACCGCGGCGAACGGTACGTCGCGCTGCAATTCCACCGCCGCGCCGGTGCGAACCCGCAGGCCCGCCGCCGCGATTCGGGCACAGGCCGCCTCCAGCAGCGCCGTCTTGCCGATACCGGGCTCACCTTCCACCAGCACCACCGCCCCCTGTCCCGCGGCGACTCGGCGCGCGAGCACCGCCAGGTTCTCGATCTCGGCATCACGACCGAGGAAGACCGTCGCGGGGGACTTCTGCATGCGGGTGAGCTTATGCATCGCGGGCGATGAGCCGGTCGAGCGTCCGGGCCCGGCCCATACGGATATTTCTCTCGGATTCGACGGATGTTCCCTCGGCTCGGCTGCCCTACCGTCCCTGAGGCGTGCCCGATGGCACGGAACTCGGTTGAGCGCAGCAGCCGAACCCCAGCAAGCGGAGGAGTATCCATTGGCGTCCAGTGCTTCCAAGCCCGTTCTGGAGGTTGTGCGGGGGATCGCCCGCATCGGCGGTCATGTCGCGAAGGAAACGGTGACCCGGCAGCGGGCCCGTATCCCGGGCGACGTGCCGGTGACCGGCCGGGAAGTGACAGCGCAGTGGCTGACCGCCGTGCTGTGCGGTGGGCACCCCGGTGCGGAAGTCGACTCATTCGAGACACAGGACGTGAGCGCGGGCACCTCCACCCGCTGGAAGCTCAGCGTGACCTACAACGCCGCGGGCCGGGCGGCAGGCCTGCCGGAGGAGTTGTTCGCGAAGACCACCGCGGAGTTCAAACAGCGCCTCACCTTGGACTTGGCCGGAATCATCGGCGGTGAACCGGGTTTCTTCACCCACCTACGGCCGGCCCTGGATATCGAGGCGCCGCGCGGCTACCACAGCGCTGTCGACTATCGGTCGGGCCGGACGATCTCTTTGCTCGAGGACATCGTCAGCACCAAGGGCGCCACCTTCTGCACGCCGCAGACGCCGATCGACCGCACCGAGATCGAGGATCTGTTGCGCACGATGGCCACGTGGCACGCCCGCTACTGGAACGATGCCGAGCTGGAGGTTTATCGGTGGCTGAAGCCGCCGCGGGCGCATTTCGCCAATCTCGACCGGTTGATCGGCATGTCGAAACGCGCGCGGGTCGGGGCCCGGCGAGCGGCGGCGGTGATCCCGGAAACGCTGGCGCACGACCACGACCGGCTCTATCACGCGCTGCAACGATCGCTGGAGATAGCCAGCACCGGTGCGCAGACTTTTCTGCACGGCGACAGCCACATCGGCAACACCTACCGAACCTCCAGCGGTCGAATGGGCTTCACCGACTGGCAAGTGGTCCTGCGCGGCAGCTGGGCCTACGACGTCGCCTATGTGGTCGGTTCCGGTCTCGCCGTGCAGGACCGGCGGGACTGGGAGCGTGAACTGCTGGCCGTCTACCTCGACCACGTCGCGGCTTGCGGTGCGCCCGCGCCCGATTTCGACACCGCGTGGCTGGCCTACCGGCAGCAGGCGTTGTACCCGTATTTCATCTGGTTGGCGACCATCGGCCACAGCGCTATCCAGCCGAGATACCAACCCGACGAGATCTGCCTCGGCATCATCGAGCGCACCGCCAACGCGGTGCTGGACCTCGACGCCGTGAAAGCGCTGGAGGAGGGATAGGCCGTGCAGATCATCAGTACTCGCTGCCGGACCTTCGAGTACACAGTGACGGCGCAGGGGCCGTGCGCGGTCGACATGGGGTGGGGGATCGGGGCACTCGCCGACACCCTGGACGTGCTGGTGGAAATGACCGAACGTCTGGAGCAGCGCGGCGAACGAGTCCACCTGATGCCGTTCGGCTGGCACAAGGAGTGTCACACCGAGGCGGTGGTGGGGCCTGGCGCACGGCAGATCATCCGGCTTGCGGGGGATGGCGATGTTCCCGTGCATCCGCGGTTTCGCGGCATACGTCCACTGTCCGATCGGCGGCGCCATGGGCGTTGTGTGACCGGTTGACCCTCCCGCCACGGGAGAGTCCACCATGTCGGCAACGCTCCATTCGTCGCCCGCCACACGCGCGGCCGGGTAGCTAGGGGCCGCGAGATGACCTGATGATCCGCACTCGGGAAGGCATGGCATGGCCACGGTGATGAACGTCGACGCGCGCGGTACGCGGCACTGCGAGACGACGGCCCTGGGAGTGCTGCTACGGCATCAGGGAATCGATCTGTCCGAGCCCATGCTGTTCGGCCTCGGCTCCGGTCTGTCCTTCGTCTACTGGGACAGCAAGAACCTGGGCTTCCCGTTCCTCGGGGGACGGGTAAAGCCTTTCGACCTCACCAGGAACCTGGCCGCCGCGCTCGGACTGGAACTCTCGGTCGAGGAGACCACATCCGCCCGCCGGGCTTGGGAGAACGTGGTCGCCCCCATCGACGCCGGCCTCCCCGTAGGACTGCAACTCGACAGCTACTACCTGGACTACTTCAGCTCGAAGGTGCACTTCGGTGGTCACGTCGTCGCCGTGTACGGCTACGACGACCACGACGCCTACCTGGTGGACACCGACCAGCAAGGCGGAGCGGTATCCACCAGCCTGACCGGCCTCGCCAGGGCCAGGGCCGCGCGCGGCCCGATGACCGCCAGGCACCGGTCCTTCACCCTCACCGCTGGGCGGAACCCGCCCTCCCCGCACAGCCGTATCGTTCCCGCCATCACCGCCTGCGCCGAGGCTTTCCTCAACCCGCCCATCGCCAACCTCGGTCACCGAGGCATCGCGAAGGCGGGCAAGCTGGTGCCCACGTGGCTCCGGCGCACCGACGACCCGCAGCGGGACCTCGCCCAGGCCGCCCTCTTGATGGAGAAGGCAGGCACCGGCGGCGCGCTGTTTCGTAACTTCTACCGCGACTTCCTCGCCGAATGCACCCAGACCCTCGACAGCAGCCATTTGCGCACCGGCCACGGGCTGTACACCGAGGCAGCCACCCTCTGGACGGAAGTCGCGGCACTGATCGCACAAGCCGGTGAATCGGGCGATGAGCGGCGCCTCGCACAGGCAGGCTCCGTTCTCCGGGATCTTTCGCGGGTGGAGTACGAGGCCATGCGGGCGCTGAAGTGCCTGGGACGGTAGCGCTTCGAACGCCGCTCCTGCCTGTCGGCGCCTGACGCGGAGTATCGCTGGTCAGGTGGCTGAGCGGAGCTCTACGCAGCATTCCCCGGCCTTGGGTGCGAGCACCGCGTCGATCGTGTCGGCCTCGAGCCCGGCGAGCACGCCCGTCAGATAGGCGTGGTTGAGCCCGCACACCAGCTCGGGTTCGGCGGCGGCGAGCGGATGGAACGGGCAGTTGCGCATGCGCAGGCAATCCGGTGCCGCACGGGTGGGTTCGAAGCCCTGTTCGGCGAGCAGCGATCGAAGGACCGTGAGGGCGCGTTCGGCGCCGAGCCGTCCTGGCCGTACCTGTTCTCGGGTGGCCCGGCCGAGCGCCGTGCCACGGTCGGTCGCCACGCGACGCGCGGCGTCGCGCGCGGTCTCACCGGAATCATGAGTGAGCACCGCGCCCATCAGTATCTCGGCCAGGACTTCGTGGCGGCGCTCGGGGATGCTCACCCGCACCTCGGTGCCGGAGGGCTCGTACACCTTCGGTGCGCGCCCGACTCTCCGAAGGCCGTCGAGCTGCTGATAACTCGCCCGCAGCAGTCCGGCGGCGACGAGCTTGTCCAGATGGAAGGCCGCGAGTTTGCGCGAGATGCCGACCTGCTCGGCGGCCTCGTCACGAGTGACCGGACGACCCGCGCGGCGGATGAACCAGTACATGCCCCGCCGCAACTCGTCGTCGAGCGCGGCGACGGCACCGATCGCCGATTCACTGGTCACCCGGCCATGATAGCGCCCATTGTGTTCGCCGGAACTTCGCAGACACCCACGTGAGGTGGATGACTTGACCCACAGCCCGAATAACGCCAATAATCTTTAGTGTAATTAAAGCCAGGGTGGAGGTTGTGATGAGCAGCGACATGCAGCAGGCCAAACGCCCGGTCAGCGCGGTGCTCGCCGGACCGTACGGTCATCCGTTCCATCCGATCCTGGTCACCGTGCCGATCGGAGCCTGGGTGGCCGGTTCGGTGTTCGACATCGCCTCGCACGTGGTCGATGACCCGGTCTTCCTCGCCCGCGGCGCGGTATGGCTGATCGCGCTCGGCGTGCTGGGTGCGCTGGCCGCGGCGGCGATCGGGTTGCTGGATCTGTTCGCCATCCCCACCGGCACCACGGCGTTCCGCACCGGGCTGGTGCACATGAGCCTCAATCTGGTCGTCACCGTGGCGTACGCGATCAACTTCTGGTGGCGCCATGCCGGCAGCGGCCCGGACGGCGCTGTCCCGGCGGGCCCGCTGCTGCTGTCGATCGTGAGTCTCGTGGCGCTGGCCGTGTCGGGCTATCTCGGCGGCAAGCTCGCCTACCACTACGGCGTCCGGGTAGCCGACGAAACCACCCAAGCCACCGGCTACCACCGGTGAATCCCTGTCCCAACCCTTCCGTCAGGAGACACCATGGCCATCGCGGCATTGATTCTCTGGCTGCTCACCGCCGTGGGCGGCTTCGTGCTGCTCGGCACCTGGATCGCGAGAGGCGGTGCTCGGCAACCGAACAGCAGTCACCTTCCCGTGCCGGTCGTGTTCGGGCACTTCCTGCTCGCCGTGGCCGGCCTGATCGTGTGGATCGCCTACCTCGCCCTCGATGACGACGCCCTCGCCTGGGTGGCGTTCGGGTTGCTGATTCCGGTGGCCCTGCTCGGATTCGCCATGCTGCTGCGATGGCTGCCCGTTTACCGAGCGCGCACGGACGCCGAGGCACCCGAACCGGCCGAGCGGCGTTTTCCCGTCGCCGTCGTCGGTGGCCACGGTGTCTTCGCCGTCGCCACCGTGGTTCTGGTGCTGTTGACGGCCCTCGGCGTGGGCGGGAGCTAGCCGTGCTACAGCCCGCGCTCCGCGTCGTCCACGAACCCGCTACGCAGGTGGACCTGGCCGCCGCCGAAGACGCCGCCCGGCAATTCCTGACCGCGCTCGGGGTCGGCCTCGACGACGAACACCTGCACGCGACTCCCCGGCGGATGGCCCGCGCCTACGCCGAACTGTTCACGCCCCGCCCGTTCGACCTGACCACTTTCCCCAACGACGAGGGCTACGACGAGCTCGTGCTGGCTCGCCGCATCCCGCTGCGCTCGGTGTGCGAACACCACCTGCTGCCGTTCGTCGGCGTCGCCCACGTCGGCTACCTGCCGGGCGAGCGCATCCTCGGGTTGTCCAAACTCGCCCGTATCGTCGAGCATTTCTCCTACCGGCCTCAGGTGCAGGAACGCCTCACCAAGCAGATCGCCGATTGGCTCAACGAGAATCTGCAACCGATCGGCGTCGGCGTCGTCATCGAAGCCGAACACACCTGCATGACCCTGCGTGGTGTCCAAGCAGCCGGCACCACCACGGTCACCTCGACCTTGCTCGGCACACTGCGCGAAGACGCCCGCTCACGCCAGGAATTCTTCTCGCTCACCGGGGTCATGCCCTGAGCGACGACGCGGGCACCGGAGCCGGCTTCGGCACACCGTCGGTCGCCGCCGCGCTCGCGTGCCGAGCCGCGGCCAGCCGCGTGAGCGCGGCCTCGGTGAAGACCGACAATCCGAGGTCGGGGTTGTATCCGTGAATCTCCTTGACATCTAGTTCGGCCAGGAAATAGAGGATCTCCGTCGAGATCAGCTGCCCCGGAACCAGCACCGGGAAGCCCGGCGGGTAGGGGACGACGAAGGTGGCCGACACCAGCGGCCTCCCCTTGGCGAGCTGTCGCCCCGCGTCGCCGAGCAGGACGTGCTCGCGGTCGGACTCCGCGTACCCGGCGTAGAAGGCCGATCGCATGTCCCCGAACGAGCTGGCGCCGTCGGGACGGAACGCGCTGTCGAACGCGCTGAAGTCGGGCAGCGCGGGCAGATCCTTGGTGATCTCCTCGACCCGTCGCTGTTGCAGGGCGCGATCGGCCTTACCGGCCGCGCTGCGGCCGCTCTCGAAGTCGGTAGCCACCCGGCGCAGCACGTCGAGCAGGTAGTGCACGCTCGACCAGGTGACGCCGATCGTGAAGATCAACAGCACGCTGTTGATCGAGGTCTTGTTGATCTGGATGCCGAACCGGTCCATCAGGATCTTCTCGCGGAAGTCGTACCCGTTCATGCCGGTTTCGCCGATGAACAGGGTGACCCGCGTCGGGTCGAGCACGAACTGATCGGACCGCCACGCCTCGTTCCACTCCGCCAAGCCACCCTGTCTGACCTGCCGGTACGAGCTGACGGCGGAGGTACGGAACTCGCCGGGCACCAGATCGGCCTCGTCGAGGATGCGGAACCACTTGCCGATCAGCCGGTCTTTGCGGACGCGGTGGCGGAATACCAGCGCCATGTCGTAGGCGTGCCGGACCAGTTGGAAGCCCTCGATGTCGACCTGCCTGCGCGCCAAGTCCAGCGACGCGAGCAGTTGCTGGTTCGGTGAGGTCGAGGTGTGGGTCAGAAACGCCTCGGCGAACGCCTCGCGGACGAGGGCTTTGAAATCCTGGTCGCGGATGTGGATCATCGACGCCTGCCGAAGCGCCGACAGCGACTTGTGGGTGGAATGCGTCGCGTACACGCGTACCCGCGCACGCTTGGGATCGGGAAGCAGCCGGTGCTCGCTCCACTCGGCACGGTCGACGCCCTGCATCGACGCACGCCACGCGCGGTACTGCTCGGCGTATCCGGACGACGACAACGCCGATTCCAGTTGCTCGGCGGCGACCATCGCGGTCCGCTGCCGCGCCCACGGCACCGCGGTGGCGAAGGCGTACCACGCCTCGTCCCACAGGAAGCAGATGTCCGGCTTGATCGCCAGGACCTCCTCCATCACGCGCCGGGGGTTGTAGACGATGCCGTCGAAGGTGCAGTTGGTCAGCAGCAGCATGCGCACGCGGTCCAGTTGACCGGCCGCCTCGAGGTCGAGCAGCGCCTTCTTGATGGTCCGCAGGGACACCGCTCCGTAGATCGCGAACGGCGCGAGCGGGTAGGCGTCCAGGTACATCGGGTACGCCCCGGCGAGTACCAGGCCGTAGTGGTGCGACTTATGGCAATTGCGGTCGATCAGAACGATGTCACCCGGCCGGGTCAGGGCCTGCACGACGATCTTGTTCGCGGTGGACGTCCCGTTGGTCACGAAGTAGGTCTGATCGGCGCACCACGTCTTGGCTGCCTTGTCCATCGCCGCCCTGATCGTGCCGTGCGGGTCCAGCAGTGAGTCCAGCCCGCCGGAGGTGGACGAGGTCTCGGCCATGAAGATGTTGCGGCCGTAGAACTCGCCCATGTCCTGGAGCGATTTGGAGTTGAAGATGCTCGCGCCACGCGCGACGGGAAGGGCGTGGAATTGGCCTACCGGCGCGGCCGCGTAGGCACGCAGTGCGTCGAAGAAGGGGGTGGCGAACCGGCTCCGGATACCGGCGAGCACCGTGCTGTACAGGTCGGTGGCGTCGTTGAGCCGATAGAACGTGCGATCGTAGACGTCCGGCTCTTCCTCGGTCTCGGCGGCGATCGACTCGTCGGTGAGCAGATACAGATCGATATGCGGCCGCAGCTTCCTGATCCACTCGCCACACTCGACCCAGTCGCGGGTGCGGTCGGTCACGACCACGTCGTCGTTGACGCCGAGCAACGTGGTCATCAACGGCACCCGGTCGCGGGAACGAAGCGGTAGGTCGTGCCGGATGATCGCCGCCTGGATCTCGCCGTTCAACGCGACGGCGGTGATGGCGTCCTCGATGCTCGCCACGACGAGCAATTCGAACTGCACGTCGTCCGACGGGTCGCGAAGCGCCCGCAGGCTGTGCGCCAAGCCCTCGGGCGCCTCGGGCGGGGAGTCGTCGCCGAGCAGAACGGTGTAGAACTTCTGCTGTTTGGCCCGCGCCACGAGTTCCTGATCGGCCAACGGCGCGGCGTCGTCGAACATGGCCGCGCGGTCGCCGTACTCGGAGAGCAGGCGCACGGCCAGCGACACTTCCTCGGTGAGCCGTACCGTGGCGAGATCGGCGACATACCCGCGAAACGCCGCCAGCCTTGCCGCGCCCGGGTACAGCCAGTACCGCTCATAGGCGCCGAGACGGTCGAGCAGGCGCCGCACCCGCGCGGCTTCGCGGGTGGGATCCAGGCCGGCGCCGTTGACATCGGCGAGCCTGCGGCACGCGTCGTCGAGCAGGTTCCACGTGTCGATGCGCGAGTACGACGGGTTCGCTACCGCCGCCAGCGCGGAAACACTGAGCCCCTTCGGGCGCTCGCCGTCTCGGTGCATGTCGTCAGTTTCGCCCCTCCATCGCTGGGCGAGTGATCCGTCGAATGCGGCAGATCACGCTGGAACATCTATCCCCTGCGAATATTGTGCTCCGCGGAAGATCGAATTCCTAGCAAGCGAGAAATCCCGCCTCGCCGGTTCGGCCGGTGCGCGTCCACCGATGAGCCACTCCGGGTGCGCTCGGCCGCGCGTCGGCGGTGGCGCTGCCCACACCGCGTCGCCTGCGGCCACCGGAATGTCGGTGGGGCGGAGTAGGCAGAGGCTATGACTCGATCCGCCGCAGATCAGGACCCCTTCCGGCCTGCATCGGGCCCGCGCCTGCTGGACGTCCGTCGCCTGTGGGCCGAACCGGAGGCGCTGGCGAGCCCGCGTGGGCAGCAGGTGCGCGCGCGGTTCCCCGACGCCGAGATCATCACCGTCGCCTCCCACTGGAAGATCGACCAGCTGCACGGCAACGCGGGCAACGTCGACCGCTGGATCCGGGTCAAGACCGAGGACCTGGTGCTCGGGGTCAAGAAGTCGCTCACGGCCCGGGCCAACGGCCGTTCCGCCGATTGGATCGCGCCCTCGACGTCCAACGGCTGCGCGATGGCGTGCGCCTACTGCTACGTCCCCCGCCGCAAGGGCTACGCGAACCCGATCACGGTGTTCACGAACATCGACAAGATCGTCGGCTATCTCGAACGGCACGTGCGCAAGCAGGGTCCGAAGACCGTGCCGAACCAGTGCGACCCGCATGCCTGGGTCTACGACCTGGGCGAGAACAGCGACTGCTCGGTCGACGCCCTGGTCAGCGACAACGTCGCCGACCTGATCACCGCGTTCGGCGCGTGGCCCACCGCGAAGGCCTCGTTCGCCACCAAGTACGTCAATCGCGACCTGCTCGACCTCGACCCCCGCGGGCGGACCCGGATCCGTTTCTCGCTCATGCCCGAGGCCGACGCCCGGTTGCTCGACCTGCGCACCACACCGATCCGTCAGCGCATCGCCGCGATCGATGACTTCGTGGCCGCGGGCTACGAGGTACATGTCAACTTTTCCCCCGTCGTCGTCCGCCCCGGCTGGGAGGAGGACTGGGCGGAACTGCTGGAGCAGCTCTCGGGCGGCACGGGCTCCGCCTTCAAGGCCCAGGCCGCCGCGGAGATCATCATGCTCACCCACAACGAGCAACTGCACGAGCTCAACCTCGGCTGGCACCCGAAGTCCGAGGATCTGCTGTGGCGGCCGCCCATTCAACAGGCCAAGCGCTCCCAGTCGGGCATGTGGAACGTGCGCTACCGCAACGACGTCAAGGCCGCCGGTGTCGAGACTCTGACCGGACTCATCGCCCAGCGGACGCCCTGGTTGAGGGTGCGTTACGCGTTCTGAACCGTCCCGATGCCCGTCGCCGAACGTCCTTCCGGGCGATGGTTGTGCACAGGTGCCGGACGCGCGTCCGAACTCCGGCCGGTCGATCCGTGAGGATCCCTCTGCTACGCAATGCGATTGACGGCCGACGACCGGGGTATGGCGAGGACAGACGCTCGCTCGATCAGGGTGCGGGCTCAACTCGACGAATCGGAGAAGAAGATGCTCGGTCTCGGAATCCTCGGTTGGATCATCATCGGCGGTCTGGCCGGCTGGATCGCCAGCAAGTTCATGAAAACCGATGCTCAGCAGGGCATTCTGCTCAACATCGTGGTGGGCGTTGTCGGCGGCCTGCTCGGTGGGTTCCTGCTGAAGCTTCTGGGAGTCGATGTCGAGGGCGGCGGACTGTGGTTCAGCTTCTTCACCTGCCTCGGCGGCGCGGTGATCCTGCTGTTCCTGGTCGGATTGGTGACCGGCCGTCGCGGCGCACTGCGCTGAGACCCGCGCTCGGCGGCATAGAGCCGAACGCGCGCGCTTCGAGCGGCCCGAACCTTTCGAGGTTCGGGCCGCTCTCCGTGAGAGCGAGGGCAATCAGACCGATCAGGCCGGCGGGGTCGCTAGTGGTACTACCAGCGCGAGAGCCGGCTCGAACAGTGAATGCACCAAGGCCGACCACGTTGCGGCCGATCCCCGAGAACGGATGCGAGAAAGCTTGCGCGACAAGCCACGTCGGTGACAATGCTCCGTAGACGACTACGCTCACCGCCATATCGGCATGGGGCACGTGATCAGCGAGGGGAAGGCGTAATGGAGGATCTCGCCGAGCGATTCGAGGAGCTGGGTCGCCTGGTACCGATCCCCGATCCATGGGACATGACGGAATACATCGCGCGGGTGGCAGCGTACCGGGGACGACCGATCACGCTGTGCCCGATCGACGTCGGCGCACTCTCGGGGAACGGATGCGGCACCGGAAGCGGCCTGTGGATCGCCAGGGAAGGCGACGACGTGATCATGTACGGGGCCGACACCGAATGGCACGCCGATCACATCATCGCCCACGAGATCGGTCACATGCTGCTCGGCCACGGCGGGACCGCGAGTGGTCCAGGTGCAGGCGCGGCCGATCTGCCGTTGCGCGAATTGATGCCCTCGCTATCGCTGGAAACCATCCGCGGCGTACTGCGCCGCCAGGACTACGGCAGTGAGCGTGAGCGCGCCGCCGAAACTTTCGCCGACCTGCTGCTGGTGGAAGCGATGCTGCCGAAACGGTCGGCGAGCCGGTTCCACTCGACGTTCTTTCGGAACCGGCACCGGTGAGATGACCTCCCCGATCCCGGTTTGGATCACCTGGCCTGTCCTGACATGTCTCACGTCGGTGCTGGCCGGTCGGTGGTGGCTGTTGGGAGACAGCGTCGTCGACCGGCTCGTCAACCGCGCGCTCGCCGCCGGTATCTGCGAGCACCTGTTGCGGGAGGCACGGTTCGAACAGGCACTGGTCTGGCTGCTGCCCGGCGGCGACAGTGACGTGGTGAACCTCGCCCGGCAGCTCTCGCTGGGAGCGACCGTGTTGGCCGTCTCGAATATCTACGGCATCGCCGAATTGTGGGCGGGCGCCGACCCCGCCCGCACGTGGCGCAGGCAGCGGCGTTATTACCTGCTCTCGATCGTCGTCACCGCCGTCATCCTGATCGCGGGGGCGCCCGCCCGCCGCGCTGATCAGTTGATCGACCAAGTCCTCGGCTGGCCGGCTGTCGTGGTCTGGGTCGCGTTCTCCCTGCCGCTCGGCGCTACGGCCCTGCTCGTCGGACGGGTGAGCCTGCGCGAGATGCGCGCAGCGGGGGACAGCACCTGGCAGGAACGCGCCCTGTACGCAGCGGTCCTGTGCACCGCCGCGGGCATGGGGATCGTGGCGGTCGTCTACCCGATCGAGACCGTCTTCCATGTCGTGACCGGCCGGCCGTCCTTCGATCCGGAGATGCACTGGAAAGCATGGAGCGGCTTCCTTCTCTCGGCGGTCGGCGCTCCCGCCGTGGTCACGGTGCCGCTGATCAGCGCCCTGCTCAGCCGCCTCGGATGGGACCGCACCGGCCGATACTGCCGCCGCCTGCACCCGATGTGGGCCGATCTCGCCGCAGCCGTCCCCGAAATCGTTCTGCAGGCGCGCGACCGCGACGGCCGAACCGACCCGGCTATCCGTCTGCACCGCATGACGGTCGAGATCCGCGACAGCCTGCTGCATCTCAAGCGCTACAGCGACAGCCCCGACGATCTTGCCGCCACCGGCGCCGACCCACATATCTATGCCCGCCGCGTCGCCGAGGCGATTGCCGCCAAAGCCGCCGGGCGCCCCCCGAACGCGAACCGGATGACATCCCGCCACCAAATCCGTCCGGGGGCACGGGATCTCACCGCTGAGTTGCGCCGGCTGCTCGCACTCGCCGAGGCATGGCCACAGGTCCGCGGCCTGACAAAGCCGCAGTAACGCCGGTGACGTGGACCGGCCACCGGGACCCGCCTCGACACCGCTGCGCCGCGGTGGGCTCGGTCACGCCGGCCCACCGCCGCACCGCTACGGCACGAGCGCCGGCTGGTCCACGGCCCACAACCACGACCCGTCCGGCTGGCGACGGGCGATCTCGACAGTCACCTCGCCGGTGGTCAGCGTGGACGCGGTCAGTGCCAGGTCGCCGCTCACCAGCGCTGGATGTTGCCTCCCCGGCGAGAGCACCGGCGCGGCCGCGACGAATTGTTCGTACACCTTGCGGATCTCCGCATGTCCGGTCGCGAGGTTGCCCGGGGGGAACGCCAGCACGGCGTTCGGCTCATACAACGCCACCAGCCCCTCGACGTCGCCCGCATTGGCGCGCTCGATGAAGTACCTGCCCAGATCGTTGGGGTCGGTGGCTACGTTCTCGTTTGTCATGGTGATCAGCCTCGCAGTGAATCACGACATCTTCTGTCGGGTATTCCGGTAGTTTTTTCGGATGCGCGCCGACCGATTGGTCTCGCTGGTGTTGCTGCTGCGTCAGCGCGGTCGGTTGACCGCCGACACGCTCGCCCGCGAGCTGGAGGTATCCACCCGCACCGTGCTGCGCGACATCGAAGCCCTCTCCGCGGCAGGCGTTCCCGTCTATGCCGAACGCGGACGGCACGGCGGTTTCGCATTGCTACCCGGTTTCCAGACCGAACTCACCGGGCTGAACCACGACGAGGCGCTCGCCCTGCTCGTCGCCGGATCACGGCGCGGCGCACAGGCATTCGGCCTCGGCTCCGCGCTCGCCTCGGCCATGCGCAAGGTGGTCGACGCGCTACCCGATAGCTATCGGGCCACCGCGACCGGCGCGGCCCAGCGATTGCTCGTCGACCCGGAGACCGACCTCCTCGCACGCCGGCTGGTCCCCGAAGAGGTACCCGACACCGTAGTGAGCGAGATCCGTCGCGCGGTGTTCGCCGGACACAAGCTGCGTATCCACTACGCGGCGGCAGCCCAGACCCCGAAGTGGCGAACAGTGGACCCGATCGGCCTGGTCACCGTGCGCGAGCAGGGCTACCTGCTGGCCACCGTGTCCGGCGCGGACCGCACCTACCGGCTGTCGCGGGTGCTGGCCGCCGAGGAACTTCCCGAACCGGCCCAGCGACCGGAACGAGTCGATCTGGACCGCGCCTGGCAGGAACGCAGCACGCAGTTCCGGACCGGTGGCGACCGAGTGACCGCGCTGGTACGGGTGGACCCGGCACGGCGAGAAGACCTGGTGCGCACCGCACTCGCCGTCCGCGCCGAAGAAGCCGACGCGGACGGCCGGCTGCGACTCGAGGTGAGCTTCCAAGATCGCAGGCACGCCGAATGGGCACTGTGGCAGCTCGCCACGGACGCCGAAGCCCTCACCCCGCAGTGGTTGCGCACCTCCCTGCGCGACCGCGCCGCCGCAATCGCCACCTGCTACGGAGAGTAGTCCGGCCGAACCGGAACAACGTGAGCGTCCTCCTGAACGGCCGAACACCGGCTCTGCCCGCCTCCGGGCGTTTTCAGACCTCTGGTGCGGACTCCGGATCGCCGGACCGTGGCGTTCCCGATGCCTTCAGGGTGCGGGCTACGACTGCCGATCCGTGTTCGACGAATTCGGTGATCGGTTCGGCGAGAGTGTCGGGCAGGACGTCGGTGTGCCAGACGAACAGTGTCCGCCCGTCCTTTTCGGGCAGAGCCTGCATCGACGCATGGTGATGGGAGGGGTGAAGGTTTCCGCCGACGATGGTGTAGGCGACGCGCCTGCTCACCGGATCGAGATCCACGAGGCGTTCGTAGACGATGGAGCCGTCGGCGAAGGTGACGGCGCGGGTGTCCGCGTGCAGTTGCGTGTCGGTGACGAAACCCGGTGCGAGGCGTTCGTGCACGGCGCCGAAGTCGCTCAGTGCATTCCAGACCTCCTCGGGCGTGGCGTCGACGATGAATTCCTTGTGAACGGATGCCATGAGATCCTCCGTGTCAGGCCGCGGCGATCCAGAACAGGTGTCCCTCGGGGTCGGCCAGAACGGTCCATCGGCCCTCGCCCGGCTGGAAGTCCGGTTTGCTCGCGCCGAGGGCGAGCGGTTTCCCGGTGGCGTTCTCCACATGGATCGGGCCTTCGCCCAGGTAGGCCGAATCGTGGTCGGCGTGGGTGATCTTCCAGCCGATGACGTTGCGGTAGAACTCCGCTGGCGCCTTCGGGGAAGCGCAGTCGATGTCGATGGCGGCGAGTTCCGTGTGGACGGTCATGTCGATGTCTCCTCCTGCGGTTGGTTTGCCCACCCAGCATCCGGTCCGGACGACCCGCGGGTCTTGAAGATCCTTGCGGACATTTTCTGTCGTACCCGGGGCGTACGGTCCGCAAGTGCTATCCGCCAGAACACTCGCCGCCGAACGGAAGTTCACCGTGACCACGGTGGCCTGTCACGCCGATAACACCGGCTGGTCGGCGCCGGAGGAGCGCGATGACCATCGTCTGGTGCTCGTGCGACGCGGCCGGTTTCGGCGACAGGCCGACGGGGATCACGCCGATCTGGACCCGACCGTCGGCTACCTGGGCGCACCGGGCGAAGAGGAACGGTTCGCGCATCCCGCCGGTGGCGATGTCTGCACCGTGGTGACGGTCGCGCCCGAACTCTGGGAGGGGTTCGCCGATTCGAGAATGGTGTACGTCGACGCCCGTGTCGAGCTGACTCACCGCCGCTTGCTCGCCGCCGCCCGTGGTGGCGACATCGACTACGCACTGACCGAGGAACTGCTCCGGCTCGTCGCGCTCGCCGCCGGGCAGCCGCGCCCACGTCCGCGGCCCGCGGACCGGGTGCTGGTCGCAGCGGCCCGCGAGGCGATCATCCACGGCGCGCCGGAAGCCGCCGGGCTGTGCTCGCTGGCCGACCTGCTGAAGGTCTCGCCGTACCGGCTGAGCCGATCGTTCTCGCAGCACATGGGCCTTTCTCTGACCCGCTACCGCAACCGAGTACGCGTCGGTCAGGTCATCGACCGGCTCGCCGACGGCGAAGTCCGTCTCGCCGACCTGGCCGCACACCTCGGCTTCGCCGACCAAGCGCACCTGACCCGCACCGTCCGCGAGCACCTCGGCCATACCCCGACCGCCCTGCGCCGACTACTCGACGAAACCGAGTCGCCCACCGAACGCAGCCATTGATCACAGCTACGAAATCATCGTGGACAGCCGGATTCACAGGAACAGGTTCCGGCGGCGAACGCTATCGAGCGTGTGGCGTCCTGATTCGTTGCGGCTTTCGCTGTTTCGATGACAGCGGGGTCGATGGTCCAGCGTGCGCGGTTCGGGACGTGTCGATGACGCTCGTCGCTTCGGCCTGGATCCAGATGCCGATCATCCGCCCGGTCATGGCGATAGTCCGGTGCCGCAGGTCGGGGTCGACGTCTGTCGCGGTGGCGCGCAGGACCGCGGCGAAGCTGGTGTTGATCAGTACGAACGTCATCGTATCGTGTGCGCCGTCGTCACCGGGCCCGAGGAGCTGGTCGAGCAATGTGTTGACCAGCCGATTCAGGCGGGGTTCGAACTCGGGCAGACCGCTGCTGTAGAACTGCACGCCCCCGATCAGAGCGCGCACCAGGGTGGCGTTGGCGACCAGTTCGGCGGCGAACAGGTGCAGCATCTCGGTGATCACCCGCGGTGCCGAGGACAGCAGGTGGGGCCTCGGTTGCTGCGACAGCTCGCAGACCCAACCGGCGAAGCGGCGCTCCACGTGGTCGAGCATGCGGTCGAGCAGGGCGTCGACGATGACATCACGGGCGGCGAAGTATCGGTAGACCGTGCCGATGCTCACCCCGGCCTCCGCCGCGATCCGGTTGGTCGAGGTTGCCGAGATTCCGCGCTCACCGAACAATCGTGCTGCGGTATCGAGTATGTGCTCCCGGGTCGCCTTCGCGCGCTCCTGATTGGGTTGACGCCGCTGTCCGCCGGCTCGTGCGCCCACAACACCCCTAGCCTGTCCGATGAGACCGAACCGGACACATCCTAAGTGTGCATGCTATCCGCGGGGAGCGGATCGTCGCCTTCACCAGGGCACCGGGCCGTCCTCGCTGAACATGCCCGCGGTCGGTCCGTCGGCGCCGAGCGTGGCCAGGCGCACCAGGACCGCGGCGCCCTGCGCGACCGTGAGGAACCCGGTGTGATTGTTGCTGTCGGTGTCGACGTAGCCGGGGCAGGCGGCATTCACGAGGAATCCGTCCTTGCGCAGTTCGTTGGCGTAGTTGACGGTCAGCGCGGCCAGCGCGGATTTGGAGGGGTTGTAGGCGGCCGACGGCAGCAAACCCGCGAAGGGGCCGTTCGGGTCGCTGATCAGGGTGAGTGAAGCGGCGTGGCTGCTGACGTTCACGATGCGCGGCGCCGGCGACCGCCGCAGCAGTGGCAGCATCGCGTTGGTCACCGCGATCACGCCGAAAACGTTGGTCTCGAACACCGCACGGACCATCTGCAGGTCGACGGTGCTGGGCACCTGATCGTGCGCGTCCTGCGGCGAAACCTGCCCGGAGCCGGTGATTCCGGCGTTGTTGATCAGCACGTCGAGTTGTCCGAAACGCTCCTCGACCAGCTTCGCCGCCTCCTCGATGGTGACCGGGTCGGTGACATCCAGGACGATGGCGTGTGCGTCGCCACCTGCCGAGCGCAGTGCCGCCGCGGCTTCCTCTCCACGCAGCGGATCCCTGGCTCCGAGCAGGACCGTCGTACCCAGCGCCGCGAGTTGTTCGGCGGCCCCACGGCCGATCCCTTTGTTCGCCCCGGTGATCAGCGCGACTTTCCTGTGTGTGGTGTGCCCGCTCATGGTCGGCTCCTGGCTGCTCGTCGTGTATCGGACGAGCACAAGACGCCGGCGACCCGATCGCCGTAACAGGGCAGGCATGTGTCGTACATCACCGGGGGGCGAACGAATCAGGCGGAGCCTGCCGCGCCTGCCACGGCGTCATGCAGCGGCACGAGGCCCGCGACGAGCAGTTGCAGGCCGAAGCGGAATTCGCTTTCCAGAGTTTGCCTCGGCAGGCAATCGGCGACGGCGATCGTGGCGGGGAATCGCGCCGGATCGAGCTGACGATAAAGCGTGGTGATTGCCGCGGGGTTGATGTTGGCTTCGGTGTCGTGGCCTTGGAGCTGTGCGGCGAACCCGACGACATAGCGGGCAACGGTGGCGTAGACGAGTGCCGCGGACTCCGGGGGAAACCCGTTGGCGAGCAGTGTGGCCAGGACTCGCTCGCGCAGGACGAGCGAATTGGGTCCGATCGGCACCTGCTCGATGAGCAGGGGCGCGATCCCACGATGACGGTGCAGGACCGCGAAGATGGCTTCCGCGGCGGTGACGCACGCGCGCTGCCAGTCGCCGGGGGGTGTGTCGTCGATTTCGACCTCGCCGAGGACCGAGTCGACCACGTGGGCGATCAGTTCGGCACGATTGGCGACCGCTCGGTAGAGCACGGCGGTGCCCGTTTCGAGACGTTGCGCGAGCGTTCGCATCGATAGCGCGTCGGCGCCTTCCTCGTCGATGATGCGCAGTGCGGTCGTCACGATCCGCTCGAAGGGGACCCGCGGACGGCCGGGGGAGCGGCGAGCCGGGGTCTCGACGGCGTCTGAATCGGCAGTGGTCACACTCGCATTGTTGCGCATCGGCAAGTTGGACACATGACCATCATATAGTGGTCACGATGTTGCCGTTATCACTTGACCTGTGCACATATATCGGCAACACTGTCACCATTATGA
Organism: Nocardia sp. NPDC047648; assembly: GCF_040642815.1. Taxonomy (NCBI): domain Bacteria; kingdom Bacillati; phylum Actinomycetota; class Actinomycetes; order Mycobacteriales; family Nocardiaceae; genus Nocardia; species Nocardia sp. NPDC047648. Next base: position 309,774 of record NZ_JBEYSX010000008.1, on the reverse strand, counting down.
GTAGACGAGCAGCCGCCGATGACTACATCGACTCTGATTCGCGCTTCGCGATCGTCGAGGGCCGTAACCTCCACTACAAGCGGGCAGGGACGGGGCCGTCGGTGTTGCTTCTGCACGGCAGCGGCTCCTCGCTGCACTGCTTCGACCAGGTGGCCGCCGCGTTGTCGTCGTCGTTCGATGTGATTCGCCCGGACCTGCCCGGCTTCGGGCTCACGGGTCCGCGCGCCGACCGGGACTACCGGATACAAACCTTTGCCGAGACGGTCGCCGCCTTCTCGGACGCCATCGGAGTCTCCAAAGCTTCGGTGGTCGGCAATTCCCTCGGTGGCAATATCGCCTGGAACTTCGCACTGGATTACCCGCAGCGGGTGGACCGGCTGGTGTTGATCAATGCCACCGGCTACCCGGGTAAGTCGTTGCCGTTGGCGCTGCGGCTGGCGCGTAACCCGATCGGTCGCGTGTTGGTACGGAATTTGGCGTCTCGCTCGGCCACCGAACGCAATCTGCGCTCGGCGGTGGGAACGCGCAAGTCGGTGGTGGATGACGCGATGGTCGACCGGGTGCACGCGATGCTGAGCCGGCCCGGCAACCAAGAGGCGTTCATCGACTTCGCCAACACCGAACAGATCGACCGCACCGCCGAGCTTCCCGCCATCACCGCGCCGACGCTGGTGCTGCGCAGCGCGTCCGTCGACGGACAGTTTTTCACTCGCGATATACCCGGCAGCCTCGAACGGATTCACCCCAGCGGCGGCCACTTACTCCCCGACGAAGATCCGGGCTGGGTGGCCGGGGCGGTACTGACCTTCTTGACCGCCGAGGCGAACTCGCCGACGGAGGGAAAGTGATGAAGTACTTCGTGGTGCCCGGCGAAACCCGCCACTTGGACCAGGCCACACGTGCCGAGCTGCGCGGTGACTTCATCGAATGCCGTGATGGGATCACACATTACGAGATGGCCGGGCCCGACGGCGGAGAGATCGTCGTGTTCGCGGGCAGTCTGACCACCCCGCTGTTCTACTGGGACCAACTCGCCGGCGAGTTGCATACGCGCGGATTCCGTACCGTTACCTTCAGCGCCTACGGACGCGGCTATTCCGATCGCGTGGAGGCCGCCTACGACGAGGCCCTGTTCGTGCGGCAAATCGCGGATCTGACCCAGCGGCTGGATCTGGCCGAACCTTTCCACCTCGTCGGAGCTTCGATGGGTGCGTTGGTGGCTATGGCTTTCGCTCACCAGTACACCGAACGGATCGCCACCTTTACCTTGGCCGGCCCCGCCGGGCTGCAGCCCGCGCCCGCCTTCGTCCCCTTGCTGCGCCGGGAGATACTGGGCACCTTTCTGGCGAAGAAGCTGGGTAGCAAAATGCTCGATCGGCATCTGTCCCACAATGTCCGGGATCCGCAGCAGTCCGCGGCGCTCACGGCGATGGTGCGCGAGTGTTATCAGTTCGAAGGCTCGGTTTACGCCTTGGCCGCAACGATCGCCTCCTTCCCGCTGGGGGGTCGTCAGGACCTCTACCGGCAGACCGGGCGCTTGCCGTTTCCGAAGTTGTTGCTGTGGGGCGACGAAGATCAAGTCACCCCGATCACGAGCTTCGACGAGGTGCGCCAGTTCTTGGCGCCCGTGGAGTCGCACATTATCTCGCCGTGCGGGCACATGGTCCCCTACGAGGAGCCGGCCCAGATGAGTCTGCTGTTCACCGCGTTTGTCGAAGCTGCCAAGAAAGAGTCGTCACGATGAAGACCAAGACCGAACCGACCGACGTCCTGGTCGTCGGCGCCGGACCGACCGGCACCGCGTTGGCGATCGATCTGACCCGCCGCGGCCTGGCGGTGCGGATCATCGACAAAGCCGCGAAGTCCTTCGACGGTTCGCGCGCCAAGGGAATCCAGCCGCGCAGCCTGGAAGTGCTCGAGGATCTCGGCGTCCTCGACGATATCCGCGCAGGCGGCGCCGAGTACCCCCTGCTGGGTATCCACGCGGGTCCGGTGACGATTCCGTGGCACATGATCTCCCGCAACGAGCTGACATCCGATGTGCCGCATCCGAATACGTGGTTGATTCCCCAATTCCGCACCGATGCCGCGCTGCGCGCCGGACTGCGACGGCTGGGCGTGACCGTCGAATCGGAACATGAACTCGTCGGATTCGAGCAACATCGGGATGCGGTCGTTGCGACGGTCGCCGGTCCCGACGGTGCCGAAGAAATCGGCGCTCGCTACCTTGTCGGCGCCGACGGTGGCGCGAGCACGGTCCGGAAAACGGCGGGTATCGGTTTCGAGGGCGCGACGGACGAAGCCGATCGGATGATCATCGTCGACGCCGTGGTGGACGGTCTTTCCCGGAACCGCTGGCATGTGTGGCCGCGTCCGGACGGCCGGTTCGTCGGCGCGTGCCCGCTGCCGCACTCCGATGTCTTCCAGGTGATGATCCGTCTGCAACCCGGTGAGGAGCCCGCCCTCGACGAGGACAGCCTGAACGCTCGTATCCGCAAGCACACCGGCAACAAGCGCATCCGCTTGTCGCGCATCGGCTGGACATCGGTATTTCGCCCCAACATTCGCCTGGCGGACCGCTACCGGGCCGGACGGGTATTCATCGCCGGTGACGCCGCTCATGTCCATCCCCCCGCGGGTGCGCAAGGACTCAATACCGGTTTGCAGGATGCCTACAACCTGGGCTGGAAACTCGGCCAGGTGCTCGCCGGCGCACCGGACAGTCTGCTGGACACCTACGAGGCCGAGCGGCAGCCGATCGCGGCCGGAGTCCTGGGCTTGTCGACCAAGAAGTACGAGGGCCTGGCCAAACTCGATCCGTCTTCGATCAAACGCGGCGACGACGAACGCCAGCTCGGCCTGCATTACCGCGGCGGTCCGCTGGTCACGGCCGATGCCGAACAAACAGGAACGCTGCGGGTGGGCGACCGGGCGCCGGACGCGAAACTGCTGAAAGCGGCCGGAGGAGCACAGCGCCTCTTCGACCTCTTCTCCGGACCGCATTTCACCGCGATCGGCTACGGCCGCGCCGCCGTGGCGGAACTGGCCGCATTGACGTGGCCGTCGGCGGGTGCGGGACTGAGAAAGGTCGCCATCAATGGCGGAGAGCAGGTGGACGCCGATGTCGTGCTCGCCGACATCACCGATTCCTTCGCCCGGATCTACGGTGTAGCCGATTCCGCACTCCTGTTGATCCGTCCCGACGGCTACATCGGCTCCATCGCCACCACCGACATGGCGCGTGCAACCCTGGCGCAGGCCGCCGCGATGACCCCAGCCGTATCCGATCGGCAGCGCTGCTGAGGGGGTTCACGAGCGTGGGAATGCGCTGATGTGGCATCTGATGGTCGATTTCGGTATCGGTTCACCATTGCATTTCGTTGCCTCCCGCGAGGCGGCCGTAACGTTCGCGCGGGAGGCGGTCGAAGGGGGCTGGGCTCGGGCCGTCGCTGTCGATGATCGAGTGGACCAGAGCTATCCGGCGATGCCTTGCCAATGCCTGTTCTCACCGCCGAACGGGCAGGATCCCGCGCCCATGTTCTGAAACGCCGGTTGAACGGCTGCCCAAGTGACACCAGGGCAGCCGTTCGACCGGCGTTGTTCGATGCAAGCGTCGGCGATGCTCGGCCACACTGTCCAGCCCGAAATCCGAGCGCGGATTACGCCAGAACGGAGTGTGCGTGGTGGCACGGGGCTGGTGTCGTCGTACTCGATGAGCAGTTCCGGGCGCCAAATCCGGTAGTAATTCGGTTCTCCCGCCCGCAGGCCGCCTGCTCATGGTCGGTCACGTCGGCTACCTGGTCGACGTCAGGCGGGGGGACGCACGTCGGTACTCTCGGTTTCCGGGTGGACGGGGATGAGTCGGCCCCGAATTTCGAGGGTGACCTTGGGGCGGACCATGTCGAGCGGAGGCGCGAAGCCATAGGGGGCCAAGTCGATCCGCGCGGTCGTCGAGGCGACGACTCCGGGGCCGTCCAGTTCGAGTTCGACATCCAGGTGCAGCTCGGTCGTAGTGTCGCGAACGGTCAGCTTGCCGACCACACCGAGTCGCGCGGAGCCGCGACTGACGGCGTCGCCGTGGAACGAAATCAGTGGGTGGGTCTGTACATCCAGGAACTCGGGTGCGCACAGATGCCGGTCTCGCATTGCGAGACCGGTCGCGATGCTAGCGGCCTGAAGTTCCAGCAGCACTGTGCCCGTTCCATCCTCTTTCCAGGTGATCGAGCCGCTGGCTCGGCTGAAGCGGCCCGATACCGGGAGTAGTCCCCAGAGCCCGCGGGCGGCGAACCCGAAGTTCGCGGTTTCGGAATCGAGTTTCCAGACACCGGTTCGCTCGACCGCCTCGGTGTCTGCCTGCCCAGGACCCGATGCCGATGCGTTCGATACCCGCTGCGCCAACTTCGCCAGGGTGTCGTCGAGTGCGGTCGCCGCGGGGTTCGCATAGACATAGTGGTCGGGACGGAGTACGACGAAAGGCTGCCGCTTGAAGAATGGACGGGTCAGCTCATGGAGGTCTTCGAGGATCTCGGTCGGCGCGCCCCGATGGACGGGACGGCCTCCCGGCGCGGTCAGCGTTACGTAGGTCGCGCTCAAAACGTCCTCGGCGATGCGCCGGCCCTGTGGCGAGAGCGCTTCGCGTGGATCGGCCTCCCAGCCGACAATCCGCCAGCCGGAGCCCGAGATGTCCTCGAGTCGATGCTCCGCGCCGCTGAACGTCCGCACCGTGGGCTGGGGGAACAAGCGGCCCACCGGCGAGCGCAGCGATGGTCGTGCCAACAGCAGGCCGCGTCGGTACCGGGCCGATGGGCGCCAGCGGCCTTGGCGAGCGCGTTCTCGAAGTGCCGGAACGCGCAGGAGCATTCCGGCCACCGCGTCGCGAATCGCCGCCGCCGGGCGCGATTGCATCGTGACCAGACGGCCCATGCGAACCGACATCGCGGTTATCGTGTCGGCGTGCGGGCGGCGCTCGGCCTCGTAGGAGTCGAGGATATCCAGCGGCGCACCCGCGTTCAGCACGGCCGCGATCTTCCAGGTCAGGTTCGTGACATCCCGGATTCCCGAGTTCAAGCCCTGGCCGATCATCGGCGGCATCAGATGGGCGGCGTCTCCGCACAGCAACACTCGTCCGGCCCGCCAGTGCTCAGCGCTTTTGGCTCGGAAGTCGTAGACGAGATGGCGCAGGATCTCTGCGGTGTCGGGGTTCGTTTCCGCACCGATCACCCGTCGCGCGGCCTGGGGTGTCAGAAGTTCTTCCTGGTTCTCCCAAGGCATTATCTTGCGTTCCCAGCGGTGCCCGCCAGCAGCGAGGCGGCCCGTGAGGCTCGGCGCCGCCGGGTCGAGCGTCATCTTGAAATACGGGTGATGTGCGATCGGCTCCGGAAGTTTCGCGTCGATGATCAGCCACGTGTCGGTGTATTCGGATCCGACGAGTTGGACGCCGATCGTTTCGCGGGTGGCGCTATTAGCGCCGTCGCAGCCTACGACGAAACATGCACGAGCGCGGCTGGTTTCTCCGCTGGCATCACGAAATTCCAGGTCGACGCCTTCGCTGTCCTGGTTCAGCCCGGTGAGCGTGTGACCGAGTCGGATATCGACGTCCGGGTACTCCGCAAGCGCTGCCCGAAGATGCCTGTCCAGCAACGGCTGGTAGATCGCCGATAGCCATGGATGTCCCTGGAGTTTCTCCGTCGGTAACGTCGTCGCGACAACCTTGCCGCGAGCCGACACCCATTGGGCGCCCGCCCCGAGGAGCATGTCGGAAACGGCGCGCTCATACACCCCAGCCTTTTGCAGCGTGCGCAATGCTTCTCCGTCGAGGACGCCGACGCGCGGATTGGGATACACGTCGCCTTCACGCTCGAGTGCCAACACCGTCAGTCCCGTACGTGCAAGCAGAAGAGCCGCCAGCTCACCGACCGGACCCAGTCCGATCACAGCAACGTCGAATCGGTCGGACATGCAGTACTCCTCAGGCATTGTTACCGCAGCAGACAAGTCGACCGGATTGGTCAGAAGGCCCATCGGTGGTTGATTCAGGGGGCTCGATGCATCGGCAACGCCGTTGCTGATACAAGTCGCTATTGCTGTCGACAACCCGTGAAGAGGATGTCGGTAGCTCGGGAGCGACTGATGAGCCCGGTGGCCGAACGTTCGAGTTGTTGCAGCACTTGTTCGATATCCACGCCGAGTAGTCGGCCCTCGTGTTTGATGATTCGCCCGTCCACGATGACGGTGTCGACGTTGCTGGTGTCCATGTGCTGGACGACGGTGCCCGGTGCGTGATTGACCGGTCCGGAATTGAGCGTGCGTGCATTCAATGCGATGACGTCCGCCCGTTTGCCCGGCGTGAGGGACCCGATCAGATGGTCGAGGTGGGCCCCCTGTGCGCCGCCGAGTGTTGCCATTCGGAGTATGTCTCGCACTGTGATCGGCTCGACCTCGGCTGCGTTGCTTCGCATTGCTGCTTGAATGCGGCTGCGCTGCCAGCAGTAGGCCGCGCGCATCTGGGAGAAGAAATCGACGGGTGCGATGCCGACCGTGTCCGTGCCGAAACTCGCGGGGATGCCATGGTCGAGGGCTGACTGCAAGGCTGGTTGGCCCATGGCGAGCGATTGCTCCGCGCTGGTGGAGACCGATACTTTGCCGCCGGTCCGTTGGATGGCTCGCCACGCGGTGTCCTCGAGGCCGAGGCAGTGGATGTAGGTGATCCAGGGGCCGAGCAGTCCCTCCTTCTCGAACTGTTCGAGTACATGCCCCCAGCTGGTGTCGTTGACATGCGCGAACATGGGCAAACCGAGGTCTCGCGCGAGCTGGAACAAGTCCTCATCGACGTGATAGCCCAGTGCCAGGCGGACGAGCGTTCCGTCGTGCACCTCACCGGTCGTTTCGATGAGGCGACGGATGTCTTCCGGATGGGCGTACGACGGGTCCGGCTCGTGATCGCCGAGTGAGGGCGAGAAGCTGAAGACGCATCGGATTCCGGATCGGCGGATTCCTTCGAGCGCGGCGTCGGTGTGTTCGGGGGTATAGGAGCATTGCGATGTATCGACGACGGTCGTGGTTCCCGCGGCCAGGTTCTCCAGTGCCCCACCGAACTGCCCCCAGTAGACGTCCTCGGGGGTGTACTGGTGGAACAGCGCGTCGGCTCCGGCCCGCGATTGCATGAAGTAGTCCAGGTCGAGGGCATCGGCCCAGTAGGAGCGCAAAGCGGTCTGGAACATGTGGTGATGGGAGTTCACGAAGCCGGGAAGGACGATCTTGCCCGCGCAGTCGAGCACCTGGGCGTCGGCCTGCAAATCCTGCCCGACCTCGACGATCCTGCCGTCCTCGATGAGCACATCGCCGCGTTCGTGATCACCCAGGTTCTCGTCCATCGTGAGGACGATCCCGCCGCGTAACAGCAAGCGGCCCTCCGGATTCATGACCGCCTCCAATCGGACCCAGCTGGGTTGCGTAGCTCATCCATCATAATGGGAACAGTGTTGCCTTTATTATGCTCGGTGTCAACATGCGGACGACCGGACCGTTGGAGGAACTCTGCTCATCGATCCGCCTTGCTCAATGCGCCGAGCGCCGGCGATGCTCGGCCAGGCTGTCGAGGCCGAAATCCGAACGCGGATCTCGCCAGACGGAATGTGCGTGGTTGGCGTGGCGCTGGGTGTTGTCGTACTCGATGAGCAGCTGCGGGCCTTGGATCCGGTAGTAATGCGGTTCACCGGCCCGCAGGCTGCCCGCCCACCCGAAGTAGACCTCGTCGAGTACGTCGTCGGCTTCGTAGTGCGCTGCGTGAACATCGGCGAGGGCACTCGGTGCACGACCGGTGTACAGGCTGATCAACTGCCGCAGGGTGTGGCGCTGTGCCGGGTCGAGGTCGCGCGCCGCCAAGCCCTTGGGCGGAAGGGAGATGGCCATGGCCGTGTGGTCGGCTTCGGTGTAACCGCTGTTTTCTTCGGCACGCCGGTCGACATCGTCGACCAGATCCCGCAGCACCGGATCGGTGAAGGTGCCACGCCACAAATCCTGCATGTGCATCATCGCGTCACCGTGCGCGATGGTCGGCCGGTTGCCGGATACGATGTCGGATACGGCGCTCTCGTGCAGCAGTGCCGCTCGGTATCGATCGGCGTCCAGTGATCGGGCCAGGTGCCGCGCCGCCTCTTCCGGTCCGCCCAGCGGCCGTAGCGTTCCACCGAGCAAAGCGGCACTGGCTGGATCGGCGCCGATGAAGCACGGGGTTGTCGAGACGATGCGCCCGCCGATGATCAGATTGTTCAGCGAGATGTGGTGGCCGCCGAAGCGCCATCCCCAAACGGAGTCGCCCGGGCGGCCGAACAACCTGAGCCAGTAGAGGCCGGGATCCCGACCTCGTTCCCGTCCCCAGCGGACGTGCCATCCTTCGACTCGATCGAGGACATTCTCCAGGCCCATAACCGTTGCGACCGTGGCGTATCCGGCCTCCGACAGGCCTGAGGCGACCAGTTGCATCGCTGAACCCTGCTGGCGTGCGGTCTGGTCGCGAAGGGCGAGTCCACCGTGGTCGGTCGGGGTGTAGAACCATCGAAGCCGCTCGGCCTCCGCGTCGGGACTCAGCGGGGAGTCGAACTGCGCCTGAATGCGCTGTTCCGGGGTGAGGGTCCCCAGCCACGCTGCCGCTCTGTCGACCATCGCGGCGGCGACCAGCTCACGGACGGAGACGGCAGCGACTTCATCCGGCGACATCGAGCATGACTTTGATCGCGTTGTCTCGTCGTTCGGCGTAGGTGTCGAATGCCTCGGCGATGTTCTCCAGCGGGAAATGATGTGTTACCAGGGCGCTCGTGTGTAGGCGCCCCTGGGATGCCAGCGCCAGCGCCCTGGCGACCGACCGCGACCCTTCGCCGCGGACGGTATGGATCGTAATCCCGTTCATGACAGCGTGATTGAGGTCGGCCGACACCGGCTGTTCGAAGAAGCCCGCCAAGACGACCTTGCCGCCACGCTTGGCCATGTGGATCGCGTCGTCGACCGCGCCTGCGGCACCGGAACACTCCACGACGATATCGGCGCCGAGGCCGCCGGTGATGTCGCGAACCGCGGCGACGGCGTCCTCCTCGCGGGCATTGAGGATGTGATCGGCACCGAACCGCTTTCCGATTTCCAGCCGTCCGGGACGGGTGCCGGTGAGCAGCACCGGCGCCGCTCCGAGTTGGCGGGCGACCTGCACGGCCAGCAACCCGATGGGGCCGGGGCCGATCACCGCGACGCCGGCGCCGACCAGCAGCGAGCCGAGCACATCGAACGCGTGCATCACGGTACCGACGGTGGTCAGGACCACCGCCGAATCGAAGTCGATGTGGTCGGGTAGCCGATACAGCGTGGAGACGTGGTTGACGGCATACTCGGCGAATCCGCCGTTGACGGTCATTCCCAGCACCCGATGGCCCTTGGCCGAGTTGCCGTAGTTCAAGCAGTCCGTATAGGAACCGGACAGGCAGTTGACGCATCGCATACAGCCCCGATGTGCCTCGGTGACAACGCGATCGCCCACCGAGAACTCGTCGACGGCGCTGCCGACCGCGGCAACCACACCCGCGTACTCGTGGCCGGGAACGAATGTGCCCGGCGCCGGACCGGCTCCGTGGAAGAAGCGACGGCTGCGGATCTTGAGGTCGGTGCCGCACAACGAAGCTCGATGCACTCGCACGAGAACGTCGTCCGGGCCGGGGTGCGGCACCGGCAGAGTTTTGGTCTCGATAATTCCCGGCTCGCCGATCACGGCTGCGAGCATTGTATCCGGAATGGACACCACATCGCCTTTCATTTGGCTTCCAATGGTTTGCAACGAGGCTATGGGAGCGAATTGTTGTCTGTCCAACAGACTTTTGCGCCGATGGGCGAAATGCTTCCGTCGATCGCGCGCTGTGCTCGATGTATAGGCCTGCCTTATAGGGGCTGTCGATTATTCGTATTGGGCACGTTCGACTGCGTGATCTACGGTGTGGAAATCAGGGAAATGCCGGAATTTCCGGCGTTCGGTCGAGGAGGAACCTTGGATCTCGGGATTGCCGGTCGAACCGCAGTGGTTCTGGGCGGAGGCGGCGGCCTCGGAGGCGCCATCGCGGAGAAACTGGCGGCCGAGGGGGCCGAGGTGGCCGTCGCCGATATCCATTTCGAAGCGGCCGCAGCGCGCAGCGACCTGATCGTCGCGGCCGGTGGCCGCGCCATACCGGTGGCCTGGGATATCGCCGACCTCGATGTCATCGAGGACAAGGTCGCCGAGATCGAGCGGACCCTCGGCCCGGTCGACATCTTGGTGAACAACACCGGCGGACCATCGCCCGCACCGGTCCTCGGACTGCCCTCCACCGTGTGGCTCGACCATTTCCGTTCCATGGTGCTGTCGGTGATCGCCGTCAGCGACAGACTCGTCCCGGGCATGCGGACGCGAGGGTGGGGTCGCGTCATCACCAGCGCCAGCTCGGGAGTCGTCGCTCCCATTCCCAACTTGGGCCTGTCGAACGGTCTTCGTGCCGCACTGCTCGGTTGGTCCAAGACGCTGGCGCGGGAGGTCGCCTCGGACGGCGTCACATGCAACATCGTCGTGCCGGGAAGGATAGGCACCGGCCGGGTCGAGCGTCTCGACCGGATCAAGGCCGAGGCGGAGGGCCGAACCGTCGAAGCGGTCACGGCCGAGAGCGTGGCCACCATCCCGATCGGACGCTACGGCGACCCGAGTGAGTACGCCTCGACGGTCGCGTTCCTGGCGAGCGTCCCCGCGTCGTACATCACCGGTTCGGTGGTGCGCGTCGACGGCGGGCTCATCCCCAGTCTCTGATACCGAACCCCAACGACAAGGATCCGATCATGGCCCCGCTCACCCGTGCGGCGAGAGGCGTCTTCGCCATCGCGCCAACACCTTTCGACGAGGAAGGCGCGGTGGACTTCGACTCACTGCACCGACTCGTCGATTTCTACGAGTCGGCCGGCGTCACCGGGATCACCCTGCTCGGCCAGATGGGCGAAGCGCCCAAGTTGTCCCACGACGAGGCGACGAAGATCGTGTGCCGAGTCCTGCGCAGGACTCGACTTCCGGTGATCGTTGGAGTCTCCGCTCCGGGCTACGCGGCAATGCGCGCGCTCACCGCCGATGTCATGTCAGCGGGAGCAGCAGGCGTCATGGTCGCACCGCCCAATACGTTGCGCACCGACGACCAGATCGTGGGCTACTACCAGGGCGCCGCGGCCGCGCTCGGTGACTCGGTGCCCCTTGTCGTGCAGGACTACCCCTTGTCGTTCTCGGTCGTCATGAGCGCCTCGGTCATCGCCCGTATCGCTCGCGCCGTGCCCAGCTGCGTCATGCTCAAGCATGAGGACTGGCCGGGGCTGGAGAAGATCAGCGCACTGCGTCACCTCGAAACCGAGGGTGAAATGCCCCGGATCTCGATCCTGTGCGGAAACGGCGGACTGTTCCTCGATTTCGAGACCGAGCGCGGGGCAGACGGCGCCATGACCGGATATTGCTTTCCGGAAATGCTCGTGGATGTGGTCGGTCATGCCGCCGCCGGCCGTTTCGAGGAAAGCCATGACATCTTCGATACGCATCTACCGCTGCTGCGGTACGAACAGCAGCCGGGTGTCGGCCTGGCGGTGCGCAAGTACGTCATGAAGCGGCGCGGACTTCTCGCCTCCGATGCCCAGCGCACACCCCGAATCCTGCTGTCGAGCCGGGCGCGGTCGGAAATCGACGCTCTGCTCGCCCGCCTCGCTCGCCGCGACGGACGAGCGATTCTGGTCGAGTGACTCGCTCGCGCCACGCCAGCGGCCGAGGCGGACAGCGGTAGCTTCATCCGATGCGACTGCGCCAATTGGAGTACTTTCTCGCCGTCTGGGAAAGCGGGTCTTTCAGCGCCGCCGCCGCACGGCTGTATGTCTCGCAGCCGTCGTTGTCCCAGCAGATCCGGTCGTTGGAGAAGGAACTCGGTGCGCAACTGCTCGAACGCGGGCGCCACGGCCTCGTCCTCACTCCCGCGGGACGGGTCTTCCTGCCCCGAGCCGAGCGCGTGTTGCAGGGTGCCGGGGAAGCGGCGGACGCCGTGCGCCAGGTGGTCGAGGGGCGAAGCGGCGACGTGCACGTAGTGACCGTGCGGTCGATCGCCTCCGGCATCCTGCCCCCGAGCGCCGTGCGCTGGCACTCACTCTTCCCGACGGCTGTTCTTCGGGTGCACGACTTCTCCCATCGCCGTGCCCTGGAGGAAGCAGTACGCAACGGGCAGGGCGATCTCGCGGTCGGCCCGCGGCCCGAACTATGGGAAGGGCCGGTCGTATCCCTCGGTTACGAGGAGATGGTGCTGGTCGGCCCGATGGGGCGGGACACGGGTTCCCGGGTGGAACCCGACGAACTCGCCGCTGCCGACTGGATCCTGTACGAGCCCGAGCAAGGCATGAGCGAGATCGTCGACCGGACGGCCACCACCCTCGGATTCACTCCGCGCGCCGTAGCCCGTACCGGGCAGGTGACCGCCGCGCTGCTGTTCGCGATGGAGGGCTTAGGAGTAGCACTGGTGCCCAACAACGCCGTCCCTGGCGGCTGGGTACAGCACACCAGAAGGATCGGCCCCGGCGTCTACCGTGAGATCGTCGCCTACAGCCGCAGCGCGCCGACCCAACTGGCGGAACGGTTCCGAGACTTGCTCACCTCACTCGAGCTTCCTCTCACCGCGCCGACGGAGCTTCCGGAAGGAGCGTTGCGCTGCTAGAGAATTTCGCGTTGTCGCGGCTCCAGTTCGCCGCGCCCCGCGCACGCGGCGAGCACCTCTCACGCTTCGGCGATCATCCCGCAAGGCCTGCATGTTCGATGGAGGCGGCCGGCGGCCCCTTACGCCCGGCCGCTGTTGAGCCGAGCATGCGCCCATTCCTCGGCCGTCGAGGGTTTGCGCTGGTCCTCGCGCCGTGGGTCGGTGGTTTCGCTGGTGGCGGCGCCGCATGGACGTCCTGGACATCCGGCTGCATCGTCACCGTCCTCGGTGTCGCGGGGAACCTGCGGCCGAGTCCCTGGAGGCGTACGTTCGATATGCGGCAACGGCCCGGACCGGCCGCGGAGGCTGTTTCCGCTGGGACTCCGCAGACGAGCAGCGACGAGAACCGGGAGTCGATGGTGACGACTCGACGCACTGTGCAAGTACGCGGGATTCATGACCCATACGACGGCGCCCGCGGGGGGAGCGGCTCATGGTGACGTTGGACCGGTTGGCGAACGTGCTGGGTGGTTATGGGGTCCGTGTGCGGTTGGGTTCGGTTGCCCGGTCCACCCCATTACGCAGTGTGGTGATTCACGGAGCCGAGCATGACCCGACGGAAGCTGGCGATGTGCTGCTGGGGATCGGGGCGCGCTCGGTATCGGAAGTGATGGACTGGGCGGTGGCGGCGCGGGCTGTCGTCGTGCTCATCCGTGAGGGCGAGACCGACGATGAGTTGGAGATCGAGGGCGTCGCGGTGATGGTGATCGACCCCGCGGTGGCCTGGAGTGAGGTGGCCGCGGTGGTCTACGGGCTGGTGCTGGAAGGACGCGAGACCGAAGCCGGTCGCGGTCCGACCGATTTGTTCGCTTTGGCCGACAATCTGGCCGACGCGGTCGGGGGCGCGGTGACGATCGAGGACCGCCTGTCGCGGGTGCTGGCGTATTCCAGGCCGCAGCAGCCCGTCGATCCCGCGCGGGTGGAGACGATCCTGGGCCGGCAGATGCCACAGTGGCTGCGCGCGGTATTCGATGCGCACGGTGTCTTCGCACATTTGGCAGATTCGGCGGAACCGTTGTTCGTGCCTGCGCAGGCAGATCGCGCGATGACGGGACGGATGGTCGTGGCCGTGCGCGTGGGCCGCCAACTGCTGGGCTCGGTATGGGTGTCATGCCCTGCGCCGCTACACGGGGCTCGACACCAGGCGCTGACCGATGGCGCGCGCACGGTGGCCCTGCATCTCCTGCGGTCGCGGGCCAGCGCGGACCTGGAACGTCAGGTGGAATCCGAATTGGTGATCCGTCTACTGGAAGGCGCCGCGGACGCGGCGACGGTGGCCAGCAGGCTGGGATTGGCGCCGGAGGGTTTGCGGGTGCTCGCGCTGCGGGGTCGGATCGCAGATGAGCAGCACGCCGCGCTGCTGTTGATCTTCGAGCGAGCGACATCCGGATTCGGCTGGTCGCGTTCGAGCCGCAGCGCCTTGGTCGGTGACGCCATCTACACCGTGCTGCCCGCGGATCAGGCGTCGACGGCACGCCGCTGGATAAGCGAGCGTCAAGCGGCACTGCCCACCCGGATGACGGTGCTGGCCGGCATCAGCGGCGTTGCCCGGGCCACAGAATTGGCCTCGGCGCGGCAAGAGGCCGACGAATGCCTGGCGCTGCACGAGGCCCGGTCAACGGGTGCTGCGCCCCCCGCCTACGACGAGTCATGGGACGAAATCCTGCTCCAACGGTTGCGCACCGCAGGGCTTTCCGGGCGCGCCCCCACGCGGGGGCCGATTTCGGAGTTGCGGCGCCACGACCGCACGAACTCCACTCGGTATGTGGCGACGCTGCGCGCCTGGTTGCAGGCGCAAGGCGACCCGGCGGAGGCCGGTGCGCAACTGGGGGTGCACGAGAACACCGTCCGTAACCGGCTGCGCAAGATGGCCGAGGTGACCGACCTCGGATTGGACGACCCTCGCAAACGGCTCGCGATGATGATCGAACTCGCCGTCACCGACCACGCCTGACATACCCGCACTGTGCCATCGCCACAAATCCCGGTGCCTCGATTGTCGGATCAGCGCAACCGATCGCGTCGACCACGCGCCATCCTGGAGTTGAGCAAAAGCCCGAGAACGACCGAGACCCGGCCCGAGGGCCTGCGCGTCGTCAGGGGCGGCAGCGCCGACTCGGCCCGCCGCTGACGACACTTCCCCATCCCGGCACACATGCCGTAGCCAGGACCTCCCTACGGCCTGAGGAACCAGGCCTCGGAGGACACGAGGATCGGCCGGTGCAGCATGCGCCTTCCGATACCGGTACTAGCTGAAACGGAGTTGAACAGAATGAAGAACATGCGGGTGTGTGAGGTCATGCAAAGACCGATCGTCGCCGTGCGACACGACAAGACAGCACGCGAGGCGGCACTGATGCTCGCCGAACTGGGCTACGCGGCGTTGCCCGTCCTCGACCAGGACGAGCGCCTCATCGGAGTCCTCACCAGCGGTGACCTGTTGCGGGCCGGCGAACTCGAAGACAGCGTCCGCGCCGTGATGACCACACCCGCGGTGTCGGTGCCCGGCGGCGCGACCATGACCGAGGTCATCAGCGGACTGATGAAGCACGGACTGCGTAGTCTGCCCGTCGTCGATGCCGACGGCCGCGTGGTCGGGATGTTCAGCCGCGGAGACGCGTTACGAATCATGCTCACCCCCGACGACGCACTCGCGGCCGATGCGCAGAATCTGCTGGATCGATACACCGGCGCACGGCGCTGGCAGGTAACCGTCGAGGAAGGCGACGCCAGCGTCTCCGGCCGCTTCGCCGACGAATCCGAACGGCGCATCGCCGTCGCCCTGACCCGCACAGTGCCGGGTATCCGCACCGCGACCATCGCGACCGCCCTCGTGCACTGACGCCTCTTGCTGTTCCCGCTGGGGTGCGGCGGCCGGCTGATCCCGAGACGCGAGTGGAGAAATCGGACAAGTGGCGCCCCCGCACTTGTCGCGGACGGACAGGCGTAGCCATCGCGCGTTAACGATCCTGGGGTTGTCAGCGAATATTCCGACGGCGTGGAGGTGGTCATACAAGGGCCGCGGCAGGGCGGCCCATCGCTTCTCACCTGACCGCATCTCGAAACACAATTCCGAACCACCAGTCCTGGAGACCCGGATGACCCACGTACACGCTGTCTCACCCGAACGCCTTCCCGACCACCTACCGGCGCTGCGAGCCAGACTCGATAAGCAACGCCGCTTCCGCGTGCAGCAACTGGCCGAACTCGAAGACGAGATCGACCGCTCCGCCACGCCGACCGACGCCGCTGATACGGCCAGACATGAGGTGACCAAGAAACTGGCCGTGGCCGCACGACACGCGTTGGCCGACATCGAGGAAACCTTCACCCTCATCACCACAGGCCGCTACGGCCGCTGCCGCGGCTGCCACACCGAAATCCCCATCCACCTACTGCAAGCCATTCCCACGACGCAGTGGTGCCTGAATTGTCGGCGGCATCTGCCTGCCTCCGGCGGGTCCCGCCCGCCGCGCGGACAGCTGCCTCGATCAGCTTCCCGAGGAGATCGAGGTGAATTGTCGGCACCACGGGAAACCCTCGCATGCCGTTGACCGCGGAGATTCCGGGCATCTCGGATGCCCCACGGGAGCAGTCGATCTCCGCAGGAACGGGGAACCAGCAGGCGGGTCGTGCCGGACATCCGCGCTCACTCATCGAAAACAGCCGGCCAGGATTGATGACACCGATTGGTTGGATGTCGGGCTGGAGCGGCACGCGATGTGGGTGGGTACCGCCACGGTCCGAATGTGCGAGGGAGATCGTGTCCAGCGGCAGCCCGTACTCGTCGTCGTGGCGGGGCTCGTCGGAGAGCGCGTCCGGGGTGGTGGCTGTCTTGACCGGCCGAGTGTTCGACCCGTGTGACCGGTCCGCAGAGTTGCCGACGAGCTCGGGATACGGTGTGATCGACTCACCATCGCGTATCGGAGGTATCGAACGTTGGCCGCATTGGAATTGGGGTCAGTGTTCGCCGGATACACCATCGAACGCCTTCTCGGTGTCGGCGGCATGGGCGAGGTCTACGTCGCCCGACATCCACGGCTGCCTCGCTCCGACGCGGTGAAGGTGCTTGCCGCGCAGTTCACCCGCGATGACTCCTACCGCCGCCGCTTCGAGCGCGAGGCCGACCTCGCCGCATCCCTGTCGCATCCCGGCATCGTCAGCGTCCACGACCGTGGGGAATCCGACGGGCGATTGTGGATCGCGTTGGAGTTGATCGACGGCATCGATTTATCGGCGTCGCTCACCTCCTCGCCGGGCGGGTTGCCCGGCACCGACGTGGCACGTGCGATCACGGAGGTAGCCGATGCGCTCGACTACGCGGGTGCTCGGGGCTTGATCCATCGAGATGTGAAACCCGCCAACATTCTGCTCGCCAGGACCGGCCACTACCTGCTCACCGATTTCGGGATCGCACGAATGGGACCGGAGAACTCCGATCTCACCGGAACGGGCCTGACCCTCGGCACCATCGCGTACGCCTCCCCTGAGCAGATGCGGGGGCTGCCCGTCGATCCGCGATCCGACCAGTATTCGCTGGCCGCCACCGCCTTTCATCTGCTCACCGGCGCGCAGCCGTTCACCGGCACCAACCCCGTCGCGGTGATCATGGCTCACGCCCAGCAGCCCGTTCCCAGTGTGCGAGAGCATCGGCCCGATCTCGCGCCGCACGTAGATTCGGTGATCGGACGGGCGATGGCGAAGCGTCCGGAGCATCGCTTTCCCACCAGTAAGGACTTCGCGACCGCCCTCGGTCACGCTCTCGCCACGCCCGCCACGCCCGCCACGCCCGCGACGCACCGACAACCGTCAGCCACGGCGGCGGCGCCGGCCGCGGTGGCGGCCGACCGCTACGCAGCCACCGTCGTCCGACCGTCCCCTCTCGGCCCCGGACCGCATCATCCGGCCCCGCCGGGTCCCGTGGGAGCGCGATCACGAAACACTCGGCGCCGCAATACGCCTCGCCTCATCGGAGCAATGGTGATCACGGTGGCGCTGGTTGTCGTCGGCTTGCTGGGTGTCCGGGCATTCATGCACGACGCGGGTGCGGAGGAAGCCGCGCGGCTGCCTCGTCAACCCGTGACGCCGATTCTGCCGTCGCTCGACAAGCGCCCCGACACCGCGATCTGGACGTTGCAGGATATTCCAGGCCCTCCCGGCTCCCAGCCGAACGGTACCTCAGCGCTCGGCGGAGATTCCGACATCGTCATCTTCGGCCGCAAAGTCCGCCCGGCCGACGCGAACCGCGTCCAGTACCTCGACATAATCGATGCGAATACCGGCCGGCTCCGGGCCGGCACCGAGCCCATCGTGGTGGACACGAGCCAACGAAGCCTCAACCGCTGTGTCGTCAGCGCAGATCATTCGGCAGCCGCCTGTCACCTCGACAGTTCGTCGGTACCCTCCGATGCCGTGGTGGTCGTCGACCTCGAGGCGAGCCGGGTCATCGACACCTTTCCCGCTATCGGCCAGATCGAAAGCTTGACCGCCGCGGGTGGGCGTTTCGTCTTCGTGGACAGGGCGGATCCGTCTCAACCGCCATCACTGCGATCGATCGGTGAGGATGGCCGGGAACTCCCGGCGATCCGCTGGACCGATGCCGACCCGCGTCCGCGGTCGACGCAACCACTCCATTCGATCGAGGTCTTCGACTCGGTCCGGCTGGCCGTGGTCGAGTCCGCACCCGACCCGTCGGAACCGTTGTCGAAGTGGGAGTTTCGCGTGATCCGGCTCGAAGACGGCCAAGAGGTGTTCCGCCGCGACTCGGTCGAAGAGATCGGTGACGAGGACTGGAACGTCTTCATCGACGGATTCGTCGTCGCCGACGGCCGGTCACCGACCGGGATCTACGACCGGAACGGCACCAAGACAGCGGATCTACCGAAGGGCTGGCGTCCGAGCGAGCGCCCGACAACGCTGGTCGGGCCGGGGCCGACGGAGACTTCGGTGCCGACCGCCATTCAGACGCAGGGTAATAGAACGACCTACGCGGGGATCAGTCCACGCACCGGAACCATCTTGTGGCAGAAGCAGTCGTTCAGCGCCGACAACCGGCCGGAGCGACTCCTGTTGCGCGGCATCGGAACCCTGATCCTCACCTCCGATTCGGGCCGTGTGGTAGACGCCTATACCGGCGAGTATGTGATTCCCGGTTTCGTACCGAAGGGCACCCAGCTCGGCACCGACGGCAGCCGGATCGCCCTCAGCACCGACTCGGTCCATTCGGGCAACACACTCGCGGTGTGGAGCCGCGACGGCGAAGTCTGGAGGATCACCAGCGAGTACACACCCGTGGCGATCGGTGGCAAGGTCTACGTCGGAAACCTGAGGCTCTTCTGATCCTGTGAGGTGCCCGGCCGAACCTGCGCGTCGACCGGCAACCCTGCACGCCATACACCCTCGACCGTGCCCCCTGGCTCGGACGGTTGGCAACTTCCGATCGCGATGAATGAAGCCTCTGCGGGACACTCTGCGCCCCCAACGATTCAGCCCTCCAGGACGGGGTTGTTTCGACGGACGCTTGGCTATGATCGGACTGCCAAGACTATGCGAGCTTCAGCTCATCTCGAGGTAGGCGGGGGACCGATGGCGAGTAGCGAACACTCCCGACCCGCTCAAAGGCGACAAGCCAATGAGCGTGCGATCTACCGCCAGTTGCGCGAGCAAGATATGGCATTCGGTGACGCCACGCCCTCTCCTCATCAGTTGGTCGCGGTCGTTTTCGACAGCGACCTGTCGGCGACCGGCGACCTCACCAGAAGGATCCGCGTCATACTCCGCCTGGGCGATCTGCAAGGAGGGACGCCAGAATATCGTTGGCGTATTCCCCATCCGCCGCGCCGGCCGCCGTTCGCCCTCGACATTCGAGTACTGCCGAATCCTCTGGCCTATCGCATCGAGCAAGCAGAGATATCGACCGATGTCGCCTGCACTACCGTTGTTTTCGATCTGACGGACTGCGCGGCGGGAAGGATGATAGAGTTGGCATTCGGCTACTCGCTCGAGAATTCGATAGACATAACGCGCCGTGGTCTGTTCGCTACGAGTCATACATTCGTCTGGACATATACTTTCGTGTCTCGAACCAACTATTTCGAGACCAAACTCGGTTTTCCGAGAGGTGCGAGTCTGAGCGTCGACAGCAATGAAACTTCGCTCCATGCCTTCGAACGCACTGCGGAAATCGACGGGCGTGCGGTGTACTCGTACACGAGCTGGGAGCCGCGGCAAGGTCAGACAATCAGCGGCTGCGTGACGTACCGAATCTGGTCGTCGGCTATCGAGCCGGTCATCGCGATTGCGGGTGGCGCTGTCATCGCCATTCCTGCCGCATTCGCGACGAACGTGCTCACGGGCGTCATAACCTTCGGCCTTGCCGCGCTGGTTACCGGATTCGCCCAATCCATGATCGGCCGGCTGAAGTAAGTTTCACAAGTATTCCGGCCGTATCGGAAGTCGGCTACGATACCGGAGGGGTAGTATGCGAAATAGGGGATCTCGAGTATTCGATTGGAACTCCCTACCTGCCGGCTACGCGGCCCGATACGAGCACCTCAACGAGGAATACGGGAAACTCTATTCGACTTCCGCCGAACGGCTGATGACGATTTCGGGAATCTCTCGTGGTGATGTGGTCATCGATCTGGGCGCAGGCAGCGGCTTCTCGACCGAGATTCTGGCGGACAGGGTCGGGAGACGGGGTCATATTTTAGCCGTTGATCCGAGCATCCCGATGCTCGAGCGCGCACGCGAGAGAGCCTATCCATGCCCGATCACGTTCCATAGGGGTGAGGCGGAAAGCATCCACTCGATCGCAGAAAGGGAGGGGTTCCTCGGCTGTGACGCAATTTTCTCCAGTTTCACCTACTACTACACCTTTCACGACAGGCCGTCTCTCCACCGCGCCGTATTCGACGTCCTCAGAACTGGCGGTAGATGGGCATTCAACCTGACCAAGTATCTCGGTGAGATCAGAATCGCAGGAAAGGAGTACAATAAATTCGGCGAGATTTATGTCGACCGGCTCAAATCTACCGTTGCGCGTCATGGTATCGATCCCGGTATCCGGAACGACGAGTCGTCCGGTCAGTTCACGGATACGGCGTGGGAAGCGGCGGAGCTGCAAGCGGCCGGATTCGTCGACGTCGAGATCGAGGCCTGGCCATTGCCATTGACTCCTAGTCAAGCGTTTCGCTTCACGCTCGACGGTTTCTATAGTCATGGATCGCGAGTCACCTTTCTGCCGGCGCTGATGAATGTGCCGATCGGCAAACGCATCGCGCTCATGCGGGAAGCTCTTGCCGACTGCGCGGACGAGCTCGACTCCCACTCCGCCCCACATATAGCCAATGTCGTCGCCCGCCGTCCTGAACTGTCGCCGACGAATCGGTGGCGATCCGGCGAGTCTCCTCGGCGTTGAAGCCGACCGCGTGCACATACCGCGTGTGACCCGGATGGGTTGCCCGCCATGAGTCGATGGCACGCCTTTCGCCTCGGCCGAACTTCTCCGCACCATGACTGGTACAAGCCATGACGAGGTGCTGGGTTTGTCAGGCGCTGCGCAGCCGAATTCTTCGGGTCGCGTCGAGATGTCGGTCGACGGTGAACTGTGCGGTGGTGCCGACGATGGGGGGCGTGCCGGACCAGGACAGGCCGGACCAGAGGCCATCGAATGCGACGAAGTATTCGCGGTTGCTGGGGAAGACGTCGGTGATCTCGGCGGTGACTGCGGATCCGACGGGGTGGCGGTTCGTGGCGGCGCACCATTCGGACTCGCTCATGACGGGAAACCTGGTCGAGCTCGATCGGAAGGCGGGATCGAGAGGCCAGAGGCGAACCTGGCCGCGTGTGTGCTGGAGGACCTCGAACTCGGTCACTGTGCCGGCCGTCGGCCATTGGTCGGCGGAAAACGGCAGATTCAGGATGTCGACGAATCCGGTGGGCGGATGGCCCAAGTCGACGAACAGTCCGACGACGCCGGGTCGCGGGACCAGCGTGACCACTCCGGTGACATGGTCGCCGATCGGATAAAGGCTGTGAGCGGCGCTGAGTTCCTCTTCGAGTTGGGGGTCGGGTTCGATCATCGTTGGACTATTTCAACGATCACCTCTGCTCGTTGTCAACGGGTTCGCGACACCCTCTTCTGATCACTCCTACGTGGGTGGCCGAACATCCCTCGACCAATGGGCAAGTGTTCCGTACACGGCTCCGGCGGCCTTACGTTCGTGACGCGGTTCAGTCGTGACGTGTGGTGACCGCGGGCGGGGAGTATCAGCGTTCGTAGCCCGCCTGCGTCGGTGGGGTGGTCGCCGAGAGGGCGCGTAGATCGTCGAAGGCTTGGGACACATGCGCGTCCGAACTCTGTGCGGGGTTGTCGATCCAGGCTTGGACCGCGTGCTGATAGGCGGCCCAGCCGGTCCGGGCGGCTCGAAAGAAGACGGCACGCTGAACCCACTCCGGGATCGTTCTGCGTGTGAGCCGCCCCGGCCGCGCGAAGAGCTTGGCGACCTCGGGTTCTTCGCTGCACATCTCAGCGTCGAGTTCGGAGTTGAGGGAAGGGGGTGATGTCGGCCGGAGGCGGGCCAGCGAGGGGCGGACGGGCGCCTGCCAGGGCCGGTCGACCGGCACCGCGTAGGTCAGATCGGTAGCCCACGGATAGGTGCCGGGGCCGTCGCCGACGGCTTGTACCAGCGCTTTGGCGGGGTCGCCGTCGACGCCGAGTTCGACGATGCGGAACACACTCATCCCGCCCGCGACCAGGTGGATCAGGGAGCCTGTGCGGGGATTCGACGGGTCAGGCCGTTGGGCGGGGCTGCGGGAGGAGTCGGGTGAGGAGTTCCTCGACGCGGGTGCGGATTTCGTCGCGGATGGCGCGGACGGTGTCGAGGTCTTTGCCTGCGGGGTCGTCGAGTTTCCAGTCGTGGTAGTCGACGCCGGGGAAATAGGGGCAGGCGTCGCCGCAGCCCATGGTGATGACCACGGTGGAGGTCTCGACGGTGTCGGGGGTGAGGATTTTGGGGGCCTGGGTGGTGATGTCGATGCCGACTTCTCGCATGGCTTCGACTGCGGTGGGGTTGAGTTGCTCGGCGGGGGCGGAGCCTGCGGAGCGGACTTCGATGGCGTCGCCGCCGAGGTGGGTGAGGAAGGCCTGGGCCATTTGGGAGCGTCCGGCGTTGTGGACGCAGACGAACAGCACGCTGGGTTTGGGCGGCATTGCCGGAGAGGGCCTTTCAGTCGGTGGCGGTCGTGGTGGTGGTGGGGTCGTGGGGGACGACGGCGTTGTCGGCGGCGGCCGCGGTGGTGGCCGGGTAGAGGGCGGTGATCAGCGCTAGGCCCAGGAGCGCGCCGAGGATTTGGCCGGTGATGAATCCGGGCGCGGAGGCGGGGGCGATTCCGGCGAAGGTGTCGGTGAAGACGCGCCCGATGGTGACGGCGGGGTTGGCGAAGGAGGTGGAGCTGGTGAACCAGTAGGCCGCCCCGATGTAGGCGGCGACTGCCGCGGCCGAGAGCGCGGCGCGTCCGGAGCGGGCGAGGGCGAAGATGACCGCGATGAGTCCGGCGGTGGCGACGACTTCACCGAGTAGGTGGCCGCTGGTGAGGCGGTGATGGGTGGAGATCTGTAGCGCGGGTTGGTCGAACATGGCGTGGGCGCCGATTGCGCCGAGAACGGCGCCGAAGGTTTGGGCGGCGAGGTAGCCGCTGAGGTCGCGGCCGGTCAGTCCGGTGCCGTGGCGGCGGCCCAGTAGCCAGTCCGCGGCGGAGACGGCGGGGTTGAAGTGCGCGCCGGAGACCGGTCCGAAGACCAGGATCAGCACCGCGAGCCCGAACACGGTCGCGGTGGAGTTCTCCAGCAGCTGCAATCCGGCATCGCCCGGGGAGAGTTGCTGGGCGGCGATGCCGGAGCCGACGACGACGGTGACCAGCAGTGCGGTGCCGACGAACTCCGCCAGCAACCGCCGTGCCCGGTCGGTCATCGGGAGACCGCCGCGGAGGTGGTGCTGTCGAGCAGCTGGGCCAGCTGGCGTAGTGCGGTGGGTTCGATGCGGTAGTAGACCCATGACCCGCGCCGCTGGTTACTGAGTAGTCCGGCTTCGCGCAGGACTTTCAGGTGGTGGGAGATGGTGGGTTGGCCGACGTCGAAGCCTGCGGAAATGTCGCAGACGCAGGCTTCCTGCCCGGCGTGGCCGGCGATCACCGACAGCAGCCGCAGCCGCACCGGGTCCGACAGGGCTTTGAAGACACCGGCGAGCTCGGTGGCGGCATCGGCGGTCAGCGGTTGGCGGACCAGGGGCGTGACCTCACACGAGGGTGAGGTCACGCCGATCAGCGGTAACTCCGGTTTCGACATGCATCGATATTGATGGATGTCGAAACCGTGGGCAAGCGAACACCTGGTGAACTCCCGGCCGCAGCCGCGCTATCGGTCAGCTGCAGCAGGTGGCGCCCGAGGCGATCGCTTCCTTCTTCGCCGCCGGGGTGCAGCACGCGCCCTCGGCGGCGGCGTCCTCGGCGCTGCCGCAGCAGGCCTGGACTGCTTCCGCGTCGGAAGGTGTGGCTGCGAGTTCGGGTGCGGTGCCGAAGGTTTCGCTGTCTGCCAGGACGGTGTAGACCTCCCAGCGTTCGGCGTCCGGTGCTGTCACCCAGACTTTGTCCTGCGTGGCGAAGCAACACGTGGTGGCGATCTGCTCTTCGGTGAACATCCCGGCTTGCGAGAGGCGGGCGATCTCGGCGTGTACCTGGCCGGACGTTTCGACCTCGACGCCGAGGTGGTTGACGCTGCCGCCGTGGCCGGGGTTCTCGATCAGCACGAGTTTCAGTGGTGGTTCGGTGACGGCGAAGTTGGCGTAGCCGGGCTTGCGCTTGGCGGGTTCGGTGCCGAACAGGGTCGAGTAGAACGCCACGGCTCGGTCGATGTCGTCGACGTTGAGGGCGAGTTGAATGCGGGACATGACTACCTCCACTTGTGTGACATATATCGAAGAACCGGTTCGGTGCCGAGTCTGCCACCTTTTCGACATATGTCAATGCCATGGGTAGGGTGGATCGCATGCCCAAGACGCTGCCCCTGATCGACATGTCCGCCCCGGTCTGCTGCACGCCGGTCGCGGCCGGGCCGATCGATGACGACGCCGCGCTGGCGGTGGCGCTGCGATTGAAAGCGATCGCCGACCCGGCGCGGGTCAAACTGCTGTCACTGCTGCTGACCAGCACCTCCGACGAGGAGAACGGCGGCGACCTCGCAGCGGCGGTCGGATTGTCGGAGTCCACGGTCAGCCATCACCTCGGCCAGCTGCGCAAGGCCGGGCTCGTGGCATCCGAACGCCGCGGCATGAATACCTTCCACCGCGCCCGCCGCGACGCTCTGGCGGCGCTGTGTGTGGTGCTCGACCCCAACTGCTGCCGCTGAATCACGTCCGTCGTCGGCGTCAGATCCTGGCCGGGCGGGCGCCGCGCCGCCGTGGCCGCAACTGGTAGAGGCGGTACCACGCCAGCGCGAGGAAGACGGCCGCGAGACCGGCGACGACTCCCATGTCGAGCAGCCAGGTGCCGAGGGTGTGTTTCCACAAGGGGTCCGGTCCACCATCGTGCGGCGAGAGGGTGTCGAGGTCGAGTGTGGCGGCTCCCGCACCGAACCCCCAGCGGGACGGCGAGAGGTAGGACAGTTGCTCGAGCACGGGTGTACCGGGTAGCCGCACCAGCCCGCCGGTAAGCACCAGTTGTGCCATGGACAGCACGATCAGCAGCGGCAGCGTCTTCTCCGAGGTGTTCACCGACACGGAGACCAGCAGGCCCATGGCCAGCGACGCGATGCCGAGCAACGCCATCGCCAGGATCAACTCCACCTCGGCCGAGGTGAAGATCCCTTTCGGCGGAAGACTCTCGCCGATGGTGCCGATCAGGAACAACACCGCCGCTTGAAGCACGGTGATCACGCCGAGGACCAGCAGTTTGGACATCAAATAGACCCCTGGCGACAGTCCTGCCGCGCGTTCTCTGCGGTAGATCGTCTGCTCCTTGACGATCTCGCGAATCGAGTTGCCGGTGCCGACGAAGCAGGCACCGAATACCAGGATCATGAGTTTGGTCGGGGCATCGGTGTTGGTCCCCGGCGCGCCGGTGAACCCTTCGCCCGAGGGCACCGCCGCGATCAACCCACCCAACAGCAACGGCATCACGCCCAGCAGCGCCAGATAGCTTCGATCCGAAGCGATGACCGCGAGGTATCGCCTGCACAATGTGCTGAGCTGGCTGAGCTTGGATTGCGGCGGGGGCGGGGGTGCCGGTGGGCGCTGGGTTTCCACCGGGCCGACGTCCTCGGTCGGTCCGACTGCCACGTAGTGCTGGAAGCGTGGGGATTCCCGGAATGCGGCGGCCCAGTCGCGGTCTTCCTCGCGGTCGAAGGCTTGAAACACTTCCGCCCAGCTGCGCTGCGCGAACTGCTGCAATCCTTCCGCGGGCGGCCCGTAGTAAGCCAGCCGGCCACCGGGCACCAGGACCAGCAGACGGTCGCAGGAATCGAGGTTCGCCACGCTGTGGGTGACGACGATGACCGTCCGCCCGTCATGGGCGAGTTCGGACAGCATCTCCATGACCGTCTTGTCCAGGCCGGGGTCGAGGCCGGAGGTCGGTTCGTCGAGGAACAGCAGCGACGGTTTGGTCAGCAGTTCCAGTGCGACGCTCACGCGTTTGCGTTGCCCACCGGAGAGTTGGTCGATGCGGGTGTCGGCGTGCCGCGTCAAACCGAGTTCCTCGAGGACCTCGTCGACCCGCTGTTCGCGCTCCTCGGGGCGCGTGTCACCGGGGAAGCGCAGTTCGGCGGCGTAGAGCAGCGCGCGCCGGGTCGGAAGCTGGTTGTGCAGGATGTCTTCCTGCGGCACCAGCCCGATGCGGTGCCGGAGTTCTTCGTAGTCGGTGTAGAGGTCGCGGCCGTCGTAGCGGACGGTGCCCTCCGTGGCGGGCCGCAACCCGGTGACCGCGCCCAGAAGCGTCGACTTACCAGCTCCGCTGGGGCCGATGACCCCGACGAGCGAGCGCTGCGGAATGGGGAATGTCACGTCGTCGAGGAGCACTTTGCCTTCGGGTGTCCGCACGATGAGATCCTGCACGCAGACCGAGATGTCGCCCGTGTCGACGGACTCGCGCAGTTCGTTGCCGACGAGCCGGTAGGTGGTGTGCCCCATGCCGATCAAGTCGTTCTCGGACAGATCGGCGGCGTCGACGCGGGAGCCGTTGAAGTAGGTGCCGTTGTGGCTGCCGAGGTCCACGACCCGATACCTGTCCTCGGCGATCATCCGCAGTTCGGCGTGATGACGCGAGACCATGAGGTCGGGCACGACGATGTCGTTGTCGGCGGCGCGCCCCATCCGCAGCGTGCCCGAGACGATCCGGACCACCGCGCTGGGGCGGGCGGCCGGAGGCGACGATCGCGACACTCGCCGAGGAAGGCCCGATTCGAACTGGGTGATCGTGGCTTCGTCATCGAGGTCGTAGCCGGGATCGGGGACGACCATCGTGTCCCCGCCACGATCGCCATCCGTCTCCGGCTCGGGGCCGGGTGGCGTTTCCAGCGAGCAGGCCAACTGCTCGCCGTCCATGGCATGTCCGAGCTGGAAGGTCTCGTCGTGGTCGATGAGCATTCGATCGACGCGGTGACCGTCGAAGAAGGTGCCATTGAGGCTGTGCGCGTCCTCGATTTCCCAACCGGCCGATCCCCGCTCCAAAACGGCATGCACAGAAGACACCCTCGGATCGGTGACGACGATGTCGGCGTCCGGATCACGGCCTACATGGTAGGAATTTCCGGCACGCAGCCGATAGACGCGTTCGCGCGTCTGCACTACGAGAACCGGCGACTCGGGGAATCCCGTGGAGGACCGCTTATCCGCCATAACGGGAGTATACGACCGCGCCGAACTGTCGCGGCGATAATCGGCCGCAACCATTCTGTTCCGGCGTCCGCTCCGGCCAGTCCGTACCGGTGCGTCATGCGCTTCTGACCAGCAAAAATGTAATCTCTAACTACAGAGTGTGACCGCGTTCGATCGCACCGAATCCGCAGCGAAGTCACTCGGAGACCGGACCCGAGAAAAGAACGGTGGAATTCGTATCACACAACCGGAGCAAGCCTGATACAAGATCGAAGCCGAATATATCCTAATTTGTTTCGTGCACCGAATTTTGTTACATCGATCTGCCCGGAGCCCGGCACGGCTGGTATCGAACGGACCGATCTGGAATGGTTCAGTCGGCCGAGAGTTTCACCACCGGATCGGGGCCCAGATCGGTGATGTAGACGTTGCCCGCCGAGTCGACCGCTACACCTTGGGGGTTCTTCAGGCCGGAAAACGGCAAGGGAGTCGGTGTCGACGCGCCTGCCGCCAACCTCACGACCCATTTGTTACCCCAGTCGACGACGTAAACATCTCCCGCCGTGTCGACCGCCAAGCCCTGGGGATCTTTGAGCCCGGTGAACGGCAACATGGACGGTGCGGACGCGCCTGCCGCCAACACCCTCACCTGCTCCGTACCCAATTCGGTGATGTAGACGTTGCCCGCCGAGTCGACCGCTACGCCATCGGGACCCTGGAGCCCGGTCAACGGCAGAGTCGTCGGCGCCGCCGCGCCCGCCGACAACTTCAGCACCCGGTCATTACCCCGGTCGGCAACGTAGACGTCTCCCGCGCTGTCGACCGCCACACCATGGGGATCCTTCAGGCCGGTGATCGGCAGGGGCGTCGGCGTCGACGCGCCTGCCGCCAATTTCAGCACCCGATCGTTACTCGTGTCGCTGACGTATACGTTGCCTGCAGTGTCGACCGCCATATCCTGGGGATTCTTCAGGCCGGTGATCGGTAGCGGGGTGGGCGTCGACGCGCCTGCCGCCAATTTCAGCACCCGATCGCTACCCATGTCGGTGATGTATACGTTGCCCGCTGGGTCGACCGCCACACCGGTGGGCAGGCTGACGCCGGTGAACGGCAGCGCAGTCTGTGCGGAGTAGCCCGGGGCGAGGGGTGTGGGCGAGGTGCCGCCGCCTGATTCCCGTTGGACACCGAGGACGACGGCTACGGCGGCGACCACCGCGACCGCGACCGCGGCGGCCAGCACCCCGGCGGTCTTGCGCGACAATCCGATTCGCCGCCCATGGCGCGTGGCAACGCCCACGGTGGGGGCGACCGGGGAATCGCCCACCGCGGCGCGGGCCGCCGCGGCCAGTTCGCGCACAGTCTGGTAGCGATCGCGGGGGTTTTTGGCCATTCCCTTGGCGATGACCGCATCGAACGCGGGCGGTACATCGGGTGTGGTGGTGCTGGGGCGCGGCGGCGGGGTGTGCAAATGATGGGCGAGCACACCCTGCATCCCGAATTCGCTCGCGAACGGCGGCCGCCCGGTCAGGCACTCGTACAGCACGCACGTCAACGCGTACACGTCCACCCGGGCGTCGGCCTTGACCTCCGCGCCGATCTCCTCCGGCGCCATGTAGGCGACGGTGCCGATGGTCTCGCCGGTCGCGGTCAGCGTACGGTCGTCGGCGGCGTGCGCGATCCCGAAGTCGATCAGGGAGGCGAACTCGTCCGCCCCCAGCAGGATATTGGTGGGTTTGACATCGCGGTGGACCAGTCCGGCGTCGTGGGCCGCCTGCAGCGCACCGGCCACCTGGGCGATGATCGCCACTGCCCGCCGCGGCGACAAGGCCCCTTCTCGCGTGATCAGCGTGCGCAGGTCGGTGCCCTCGATCAGCCGCATATTCAGATAGAGCCGACCGTCGATGTCGCCGAAGTCGTGGATGGGAATCACATGCGGCTCGGTCAACTGCGCCACCGCCCGGCACTCCCGGCGGAACCGCTCGCGTAACTGCTCGTCATCGGCGAAGCGCTCCGGCAGAACCTTCAGTGCCACCACCCGGTTGGTCAGCGAGTCATGCGCCCGCCACACCTGGCCCATGCCGCCCTGACCCAGCAGTGATAACAGCCGATAGCGTCCGAACACCTCGGCTGACCCCGGCCCCCGGGCGGTGTCCCCGCCACCCACTGTCGCGTCATTCATAGTGCCGTCCCGTGACCACTTGTCTGGCTAACGGCTTACTCGCTGCATCCCAACCCGCGCCCGCGAGCAGGTAGCTCCACCCTAGTCGATTCGGCCAGGCCAGACGCTCGTACTCGGGCGCTACATCGGTGTGCGCGCTTTCGAGATCAACGGCACACGATAGCGAGGGCTGCTCGAGAAATGCCGGGTCATGTGCCGTTGATCTGACCGCCGGCTCCGGAAACATCCCGGCACTGAGATCATCTGCCGTGACCGGGCCTGCGCCTACGCCGCAGCGAAAGGAGCACCACAGGCGATCCAGGTCGCCGACCGCTGGCATCTGTGGAATAACCTCGGCAGCGCCGTCGAACGCACCGTCGCCCGGCACCGTCGCTCGGACGCTTAGGCCGCGGAGCCGATCCGGACCGGGTCAACCTCATCGATTCTCGGGTTTTCTGTTCACCGGCCGGGTACGTGGATCTGGACGGGCAGTAGTTGCGGGCGTTTGGCAGTGCGGCCGTCGCCGGAGGATCGTCCGGTCGGGCGTCTTCCGAGCCAGGGGCCGAGGAAGGTTGCGGCCCAGCGGAGTTCGTTCAGCGCGGCGGCCGTGGTGTCGGGTTGCGGCGGTGGAGGTGAGAGTGGATGGGTCCAACTGTCGTCGGCGCCGGGCAGGCGGAGGGCGTGGGCGACGGCGTCGGCGATGCGTTGATGTCCTATCGGTCCGGCGTGCAGCCGGTCGGGGCTCCACAGTCGGGGGTCGGTGACGACGGCGTGGTCGGCGGTCTCGGCGACGATGACGCCGTAGTGGGCGGCGGATTGCCGGATGCGCTGATTGAGGGCAGTGACGCGGGCGCTGATCGGGCGGGCCAGGGGGGTGATGCGGGTGATGTCGGGCAGCGCGAGGGTGGCTACGGTGGCGCCCGCCGCGGTGAGGGCGGCGAACATCGCGTGCAGACGCGCGCCGATTTCGTCGGCGTCGAATCCGGGTCTCAGCAGGTCGTTGACCCCGACCAGGACGGTCGCGAGGTCGGGTTCCAGCGCGAGGGCCGCGGCGAGTTGTTCGGCGTGGACCTGGTGTGCGAGTTTGCCGCGTACGGCGAGGTTGGCGTAGCGCAGGTCGGGGTTGATCGCCGCGAGCCGCTCGGCGAGGCGGTCTGCCCAGCCCCGCAGCCCGGTCGCGTCGTCGCCGTCGCCTACTCCTTCGGTTTGGCTGTCACCCAGTGCGACATAGCGTGTGTAGGAGGCGGGGGTGGGTGGTTGTTCGCGTCCGGCCCCCACCGCGTTCTCGCTCTCAGAGGGCGGCTTCGCTGAGTGCCATGAGGTCGTTGTCGAGTCGGGACAGCACGACTCGGGTGGCGTCGAGTGTCGGCAGGACGGTGCGGGCGAAGAAGGCGGCGGTGGTGATCTTGCCCTGATAGAACGCTGCTTGCGGGCCGGTGATGCCCGCGGCCAGTGCTGCGGTGGCGACTTCTGCTTGCCGTAGCAGTTGCCAGCCGATGAGCAGGTCCCCAACGGCGAGCAGGAAGCGGACCGAACCGAGACCGATCTTGTAGAGCTCGGTGGGATTCTGCTGTGCCGCCATGAGATATCCGGTCATCGTGGTGGTCATGGTTTGGACGTTGGCCAGCGCGGTGCGCAACAGTTCGTGTTCCGGCGTTTCGGCTGCGTTCTCGATGAACTTTTCGATCTGGTTTGCGAGGTGGGCGAGTGCGGTGCCCTGGTCGCGGATTATTTTGCGGAAGAAGAAGTCCTGGGCCTGGATGGCGGTGGTGCCCTCATATAGGGAGTCGATCTTGGCGTCACGGATGTACTGCTCGATCGGGTAGTCCTGCAGGTAGCCCGATCCGCCCATCACTTGCAGTGATTCGGTCAGGTACTGGTAGGCGCGTTCGGAGCCGACGCCCTTGACGATCGGCAGCAGCAGGTCGTTGACTCGTGCGGCCAGGTCGGGATCGGCACCGGAGACCCGCTCGGCGACCATCGGATCCTGGTGCGCGGCGGTGTAGAGGTAGACCGCGCGCAGCCCTTCGGCGTAGGCCTTCTGCAGCAGCAGCGACCGCCGGATGTCGGGGTGGGCGATGATCGGCACCCGTGGGGCGTCTTTGTCGTCCTTGCGGGTCAGGTCCGGTCCTTGCACCCGTGTTCGTGCGTGGTCGAGCGCGTGCAGGTAGCCGGTGGACAGGGTGGCGATCGCTTTGGTGCCTACCATCATTCGCGCGTTTTCGATGATGCGGAACATCTGGGCGATGCCGGCGTTCTGGTCGCCGACCAGCCAGCCTTTGGCGGGGGTGCCGTGGGCGCCGAAGCTCAGTTCGCAGGTCGCGGAGACTTTCAGCCCCATCTTGTGCTCGACGTTGGTGACGAACACGCCGTTGCGCTCACCCAATTCGCCGGTGTCGGGGTCGAAGTGGATCTTGGGTACGAGGAACAGTGCCAGCCCTCTGGTGCCCGGGCCCGCGCCGTCCGGGCGTGCGAGGACCAGGTGGATGACGTTGTCGAACAGGTCGTCGGAGTCGGCGGAGCTGATGAATCGTTTGACGCCTTCCAGATGCCAGGAGCCGTCGGGCTGTGGGATCGCGCGGGTGCGGGCGGCCCCGACGTCGGAGCCGGCGTCGGGTTCGGTGAGCACCATAGTTCCGCCCCAGCCGTTCTCGACGGCGATCCGAGTGCGGCGGCGCTGGTCGTCGCTGCCCTTGTGGAACAGCGCGGCCGCGCTGGGCCCGAGGGCGTAGATGAACGCGGCCGGTTGCGCGCCGAGGATCATCTCGCCCAGTGCCCAGTACACCGCGCGCGGGACCGGTGTGCCGCCCAATTCGGGAGGTACGCCGATCTTCTCCCAGCCCAGTCCGCGCAGCGCCTTATAGGAACGCTTGAACGACTCCGGCAGGGTGACGGTGTGGGTGTCGGGGTCGAAGATCGGAGGGTGACGGTCGGCGTCGGCGAACGACGCGCCGAGCGGCCCTTCGGCCACCCGTCGCATGTTGTGGAGCATGGTCCGCACGGACTCGGTGTCGTGGTCGCCGAACGCGCCGCTGTCGAGCAGCGCATCGAGACCGAGCATTTCGAACAGGTTGAATTCGAGGTCGCGGACGTTGGCCCGGTAGTGGCCCGAGTTCACAGGTCGAGCTCCACATCGCTGATCGGGTAGGCCACACACGAGTGCGTGTAGCCGAAGCGTGCGTCCGACAGCCGCGGTTTGGCTTCCTCGGCGGTGTGCACCTCGCCCTTGAGAACGCGGATCCGGCACAGGCTGCATTCGCCGGAGCGGCAGGCGGCCTCGGGACGAATGCCGTTGTCCTCCAGCGCGTCCAGCAGTGGCCGGTTGCGGGGAGTGCGGAAGGAGGTGCTGCCGACGGTGACGGTGACTTCGGTTGCAGGGTCGGTTCCGGTCGGCCAGTGCGGTTGCGTGGTCGGGTCGCTGGGTGCGCCGTTGGCTTCGAAGCGGATGCGTTTGCGCGGGTGGCCCAGGGTGGTGAGCTGGTCGAGTGCGTAGGGGTAGAGCGCTTGCGGGCCACACACGTAGACCATGCGGCCGTCGAGCTTGCCGAGCAGTGTCGTGAGGGTGTCGGCGGTGAGGTAGCCGGCGGCCCCGGTCCAGTCGGGGGCGGGTTCGGCGATGACGTGGTCGACGTCGATGCCCGGGTGTGTGCGGGCGATGTCGTCGAGTTCGTCGCGGAAGATGATGTCACCGGCGTCGCGGGAGCCGTAGACGAGGTGGAAGGTGCGGTCCGAGCCCAGGTCGGCGATCTCGCGGATCATGCTCATCGCGGGCGCCACACCGGAGCCGCCGGCCAGGAACACCAAGTCGTCGCCGTGGAAGAGGGGGTTGTGGTGGAAGGTGCCCATCGGGCCGGTGGTGGTGAGCACCTGCCCGATCTCGACGCTGTCGATGAGCAGGTTGCTGAGGCGGCCGCCGGGGACGCGGCGCACGGTGAGGTCGTAGTGGTCGCGGCGGGTGGGAGGCGACGAGATCGCATAGGGGCGGCTGGTGCCGTCGAGGAAGACGTTGACGTACTGACCGGCCAGGAACGGCGGTAGCTCGACCCGGTCGAGCCCCTTCATCCGGAAGGTCTTGGTGGTCGCGGTCTCCTCGATGATCTCGGTGACGACCAGTTTCAGCCGTGTGGGGTGGTAGGTGTCGACGGTGGCGCGTGTCTCGGCGAGGTGGTCGCGAGTGTCGGGGATGCGGGTGTCGATCTCGGCGAGGATCTCAGCCGCGCCATCGAATCGTTCTGCGAGAGGGTGTTTCATCATCATGCTCCGAATTCAGGCGGCTTTGGCGCGCAGTAGGCGGCGGGCGACACGCGCGCCCGCTTCGAGGGTGGGCTGGAAGCCGCCGATCCCGGCCCAGGATCCGGCCAGATGCAGTCCGGGAACGTGGGTTTCGCGTTCGCTGTTGCGGAACAGCCAGCCCTCGGTGGAGTCCTGGTCGTAGCCATAGATCGCGCCGCCGGGGTGCCCGAGATACCGCATCATCGTCAACGGCGTTGCCACATCGACTTCCTCGATGGCGTCACGGATGCCGGGGGTGACGGTCTCGCACAGGTCCAACAGGGTTTGCGCGTAGGCGAACTTGGTGCGCGCGTACTCCGACGGGGAGACCTCGCGCCAGATGTCGGCGTACTGCAGCGTCATCAGGCTGACGTGGGTGGCACCGGCGGGGGCGAAGCCGATGGGCGCGACATCGTAGGAGGTGACGCAGATTCCGCGCGCGGGCGCGAACGATTTCCACGCCCGATAGGTGTGGTCGTCGTCGGTGTCGCGGTTGACGAAGGTGGTGCTGGTCGTGAATCCGAGCTCGGCCGGGGTGGCGTCCAGGCCCATGTGCAGCACGAACCCGGACACGCCGATGCGCCTGGTGGACAGATCGTCTCGCACCGCCGCGGGCACATCGATGCCTTCGAGCATGCCGTAGGTGGTCGGCAGCGACGCATTGGAGATCACGTCGAGCGCGGTGACCTCGGTGCCGTCGTCGAGGCGCACCCCGAACGCGCGCCCGCCCGCGGTGAGGATGGCCTCGACGCCGGTGTTGAACCGCACCTCGCCGCCGGCTTCGAGGAAGGCGTCGAGGATCGCGGTGGACATGGCCTGCGAGCCGCCGCGCACATGCCAGGGCTTGAACTCGAAGTAGGCGAACAGCGTCAACGCCAGATCCTGGAACCGCAGCTTCGACGGCGGCTGTCCGAGATAGGACCAGTAGGTGCCGAGTGCGAGCTTGATGCGAGCATCGTCGAAGTACTCATCGAGCACGTCCTTCAACGGCCGCAGCCCGTAGCGGAACAGCACCGGGTCGATCTGCTCGACCGGCATGCCGCGCATGGCCGCGATCTGCCAGAACGTCACCTGCTTGATCAGCTCGAAGAACCGCAGCACCCGGTCCTTGTTGCCCGGCGCCTGCTCGTCGAGCGCGTCGGCGGCGGCCTCCCAGTCCGCGGGCAGCGTGACGTCGAGCCGGCCGGGGATAACCGCCCGGTAGATGTCGTGCTCCTGCACGAACTCCAGTTTGTCGGCGATCCCGAGCTGGGCGAAAAGCCCTTCCCGCAGAGAGATCGGCTGACCCTGCACCCCGACCCCGGACAGCTGGTGCAAGGCGACCTCGAACTCGAAGCGCCCACGGCGGAACGAAGTTCCGCAGCCGCCGGGAATGTTGTGCCGCTCCAGCAGCAGCGTACGCACACCCGCGCGCTGGAGGGTAGCCGCGGCAGTGAGCCCGGCGTTGCCCGCGCCGATGACGATCGCGTCGTAGTCGCTCACGCCTGTGCCGCCTCTCCCGCGATCGCGGCGGTGGCTTCGGCCTTGATCTGCTCGAACTGCTCACCCATACGCGCGGCCAGTGCCTGGGCGGCCGAGAGCGGGCGCACCATGACCATGAAGTCGTCGATCTTGCCGTCGGCGTCGAAGTGCAGGAAGTCGCAGCCGGTCAGGGCCTTGCCGTCGACGGTCGCCTCGAACACGAAGGCGTGATCGCGCCCGCCTGCGTCGGCGATCTCGCGCACGTAGCGGAAGTCCTCGAAGACCCGGATCACTGCGCGCAGGATGGCCGCGGTGATCGCTTTGCCCGGGTACGGCTTGAACGCCACCGGGCTGGTGAACACCACATTCTCGGCCAGCAGCGCCTCGATCGCGGCCTCGTCACGGGCCTCCACCGCCACGCGGAAGGGATGCATATCCACTCCTCTCATAGACAATTAATTGCTTAGGTTACATTAACGGTATCGAGGTTGAGGCGTCGTGTCCAGTCTCCTTTGGGGTAGAAAGTTGAATAGTCTCTTCGCGTGCTAGATTGTCGGGATGGCGCTACGTAACGCGGTGTTGGCCGCACTGCTCGACGGCGAGGCATCCGGCTACGAGCTGGCCAAAAGCTTCGATGCCTCGGTGGCCAACTTCTGGATGGCGACCCCGCAGCAGCTGTACAAGGAGCTCGAACGCATGGCCGCCGAGGGGCTCATCGAGACCCGGGTGGTCCAGCAGGAGCGCCGCCCCAACAAGCGCCTGCACACCATCACTCCCGCCGGACGCGCCGCCCTGCACGAATTCATTCGCGCATCAGCCAGACCCACCGCCATCCGCGACGAGATGATGGTGAAGGTTCAGGGCATGGACAGCGAGGACGCGCCGGCGGTCCGCGCGTCGGTGGCCGAGAGACTGGAGTGGTCGCGGGCGAAACTGGCCCGGTACGAACGCCTGCGCACCCGGTTGCTCGACGGCCGCAGCGAACAGGCGTACCTTGCCGAGGCCGACCGAATCGGCCCCTATCTGACACTGCTGCGCGGAATCTCCTTCGAACAGGAGAACGTTCGCTGGGCCGAATTCACCCTGGCGGCGATCGACAAGCGCAGCGCCGCCCACACGTAGCGCTCGGCGTATCGCGGACTACGCTGCCGCCGAGACATATCTGGGTCCGGCGGCAGCGCCAGCGGTCAGCGCGTGGTCTCCAGCGATCGCAAGTCCTTGCGCAGGATCTTGCCGGTGATCGACTTCGGGATAGCGTCGACGAACGCGACGCGGCGGATCTTCTTGTGCGCAGCGACCCGTTCGGCGACAAAGTCGATGACCTGCGTGGCGGCGAGTCCGGTGCCGGCGCGCGGGACGACGAACGCCTTCGGAATCTCCTCGCCATCGGTGTCCTTGACGCCGATCACACCCGCGTCGGCGATATCGGGATGGGTCAACAACACCGCCTCGAGTTCGGCGGGAGCCACCTGGTACCCCTTGTATTTGATCAACTCCTTGGCTCGGTCCACCAGGTACACGACACCGTCGGCGTCTACGACCGCGATGTCGCCGGTGCGCAGGAACCCTTCGGCGTCGAACGCGTCGGCGCTCGCACTGTCGTTGCCGAAGTAGCCGCGCATCACATTGGGGCCCTTGCAGCACAGCTCGCCGGGAGCGCTGATACCGGTTGCGGGGATAGCGATCTCGGCGCCGGTGAGCGGGTCGACGAGTTTGCATTCGATGTTGGGCAGGGTGACTCCGATCGATCCCAGCGGCAGATCGAGGCGGTCCTCGGGGATGCCGTGGCTGGCCGGGCTCATCTCGGTCATCCCGTACCCCTGGTGGACCCGGCAGTCCAGCCGCTCCGCGAGCGCGTGGCCGAGATCAGCGTCCAGGGCGGCCGCGGCGGACATGACCACCCGCACACTCGACAGGTCGTAATCGGCCACGCGGGGATCCTTGGCCAGCGCCACGGCGATCGGCGGCGCGATCAACAGGTAGCTGCACCGATGTGTCGCGGTGATCCGCAGAAACTCCGTCAGCTCGAACCGGGGCATCGTGACCAGCGTGGCCCGCCGCCGCAGCGCGGTATTGAGAATCAGAGTCAGACCGTAGATGTGAAAGAACGGCAGCACGGCCGAGACCCGATCTGCGGCACCCAAGCGGGTCAGCGGTTCGACCTGGCAGATGTTGGCCACCAGATTCCGGTGCGTCAGCATCACCCCCTTCGGGTTGCCGGTTGTGCCCGACGAATACGGCAGCACCGCCAGGTGGGTGGCAGGATCGAAACTCACCGCGGGCGGCGCGGCTTTCGTCGCGAGCAGATCCGCCAGCGACGCATGACCTGGTGCGCCGTCGAGCACCACGATCCGTTCGGGCGCGATACCGGCCACCGTGGCCGCCGCCGCAGCCTGGGGCAGGAACAACGAGATCGTGAACAGGAACCGGGCCCCGGCATCGACGAGCTGCTTGGCGATCTCCTCGCTGGTGTAGAGCGCGTGCACCGTGGTCGCGGTACCGCCCGCCCGCAGCACGCCATGCAGCACAGCGGCGAAAGCGG
Organism: Nocardia sp. NPDC047648; assembly: GCF_040642815.1. Classification (NCBI taxonomy): domain Bacteria; kingdom Bacillati; phylum Actinomycetota; class Actinomycetes; order Mycobacteriales; family Nocardiaceae; genus Nocardia; species Nocardia sp. NPDC047648. Next base: position 271,701 of record NZ_JBEYSX010000008.1, on the reverse strand, counting down.
GCACATTCGGCACATGCACCGCGACCACATCACCGATCCGCAACCCGCGCTCGGCCAACGCACCGGCCACCGCGTCGATCTGATCACGCAACACCCGGTAGGTGGTCTCGGCACCAGTCATTCCGTCCAGCAGCGCCGGCCGAGCCAGTTCGGCCTCGCTCAGGCCGTCGAACAGGAACTCATACAGGCTCACGACCGGGATGTCGACATCGGGATACGGGCTGGTAAAGCTCATGAAGCTGTCCTCGCGACTCGTCCGAACCCACGCGCCGGTGGCGCGGGTCACAACCCGACCGACTGTAGGGGCCACACAACCGATATTCAACTATTTGATTAGAAATAATTTTGACCGAATGATAGGCACATGCTTCCTCATGCGAACCCCTTCCACGCCGACGGCGACGACCACGGCGTACTCGTGCTCCACGGCTTCACCGGCTCACCGCTCGGAAAGTGACAGGAGTACGTGCGTGCGAGGTAGCAGGTTCAAGGCATTCGTGCTGACGCTGGTGGCGGTCCCGGCCGTGCTGCTGGCGAGTCCCGGCGGCACGAGTGCTGCCCATGCGGCGCCCAGCGGGTTTCCGAAGGGGGAGTTCCAGATCGTCAACGAGGCCACCGGGCGGTGCCTGGTCTACGTGCCGGGGGAGTACGAGGACTTCGGCGGCGATCGGGCTTACAACGAGCGGCACAACCAGAGCGGTCGCACGAAACCGCCCACCCTCGCCGTCCTCGACGGCTGCACCGGCGAAGAACGGCAACGTTGGTACGGCAAGGACAATCTGCTGATCAACGTCGACAACACCCACCCGGCCGGCCGCTTCGCCCTGACGGCGACAGAGGTCGAGGCCGGGCGCAACCAATACGGCGGCTACTACGACGAGTCTTCGGTGGGACTGACTGGAGCGGGCTCCACGCATGCAACCGAATGGAAGTTCGAGAACGGATACCTCTCTGTCCCCGATAACCCCGATATTCGAAGGCGTGATGACCTACACCACCGATGAGCGGCTGAAGCTGGAAGACCGCACCAACAACCCGCGACAGCGGTGGCGTCTCGAGCCCGTGAACAAGTAGAACCGCGCGGTGGGTGGCAACCCTACGGTCTGTCGCCCACCCGTCGCAGCCGGCCCGCCACCAGGTCGACAGAGACGGTTCGGCGCCATCAGCGGTCAAGGTGTTGGAGAACTGATCGATTCTCGACATCCCTCGGGTTTCACCCGTTGGAGGTGATGCATGTGCCCGGCAGGCGCTCATAGCCTGTTTGTGCATGGAGGAGATATGGGAGCCACCGTGCGGGACTGCCGCAAGCGGTGCCCGTTCGTCCGGCTCAGCCTGACACGGCTCGGGGGGCTCGCGTGATCTGGCCGGGTTCGTGTCGTCGATGGCAAGGCCCAGTACACGATCTTGTTGGAGGGGCAATGACCAGGACCGATCCACAGAACTTCACCACCCTGCTCGACACCATCGCCCAGCGCCGCATCGCCGGCGACGGCACAGCTTCGGCGAAGTCCTCCACTCACATCCCCGAGGTCCGAACGGCGGATGTTCCGCAAGAGGTCAAAGACGCCCTTCAACCCGCCGAAACCGGCATGCTGGACCAGCTCCGCCACACCGGCGCCACCGCGGCCTCAGAGGCTCAGCGCGTCCTCGCCGGTGACATCTCCGTCGATGAGTTCGAGAACCTGATCAGTCAACTGATGGACAGCGCCAGAACCCAGTTCCAACAGCTGCGGGACTCGACCGTGGCAAAGCTCAAAAGCCTCGGCAACCAGCACCCTGACTGGCAACAGAGGATCCTCTCCGTATTCCAAGCGGTCGAGGACCTTCTTATCGAGGTGCTGGGCAAGGAACTCGGCTTCCTCGACTCGCTGACGCCCCAGCAGGCAGGTCAGGTAAACGGATTCTTCAGCGGCCTCATGCGCCACCTCGACGACGCGTGGAGTCAGATCGTGGGGTGATACCAGCAGATCGCTGTTCGAGTTACCGCGCATAGCCTGCGGCTATATGCGGCAACTCCTTCTCGTCAATCTTCCCGGCCCCCTAGAGGTCCGTCACGACGCTGGGGTGTTGAGAAACGTTCGGTCTCGAACACCCCAGCGCCATCTGGCGGTGTGGTCCGGAAGTGTCGATTGTCGGAGTCCTGTTCAGCGCTGACCGGCAGAATCCTCTGCGGCTGAACCGTGGTGGTGCGCGGGTCGGCTCGGCGGGCGAGACCTTCGAGGTAGGTGCGCTGCAGCGGGGTCAGTGCCGGTGTGTTCGCCAGCGCGTCGAGGACCGGTGTCGAGGGTGCCAGGCGGCCCTGTTCGATGCGGTTGTAGTAATCCCGGCTGATCGCGGCATGGGTGGCGACTTCCACTCGCCGCAGCCCAGGCACGCGCCTGGTGCCGTGCTCGGGCGCGGGCAGACCGAGCACGGTCGGGTCGAGCTCCCCGCGCCGCGCCCTCGAGAACTGGCCCAGCTCCTCGAGGTGCGGGTCTTGGTGCTCACCTCAGCCATTGTCGCCCACCGTGGCGCGGTGAACCAATCCCGGAAGGGCCCGGGCGAGTTTCGGGAAAGTGGACACGATGAGCCTGGCCTAGGCCATGTCTCCCAATGATTTTCGCCATTCGACGGTGAGGGCGATGGCTTCCTTGTGCTGTCGGCGTGGGCTCGGCGATCAGGCGAACAACTTCGGCCGCACCTGGCGCGCGGCGCGCGGGGACAACTTCGCGTGGGTGACCCCGCGTACGTTCCGCAAAGGCGCGGCCACCGCGGTCGACCACGCCTACGGCGACCCCGAGCGCGCCGCGCGTCAGCCGGGTAACACCCGCGCGGTGGCCAAGGCGCACTACATCGACGTCCCGGAGACCGTTCCGGACAATCGGGACGTGCTCGAGCGGTGGGCTAGAGGCTCCACAAGCCCGAAAATGTGAGATTTCTGTGAGAACCGCTCGAATCCGGCCCTGCCGCATGAACGAGAAAACCCCTTCCGACACTGGTCGGAGGGGGTTTCCGTTGTCGGGCTGACAGGATTTGAACCTGCGACCACTTGACCCCCAGGAATGGCGATCCATCGTCCGGGCACGTCGCGCACGTTGTGCGTGGGGCTCGAAACCCCTGGGGCTCCGTGGATTCGGCTGGCACGCAGGACGTGTGGTCCCCAATTGGTCCCCACATCGTCAGGCACGAGCGCGGGCAGGGGCAGCGTGGACCGAGCGGTGATCCAGCGGTTGTCTTGCGCCGCAGATGAAAGTGTCAGTGCCGTGGCATAACCTGCTGGCATCGTCGCGATGACTACAGGAGGCGGGGGTGGATACGGCGAGTATCTGCAGGGCTGACGGGTGCGGTTTGAGAGTATCGGTCAAGAAGTGGCAGCTGTGCAGCAAGCATTACCAGGCATTCTGGAGGTATGGAGACGTCAACGGAAGTCCGGATAACGTTCGTGGTCAACGTTGCTGGGCTCCAGGTTGCGATAGAACGCGATCCAGTCGTGAGGGACTGTGCTTCATGCATCGCCAGCGCCTCAAGCGGACCGGTTCGCTTGAGAAACGACCGCCTAGGCCGTGTGACATGTCGTCGTGTGACCAGAACGCAATGGCGAAAGGTCTTTGTCAGCGGCATTATGATCTCGCTCGAGGATCAGCACGACGAAGCTCCGCTGAGTGCTCGGAAGAAGGATGTGGAAGCCCGGTCAAGGCGCGAGCGCTGTGTCGGCTGCACTACTCCAAACGCCAGCGCATGGGCCAACTGTCTACAGCACCACTCTCGACTCGCAATGTGCCTGATGACCTCCCCACGACCATAGAGCGTCGCTGCCGGGGATGTGGTGCTGACCTGGCAGGATTTCCGCCGGGAAGGCGATATTGCACCGATGGCTGCAAACCCCGGTGTAGCGGGCCGCAATGTAACCGCAAGGTATCTGGCCGCGGCTTATGTTCGACACACCTCAAACAGCGCAACAACGGTGAAGAGTTGCGCGAGATTCGATCAACGCGAGTGGAGACGAATAGCGATTGCGGGTGGTGCGGTGAGCCTGTGGGTGTGGGTAGCCGCAGTAGATATTGCTCTTGGAAATGCAGAAATCTCGCGGCACGGCATGTCGAAGTAGATGTAACTGGAACTTGTAGCCAATGCGGGACGGTGATCGACTACCTGGCCCCGGCGAATGGTGGCGGTCGACGGCTGACGCCGATCTCTAAGAAGCTGTGCGATCAGTGCAGACATAGGAGTTCGTCGCTCTATATGTCCGCCGATGATCTAAGGATCAGAGACGGGGACATGTGCAATATCTGCGGTTTAGTAGTTCCCGACGGCGTGCTGGATCCACATCCATTGTCAGGGCAGGTCGACCACGTCACTCCGATTGCTCTCGGCGGCAGTCATGAGCCCGAGAATTTGGCACTTGCCCACAAAACCTGCAACATTGCCAAGCGTGACAAACCCGCAGGTTGGCAACGCGACCCCGCTGAGGTAGAACCGCTCGTAGCGGAGTGGCTGGCAACAGGGAGCCCCGTCGTCAAGCCGCTGTGTTCGGCCCCTGACTGTGGCAGAAAACCTGAAGCGATGGGAATGTGTCAGAAGCATCGACGGCGCTTCCGGGTCCATGGTTCATACGATTTACCAGAAAAGCCGGCATCGTGCTCCGCTGAAGATTGCGCCAAACCTATTCGCGCTCGCGGTTTATGTCGGACCCATTACAGACAATGGCTGCAGAGTAGGACGAAATGCTCCGAGCCCGATTGCAGTAGTAATGCGAATACAAGAGGGCTGTGCAAGAGTCACTACAACCATTGGCTCAAGAATCGTATCGATCAGCCCGTGTGCTCAAAATCTAGCTGCATTGAACGAGCCGAGGTGCGTGGATTATGTGGCAAGCACTACGGCAGGCAGCTTCGTGACCAGCGACGGCAGAAAGACGGCGGTTGACGAACGTTGGACGTATTGAGTGAATTCTGATGTGTGCGGAGCGGTGACCACAGCCAGTGGACCGGTATCGGGTGGTGCGCCTACGTGTTCGGCTGCGGGAGGTAGGTCGGGTACGGCTCTCGTCGTGCCCAGCACTGTTCGGCAATCCGAAAGGTGACCTGCGCCGGCGGGGTGACCCGCGGCAGGCCCTGGGATGGGTGGGCTTGCGCAGGAGGGGGCAGGCTTCCCCTGCCTGCCCCGTAGGGCCTGCCCTTCGCGCGTAGAGGCTCCAGGGTCAAGGGTGGCGTAGCCATCAGCGAAGCTGACGCCGATAGGCGCCCTTGACGCTGGAGGGGCGCGCGGACACACTGCAGGCCCATCCATTCCAGGGCCGCGCGGCCGAAGGACGCGGAAGTACTTGCTACAGACAGGCTCTGGCTGACGGGCTCTTTAATCTAAGTAATAGGCGAATTCGGCAGTCGGTCGTGGTGGCCGGGTTCGGTGACCGGACCTGGTTGTAGCTGGCCCGGTCACCGTGTGCGGATCAGAACGGCGGCTCGGTGGCGTCGACGCTGCTGGTGCCGTTGCGGGTCCAGCGGGTGATCTGTGCGGTCTGGCCTTTCAGGTCGACGGCGACGGTGTCGGCGGTGAGTTCGAGGGCGGCGCGGGGCTTGGCGTCCTTGCCGAGGTAGGGGTCGGCGGTCAGGCGGTGGCCGGTGACGGTGACGCGGCATCCCTTGGTCAGGCTGTCTCCGGCGAGTTGGGCCAGGTCGCCCCAGCAGTTGATCCGGATGACGGTCTTGGCGGCGTCGACCCATTCGTTGCGGTCGCGGTCGTAGCGGCGGTCGTTGGAGATGACGGTGAAGTTGGTGACGAGTTTGCCGGTGGTCGTGACGCGGGGTTCGGGGTTGTCGGCGAGGTGGCCGGTGATGGTGACGGTGACGTTGCTGGCCATGACGGCTTCCTCCTGGCGGGGGTTCGGGGGCTCGGTCGGCTCCCGGTGGTTGGTGGGACGGAGGACGCGGTGGCGGGGCATGCACGGTCACGTCAAGGCTCGCCATGGAGCCGTCTCACTGGAAACATATTGTGCGGCAGCTCAATCGGTGAGGCGGGTTCGTGGTGACTCGTCTTGGCCTTGTCGGGATCGGGTAGGGCCTGCCATGGTGGCATCCGCCCCGCCGGACACCGGGTGTCGTCCGAGCCGCTCCCCGGCGGGAGGGAGTCGTCGTGGTCGGTGACGGTGCTGGCGCCAGCGCCGGACGGCTGGTCGGCATCACCGGATCACGTGACACGGGCGTCGGCGGGCTCGTCGTCGGCTGCACCGACAGCTGCGGCGAATGCTGGTGCGGGCGTGGTCGCGGCGGAGGGGGCGGTGTCGACACGACCGTCAGTAGGAGCGGCTGCCGGGTGGCGTGGTCCGGCTCGCTGGTGGCAGTCGGACCACGGGGTGCCGGGGCGTTGGTGCCGGGCGGCGTCTGACCGTTGGGTCCTGGCGCGGGAAGGGCGTCGGGTGCCGGGACGGTCGCGGGCTCATCGTCGGCGTCGTGGTCGTCGGCGTGGAAGGTCGGAGTGTGCGGGTCGCCGGCTGGGGTCGTGGCGGTGGCAGCGGTGGCGAGGTCGGCGGGTCGGTGTGCTGGTCCGGGCGCGGTGAGCGGGTCTGATGCGGGCGGGTCAGGGTGGCGAGGACGGCTACCGCGGTCGGCTGCCGGATTCGACTAGTACTTCGATCAACTGCGGCCCGCTGGTGGGTGCCGCGCGACGCCGAGCCTCCGGCCGCGCGGAGCTTGCGGAGCGCGGCCGTTGTGGGTCGCTGCGTGGCGCGGCGCGCGCCAGCGCGCCGCCTTGATCCTGTATGGCCAAATTCGGCAACAATCGGCGGATGGCCCGCACCTCCGACGTTGTCGTACCAACTACGTAGGCTGGGCCGGGCATGTGGGATCCGTACTCGGCTGGTGGCCGAGCACGATGAAGAGACAGACGGGGATCGATCCTTGAGAGTTGCTTTGCTCCCGGCGAATCCGAAGAACCTGGCGGTGCGGAAGCGGTTCGAAGCTACCGTCGAATCGAAGGTTCGGTTCGATGAACACGCCGATCTGCTTGACCCTGACACCATGGCCCGTCTTCTGCGCATCTTCCCAGATGGTGCCGCTCGGATGTGGGCTGTAGTGCCTGGCGTCGGCAATGTGAACGTTGGTAAGTGGTCGAAGCTGCGACCGGGTGATCCTGTCACCTTCTACGGGGACAAGAGGTTGTATTCGGCCAGCCACATTGCTCTGTTGTTCCGAAATGCGAATCTTGCTGAACGATTGTGGAAGCGAGAGGAAAAGACTGGTCAGACCTGGGAGTACATGTTCGCACTGGCGGAGCGCCGCACGATCTCGGTGCCGATTGAGGAAGTTCGCGCTGCGCTCCGGTGGGGTCGGAAGGCGACAGTCATGGGCATCACCGTTGTCGATGATGACCGTGCTAATGACCTTGCCGACCTGATCAATCTGGCGCCAGCGCCGACCTTGGTTACCGATTCACCACCAATCGATGCCGCCGGTCGGCGATCATCAGTTGCACCGGAGGGACCCACTGATGGAACACGTGTATCGAGCTGGCGCCGTGAACACCCCGCACTGAAGCGGCGTCTCGTCGAACTGGCGGGCAACGTTTGCGCACTCTGCGGGCGAATACTTCCGCCTGAGTTCCTAGTAGGGGCTCACATCAAGAAGCGCTGGCGCTGCACAGAAGATGAGCGTAAGGATTTCGACAACATCGGCATGCTGGCTTGTGTTCTTGGTTGCGACAGCCTGTTCGAGCGAGGTTATGTCGGCGTTGCGGATGGTGGTGCTTTGGTTGTCAGTAACGCCGTGAATACCTCGGCCGATGTCCGGCAGCACGTTGACACGTATCTGCGGGACCGTCAAAGCCACTGGTGGACTACCTCCAGGGAGCCATATTTCGCGTGGCACCTGGATCATGTCTTCCTGGATCTAGCTGACGATAGCCTTGCGTGATTGCCCTCGAATGGGAGAGGGTACGCGGCTCATTACCGCCGATCCTGCGGTCGAATGACGGCAATTGTCTTGTCGTCGTGGCGTTTCGACCGTGGCAGGGCACGACCGTCAGGATCGGCATCGGATTCCCATGTCGCGCATTGGTTGAGTAACTCGGAAAGTTCGTCCTGACTGTTCCGGGCGATGTGCTCCCACGGAACCTTCAACGCGCATAGTGTGTCGAACGCGCCGTCGGTGGTTGCGATCGCCCACGCCACTGTTTTGAGTGAGCAGGTGTAAGTGATTGCGTGCTGAGCGGCCTCGGGATCGGCCTCCGCAATCCAGAATCCGCCTGGCCGGTTGCGGTAGCGATGCTCCTTGCACTGAAGTCGTCGGAGTAGGTCGCGGTGTTGCTGATCGAATCCGGATCCGGTCGCGAGTCGTCGCTTGTACGTGGCGGACTCTGGTAATCCCAGTCGAGTCAAGCGGTCATCGGTCATCACGGTATGAGAACCGTCGGTGAAGCCAACGACTACGGCGGAGTCTCCGAGCACCAGAACTTCGAGAATGTCATCCCAGATCCGGACGAGCGCGACCGTGCTGGATGGGGATTGACCCGGTCGCAAGTCCAAGGCGGAAGCGGTGCACCGGATCGAGTCGGCGAGGATGGCAGATAGGTGGCGATCAGTGTCGAGCCGGTTTTGGAGTTCCCGACCTAGCGTGTCGACATAGCGTTGGGCGGGGGGAGTGCTGGGGTCATGTGATGTCGCGCCGTCAAGAACGATGATACCGGCTCTGGTGGTGAACACGCGGTCCTCTGCGGACTGCGCCTTGAGCTGGGCGGCAACGGTTTCCATGCTCACCGCCGTACCGAGTAAGGCCCAGCAATCAGTCGGCTGTCGGTGACTGCAAATTCGGTGTCGAAGTCGCAAGCGATGATGCAGCTGGTAAAGCGATCCGCTGGATTGTAGACAGTGGCTAGATTGGATGCCAGCCAATGCGTGACGCCCAGCGACCCCACACTCGTAATGCCCGCGATGTGAACAATAACCCTATCGTCGACTACCCGGCGCGAGAGGTAGCCGACATCTGAACGGTCGGTGCTATTGCGGCGGTACGGAGAGCAGTGTCGTTGGCCTGTATGAGAATCCACGATCCACCACGTTTCATCGGTGCGCTCAAATGCGAGATTTGTATCGTCTCGGAGTAAATGTCGGGCGATCGGGGCTGACTTCGGCCCGCAGACTATCACTGCATCGCCGTCAGGTACCGATTCGGTATCAGGGTTAATCGCAAAACGATTGGAGGACAAGGAAAGTCGTGACAAATTGGCCTCCAATTCGTCACGGACGGCCTGGTCGCTCTGGTCGATGAATGGCCGCTCTCGGCCCTCTTCAAGTCCAAAACGGTGAGGAATACCTATGGCAACTGGACCGACGCCGAAGAACGCGCGTTCCGCTGGCGGTGCCGATGTCCTGATCTGGCTGATTCGGCTCTTGGTGATCCCGATCATCTCGGCGATCTCGGTGTAGCTCAAGCCCGACTTGTGGGCCTCCTCGATGGCCTCCTTGCGGAGTCTCGCCAGCTCGACAGCGCGCTGTTGGTAGACGGTGATCAGGTCGGTTGCTCGTCGACCACGGCGAATCGGGTCCGGATCGACCCGGACCTGCTCGAACTCCTCAGCGTTACCCACAGGACGAGTTTAGAACCCCTTGACGGCCCAAGTCGCCTGGACGTATCGTCGAAGTTGATACCCCCTCAACTGCCCAGATCAGAAGCTCGCTCGCCGAGTTGAGGGGTATCAACTGAATCGACTGAGGAGATGAAGCGATGGCTTTGAAGGATGTGTGGTTTAACCCGGCGTTCCGTGAGGCGTTCCCGATGGGCGTGTTCTTGCTGGGAGAGATCCAGGCCGTGACGGAGTACAGCACCGATCGCAACGCGCCGAAGCGGCAGAAGGTCGATCTGGACAACGACGGCAACGGCACCGGTAAGCGGTTGTGGAAGGGGACGATCACCGATCCGGCGGGTTCGGGGGCGAAGAATTCCAGCTACGACGTGATCTTCGTATCCGATGTCCAGCCGGTTCCGGCGGCGCCGGAGATCGTCCCGGGTATGACTCCGATCGAGTTGGAGGGCTTGCAGATCAAGCCGAAGATCGCCGGGTCGGGTGAGTTCAAGTCGATCGGCTGGTCGATCCGCGCGACCGGGATCAAGGGGGACAACTCGGGTGCGAAGCAGCCTCCGGCTGATCCGGGCGCGGCTCGTCCGGCCGGTAAGGCGGCGTGATCATGTCGTTCTTCCACACCACCGTTTCCGGTCATGACGGGATCACCGCCGAGTATCGCCCCGAGCGTGAATCGACATACGACGGCGGTGTGATCCCGGCGGCGGTGTTCATCGAACTGTCGGGCGCGAAAGCGTATCTGTGCTTGAGCATCGAGGACGCCCGCACGCTGGCCGAAGCCTTGCCCGGCATCCTGGCTGAGCACGATGCCGCGGTGTCCGTGTCGGTGGATAAGGCGGCCTGAGATGGGTGCGGCGGATCGGTCGGCGGGGATGCGTCTTGCGCGCTGGTCCGCCGTGGTCATCATCATCGCGGTCGGCGCAGCGGCGTTCCGGCTGTCGTTCGCCACGCTGAAGGACCTCGCGGTCCTGGCGCACATCCCGGCATCGGATGCGTGGCTGTTCCCACTGATCGTGGACGGCACGATCCTTCTCGCGACGTTCGGGGTGCTGGTCCTCGCGCACGCTCCGGAACGCCGGTTCTTCGTCACCGTCCTGGTCGTCGGCTCGGTGGTGTCGGTGGCGGGCAACTCGCTGCACGCGGTCGCCGCGGGGCGTGAACTGCCGTGGTGGGCCTCGGCGCTGGTGGCTGCGATCGCCCCGATTTCCCTGCTGGCCGATACGCACGGGTTGGCGCTGCTGATCCGTGCGGCACAACGAGATTCGGCACCCGAACCGGCTCCCGCTCCGGTGGTCGAGCCTGCCGTCGAGCAGGCAACACCTAAGCCTGAGCGTGAGCCGGAACCGGCGTCGGTCCCCGAGCCCGAGCCGGTGCCGGTGCCGGTGCCGGTGCCTGAGCCGGTGCGGGTGGCTGAGCTTCGCCCGGCGCCTGTCGCGTCGGTTCGTCCTGTTCGTTCTTCGCGACCGCAGCAAACCATGCTGCCGATCGCTGTTCCTGTTGGGGGTTTGTGATGACTGCTGTTGTTCCTGCTGTGGCGACGGGTGTTTCCGCGCTAGTGACCCTGCTGGCCGGGGTCGGGGTGCTGGTGGACCGGCCTTCGGATGCTCCGGCCGCGATTGTCCCAGCCGCTGCGTCCTCTGCGGTGGCCACCACGACCGCGAGCCCGGCCCCGGATCGGTGCGTGATGTTCTGCGAGGACGCCGGGCCGGGTCGGTCGCAGGTCGAGATGGTTCCGGCCTCCCCGGCGCCGGAGGGGTGCCGCTTGTTCTGCGAGTTGGAGCGCGGCCGGGAAGGTGGCGGGTTCTGATGAGCATCGCGGGAACGGTCATGCTCGCGGGCGGGATGTGCACCAGCGCGTCGGCGCTGTGGTGGCTGCGGTCACTGGCTGCGCGCGGCGGGGATATGCAATCGGCTGGTGCTGCTCGTGAGGTCGCTGCGGCTGCTCCGGAACTTCAGACGGCGGTGTTCGTGGTGACCGACTCGGCGCAACTGGCCCTGATGTGGCCCGCGCTCAAGCTGGCTTCGCCAGAGACCGGCTACCCGAATGTCCTGTCGGCGGCCTACACCGAGTTCGGCATGTCGGTAGAGGTGCAGATGCTCGGCGGTCAGTCGGTCAAGGACTGGAACAACGACAACACCCGTGCCGCGCTGGCTGCCTACTTCGGCGTCCCGTCCGTCACGGTTACGGCCACCGATCCGGGGTTCGTCCGCTTGGACCTGCGGGTCTACGACACCTTGGCCGACACCGCCGCCCTGCCGGGCACGGCGTCAACGGTGGGTGTGGACCTGGAAGCGGTTCCGGTCGGCGTGACCGAGGACTTCGACACGTGGCGGGTGCGGGTGCTCTACGGGCACATCCTGCTCGCCGGTGCGACCGGGTCGGGTAAGGGCTCGGTGCTGTGGTCGATCATCGTCGCACTCGGCCCCGCGATCAAAGCCGGGCTGGTGGACCTGTATCTGGCTGACCCGAAGGGCGGCGCGGAGTTCGGCAAGGGCGAGAACCGGTTGTTCGTGCGCTTCGCCACCGACAACACCACCATCCTCGCCATGCTGGACGAAGCCGTCGAGTTGATGCGTGAGCGGCTGGCGCGGATGCGGGCGGCGGGTCTGCGCAAGCTCGTCCCGAGCAGCGATGAGCCGCTGATTCTGATCATCATCGATGAGGCGGCGTCGCTGTCGTCGTACGCGACTCGGGAGGAGCAGCAGGAGTTCCGGCGCCTGACCGGGTTGTTGTTGTCGCAGGGGCGGGCGGCGGCGGTGTCGGTGATCGCCGCGTTGCAGGACCCGTCGAAGGAGACGATGCCCAACCGGCAACTGTTCCCCGTCCGCATCGGCCTGCGCTTGGACGAACCGACCCAGAGCGCGATGGTCCACGGGCAAGGCGCACGCGACCGCGGCGCACGCTGCGACGAGATCTCCGATCAGACACCGGGTGTCGGCTACGTCGGCGAAGACGGCACCAGCGAGTTCGTGCGGGTGCGCGCGTACTTCGTCTCCGATGACGACATCGACGCCCTCGTGGACGCCTACTCGCCCGCTCGCGAAATTACTGCTCCTGTCGAGGATTACAGCGGCTTCGATCCTGATGACCTCGGTGATGAGCCTGAAGACGGGCCGGTGGCGGCATGAAACGGGGACTCGTGACCGAGACACATGTGGTCGTCTACTGCGATACCTGCGGCGACCACTACACCGAGGGCGAGAACGAAGCGATTTGCTTTGACTCCATCACCCAAGCCATCGCCTATCTGACCGTCCACTCCGCAGGCGGGGTCGGCTGGGTCTACGACGGCGACAAGGTCGTCTGCGACGGCTGCCGGGCCACCAACTGGTGTGTCGAGCACGGCCATTCCTTTCCTGAGTCCTGGCGTACCACGGTGTGGCCGCTGGGCAGTTCCACCCGTTCCCGCACCTGCGAGGTGTGCGGCGTCCCCGAAATCGAGGCCCAGTAATGAAGAAGCCCATCGTCCGCGACAGTCACGGTCGTTTCGACCGGGAGGACATCGACGCGGTCGTGCACATCCGGTCCCGGCGCCGCTGCCAGCTCGAACGCCGCGGCGCGGACCCGGTCGCGGTGGCGCTGCACCTGCTGGCCGAAACCGGGGACGTGCCGGGGTGGGACGCCGGCATGGACAGCTACGGACCGGAGGCGGCGTGATGCTGACGGTGACCGACTTGTTCTGCGGCGCGGGCGGTTCCAGCTCCGGCGCCGCCGAAGTGCCCGGTGTGGTGGTGCGGATGGCCGCCAACCACTGGCGGCTGGCGGTGGAAACCCACAACACCAACCACCCGACCACCGACCACGCCTGCGCGGACCTGTCCCAGGTCGACCCGCGGTTGTTCCCCCGCACGGATGTGTTGTGGGCCTCGCCCAGCTGCACCAACCACAGCGTGGCCCGTGGGCGTCGCCGCAACATCGACTCCACCCCGGACCTGTTCGGGGAGATCCTGCCTGACGAAGCCGCCGAACGCTCCCGGGCGACGATGTGGGATGTGGTGCGTTTCGCCGAGCATCACCAGTACCGGGCGATCATCGTGGAGAACGTCGTCGACGCCGCGAAGTGGGTGATGTGGCCCGCGTGGCTGCAAGCCCTCGACCTCCTCGGCTACCGGCACGAGGTCGTCTACCTCAACTCCATGCACGCCCAAGCCGCCGGTGCTCCGGCGCCGCAGTCACGCGACCGGTTGTATGTGGTGTGCTGGCGCGCCGGGGATCGCGCCCCGGACCTGAACCGGTGGACTCGCCCGAAAGCTTGGTGCGGCGCGTGTGATCGGGAAGTGTCGGCGGTGCAGGGCTGGAAGAACCCGCGGCGCCGGTGGGGTCGCTACCGCGCCCAGTACGTGTGGCGCTGCCCGTCGGTGTCGTGCCGCAACGCGATCGTCGAGCCCGCGTGGCTGCCTGCTGCGTCGGCGATCGATTGGAGCTTGCGGGGTGAGCGGATCGGGGATCGGCGCAAGCCGTTGGCGGACAAGACGATGCAGCGGATCTCTGCTGGGTTGGCGAAGTTCGCCGGTGACCCGTTCGTGGTCCGCCACTACACCCCGCGCGGCAGCTACGCGCAGATGAGCACCGCGGTCACCGCTCCGGCGCCGACGCTGACTGCCTCGCAGGTGCCTGCGTTCCTGGTGCCTGCCGGCGGGACCTGGCGCCAGGATGCGACGAGCGTCGTCGACCCGATGCCCACCCGCACCACTCGGGAGGCGGACGGGTTGCTGATCCCGGTGGAGGGACGTGTCGGGGTGCACGCCCGCTCCACCGCTGATCCGATGCGCACGATGACCACCCGCAGCGAGACCGCGCTGCTCGTGCCCTACTACGGCAACGGCACCGCCCGCCCGGCCTCCGAGCCGCACGGCACGGCCACCACCCGCGACCGATACGCGCTGATCGTGCCGCTGCGCAACCACAACACCGCCAAACCGGTCACCGAACCCCTCGACACCGTCGCCGCTGCCGGGACGCATCACGGGTTGACGATCCCGGCACCCGCGGTGGAGGACTGCGAATTCCGGATGCTCGAACCCACCGAGATCGCCCGAGCGATGGCGTTCGACCGCTCCTACGTCATCCTCGGCAACCGCCGCGAACAAGTCCGCCAAGCCGGAAACGCCGTCACTCCTCCTGCTGCCCGCGACCTGGTCTCCGCCGTCGCCGAAGCACTCGGACACGAGGTCGCGGCATGACCGAACCCACCAAACCCGCTGCGTCGCAGGTGAATCCGATCGTGCAAGCCGCTGCCGACCAGGTCGCCGACGACAAGCGACGCGCTCGCAAAAACCTGCACGCCCCGTGCTCGGGGCAGTTGTCCTTGTTCGATTCCTCCCCGGGGAAGGCTGACCAATGACCACCACCCGCAACGTCCACATCCGGAAGAACCAGCACCTGGACGTGTTCGACCGGCTCGCCCTCGTCCTGCTCAACATCCTGTGGGGAACCGGCATCAGCTTGTGGTGGCTGCTGCTGTTCCCCATGATCTCCGCGCCACTCGCACTGGCCGTCACGGTGGGGGTGTTGTGGGGTTGGCCGGTGGGGCTCGCGACCGCCGGGGTGTTCGTCACTGGGCTGGTGCTGTGGCGGCGCCTGCGTCCGGAGATGTTCGACCGGTGGGTGACCCGGCGGGCACGCACCCGCGCCCTGACGTGGTGGCGCTACCGCCGTTGCTGGGTCCGGCTGATGACCGCCTGCCACCTGAGCATCGACCGCGGTGACCGCACCCTCATCCCGCGCCTGCTCGGTGTCCAGATCGGCGCCGCCACGGATCGGGTGCGGGTGCGGATGCTCGACGGGCACTGCCCGGCCGACTTCGAAAACCGCGTCGACCATCTGGCGCACGCCTTCGGCGCCCTGGACTGCCGCGCCACCATCACCGGACCCGGCACCATCGAACTCGCCTTCCGGCACTCGGACGCGCTGGCCGCCACCGTGATCCTGCCGCGCGTGGACCACTGGACCAACCCGAAGAAGGCGGCCTGATGGACACCACAACGACCGGTGAGGTGGTCCCGGTCCGGCAGACCGCGGCCGAGCGTCGTGCGCTGCCGGATTTCCGGGATGTCGCCGAAGCCCTCGCTGACGAGGAGAAGGTGTGCCGCCGGCCGGTGCCGATGCGGGTGGAGAACCCGCGCACCTTCGAGGTGTCCTACGTCGGCGCGCCGTGTAAGTCCACCGTGGCGTCGGTGTGCCCGGCCTGCGCGGCCCAAGCCCGGTACCTGCGGATGACCCAATGCCGCGAAGGCTGGCATCTGGACCACGAACCGGTCCAGGACACCAACGACCCGACCGAACAGCAGAAAGCGCTGCTGGCCGCGCGGGCGGACCTGTTCAACGCCTACCAGCAGGCGAAGGACGACGGCGACCAGGACACCATGTCCGGCATCCGCGAAGTCGTCGGGGACCTGGATCGGGAGATGCGCGAGGGCGGGTTTCGTGGTCGGCTGCCGGACCTGGATGTCAAACCGCAGGATCGGCGTTCGCGTTCCACCCGGCGGCGGCAGGATGTGCCGGATCTGCCGCGTAAGAAGGTCGCCAAGCACACCATCGGGCAGGCGTACGCGGGCAAACACCGTCCGGGCATGTTCATCACCCTGACCATGCCCTCCTACGGCGGCATCAACCGCGACGGCGCCACCGACCAGGACGGTAAAACCTGTTCCGACGGCTCCCCACGCAACCCGGACTCCTACGACTACGTCCGTGCGGCGCGCGACATCGTGCACTTCTCGGCACTGTTCGACCGGTGGATCCAGAACCTGCGGCGGGCGGTCGGCTACGACGTGCAGTACTTCGCCACCGTCGAACCCCAACGGCGGGGTGCCCCGCACCTGCATGTGCTGCTGCGCACCGACATTCCACGCGAGCTGATCCGCCGGGTCACCGCCGCGACCTACCACCAGGTGTGGTGGCCGCACTTCGACCAACCTGTCTACGACGACGACCGGATGCCGGTCTGGGACCACACCGCGGTCACGTTCGTCGACCCACGGTCGCGTCGGCCGCTGCCGGACTGGGACGGCGCGCTGGATGTGCTCGACACCGTCGACGACCTGGAGCCCGCGCACACGCTGCGGTTCGGTGAGCAGGTCGACCCACGCCACATCCGGGGCGTGGTGCCCGGCACTGAGGCGGACAAGACCATCGGCTACGTCACGAAGTACCTGACCAAGTCCATCGCCGAAGTTCTGCACACCGACTCCGCGCGCACCGAGGCCCACTACGACCGGTTACATGCGGAGTTGCAGCGCATCCCGTGCTCGCCGCGCTGCCCGGTCTGGCTGCGCTACGGCATCGTCCCGAAGGGCGCCAGCGACAAGACAATTCCCGGCCGCTGCAAGGGCAAGGCACACCGCCGCGACACTCTCGGTCTGCCCGGACGGCGGATCTTGGTCTCGCGCCGCTGGTCGGGCAAGACGCTGCCCGATCACAAGGCCGACCGCGCGGAGTTCGTTCGGCAACTGCTCGCCGATGTCGGCATCGTCAAACCCGACACCTCGCACCTGGTGGTCACCCCGGTCGAGCCCGGCGACCAGTCGGTCCCGCCACGCGATCACCTGATCTTGGCCGCCATCGCCCAGCGCACCCGATGGCGCGCGGAATACACCAATGCCCTGCTGGCCGCGGGGCCGCCAGCGCAACAAGAACTTTCGGCAATTCGGCAAGCAGCATAGGAGGAGACTGCGATGGAGCTTAATGAGCTACTGGGGACCACGTGGTACACGACCGAGGAGGTCGCGCGGCTGCTGCAGGTGGATGCGTCGAGCCTTCGGCGGTGGCGGACTGCTCGCCCGCCGCAGGGTCCGCCGTTCGTGCAGGTCTCGGATCGGGTGGTCCGCTATAGCCGCACCGATGTGGAGGAGTACATGCGGGCCAAGCGTGTCGACCCGACGGCGGCGTGATGGCCAACCAGGTGCATGTGCTCCCGCTCGGTGTGGAGCTGCGGGCCGACGTGGAAGTTCGGCAACGTGCCAAGCCGTACCGCGCCCGGGTCCGCTGGGTCGATCCGGCCACCAAGAAACGCCCCTCGGTGTCTGAAGCGTTCGAGACCCGGGAGGAAGCCGACGAGTGGATCGAGCGTATTCGGCAGGCTGCGGCTCGCGGTGTCGACCCGAAGATGGCCACGGCGACGCTGGCCGAGTACGGGAAGGTCAGCTTGGAGTTGGCGTTGCGTGGCATCGAGCCGAAGACCCGCGACCCGTACCTGGCGGGCTGGCGCCGGCGGGTGCTGCCTACAGTCGGGCATCTGCCCGTCACGATGATCACGGCGGGTGTGGCCGACCGTGCGGTGGGCGCCTGGATCGCGGACGGGTGCAGCAAATCGACGGTGAAGAACACCCTGGCGGTGTGGGGCCGCGTGATGGATCAGGCGGTGCGTGACGAGTTGATCGACCGTAATCCGGTGCAGGTGACCGGTTGGCAACGGCAGTTCGCCCAGGTCGAGGACGAGTTGGAAGACCCGCGTGCGCTTGCCCTGCCTGATTGGCAGACGCTCACCGCGTTGGCGGATGCGCTGGTCGCCGCGTCGGCGGACAACTACCGCGGTTGGGGTGAAGTGGTGATCTTCGCGGCGTGCACTGCCACCCGGATCGGTGAGGTCTCCGGCTGTCGGGTCACCGATATCGACGTGGATGACTGGGTCTGGACGCTGCGACGGCAGACCACTCCCGGACCGGGCGGAATGCAGGACAAAGGCACGAAAGGTAAACGGGCACGAAAGATTCCGATCATCGCGGAGCTTCGCCCGCTCGTGTCTCGCCGGATCGCCGCGATAGGGGACAAGCCGGAGGCGCGGTTGTTCGTCGGTCCCCGCGGCGGACGCATCTCGACCGGTGTCCTGCGGCGGGCGACGCACTGGGATGACGTGGTCGCAGCACTGGGCTACGAGCATCTGCGTCGGCACGGCCTTCGGCACACCGGCCTGACGTGGTTTGCAGACGCCGGCGTGCCGGTTCATCGGCTCCAGAAGATCGCCGGGCACCGTGATCCCCGGATCACCGAGCGCTACCTCCATCCGGACCTCAAGTCCTTGCAGGATGACGGCAACCTGCTCTCGCAGCACCTACGGTCCCCACGTGGTCCCCAACTCCGCGTGGTCTGACCATGAGAAAAGCCCCTCCGACGCTGGTCAGAGGGGCTTTCTCGTCTGTCGGGCTGACAGGATTTGAACCTGCGACCACTTGACCCCCAGTCAAGTGCGCTACCAAACTGCGCCACAGCCCGTTGCGCCCGCTGTGCGGGCGCTCGAAGAGATTACCGCACGAGGCCGGAGCGTTGCTAATCGCCTGGTCAGAGGGGGTGTGGGGTAGAGGGGGATGGATGTGTTTCAGCGGTAGTCGTTCACGTGGTCGACTGCCCATTGGGCGAAGGTGCGGGCGGGTGTGCCGGTGATCGACTGCGAAGTGGGGCCGACCGGGCTCGGCTGCGTTCCGGCTTCTGCCCACATATCGAGGACCGGGCGGTAGTAGAGGTCGGCCGCTTCCTCGTAACTCAGCTCGATCAGTTCGATCGGCTCGCCCAGGGCGGCGGAGATGGCGGCGACCTGCTGGCGGTGCGACAGGGACTCGGGGCCGTTGAGCGGGTAGATCTTGCCCGCGTGGGAGGGGTCGTCGAGGGCGGTGACGGCTGCGGCGGCGATATCGTCTTCGTGGATCGGCGTCAGTTGCAGGCCCGGGAAGGGGACGCGGACGACGCGGTCGGCTCTGATGGTGGGAAACCAGGTGCGGGCGTTGGCGGCGAAGGCGCCCGGACGCAGGACGGTCAACGGCAGGCCGGATGCGCGCAGCGGGTTCTCCACCGCGAGATGGCGCGCGCCGATGGGATTGTGCCCGTCGGCCGCCGCGATGGAGGACAGCAGCACGATGTGGGCGACTGCGGCGGTCTTCGCGGCGTCGATGAAGTTGTCGATGCCCTCGGCGGCGGCGTAGCAGAAGACTTTCTCGATACCCGCGAGGGCGGTGGCTACCGATCCGGGGTCGGTCGGGTCGAGCCCGACGAGTTCGACACCGTCCGGCACGGTGGTGTCCGCGGGGCGAGAACTGGCTGCCCGCACCGGTTTTCCGGCCGCGCGCAGTTGATCGACGACAGCTCGGCCGACGATGCCGCGAACGCCGGTGACGAGGTAGGTCATGGGGTCTCTCCTTCGGAACGGGAGTCGGTGAGATGGGTCAGGATGCGGCGCAACTGTTCGCCGTAGCGTCGCTCGAATTCGGTGGTCTGGGCTTCCATGCCGAACAGCTCGCGCACCTGGACCGGTAGCAGCAGAGGGGCGATGACCATGCCCATCACCGCGAGCTGGAAGGCGGCCGGGTCGAGGTCGGCGGCGATCTCACCGCGCTGCTGACGGCGTCTGGTCTCGGCGAGATCCTGCTCCGAGATCGGCTGCTCACCCGACGGAGCGGCCTCGGATAATCCTTGCCACATGAGCAGCCGGATGCCGCGCGGATCGCGCAGCCCGTCGCGCAGATAGTTCGTGACCACCTCCGCCAGCGGCAGCGCCGGATCGCTGAAGGTGGCCTCGCGCTCCAGCCAGCTCTGCTGGAGCGCTCGGTACAACCCTTCCTTCCCGCCGAAGTAGTAGGTGATCAACTGCTTGTTGACGCCGGCCCGCTCGGCGATGTCGCCGACCCGGGCCCCCGCATAACCTTTCGCGGCGAACTCGTCCAAGGCCGCCTCGAGCAGGCAGCGTTTGGTGCGTCCGGCGTCGCGAACGCGATGGGCGGGATCCGGGGTGCGATGAGTCGGCACCTGTCCCAGAGTAGTCCCGATTTTACAGATGGCTAATTGTTTTAGACAGATGAAAAGTAGTGCGGTGGTCCGCAGTGCGACGGACCACCCTCACGTCCGACTCAGAGAAGACTCAGGGGCGGGGACTCCGGAAAGGTGACCGGGACCGTAGCCGGTGCGCGGTGGAAGGAGCTCGGGAGCCACTTCATTTCCGCAGCGGGGATCGCCAGCCGGAGCTCCGGCAGCGCATCGAGCAGTTGGTCGAGCGCCTCTTGGACGATGACCATGCCGACCGACTGTGCGGGACAGGTGTGTGGGCCGGCGCCCCAAGCCAAGTGGGAACGGTTGCCCTGGCGGTCACCGGCCACCGCTGCGGGGTCGTTGTTGCACGCCGCCAAGCCGATCAGCACCGGTTGATGCTGCGGCAGCCACACATTCCCGACGATTTGCGGCTGAATCGGATATCGGACACAGGAATTGGTCGCGGGAGGATCGCTGAACAGCACCTCGTCGATCGCGTCGCGAGTGGACAGTGCTCCGCCGAGCAGTTCACCGCCGAACCGCTCATCGGTCACCAGCAGTAGCACGGTGACCGCGATGAGATTCCATGTCGGTTCGGCGCCCGTCGTGTACAGCATGGCCATCTGATGGACGAGTTCGGTCTCGCTCAGCCGCGCCGGATGCTGGACCAGCCAGGAGGCCACATCTCCTGCCGGTGCTGCCCGTTTGGCCGAGATCACCTCGAGCATCGCCGCGCTGAGCGTTCGATGCGCCGCTTCCGCCGACGCGGCGTCGACGGCGTCGCGCAGGCTCGTCATCGCGATGTACGCGTCCTCTCGGACCTCGGGCGGGAACCCCAGCACCTGCTCCAGTACCCGGACGGTGAGCGGGATCGCGTACTCGTTGAGCAGATCGGCCGATCCGGCCGCGCAGAAATCGTTGATCAGCGAAACCGCCGTGCGTTCCACCGTGTCGCGCAGCGTGTGCAGATCGATCCGATCGAGGGCGGCGGTGACGGCGTTGCGGTAGCGGGCATGCTCGTCTCCCGCCGTCCGCGACGCGTCCGGCCGCCACCGCATCGCCCACGGCACCGGACACTGCGCAGGCACGCGTTGTTCCCACTCGCTCGGATCGGCCGAGAAATGCGCGGAGTCGGTGAGAACCTCCAACGCCGTGCGGTAATCGATGATCAATGTCGCGGACACTTCCGGCGCTACCTCCACCGGGACGAGCGGGCCGTGATCGCCGCGCATCCGCCGGTATGCCGCGTGGGGGTCGGCTGCGAACTCGTCGGAATACAGTTTCACCCGCGCGCACCGTAGCGATCGAAGGGCAAGACGGGACATGGGGAGATAGTCAAAACAGGCTCCTGGAAAAGAGATCCGAAATCGACGCCAGATCCACACGGCAGCTCTGGCGTAGGCGGATCGGCTCTGGGCGAATAGCCGGGTGGGTTACCGAAGGAATGTGAGGGGGAGCGGTCGGTGACACGCGGGGGTCGAAAATAGTCGCGGGCCCGCCGGCCAGGCTGTGAATCCTGGCGATCCGTGTGCCCGATGCCACCTCGACACGTTCGATCTCCCCTGCGTACGTCGCCGCCAATTGGCGCCACGATCCGACTCGGCCGTCGAACCGACCGGTCCGCCAAAATTGTTTGATCGCAGCGTAATTCGACTGACGTTGGGAAAGCATACTCAGCTCCGTCGGCGTTCGCAGCGCGAACTTTCCGAGACACGAGGACCCGGTGACCGTCCGGCAGAGGCAGCCGCACAACTGATCTCGCACCGCCGGGCGCGGCGGTAGGGAGCATGTTCTCCTGCCCCGCTACCGCACAGGCGCCGGTCGGTCAGAGCCCGGTGATCTGCGTCCAGTCCTGGGCGAAACTGCCTTCGGGTATGACTCGCACGTCCTTGATCTTGTTGGCGGCGTTGATGCCGCCGACGACGCCGCGGCCGGTGCTCGCGCTGTAGAAGAGGATGCGATCGTCGCTGAGCCCGGTGATTTGTGTCCAGTCCTGGGCGAAGCTTCCGTGTGGGATGACGCGGACGTCTTCGAGGTTGTTGTCGTCGTCGATCGAGCCGATGACGCCGCGGCCGGTGGATGCGCTGTAGTACAGGATGCGGTCGCTGCTGAGTCCGGTGATCTGTGTCCAGTCCTGAGCGAAACTGCCTTCGGGGATCACGCGCACATCTTTCAACTTGTTGGCGGAGTTGACAGCGCCGATGACGCCGCGGCCGGTGGACGCGCTGTAGTACAGGATGCGGTTGTCACTGAGTGCGGTGATTTGTGTCCAGTCCTGGGCGAAGCTTCCGTGTGGGATGACGCGGACGTCTTCGAGGTTGTTGTCGTCGTCGATCGAGCCGATGACGCCGCGGCCGGTGGATGCGCTGTAGTACAGGATGCGGTCGCCGCTGAGTCCGGTGATCTGTGTCCAGTCCTGAGCGAAACCGCCCTCGGGGATGACCCGGACATCCTGAATGTTGTTGTCGTCGTCGATCGAGTCGACGACCCCGCGCCCGGTGGACGCGCCGTAGAACAGAATGCGATCCGACATGACATTGCCTTTCCGTGCTGTTGAAATACGCGTCGACTGATCGCCGGTCGAATACGCGCGGATCGGCGCGTTCGAATATTCGATCCCGGTGGTCACCGGCGTGACTTTCTCGCCGAGCGATCAGCGGGCGTCACCGCGCTCTCGACGCGACATACCGGTTACCGGTGAGGCGCGGCGAAAGTCGATGCGCCTTCTCGAGTCGACCATTTCCGCGATAGAAGGGCGTGCGTAGTGAACTACTCGCTTCAGGTGCCGCGCTTGGTGAATGGGGCAATCATGGACCAGGCGAGCTGCGACGTAGCATCAGCCGCCGCGCATCATGGCAGGCGACGCACAGGCGGTGCCTGCACGACCGTCAAGGTCGAACGTTTGCGCAGCGTGAACCCGAGCTTCTCGTACAAACCGATCGCCGTCGTGTTGCGGGCGAGCGCATGCAGGAACGGTGTCTCGCCACGCGCGCGGATGCCCGCGCCGACCGCGCGGACCAGGCGTGTGGCGAAGCCGCGGCCACGGAATTCCGCGTCGGTGCACACGGCGCTGATCTCGGTCCAGCCGGGCGGATGCAAGCGCTCTCCGGCCATCGCCACCAGTCGGCCGTCGACCCGCAGGCCCAGGTAGTCACCCAGCTCGATGGTTCGTGGCGCGTAGGGACCGGGTTCGGTGCGGGCGATCAGCGCCAGGATCTCGGGCACGTCCGCCGCGGTGAGGACTTCCAGTTCCGGGTCGTGCGCGACGCGCAGGGCGGTGCCATCCATTTGCACCGAGTCCATTTCGTCGAGCACCGTCCAGCCGTCCGGGGGCACGTGGCCGTGGCCGCGCAACGCGGTGCTGCCGCCCGGTCCGAGGAGGGTGGCCAGGTCGGCCCAGTCCTGTTCGTCCAGCACCGGCGGGTGGCCGACGAACCGGGCGACCTCCGGGTCGTAGCGACCGATCCGTCCCACCCAGCCGGCGAACCGGCGGTGCTCGCCGCGCAACGACGTCCGCACCGGGTCGTCCAGCGGGTGCAGCGAGGTAGCGACGTCGATGGTCGACTCAGTGGTCACCGCACACTCCTCCACAAACAGCATCCGACCCGAGAACGTTAGCGAGACGCACGACCGACGAGCACGGGTTGCGCTCAACGCGATTCCGGCACCGTGGCCTGCCGGGGTGCCGGAGTACGGCTCGCGGTCGCGGGCCTTCTTGACCTGTCGGTCTAAAACGATTACGGTTCGAGTCATGGGCAGGCCGCGCAACTTCGATCCGGACACGGTGGTGGACCGGGCCATGGAGACGTTCTGGACCCACGGATACGCCAACACCTCGCCCGCGCAGCTGGCCGAGGCCACCGGCATCGGAAAAGGCAGTCTGTACAACGCTTTCGGCAGTAAGCGTGCGTTGTTCGACCTGGCTCTCGACCGTTACGACCGGCTGGGCGTCGAGTTGGCCGCGGATATCCTGAACCGACCGGGCGCCACCCGCGATTGCCTGGCCGCCTTCCTGTGCGGCCTGGCGGACGCCGATCTCGCGCAGCCCGTTCGGCGCGGCTGCCTGGCAGTGAACACCGCCATGGAAATGGCGGGGCACGACGCGGAGATCGCCAGGGCGGTCCGCGCGACGCAGGATCATATGATCGCGGCGTTGGAGGCCCGGATCGATCAGGGGAAACGCGATGGTGACGTGCGCGCCGATACCGACCCGCGATCGATGGCCGAATTCTTGATGAACACCGTCGTCGGCCTACGGGTGATGGCCAAGACCTACGATGCGCCCACTCTGCATCGCATCATCGATACCGCTCTGGCCACCCTCTGAATCGAACTGCCCGCCGTGGGCTCGTTCGCTGCCCATATTTTTGACCTGTAGTTCAAGAAAGAAAGGTTCCATCATGGATCTAGAACTGTCCGGCAAGACCGCCGTCGTCACCGGTGCCAGCCGAGGCATCGGCTTGGCCGTCGCCGAAGCATTGACCGCCGAGGGCGTCCGGGTGGTCGGGGCCGCGCGCACCGTTACGCCCGAGCTCGAAAAGGCGAGCGTCGCAGCGGTTCCCGTCGACCTCTCCACCTCGGAGGGAGCGGCCCGGCTGATCGGCGCCGCACTCGACGAACTGGGCGGCATCGACATCCTGGTCAACAACGTCGGCGCCGTGAATGCCGCGCGTCTGGAACTGGGCGGCTTCCTCGACGTCGAGGACGAGCAATGGCGAGAGCTGTTCGACCTGAATCTGTTCAGCGCGATCTGGGTCACCCGCGCGGCACTGCCCAGCCTGCTGGAGCGGCGCGGCGCGGTGGTCACCATCTCGTCGATCAACAAACATCTTCCGGCGGCGGGGCCGGTCGGTTACAGCGAGGCCAAGGCCGCGCTGACCGCGCTGACCAAGCGGCTCAGCGAGGAGTTCGGGCCACGCGGGGTGCGGGTCAACACCGTCTCACCCGGCGTGGTCGGCACGCCGATGTGGCGCGGCCCGCACGGCGTGGGTGCCAAGTTCGCCGCCGCTCAGGGTCTTTCGCAGGAGGAACTGCTCGCGGCCGTGCCGGAGCAGTTCGGCATCGCCTCCGGCCGGATCAGCGAACCGGAGGAGGTAGCCGCCCTCGTCGCCTTCCTCGCGTCACCCAAAGCCGCCAATATCGTCGGTGCGGACTACGTCATCGACGGTGGCACATTGAAGATCGCCTGAATTCGGCTGCCGGGGGAGTCTTCGCGTTCCGGCTGCGACGCCATGGAATATGTTCGCGCCCTTAGCGTTCGAGTAGCGAACGTGGTAGGAGTGAGTCGCGGCCGGAAGAGTAGACGGTAGGGTGGCCGGACGGCACGGATAGGAGCGGACTGGTGCGTGTCCATCATCTGGATGCCGGGGGGATCCGTCCTTTCGGAGGCCGTTTGTTCGACGGCAGGCCGGGGCTTCGGCGCAAAGCGGCCGGGGCGTGTCATTGCTTGTTGATCGAGCACTCCGCCGGATTGGTTCTGGTCGACACCGGTTACGGCGAGCAGGCGCTGGTCCGGCCGGATGTGTGGGTGGGGCGGCAACTCATCCGACAATCGCACCCGGTTCTCGACCTGCCGATCGCCCGGCAGGTCGAGGCGCTGGGCTTCTCCCGCGATGACGTCCGGGACATCGTCGTGACGCACCTCGATCTGGATCACGCGGGTGGTCTCGCCGACTTCCCCCGGGCCACCGTGCATGTGCACCGAGCGGAGCTGGACGCCGTCGAAGGGCCCTTCGGTCGTCGCGAGAAGTTCCGGTATCGACCGGTGCAGTTCGAACACGGACCCAAGTGGTCGGCCTACGAGGAGTCCGACAGTCGCGCGGAGCGCTGGTTCGACTTCCAGGCGGTGCGCGAATTGCGGGGCCTGCCCCCGCAGATACTCATGGTCCCGCTGGCGGGGCACACGCGCGGTCACGTCGGCGTCGCCGTCGACACGGGGGACGGCTGGCTGTTGCACGCGGGGGACGCCTACACCTACCACGGCCAAATGCGTGCGAAACCGTCGATGCCCTTGGGGACGAAGGTTTTCCAGTGGTATGTCGACACTGGGCGGCGGGCCCGCATCGAGAACCAGCAGCGGCTCCGGGAACTCGTCGGCGACCACGGTGACGCGGTGACGGTGTTCTCCGCGCATTGCGCGACGGAATTCGAGCGCCTGAGCAGCTGACCGCTGTGGTTGCCGGGGCCGGTCGCTGCCGTAGAGCCCGTGCCCGGGTTCGGCGAACGCGAGCAGCGTCGGCAGCGCCCCGTCGATGCCGACTTCTTCGGCTACCTTTGTCCGCGGTCGTATTCGTGCCGAACGCCTGCCGGGTGGTCGCGCGCGCACGCCGGGACGACGTTGTCGCGGTGGCGTGCCGAACTCCGCGCCGAGTGCTGACCTACCCGTCCGAGGCCGGGTGACAGGCGCTGCGGACTTCGTGTTGTACGGCCAAATCTAGCTATTTGTGGGCATCGTGACCCGAGTAGTGCGCTACCCGACCTGGGCGGTCATCGGTCAGGCGTGGGTGTGCCCGGTCGCGCATACTCGCGCAGGTCTTGCCGCTGGTCGCCGCTCGGCCGGACAGGGTAGGGCTCGGCGTCCGCTCAGCGGGGCATCGATCTGCTGCTGTCCTCACGTTTGCTGGATGGCCGGTTCGCGAGGTCTGCGCAGAGTGAGCGAGGTAACGTGAAGGTGTCGGCCGGGGTCGGCTACGTGATCGACGGCGTGGCGGCCGCGGCGGCAGCGCGTAGTCGGTGCGTCCGCGGATTTCGTGGTCGTATCCGGCCGGAAGCCGTCAGGGCCCGGAGGCTTCCGCTGAACAGCAGTGCTGGTTCGCGAGAAAGATCCGCCGTCATGAGTGTGTACGCCCCCCTGTACCGCGAGGTCCTGTCGCGGGAGGAACTGCCGGACGAGTTCTTCGGACTCTTCCTCGATCCGACCCGCACCTACAGCTGCGCGTTGTGGACCCACCCCGACGACACCCTGGAAAAAGCCCAGACGGCGAAGATCGATCTCGCCTTGGCCAAATGTGACCTCCAACCGGGGATGACCCTGCTGGACGTGGGTTGCGGCTGGGGATCGACCATGCTGCGCGCCATGGACACCTACGGGGTGAACACGATCGGGTTGACCCGCAGCCGCAACCAGTACCGGTACGTGCGGGACATGCTCGTCGACCGGCTGATCCGTGGCCGCCCCTACGGTGGGGTGCGAGTGCAGGGCTGGGAGGATTTCGACCGGCGTGCCGACCGGATCGTGTGCGTCGGGGCGATGGAACACCTGCCGGTGGACCGCTATGGGGAGTTCTTCGAGTTCGCCTACCGGATCATGCCATCGGACGGAGTGCTGCTGTTGCAGACGGTGGTCAGCCACAGCCGCGATCATCTGCGGGCGCACGGCACCAGGATCACCAGCGACGACTTCGCCTTCTTGCGATTCCTGCGCGGGACGATCTTCCCCGGCGGCCAGCTTCCCCTGTCGTTCGGCCACTACCCGAAAGGGATCACCGAATACGCGCAGGAGGCCGGGTTCACCGTCGCCGACGTCCAGTCGCTGGGACCGCATTACACCACCACATTGGACTGCTGGGCCGACGCTTTGCACGAACACCGAGACCGCGCGATCGAACTCGCCGGGCGCGATACCTACAACGCCTACATCCGGTATCTCACCGGCTCGGCCGAGTACTTCCGTCGTGGGCATATCGACGTCATGCAGTTCACCTGCCTCAAACCCGACGCTCGGTACCGGTCTCCGCTGCTGCGCTGAGTCCGCCCGCTCCGCGGTGGCGCACGGCCACGGCATCTGCCCGCACGCCGAGTACAAACTGCGCAGCGTGCGGTGCCCCGCGAGTTGCCTCAGCGATCCGCTCTATCAGAACCGGACTTCCGTCGCGCCGGTCGACGGGCTCATGCTGTGGGTGCGGTGCTGCGCGGCCCGCCGTACATTCGCGCGCGGGCGTGGATTGCGGATCGGCAGGGTGATCCTGCGCTTACGGGGCTTGGTGTTGATGAGCGTCATGTCGCCGTTGTAGTGGGCCAAGACCCGGGGATCCATGACCGCGCGCCACAGCGGCGGGACGATGGCCAGCAGGACCATGGTGGCGTAACCGGCGGGGAGCTGGGGCGCCACATCGCAGCTGCGCAGGGTCTGATAGCGGCGGCCCGGATTGGCGTGGTGATCGCTGTGGCGCTGGAGGTGGAACAGGAAGATGTTGGTGACCAGGTGGTCGCTGTTCCAGCTGTCGCGCGGCGAGCAGCGGGCATAACGGCCGTCCGGGCGGCGGGCACGCAGCAATCCGTAGTGTTCGACGTAGTTGACGGTCTCCAGCAGGCCCGCGCCGATGAGCGCTTGGAGGGCGAGGTAGGGGATGACGGCGGGACCGAACACCACGATCAAGGTGATGAACAACGCCGCGCTCATCGCCCAGGCTTGCAGGAGATGGTTGCCGGGGCTCAGCCAACGTTTGCCGTTGCGGGCAAGACGCTGGCGCTCCAACGTGAGGGCGGAGCGGAACCCGCCCGTCATGGTGCGGGGGAGGAACTGCCACAGCGATTCGCCGTAACGTGCGCTGGCCGGGTCCTCGGGGGTGGCGACGCGAACGTGGTGACCGCGGTTGTGTTCGACGAAGAAGTGCCCGTAACCGGACTGAGCGAGCGCGATCTTGGCCAGCCAGCGTTCGAGACGTTCGGCGCGGTGGCCGAGCTCGTGCGCGGCGTTGATGCCGATCCCGGAGACGAAGCCGAGCGTGACGGCCAAGCCGAGCTTGTCGACCAGGCGCAGCTCGTCGCTTGCCCACAGGTAGCTGGCGATCAGCAGCCCGATGAACTGCATCGGCAGGAAGAGGAAAGTGCACCAGCGGTAATAGCGATCGTTGGACAGCGCCTCGTAGTCCTCGTCGCGGGGATTGCTTCCATCGTCGCCGATGGCGAAATCCAGCAGCGGGATCACCCCGAGGATGATGATCGGGCCGATCCACCAGAACAGCTCCAGTCCGGTGTACAACACCAGCTGTGAAGGCAGTAGCGCGCAACCCGGGGCGATCAGGCCCAGAATCCAGAGGTAGCGCTTGGGGTCGCGGGCTCGCGTGTGCTCGAAGATCGTCATAGTCATCTCGCCGATCCGTCAGGACGACACTCAGCCGACAATTCCGACTGCGGACAACACCTACAACGTGCACGCCTATCCAGAATAGCTAGAAGTTCGCTGTGTAGGGACGAACCGTCGAAACCGCTGCCTGATCTGGCGACCTCCGCCCGGCGGTGGCGCACCGCTGACCGGATCGGCCCGCGCCTTCGGGGCGGGCGCCGCCGCATCGGGTACGAAATGATCCGTGCCGGATCTGCGAGTATCACCGCTGCGCGCACCTGAGCGGCTCGGGCAGGCGGGGATGAGCCAACTCCGACATTCGAACCTTTCTGTACCGAAATCGACCTGGCTGACGAACGGTGAGACAGCAAATTCGGTGCAAGTAGGCTCGCCGGCCCTGGTCCGGGAGCCACGGGACGATCGTGGGGTGGAACTCGCCCGCCGCACGGGAACATCTGTGCTGTGCCGGGCAGGCAGGTCGGCCGCGGTTCGGTCGTGGGACCGAACCGCGGCCGACGATCGTGCATGGAAATCATGGCACTACGAACCGAATCGCTGCGCGAGGCGCCGTGCCGAGTGTCCGATCGAGATACCGACGGTATCCGAGCGGATCGCGCTTTCGCAAATCAGGGCAGCGCCCCGCAGTTGGTCGGCGCGGGCTGGTCCGCGAGCCGCTCGGTCATCCACTGCTGGGAGGCCACCAGTGACGGGAAGAATGCCAGCACGTGGGTGGCCCGCAATCCGCTGATGACGCTGGGCAGCTCGCCGTTCGCGTTCAGCTGGACAGGAGCGCCACCGCCGCACCACCCGGCCGCCAGCTCACGAACGGGCACGTACGGCGCGCCCTCGTCGATCGGGCTGGAGGCGATGAGCACGGGCACTCCCGGAGTGAGCGTCCCGACGCGCTGATCGTTGAACGCCGCCTTCAGTACCGGGGACTGATCGATCACCGCGGTGAGCGGTTGCCCGCTGGTGGTCCACTGCGAGGTGTTCGGGAACTGCTGGGCCAGTCCGAGGGGTACGGCGCACTTTTCCAGCGACTCGCGCAGGATCGCCTTGCCGGTGTCGTTGAGTTCGGCGTCGAGCACCGGGCGGGTTTCGGGATAGTTGGCGGCGATGCCGTTGAGAATCCACGCGAAGGCGGGTCCGAGCGCGGGACGGCCGTCGTTGAAGCCGATGAAATATTCGTCGTCCACGACCGGGCCGCCTGCGTAGGCGCCCCGCACGTTCAACTCGGGGGCGTAGCCCGGTTGCAGTTCGGCCGCGCCGGCGGAGGCCATGCCGCCCTGGGAGTATCCGTACAGAATGACCGGCGAGCCGGGATGCACGCTGGTGCCCGGCAATTGCAGTGCCGCTCGCGCCGAGTCGAGCAGCGCGTAGGCCTGAGATTTCCGGTTCAGATAGTCGTGCACAGCCGGCGTACCCAGGCCGTGGTAATCGGTCACCATGACCGCCATGCCGCGGGCCAGCAGTGTGTACAACGCCAGCACGTCGTATTCGACGATCACGTCGAACGGAGGCTGGTATTGGATGAATTGCGCCAGCAGTTTCGAAGGCGCGCACTGATCGCCCTGTCCCTTCGTGCCGACCGCGTAGGCGATCAGCGGACGCTCTCCCGGGCCCGTCCACGGCTGGGCGGGTTCGAGGTACGT
The DNA here is from genome assembly GCF_040642815.1 of Nocardia sp. NPDC047648. NCBI lineage: Bacteria > Bacillati > Actinomycetota > Actinomycetes > Mycobacteriales > Nocardiaceae > Nocardia > Nocardia sp. NPDC047648. Next base: position 240,692 of record NZ_JBEYSX010000008.1, on the reverse strand, counting down.
CCCCACCACGGCCGTGCGGTCGCCGTGGGTATCGCTGCTGGTGTACATGATGCGCGTGGACGTGGCGGGGACCTGTCCCGGCTGTCCGGGGACCGAAAGCGCCAGTCGCGACGATTCGGTGCGGATGATGGAGCCCGGCGCGCCATCCGTCGACGCGGGTGGAATGTAGAAATCGTCACCGGCCACGGCTTCCGCGGCCGGTTCCGTCCATGCGTGGGGGGCGGCGACCGCCCCGGCTCCGACGACGATGAGGGTTCCCGTCAAAGCTGTGGCCAATCTGAGTATTCGGCTCCTCACGATGCGATCCTTCCTGCGATTTGGGATACCCATGGCATCTAGAATCGGATACTGAGAGTATCTGTAAGGGGTAGAGATTGTCCGGGAATAGCGATGAGTGTCGGCGGCTTCGGGACGAAGGGCGTTCGCGGCCGACCCGAGCGCAGAGCCAAGCGCGGACGCGCACTGTATTGATCACGACCGCCAAACGGCTTTTTCTGAAGGACGGCTATCAGGCGACAACTCTGGACAAGGTCGCGAAAGCCGCGGGTTTCACCAAAGGGGCGGTGTATTCGAACTTCCGCACCAAAGACGACTTGTGTCTGGCCGTGCTCGATGAAATCCACGCCGAGCGGGCGGCGGAGGTCGCCGAGATCATCGCCGCGCCCACGGCTGCCGCGCGCCTGAAGCGGATGACGGAGTGGGCCGAGCGGGTGGTCGGCGATCCCGACTGGACGCAACTCGAACTCGAGTTCAGCGTTCACGCGCGACGCGACGAGCACCTCCGCGCCGAATTGGCGAGCAGGCTCGCCGACATCGCGGGCATGGTCGGCGCGGCCTTGCGGGCGACGGAGGATCTCGACACCCCGATGCCGCGGGCCGAAGCCGCTGTCGCGGTGCTGGCGCTCGGCGTGGGGCTGGGTTTGTTCCGCTCGATCGATCCCGGCATCCCCGTCGCGGGGATGATCTCCGCACTGCGTGCCATCGCGGGCTTGTCCCCGAACGGCTGATCGGACGGCGGCCGGCCGCGTCTCGTCCGGGGAGTGGGTGGAAATGCCGGAGTGGTGTTGCGGTCACCCCGAGGGCCGCTAATATAAGTCAAAACTTATTAAGGAGGTTGCCATGCCACTGCTGACCGATCCCGCGGCCATCGCCGGGCTCGTCACCCGCGAGGTCCGCACCGGATCCCGCGACGGCGCGCCGACGAGGATCGCCGTCGCCCGCCGCCGATACCCGACGGATCAGGCGGATCTGTGGGACGCGCTCACCGATATCGAGCGGATCCCGCGCTGGTTCCTGCCCGTCAGTGGAGACCTGCGCGTCGGTGGGCGCTACCAGCTGGAGGGCAACGCCAACGGTGTCGTCGAAGAGTGTGATGCGCCGGAACGGTTCGCCGTGACCTGGGAGATGGGACCGCAGATCTCCTGGCTGACCGTCCGTCTCACTCCCGCCGGGGACGGCACCGAACTGGAGTTGGCGCACGAGGCGCCGGTCGATCCGGAGTTCTGGACGCAATTCGGACCCGGGGCGGTGGGCGTCGGCTGGGATCTCGCCTTGATGGGCCTCGGGCTGCACTTGGCGAGCGGAGATCCGGTCGATCCCGCCGAGGGCATGGCCTTCCCGACGACGCCCGAGGGCGTGACGTTCGTGCGGACGGCGGCGCTCGACTGGGCGGCGGCTGCGGCGGGCGACGGTGACGACCCGGCCGCCGCGAACGCGGCGGCGCTGCGGACCGTCGACTTCTACACCGTCGACCCCGCACACGGCGCCGAGGCCTGATGGACCGTTCTCCGGCGAAGATCTTCGAGGCGCTCGGCGACCCGGTCCGCCGGTTCATCCTCGAAACGGTGGCGGCCGACGAACAGCCCGCGGGCGCGCTGGTCGCCGCCGTCCGGCAGCGCACACCGATCTCTCAGCCCGGCGTCTCCCAGCATCTCAAGGTGCTTCGCGACGCCGGGCTGGTGCGGGTCCGCGCCGACGGCACGCGACGGCTGTACGCCCTCGATTCGGAGGGTGTCGATGCCGCCAGGGCTTGGCTCACCGAACTGGTCGACCCGCTGCACCAGTTCGCTCAACCGCTGGACGCGCTCGCGACGGAGATCGCCCGCGGGAAACGCGCTCGCCGAGGTGCCGGGACGGGTCGGCCCGGCGAAGAGGATTCCGGTAGTCGCGCTCGCCATGCGTGACCCGCACGGGTAGCGGGCCACGCATCGCTGCGGTCAGCAGCGGCCGAAGACGACGGCCGCGTTGTGGCCGCCGAAACCGTAGGAGTTGTTCAACGCGTATTCGATGTTCTGGGTACGCGCGCTGCCGTGCACGATGTCGAGATCGATCTCGGGGTCCTGATTGTCGAGGTTCAGCGTGGGCGGCACCACCCCGTCCCTGACGCTGAGCACGGTCAGGGCGGCTTCCACCGCGCCTACCGCGCCTACCGAGTGCCCCAACGCGGATTTCGGCGCGTAGACCGAGGCGTGGTCGCCTACCGCCGCCCGGATCCCCCTCGCTTCCGCCAGGTCCCCGAACGGAGTGGCCGTGGCGTGCGCGTTGACGTGGTCGATATCGGTTGGGCTCACGCCGGCCGTTTCGATCGCGCGGCGCATCGCTCGAATGTTCCCCGCGCCGTCCGGGTGGGGCAACACCATGTGGTAGCCGTCAGCGGTCAGGCCCGCGCCCATCAGGCGAGCCAGGGGCTTCGCCCCGCGTGCCCGCGCGTGGTCCTCCGACTCCAGCACGAACAACGCGGCGGCTTCGCCGAACACGAAACCGTCGCGGTCCCGGTCGAACGGGCGCGACGCGGCTTCGGGTTCGTCGATTCGTGTGCTCAACGCCCGCATCATCGAGAATCCGGCCACCGCCAGCGGATTGATGCGGCCCTCCACGCCGCCCGCGACGACGATGTCGGCCTCGCCGAGGATGATCGAACGCCACGCGTGCACCAGCGCCTCGCAGCCCGAAGCGCAGGCCGAGACGGGCGTGATCACGCTGGCACGCGCGCCGAGTTCCAACCCGACCACCGCGGCGGCGCCGTTCGGCATGGCCATGGGCACCGCGAAGGGAGAGACCTTGCGGTAGCCCGCCTCGCGCATCAGGTCGTTGGACTCGATGATCGTGTCGGCGCCGCCGAGACCGGTGCCGATACAGACGCCGAGACGATCAAGATCGACTTCCGGCCTGCCCGCGGTGTCCCAGATCCGATTCCCCATGACATAGGCGACCTGCTGGACGTAGGACATGCGGCGCTTCTGGACGCGGCTGAGTTCGTCGGTCGGATCCAGTTTGAACTGGCCGCCGATGTCGACGGGAACCTGGAAGCGCTCGAAGTCGGGGTCTTGCACCTTCGCGATGCCGGTTTCCCCGGCGAGCAGTCCTTTCCAAGTCGCATCGGTGTCGGCGCCGACAGCGGTCGACATCTCGATAGCAGTGACGACCACACTCCGGAACCCTCCGTTGGTGGTGGAGAAGTCCGTGATATCGGACATCAAACCCCTTCTTTCGGCTTGTCGGCTCGGACGCTCAAGCGAGGCTATGTGCGCGCCGGAAGGCTGGGGTAGTAGCCCGAGTGCCGATCACCGCTACGATCGGGCCATGGAAGCGAATGGGGGATCGCGTCGGGTCACCGTCGTCATTCCCGACGAAGTGGTTGTCCTGGATGCCGCGATTCCGATCGACGTGTTCGGCTCCGACCCCAACTACCGGCTCGAGGTGTGCGCGGTCTCGCCGATGGCGACGACCTCGGTGCCGGGGTTGTCCTGCGTGGCGACGGCGGGGCTGGAGGCTCTGCGGCACGCGGGCACGGTGGTGGTGCCCGGTTACGCGTCGTACGGGGAGCCGCCGCCGGAACCGGTGCTGCGCGCGCTGCGCGACGCCCACGCGCGAGGCGCGCGAATGCTGTCGATCTGTACCGGTGCTTTCGCGCTGGCCGCCGCGGGACTGCTGGACGGCCGTCCCGCTACCACGCATTGGCGGGCCGCGTCGCTGTTGCAGAGCCGGTATCCGGCCGTCGAGGTTCATGCGGATCGCCTGTTCGTGGACGACGGTGACGTGCTGACCTCCGCGGGCGTGACCAGCGGGATCGACCTCTGCCTGCACGTGGTGCGCAAGGACATCGGCGCCGCGGCCGCCAACGAACGCGCCCGTGATCTGGTGGCGCCCCCGGTGCGCGAGGGCGGTCAAGCCCAGTACACCCGGCAGTTCCTGGAGCAGACGTCCACCGGCCTGCTCTCCGACACCCGGGCGTGGATTCTCGCCAACCTCGACCACCGGCATTCGCTCGAAGATCTCGCCAAGCGATCGAATCTCTCGCGCCGCAGCTTCATCCGGCGATTCCGGGAGGAGACCGGTACCTCAACGCACGTCTGGATCACCAGCGCGCGCCTGAACCAAGCGCGGGAACTGCTCGAGACGACCGAACTTCCCGTCGACCAGATCGGCTATCGCGTCGGCCTCGGAAATCCGGCCAACACCCGCGCGGTGTTCAAGCGTCACCTCGGTGTCAGTCCGGCGCAGTACCGGCGCACGTTCACGATCGGAAACCGGCGGGTGCCGGGGACCTAACCGGGCAGCCGCTCCGCGCGATAGCCGTGCAGTCGCGGATCGGAGTCGCCGACGACGACCGGATGGCCGACCAGCTCGAACATCGCGGTGTCGGAGTGGTGATCGCCGAACGCCGTGCAGGACGACAGGTCGATGGCCGCCCGCTCGGCATAGCGCAGCAGTGCCGCGGACTTGTCGGCACCGACCATCGTCGCCAGGACCTCGCCGGTGTAATTCCCGGCAGCCGTCTCCATCGTCGTGCACAGCACCGAGGTGGCGCCGATGGCTTCGGCGATCGGGCGCAGCGCCGGGGTGAACGAGCCCGACACCAGGATGATGCGAGTCCCGGTGCGAGACAGTTCCTCCAGCCGACGCCGGACCGCGAGATTGAAGAACGCCGGGTCCGCGACGCAGCTCGCGAACCAGTCGTCGCCGACGCGTCGCACGTCTGCGAGGTCGCGGCCGGCCCATTGCCGGTAGAACCACCGATGGGATTCGGCACGGCTCATCCCCGCCGCCCGCAGCGCCCGGAACTCCTCGACCACGCCGTCGGCCTGCGCGCCGCGCCCACGGCGCCGCGCGTCGAAGACGAACAGGGACAGGAAAGTGACGCAACGGACCAATGTTTCGTCGACATCCACGAAAGCCGCTGGGACAGTGCATTCCTCGCCGCCACGTGGCCTCGCCGGCGGATCCGTGTGGGTGCGGCCCGTGGTTTCTCCGCGTTGCCTCATGGGGCCGTGGCCTCGGCCTCGACGGCGGAATCGCTGCGCCGCTGTTCCTTCGTCGTCCCCGGCGGCCGGTCATCGCGAGGGGCGGTGATACCGAAGAGTTTCAGCAACGGCGCTGTCATCGCGGTGGTGATCAACGCCATCATGACCAGCAACGAGTAGAGCCGCTCGTCGATGACGCCGATCGTCAGCCCGATGTTGAGTATCACCAGTTCCGTCAGGCCGCGGGTGTTCATCAGCGCCGCGAGGGCCGCTGCTTCCGCCCTGTCGCTGCGGCCGAGCCGGGCGGCCAGATAGGTTCCGCCGAGTTTGCCCACGAGGGCGGCGAACATGATCGCGGCGAATTCGGCGATACCGGCGCGATCGATGGCACCGAGATCGACCTGCAGGCCGGCCACCACGAAGAAGGCGGGCAGGAAGATGCTGCTCAGCAGTTGCGCGCCGCTGTCGACGGCCGCGCGCAGCCGCCGGGGGAACACGACCCCGAACAGGAACGCGCCGAAGATCAGATGCAGTCCGAGCCATTCGGTGGCGGCTCCCAGCAACAGTGCGCCCGCGACGCCGAGGAAGACCATGTTGCTCGTGTTCTTCTCGGAACCGGCGCCCGCGAGCCGGTCGAGAGCCGGACGCACCGCCCACCACAACACCACGACCAGCGGGACGAACAGCAGCAGCCGCCAGTGGTGATCGAGACCGGGCCGGGCGATGCCGATGACCACCGCCAGGACACACCAGGCGAGCACGTCGTCCAGCGCGGCGCAGGTCATGGCCGACTGGCCGAGGCGGGTGCCGAGCAGCTTGCGGTCGTGCAGGATCCGGGCCAGCACCGGAAAGGCCGTGACGGCCAACGCGCAACCGATGAACAGCGCGAAGTTCAGCCGGTTGCCTCCGTCGTGCCGGGCCAGCGCCCACAACGCGATGACGGAACCGAGCGCGAAGGGTACGAGGTAGGCCGAGAGCGCGATCCCCGCGACCGACCGCCGCCGTCCGGCGACCGATCGCAGATCCATCTCGAGACCCGCCGAGAACATGAAGATCATCACGCCGACGTTCGCGAATGCCGTGAGATACGAACGAGTGTCGTGCGGAAAGACCGTCTCGGACAAGTGTGCCCCGAGAACTGTCGGGCCCGCGAGTATGCCCGCCACGATCTCGCCGATCACCGCGGGCTGCCCCACCTTCTCGGCCAGCCAGCCCAGCAGGCGTGCCGCGCCCACGATCAATACGAGGTCCAGTAACAAGAAGATCATTTGGTCGCTCGGCAACGCCTCGACTCCGTTCGACATTGAGGACATCGCGGGACCGGATCCGATGCTCACACTGGACATTGCCGTCACGCATCGACCGCAGCGCGGAACCCCCGAAACATGGACTGCCTGCACTGAGACGATATCGCATCCGCCCGGCGGCCGAGCCTGCAGAGTGATCTACGCCACATCGGTCATGGCGCCGAGCCGACTGGCGCAAAGTTGTGCATCTCTGTCGCGAATGGTACTGGCTGGTCGCTCTTTTCGTTCGGAATACTTCGAGCCGTGGCGTGCGCCGGTCGAGGGCGCGGCCGAGGGGAGTCGACGTTGTTCGAAGATAAGACGGTACTCGTAACCGGTGCGGCAACCATCATCGGCGCTGAAGTCGCTCGGGTCTTCGCCGAATATTCCGCGAATGTCGTACTGGGTGACATCGATACGGACGGGGGGAAGGGGGCGGCCGCCGAGATCGGCGACCGAGCTGTCTTCGTGCCCGTCGACCTGCGCAGCGATTCGTCGGTCGAGTCGTTCGTCGCGGAAGCGGTCGACCGGCACGGTCGGATCGACGCGCTGGTCAACATCGCCTGCGTCTACGGTGACGACGGACCGGGCGGGGATGCGCGGGCAGCGTGGCTCGAGGTGCTGAACACGAATGTGGTCGGTACGGCGATGCTGTGTGAAGCGGCGCGACCCGCGTTGCGGGACACGTCGGGGTCCATCGTGAATTTCACCTCTCCCAGTGGACGTGTCGCGCAAGCCGGGCGACTTCGATACCCCGTCAGCAAGGCCGGGTTGTTGCAGCTGACCCGCAGTCTCGCCCTGGAGTACGCGCCCGACGGAATCCGGGTGAACAGCGTTTCGCCGGGCTGGACCTGGTCGCGGGTGATGGACGAGATCACCGAGGGCGACCGCGCACGCACCGACGCGGTCGCATCAAGGTTCCACATGCTGGGCAGGGCGGGTGACGCGCGCGAAATCGGCGAGGTGGCGGCGTTTCTCGCATCGTCCAAGGCGAGCTTCGTCACCGGCGCCGAGTGGACCGTGGACGGCGGCTACTCGGCGCTGGGGCCCGAGCAGACCACTTCGGCGATCGAGCTCCTCCTGCGCGAGTCGCAGGCAAATTCTCTGGCTTAGGAATCAGGACATGACTGCAGCAACAATCTCGGCCCCCTCCCTGCTGTCGGCGGTACGTTCGCTGGCGCCCGACCTGGCGGCACGTCGCAGTGAGATCGATGCCGAGCGCAGGCTTCCGATGGACATCGTCGAGCGGCTTCGTGAGATCGGCGTCTACCGAATGTGTTTCAGCGCGGAGATCGGCGGCCCGGGTCTGACCTCGCTCGAGCAGTTCGAGATCGTCGAGGCGCTGTCCTACGGGGACACGGCCACCGGCTGGTGCGCCATGATCGGCGCGGCGACCGGCATCTACGCCGGCTATCTCGACGAGCGGGCCATCGCGGAGCTGATGCCGACGCAGGATCTGATCACCGCGGGACTGATCTTCCCGGCCGGTCGCGCCGAGCGGGTGGCCGATGGCTACCGATTGACGGGCCGGTGGAAGTTCGGCAGCGCGATCACGCACGCGGACCTGGTCATGGGCGGCGCTTTCGTGACCTCGGGCGGCCGGATGGAGGAGACCGCGGAAGGCGGCCCGCTGGTGCGGCTGTTCTACATGCGCCGCGATCAGGTCGCGGTCTTCGACACCTGGGACACCACGGGTCTGCGCGGCAGCGGGAGCAATGATTACGCGGTCGAGGATCTCTTCGTGCCCGAGCATCACTCCTTCGCGTTCGGCGAAAGGAAGAGCGGTCGCGGAAAGCTGTCCGAGCCGGAGGCTCTGGCCCGGATCATGCCGGGTGTACCCCTGGGAACGGCTCGTGCGGCCCTGGACTACGTCCGTGGCATCGCGGACGGGAAGACGGTGACCGCCACCGGTCAGAAGTGGGCCGACAACTACCGTGCCCAGTACCTGCTCGGTGAGTGCGAGATGGAGTACATCGTCGCGCGTGGCGCGGTTGTCAACACCCTGACGGAACTGTGGGACGCGCTGGACGGCAAGCGTTTCGCGGAGCTGCCCGCCGACCTCAGGATCGCGAGCGCGCTGGCGAGGACCAACGCGTTCCGCGCAGCGCAGCGCATCGTCACCCGTCTATGCGAACTCGTCGGCACCGAATCGATCTACCGGCCGAATCCGCTCGACATCTGGTTGCGTGACACGAACACGATGGCCCGGCACATCATCGCGCACGACCAGGTGATCCAGTCCACGGGCGCCTTCGTGCTGGGCGGCAGACCGGAATTCCCCTTCGTCGTCGGACTGGGCTGATCGCGATGGATCTCGACAAGCGCAAACGGCTGCCGTCGTTGACCGGACTGCGGTTCTTCGCGGCATTCTCGGTCTTCGTCTTCCATGTGATGCTGCCCAACTCACCGATACCTCCGTACAAACCGGTGAACCTCTTCTCCGATCCGGATACCGCGTACGACGCGGCGTGGGTGGTCGGCAAAGCCGGATTCCTCGGGGTGTCGTTCTTCTTCATCCTGAGCGGCTTCGTGCTGACCTGGTCGTGGAAACCGGGAGCGAGCAAGCTGCAGTTCATCCGTCGGCGAGTGGTCAAGATTTTTCCCAATCATCTGACGCTCTGGGTGGCGTCGATGGTGTTGTTCGCGGCGGCGATAACACCGTGGAAGGCGTGGCTGCCGAATCTTTTTCTGCTGCATGCCTGGTTTCCGCAGAATTATATCAATGCGGGCGTCAACACACCGTCGTGGACATTGTCCTGTGAGCTCCTCTTCTACGTGCTCTTTCCATTTCTGATTCCGGCGGTCCTGCGCATCGACGCGAAATATCTGTGGTACGGCGCTGCGGCCATGGTGGCCGGCATGGGCGTGATCGTCCTGCTGACCGCGTTCGTCATACCGAGTTCCGAGAAATCCGAACTCACGCCGATACCGGTGCTGCAACTGTGGTTCGGATACCTCTTTCCGCCGACGCGTCTGTTCGAATTCTTCCTCGGCGTGTTCATCGCCCGGATAGTGGCGGAGGGGCGCTGGCCGCGCATTCCGCTCTGGACGGCGGTGGCGGCGGTCGGCGCGGGATATGTGGTGGCGATGTACACGCCGTTCTACGTCGGCTTCGTCCTGGCGACCGCGGTTCCGCTCGCGCTGCTGATCGGGGCCGCGGCCCAGTCCGACATCGAGGGTTCGTCGAAGTTCCTGTCGAGCAGGCTCGCGATCCGGCTCGGCGAGATCTCGTTCGCCTTCTACATCTGTCAAGGCGTGACGGTGTTCTACGTCCGTCGATTGATGAACGCCGCTACGTTCAGTGCTCCGGTCGCGGTGCTGCTGATCGTCCTGTTGTTCTGCCTGAATCTCTTCGCCGCATGGTTGTTGTTCACTTTCGTGGAATCTCCGGCGATGCGCCGCTTTGCTCGGCCGAAACGATCGACGGTGGTCGGAGAAAGGGTGGCCGGCTAGGCGATCCAGCTGCGCGACCGACAAATTCAGAAATGCCTGTTCGGAGGCTCGTGGCGTTGCCACGGGCCTCCGGATTCTTTTTTGTCGCGGTGTGCCGGAATGTGGTTGCCCGGCAGTCTGTTCGGAGGTATCCTGGGAGTGTTATAAACCACAGAATCGGTTGTGAACGTGGGGGGTGTTCGATCGAATGGACTACGTGATTCAGATCTGGCTGTGAGCATCGGGGCTCGCCGATACCGGATATCGTATGGAATCCGACGCCTGAATCCGTGTCCTACTACGACGTTCTGATCGCAGGCAACCATCGACGGCTCGATCCGCGCTGATAGCGGAACTTTTGCCGTGCGGTCCGGTTGCGTGCGCTCGTTTGGTGTGCCCGGAAGGTAGTGATGAGTACGACTGTCGATAATGGCTCCGAGCATGTTCAGGAGCTCGGACAACCACAGCTGAACCCGAATCCCGCCGATGATGTCGGATCGGTTGCCACTCGGATACTTCGCATGGTCTTCGCGCGCCGGCGCAGTGCCGACCCGGAGTCGCTGTGCGACTCGGCCCCGTGCGCGGACTGCTTCGCACCGCACCTGAGCAAGGTGAGCCGGTACATCGAAGCCGGTGTGCCGGTCCATTTCATCATCCCCGCGTTCCCGGCGAAGTCGCGCAACCGCCGCAAGACGCTGGGGCGCCTGCCCGATATGGCGGAGACCCTGGCGATCGAGTCCCTGCAGGGATTCTGCGACCAGATCTCGGCCGTCTACCGGCCGGGCGCCATCGTCACGATCTGTTCGGACGGGCATGTCTTCAGTGACACGCTGGGCATCCCGGACCTGCACGTCGACCATTACGGTGACGAGCTGCGCCGCATCATCCGGTCGACCGGCGGCGGTTCCATCGGGCTGTACGGGCTGCGCGACGCCATGCCCGAAATGACTTGGGACGAACGCAGACTGCGCCTGCTGAAGGAGTACTCCGACGGCATCGACGTGCTGCGCGAGGCGGTCCGGACCGAGGCGGCGGCCCGGCGGATGTTCAACGGAATCCATCGGTTCATGGTCGAGGACAATGCCGTGCTGCTGCCCGGGCTGTCGGCCACACAGCGGCGGAACCGATCGAAGGAGACGGCTTACGAAGTGGTGCAGCGCAGTCAGGCGTGGAGCCGTCTGATGGCGGAGATCTTCCCGGACGCGGTGCGGCTGTCGATCCATCCGCAGACGAATCACTCCGAGAAGATCGGATTCCATCTCTTGCGGACCCAGGACAGCTGGCTGACTCCGTGGCATGGCGTGGTGCTCGACGACGGAACGAATTACACGCTGGTCAAGCGGATGCATGCCGAGGAACTGGGCGCTCGCCTGGTGTGGCGCAACAGTCGCCCCAGTCATTTCGTCCTCGGGCGAACAGCAGAGACCGAATCACGGCAAGACCTAGGAAACTCATGACGAAAAGCTTGAACGAGGTACTGCTCGAAGGCGAGCCGCTGCGGCCGTTCGGCCGGCTGGTGGCCTCCGATGTACCGGGGCGCACACTCGCCGATGTGCCGATCGAGGAACTGCTCGCGCTGACGCTCGGCGCGAAAGTGTCGGTACTGCGCGGATTCGGCCTCCTCGGCAAGGAGGAACTCGAAAACTATTGCCGCGCAGCCGGAGAGATCCTGCAATGGAACTTCGGGTCGATCCTCGATCTGGTGGTTCGCGACACCGCCGAGAACTACCTCTTCGACAAAGGCGATGTCCCGTTCCACTGGGATGGCGCGTTCGCCGAGCACGTACCGCGGTTCTTCCTGTTCCAATGCGTGCAGGGCGAGGGCGCGGGCGGCGAGACCGTGTTCTGTGACAGCGTCCAGGTCTATCGGGACGCGCCGGAAGACCTGAAAGAGCTGTGGGCCCGCACCACGATCACCTACCGGACCGACAAACTCGCGCACTACGGCGGCCTGGCCGAATGGCCACTGCTGGGCACTCATCCCGCCACCGGCGAGACGACGATCAGATATGCCGAACCCTTGGATCCCGCGCGTTACGCCAATCCGCTGTTCTTGACGGTCGACGGCATATCGGCCGAGGACGGCGTCCGAGTGATGGAGGACCTGCGCGAGCGGCTGCACGACCCGCGCTACTGCTACGCCCACGAGTGGCGGACCGGCGACATCGTCGTGGCCGAGAACCACGCTTTGCTGCACGGCCGGAATGCGTTCACCGAATCGGTTTCCCGACACCTCCAGCGCATTCAGATCATCTGAGCAATGGGCCATCAGAGAGGAATATCAATGGCTTCATCCATCTCTCGACCAGCAACCGAGTACGACGTCGTCATCATGGGCGGTGGTCCCGCGGGATCCACGCTCGCCGCGATGCTCTGCCGCGAAACAGATTTGCGCGTGGCGATCTTCGATCGCGAGGTGTTCCCGCGTGAGCACATCGGCGAATCGGGTGCGCATCCCCTCGTCCCCGTGCTGCAAGCGAGCGGGGCGCTGGAGAAGGTGCTCGCGAGCGAGTGCTGGATCCAGAAGTACGGCGGCATCTACCAGTGGGACACCGACCGGCCGTTCGTCGGCTTCTTCGAGCACGCGGACTACCTGGCCGACGGCGTGTACCGCTGGTCCGTCCACGTCAATCGCGCGGAATTCGACACCGTGCTGCTCGAGCACGCCGAGTCCTGCGGCGCCCACGTCTTCCAGGGCGTGCGGGTGACGCGCTTCCTCCTCGACGGGGGTGCGGCCACGGTGGTCCTGGAAGACGGAACCGAGGTCAAGGCAGGATATTTCGTCGATGCGTCCGGGCGGGCGAATCAGGTAGCCGCCCGCGGGTCGCAGCGCGACAAGCAATGGCTCTCGGACTACCGCAACGTGGCCGTCTGGTCGCATTACCGCAACTGCGTGCCCGCACAACGCGCGGCCGGTGACTGGAACGTCTTCCGGGCCGATAACTTGTCGCCGATCTACGCGGTGGCCTTCGAGCACGGCTGGGTGTGGTACATCCCGACGCCCCGGCTGGTCGACGGCACTCGGGAAACCGTGTGGTCGATCGGCATCGTGACCAACCCGGAGTCGATCGCTCGCGTGGATCTGCGAGATCCGGACATCTTCCTGAAGACGATCAAGTCGATCCCGGTGCTGCAGGACCTGGTGGCGAACGCGGAACCGATTCGCCGGGAAATGCTGACCGCCACCAACTATTCCCGGGTCAGCGATTGTTTCGGTTCGTACGCGGATCGCTGGATGGCGGTCGGGGACGCGTCGTACTTCGTCGATCCGCTGTTCTCCTCCGGAATGTCCTTCGCCGTCACGCAGGCGTGGGCGGCCGCGTTGGTGCTGCGCAAGACCTTCGACAAGGACTTGGACGAGCAATCGAAGGAAGACCTCTGGCGTGACTACGACGTCGAGTGGCGCGGGATGGCGGAAACATGGGCGCTGAGCATCGACCAGTGGTACCACGAGATCTCGCGCTCGCATCCGGACAGCCCGTACTGGAGCGCGGAAGGCCGGCGGGTGGAGGTCGACAACGCCACCGAGGGCACCTTCCAGGCGCTGCTGAACACCGCCCTGGTGCCCGACCTGCTGAACATCATGACGAAGGGCACCCGCGACCCGCGTGACCTGGCCACCGAGGGGCCCTACCTGCGGGCCTACACCGCCGCCGACGCGGTCGAGCTGGCACCGGAGGACATCGTGACGCTGTCTCCGGACGCACGCATCCGCACCGGTGTGGCGGCCGACATCCCTGGCTTCAAAGGGATGTCGCCGCCGTTCGAGATTCCGCAGGCAGCTCGTGAAGGACTGGCCGCGTACTGGCGAGACCCCATCGCCAACAGCGAGGCGGCGCCGTCGCCGCTCGCCGATACCGTGGACTGCCACCGGATCTACTCCGCGTCCGATCCGGGCAACGAGGTGCGGTGCCTGGATCGAGACGGGGGCAAGGAGCTGTGGGAGACGCTGAACCGCGGTCCGGCACGGTGGTCGGAGCTGGCGCCACGGTTGACGGTGCTGCAGGGACGCGCCTTGAAGCGCTTGCTCCGCGCCGGGTTGGTGATGGCCGGGCCGGAAGCGTCACAGCAGGCCGACTAGGTCGAAGGCATGAGATCATTGGCTGTTCTGGCGGTGGACGACGTGATTCCGTTCGATCTCGCGGTGCCGCTGGAAATCTTCGGGCGGGCCCAGCAGGAGGACGGAACTCCGGCGTACGAGGTCCATGTCTGCGGGGTGAACTCCGACGTCCCGTCGAAGTTTTTCGAAATCTCGTGTCTCGGTGACATCGAATATCTCGAGGAGGAGGCCGGAACCATCATCGTTCCGGGAGCGATGAGCTACCGGTCTCGGCCATCGGAGCGGTTGCGAAAGGCATTGGTGCGGGCGCACGAGCGGGGGGCGCGGGTGGCATCGATCTGTCTCGGCGCGTTCACCCTCGCCTCGGTCGGGTTGCTCGACGGAAGGCGGGCGACAACGCATTGGATGGCCGCCACCGAATTGTCGAGGAGCTATCCGCGGGTGCGCGTGGATCCCACGGTGCTGTATGTCGACAACGGGAGCATCCTGACTTCGGCGGGGGCCGCGGCGGGGTTGGATCTGTGCCTCCATATGGTCCGGATGGATTACGGGACCGCCGTGGCGGCCGATACCGCCCGGCTCTCGGTGATGCCACTGACCCGCGACGGGGGACAGGCGCAGTTCATCGCGGAACGTCCGCGCTCGGAGGCGGACAGCATGTCGCTCAATCCCACCTTGGAATGGGCGGAAGCGATGCTCGGTGAGAAGATCACCGTGCTGGATCTCGCGGAGCGAGCCGGGGTCAGCAAGCGCACGCTGATCCGGCGCTTCCACGAGCAGGTCCGGATGACGCCGAACGAGTGGCTCCAGACCGTCCGGGTGCGCAAGGCCCAGGTGCTGCTCGAGACGACCATCCTCACGATGGAGTGCATCACCGACCAAACGGGATTCGCCTCGGTGGCCGCGTTCCGGAAGGTCTTCCGCAAGACCGTGGGGATCACGCCGCAGGCGTACCGGCGGGCCTTCCGCTGATCATCCTCGCGGGCCGCTCTCTCGCCGTGGATTCGAATCCGAATCCACGGCGAGACCCCTGGTCTCCGGTCATCCCGTCGAGGTGGCTCGCGACCCCGGTCGCACAGTTGGCGGGTCGGCGGCTCATATTTCGTCGTTCGCCGGAATGTAGTTCATAGTTGGTGCTCGGGTCCCCACGGCTGAGGAGATCATGGTGCCAACCGCCAATTTCGGTACGAAGGACGATCCTGGTTTCGAGCTGGAGCAGAGTCCCGATCTGATCGTGGTGCGCACGCACACCGGTCGTGGGATCCGGCGGCAATCGGGGTCGGTGCGCACACCGCTGAGCGGTGAACTCGACGACGCGACACTGGTGCAGGCCTACCCGGAGGCAGGAGTCGAGGTCTATCGCCTGCCCGCGGGGTCGAGATCGGTGGAGGAACGCACGCCGGCGCTGGAGGCCGCGCCGGAGGTGCGCTTCGCCGGACATGTGCTGGTGGACCCGGTGACCGGGGAGCCGGTGCTCTATACCGAGAACATCTTCGTGAAGTTCGTCGACCACGTCGACCGCGAACATTGCCTCGCCGTCCTGGCCGCGGCGAATCTCACTGTGAAGCAGGTGGTTTCGTACGCCACCAACGCCTACTTCACGGCGGCGCCCGAGGGCACCGGCCAGCGGGTCTTCGACATCGCCACCGCCCTGCTGAATCGCGACGACGTCGAGTACTGCCATCCGGAGCTGATCCGGCACCGGGCCAGGAAGACGATCTTCCCGCAGCAGTGGCATCTGAAGAAGACCACCATCGGCGGTGTCACGATCGACGCGCACGCGGCGGTGGAAGCCGCGCATGCCCTCACCCGCGGGGCGGGGGTGACGATCGCCGTGATCGACGACGGTGTCGACATCGACCATCCCGAGTTCGCGGGTGCCGCGAAGATCGTCGCGCCACGGGATGTCACGGCGAAGACCGATGATCCGCGCCCGAAGGACTCCTTCGGCACCGGTCCCGACAACGGCGACAACCATGGCACCGCGTGTGCGGGCGTGGCGTGCGCCAACGGCACGGCCGGAGCCTCCGGAGTGGCGCCGGAGGCCGCGCTGATGCCGATCCGGCTCGCCTCAGGGCTCGGATCGCAGGCGGAGGCCGACGCGTTCGGCTGGGCCGCCGATCACGGCGCCGACGTCATCTCGTGCAGCTGGGGCCCGGCCGACGGCAGGTGGTTCCAGCCGAGCGATCCGGCGCACAACCGGGTTGTGGCGCTGCCGGCGAGTACCAGGCTGGCGATCGAATACGCCGTCACCAGCGGACGCGGCGGCAAGGGCTGTGTAGTGCTGTTCGCGGCGGGCAACGGCAACGAATCCGTCGACAACGACGGCTACGCCGGTTTCGCGAAGGTGATCGCGGTCGCGGCATGCAACGACACCGGCAAACGCAGTGTCTACAGCGACTTCGGCAAAGCGGTGTGGTGCGCGTTTCCCAGCAGCGACTTCGGGCACCGGCCCTTCGGCCATCCCGACCCCCTCACGCCTGGGATCTGGACGGTGGATCGGCACGGAGCGAACGGCTACAACCCCGGCACGGTGGCGGCCGGCGACGCGGCGGGTGACTACACCAACGACTTCGGCGGAACCTCCAGCGCGTGCCCGGGCGCCGCGGGAACAGTGGCGTTGATGCTGTCGGTGAATCCGGCCCTGACCTCGGAGGAGGTGAAGAACCTGCTGAAAGACGCCTGCGACAAGATCGATCCGCAGGGCGGCGGGTACGGGGCGGACGGGCACAGCGACAAGTACGGATACGGCAGGCTGAACGCGCTCGCCGCCGTGCGGGCGGCTCGGCCCGCCGAGACCGAGTCCGCTGCCGGTGCGGTGGTCACCGTCGCGGGAGACTGAGGCGGTGGCGGCCGACGGTGTTCAGCTGATCGTGGTGGACGCCGCGAACGTCGTCGGTGCACGGCCCGACGGGTGGTGGCGCGATCGGGCCGGCGCGGCCCGGCGATTGCTCGAGCGGATGACCGGAGCGTGGGCGTGGCCGACCGAGCCCGCCGAGGTGATCGTGGTGCTCGAGGGCGCGGCGAAGGCGGCGGTCGACGCGGCGGCGGATCCGGGATTCGGCGGCGTGCGGGTGGTGCGTGCGGAGGGCTCGGGCGACGACGCGATCGTCGGCGTGGTCGCCGCGGCTCGGGCGGAAGATAGCAGCCGTTCGATCACGGTGGTGACGGCCGACCGCGGACTGCGGGCCCGCGTGGCGGCCGCGGGGGCGGCGACGGTGGGGCCGAACTGGCTGCTGGACCGCCTGGGGCCGTGATGCGGTCGGCGCCCGGAAGTCGGTCTCGCATTGATACACCTCCGGCGTTTCACCCATCCGTCCAGTCCGTTTTGCGGCACTCTGAGCGGTATGACCGCCTCCGACGTCGTGGGGATGCCGTTGCTCTACCTGGTCGAGATCTCCGAGCCAGGTTACTTCAATCGGCCGTGGTGGAAGATCGCGAGCACCGGCGCGCCGGGGCAGGTTCGTGCCGCGCTCAGCGAACTGGCCGTCCGGGTCGAGCGCGACATCCAGCGCGCCGGAGGCGGGGGCCGATGCTGGTACCGCTACGACGTGCGGTGGCCCGACGGCGCCGTGCTCGAGTGTTTCCAGGGGGCGATCCGATCGGTGTTGATTCCCGGTGAGTTGCGCTGCCTGGCCGTGGCCCTGACCTCGGCGACGACCGTGGATCTGCGCTCTGCCGAGCGTCCGCCGTACTGATCACGTCACCCGGCAGACGGGCAGAGCCCCGATGGCTTCGGGGCTCTGCGGATGAATCGGTGGCTCAGTCGAGCAGAGCCGGTTGTCTGGCGCCGTCCTGCTTCGCGGCGCCCCCGGACTCGGGCCGGGCCGCCGGGTGTGCGTCGGCCTGCATCGGGTCGAGAGCGGGATCGATGTCGATCGTGCGACGCAGCGGGCGGTTGGGCAGCAGCGCCGCCGCGATGAGCGCGACGACCGTGGCGCCCGCGGCGATGAGGAAGATCCGCCCGGTCGCGTCGCCGTAGGCGGCGCGCACGATGGTCGCGATGGGCGCGGGCAGGGCGCCGAGATCCAGATTGCTGCCGCCGGAGGACTTGGTCTGGATGCCGAGCCGGGCGAAGCCCTCCGCGGACAGCTCGCCGACCCGGGTGGCCAGGACCGAACCGAGCACCGAGACCCCGATGGCGCCACCGAAGGTGCGGAAGAAGGCGACACTGCTCGACGCCGCGCCGATGTTGTGCACGCTCACCGTGTTCTGCACGGCCAGGACCAGGTTCTGCATCATCATGCCGACGCCGAACCCCACGACGGTGATGTACCCGCCGACCAGCCACAGGCTCGTCGCGTGGTCGATCGTCGACAGCAGCGCGAATCCGAAAACCAGCAGGGCGGCGCCCGCGACCACGAAACCCTTCCACTTGCCGCGCCGGGTGATCAACTGGCCGGAGCCGACGGAGGCGATCAGCATGCCCGCGACGAGCGGGATGGTCAGCACGCCCGCCGCGGTGGGGGAGTAGCCGCGCGCGGTCTGGAAGTACTGGCCCAGGAAGGTGGTCGCGCCGAACATGCCGACGCCGACGGCGATGGAGGCGATGATCGCCAGGCCCGTGGTGCGTTCGGTGACGATCGGCAGCGGGATGATCGGCGACTCGGCGCGGGACTCGACCCACACGGTCGCGAGCAGCAGCAACACGCCGGAAGCGACATAGATCGCCGATTCCCGCGAGATCCAGTCGTAGTACCCGGCCTTTCCGGCGAACGACACCCAGATGAGCAGCACCGAGACACCGCCGGTCAGCAATGCGGCGCCGAGCCAGTCGATCGACACCCCCTCTTTGCGCTCGGTGGGCAGTCGCAGGGTCCGCTGCAAGAGCGCCAGCGCGATCACGGCCAACGGCACGCACACGAAGAAGCACCAGCGCCAGCCCAGCGGGCTGTCGACGATGACACCGCCGAGGACGGGGCCGCCGGACATCGAGACCGCCATCACGGCGCCCATGTACCCGGAGTAGCGCCCGCGTTCGCGCGGCGCGACGATGGAGCCGATGATCGCGACGACGAGCGCGGTCAGCCCGCCCATGCCGATGCCCTGGACGACGCGCGCGACCAGCAGTACGGGGACGTTGCCCGCGAATCCGGCGATCACGGAGCCGACGACGAAGATGACGATGGCCGATTGGACCAGCGCCTTCTTGTTGAACAGGTCGGCGAACTTACCCCAGATCGGCGTGGAGGCCGCGTTCGCCAGCAGCGCCGAGGTGATGACCCAGGCGTAGGCGGTCTGCGATCCCTGTAGGTCGCCGATGATGGTGGGCAGCGCGGTGGCGACGATCGTCGTGCTGAGCAGGGCGGTGAACAGCGCCGCGAGCAGCCCGGTCATCGCTTCCAGCACCTCGCGGTGGGTCATCGCGTACGGGTCGCGTCGCGTCACCGACTCGACTGAACTAGACATCTACTTCCTGACTCTCTTTCGAAACCGGCTGATGCGCGTGCACCGCACTGCTCTGTGCGTGCGCGGTCAGTGCGTTGCGGAGCTTTTGCACGGCGACGCACGCGCCCTCGGCGTCGTCTTCGCTCCAGTCCGCGAGGACGTTCTGCAAACCCCGCGCCCGCGAAGCGCGGACGCGGTACAACAGATCCCGGCCCTCGTCCGTCACCCGGATGAGGGTGGCCCGCCCATCGGTGGGATCGGCGTGCCTGCTGATGTAGCCCGTGCCGACGAGTTCGGTGACGTGCCTGCTCAGTGCGCTCGGACTGATGCACAAGTCCACGGCGAGGTCCACCTGTCTGCACGGGCCCTTGGACGCGAGGGTGCCGAGCACCCCGATGCCGCCCGGAAGCAAGTGGCCCTCCTCCGGATGCGCGAGCACGGTACGGATGGCCCGGCCCATCAGATAGAGCTCTTTGATCAGGCTCTGAGCCGTATCGGGTGAGACTGCCATGTCCGCTCCAGACGAGATAAGTTGCTTGCGCTATGCAACTATATAGTAGTTGCTTGCGCTAAGCAAATAGTGTCCACGGACTCCTCCTCCGTGCCGGGCGGGTGACCCGCGGAGGGTGTAGCAGCTTCGCAGCTATCGGATTGCGGAACGGCGGGCGACCACCGACCCCAGGGTGGGTACGGGCCACCCCCGGGGTTTGCTGGACGGTCCCTAAGGTCTCTGTTCCTGCGGTTACCGACGTCGGAGAGTAGTAGCCGACGCCGAAACCGATCCCTATCGAGGAACTACGAGATGCAGCCGACTTTCGTTCACCACGTAAGGCAGCAAATTTTCGAATACGGGGAGACCCGGTCCTATACCTACCTGCGTGAGGCCGGACGAGGGCTCAGCGAGGAAGTCGTCACCTACCGCGAACTCGACCGTGACGCCCGGGCGGTCGCGACCTGGCTGGCAGCGCGTCCGGAATCGACGGAGCCGGTCGTGCTGCTCTATCAGGACGGGCTGGCGTTCCTGCGGGTGTTCCTCGGTTGCCTGTACGCCGGGGTCGTGGCCGTTCCGGCGCCGGTCCCGCACGATGCGGGCAGCGCCCGGCGTGTGGCGAATGTGATCGCGGATTCCGGCGCCCGATTGGTGCTCACCACAGCGCATTTCCAGCCGCTGGTCGCGGCGGCCACGCGCGCGGCCGTAGTTGCCACCGACGGTCACCTCGGTGACCCCGACGCGTGGCAGATGCCCGACATCGACTCGGGGACGATCGCGTTCCTGCAGTACACGTCGGGATCGACCGGCACCCCCAAAGGGGTCGTCGTGACGCACGGCAATCTCCTGCACAACGAGGCCGCCATCGCCGAGGGCGGGATGAATGATGCCGGTACCGGCGTCAGTTGGATTCCGCACTTCCACGACATGGGACTGATCGGAATGCTGCTCGGGGCGGTATATGCCGGTGCGAACCTGGTGCTCATGGCACCGACGACGTTTCTCAAGCGTCCGGTGCGCTGGCTGCAGGCCATCGACAAATACCGCGCGACATTCACCGGAGCGCCGAATTTCGCCTATGACCTCATCGCGCGCCGGGTGACCGACGAGCAGTTGGCCGACCTCGATCTCAGCACCCTCGAGATCGCGCTGAGCGGCGCGGAGCCGGTCCGCGAGCAGACCATGACGGCGGTGCTGGAACGTTTCGCACTCGCGGGTTGGCGGCCGACGACGTTTCGGCCCGCCTACGGCCTGGCCGAGGTGACACTGCTCGCCAGTGCGGCATCGACGCCCTCGGTACCCGTCTATCTCGATGTGGGTCGCGACGCTCGGCTCGTCGGCTGCGGACCCGCGGCCCCTGGTCTCGACATTCGCATCGTCTGCCCGCACACGCTGCAACAACTGGCGGACAACACCGTCGGGGAGATCTGGATTCGCGGCGAAAGCGTCGCCGCCGGTTATTGGAATCGTCCCGACGAGACCCGCGAAACCTTCGGTGCGCGCCTCGGCACCGTGGGGCCGTTCCTGCGTACCGGTGATCTCGGCCTGCTTCGTGACAACGAGCTGTTCGTCGCGGGTCGCCTCAAGGATCTGTTGATCATCAACGGCCGCAACGTCTATCCCCAGGACGTCGAGGAGCTGGTGCGCCGGCTGCATCCGGCGTTCGCCGACAGTGCAGGCGTAGCCGTGTCCGTCGACGCGGGCGGCCGGGAACGACTCGTGGTGCTGCAAGGCGTCAAGACGGCGCTGCAAGGCGACACCACGCTCGCCGAACTCACCTCGGTGATCAAGGTCGCGGTGTCCCGCGGGTTCGACGTACCCGCGCCGAACGTCGTTCTCATTCCACCCAGGTCGGTGCACCGCACCACCAGCGGCAAGGTCCAACGCAGCTCGATGCGGGAGGCGTTTGTCCAGGATCGCGTCGTGGGTGTCCTGCACGAGAATCTCGAACCGGCGCTGCGCCGGTCCGTGACCGCCTGATCGATCGAAAACCCGCCGAGGAGCCGAAACATGTTCACCAGCACGATCACTCGTCCGACCACCATCCAGGATTGGCTCGTGGAGCGCGTGGCGGACTACACCGAACGCGCGCCCCACGAGGTGGATCCCGTCGTCCCGCTCGCCGAGCTGGGCATGGACTCCGTCTCGGCGGTGAGCCTGTGCGGTGAGATCGAGGACCGCTGGTCGCTCGAGGTGGATCCGGTGCTGGTCTTCGAGTACCCCACCATCGCCGACATCGCCGCCTACCTGGCCGCCGAATTCACCCTCGCCGCATGACCGATATCGCGATCGTCGGTCTCGACTGCCGATTTCCCCAAGCACCCGATCCGGCCGCGCTGTGGCGGCTGCTGATCGAGGGACGCGACGCGATCTCCGAGGTGCCGTCGAGCCGCTGGAACGCCGCCGACTTCCACGACCCGGCCGGTGCGCCCGGCACGATCAACACCCGCAGCGGCGGCTTCCTGGACGACGCGGATGCGTTCGACGCCGACTTCTTCGGCATCGCCCCGCGCGAAGCCGAGGCGATGGATCCGCAACAGCGGTTGCTGCTGCAAGCCACCTGGCGGGCCTTCGAAGACGCCACGCTCGACCCGCGCGGCGAGGCCGGTTCGCGGACCGGCGTCTTCGTCGGGGTGATGGCCAACGAATGGGCCAACTTGCAGATGAGCGACTACGCCGCGATCACGCCGCAGCACGGCTCCGGCAACGGGTACTTCATGACCGCGAACCGGCTGTCCTACCAGTTCGACCTGAAAGGACCGAGTGTCGCGGTCGACACGGCCTGCTCGTCGTCGCTGGTCGCGGTGCACCTCGCCTGCGGCGCACTGGCTTCCGGCGAATGCGATCAGGCGCTCGCCGGTGGCGTCAATCTGGTGCTCACGCCCGCCGTCGGGGTGTTCTACACCCAGGCCGGTCTCTCCGCGCCGGACGCTCGATGCAAGCCGTTCAGCGCCGACGCCGACGGCATCGTGCGCGGCGAGGGCGTCGCGGTACTGGTGCTGCGCCGCCTCGCCGACGCCCAGGCGGCGGGTCTGCCGATCTACGCGGTGATCAAGGGCAGCGCCGTCAATTCCGACGGGCGCAGCAACGGCATCACGGCACCGAACCGGTGGGCGCAGCAGCAGGTGATCGGCGCGGCGTGTGAGCGCGCGGGCGTGCGGCCCGAGCAGGTGGATTTTCTCGAGGCACACGGCACCGGAACCGTGCTCGGCGACATGATCGAGGTCAAAGCGCTGGGCCAACTGCACGGACGAAACAGGCTTCGCCCCTGCGGGATCGGGTCGATCAAGGGCAATCTCGGCCACACCGAGGGCGCCGCGGGCGTCGCGGGCTTGATCAAGGCCGCCCTCAGCTTGCACCACGGCGTGGTTCCGCCGTCGCGGTTCGCCGACCAGGAGAATCCGCGGTTGCGGATGACACAGCAGGGTCTGCGTCTGCTCACCGATCCGATGCCGCTGGAAGGCCCCGGCTACGGCGGAGTCAGCAGTTTCGGCATCGGCGGCACGAACGCCCATGTCGTGCTGGGCAGCGCACCTGCGGCCGAAACGGCACCGGCGTCCGGCGGGGGAGTGCTCACCGTGTCGGCGAACGACGCGGAAGGGTTGCGGCGCAACGCTCGTCGGCTCGCCGATGCCCTGGCTTCCAGCCCGCCGGATCAATTCGCGCAATTGTGCTGGACGAGCAACCAGGTCAAATCGTCCGGTCGTGCCCGGCTCGCGATCGTCGCGGCGGATCGCGACACCGCGATCGCGCGGCTGCGCGAGGGTGCGGATACCGGAGTGGTGCGACCGCTGAGCGTCGGCTGGATGTTCACCGGGCAGGGTTCGCAATTCCCGGGAATGGCTCGCATGCTGGACGCGGCCGCTCCGCTGTTCCGGCGCGCCTTGGCGGCGGTCGACCAGGTCATGGCCGCCCACCTCGGTCGCTCGGTGCGCGAGCTGGTGCTCGACGAGCACACCGGGATCGACCGCACCGATCTGGCGCAACCGGCGATCTTCGCGCTGGAGTACGCCTTGGCGAAGTCGCTCGCCGACCTCGGCGTCCGTCCGGCCTGGGTGATCGGGCACAGCATCGGCGAGTTCGCGGCCGCTGCGGTGGCCGGAGTGTTCGATCTGGACGACGCCTGCCGTCTCGTCGTCGCACGAGGCGAGCTGATGCAGCGGTTGCCCGCGGGCGGAGCCATGCTCGCCGTGCGGGCGGACGTGAGCGAGGTCGCGGACCTGCTCGCCGACCGGACGGAGATCGCGATCGCCGCCGTCAACGGACCGAAGGAGATCGTGCTGTCCGGCGCCGCCGCGGCGATCACCCGGATACACGAGGCGCTCGCGGCGCGCGGGGTGGGCGCGAAGGCGCTCACCGTGTCCCACGCCTTTCACAGTCCGCTGATGGAACCCATGCTGGAGGCGTTCGCATCCGTCGCCCGCGAATGCACCTACCGGACACCGGCTCTGCCGCTGTACTCGACGGTGCGCGGTCGCCTGCTCGACGCGACCGAGACGATGGACGCCGCGTACTGGACCGAGCACGTCCGCGCCACCGTCCGTTTCGGCGAGGCCATCGAGGCCGCCCTCGGCACCGAGCCGAGTCATATCGTCGAGCTCGGGCCGCGCCGAGTCCTCGCCGCGCAGGCCGGCAGGATCCGCCCGGACCTGGCGGCGCGCTGCCTGACGCCCAGCCCGGGGCCCGGCGCGACCGGGGGCGAACTGGCCGGCACCGTCGCCGCGCTGTATCGCGACGGATTCGATCCCGACTGGGACCGGCTCTACGAACCCGCGCAGCGCGTCCGCCGTCGGCTGCCCGGTTACGAATTCTGCACCGACCAGCGGTTCTGGCTCGAACCCAGCGCCACCCCCGCGCCTTCCGCACCAGCCGAGGAAACCTCCATGGACCAGTTGATCGCCCTCTTCCGTGAACAGAACGCCGTGCTGGCGAGTCTCGCGGGCGTTCCGTCCGCCGGGCGCGCTCCGCAACAGGCGGCCGCCGCGGCGGCGGTCACGCAGACGGTCACGCCGCAACCGATCGCGACGCAGACGACCACGGACCTGTCGATCGCTCCGGAAGCCGTCGCCGGTGTCGTACGCGCGGAGTTCGCCAGGGTGAGCGGTTTCCCGGTCGATCGGCTCCGCGATACCCAAACTATCGGCGACGACTTGGGATTCGACTCGCTCATGCTCACCGACCTGATCGCCGCGCTCGTGCGCAAGCTGCCCGGCGCGGCCATCGACCCGAGCCGGTTCACCACCGCAACGACGATCGGTGATGTGATCGCTCAGGTCTCGAATCAGGGGGGCGCGCCCGTCTCGCGGCAAGCCGCCGCGCCCATGAAGGCCGAGGCGCCCGAACCACGGCACGCGGGGGTCGAGCCGGAGTACCGGATCTCGGATTTCGCTGAGGTCAAGGCGATTTCCGACCGGGTCTCCGCTCTCGAAGCGCTCGGGTTGTCCAATCCCTATTTCTTGATCAACGACGGTGTCACGCGGGATACCTCCGTCATCGACGGTGCGCCGGTGATCAACTTCTCCAGCTACAACTACCTGGGGCTGTCCGGTCATCCGGCGGTCGCCGCCGCCGTGCGGGACGCGGTGACCCGCTACGGCAGCTCCTGCTCGGCCAGCCGGATCCTGTCCGGTGAGAAGCCGGTGCACCGCGAACTCGAGGCCGAACTCGCGGCCCTGCTCGGCACCGAGGACGCCATCGCGCTGGTCGGCGGCCACTCCACGAACGTCACGATCATCGGACACCTGGTCGGACCGGAGGACCTGGTGATCCACGACAGTCTCGCCCACGACAGCATCATGCAGGGCTGCAAGCTGTCGGGCGCGACCCGCCGTCCGTTCCCGCACAACGACCACGCCGCACTCGACGCGCTGCTCACCGAGATCCGCCACCGGTACCGGCGGGTGCTGATCCTGATCGAGGGCGTCTACAGCCAGGACGGCGACATCCCGGACCTGCCCGCGATCATCGCGGTGAAGAAGAAGCACAAGGCGCTGTTGATGATCGACGAGGCGCACAGCGTCGGGGTGCTCGGCGCGGGCGGCGGTGGGATCGGCGAATACTTCGGCGTGGATCGCGCCGATGTCGAGCTGTGGTCCGGGACGACATCGAAGGCGCTCGCCGGGTGCGGCGGGTATGTGGCGGGCAGCGCGGAGCTGATCCGCTTCCTGAAGTACACGACGCCCGGATTCGTCTACAGCGTCGGCATGACGCCGATGAACGCGGCCGCCTCCGCCGCGGCGATCCGGCAGTTGCGGTCCGAGACCGAACCACTGGAACGGCTACGCCGCAACTCCCGGCTGTTCCTGCGACTGGCCCGGGAAGCGGGGATCGACACCGGCGACAGCCACGACACTCCGATCGTCCCGTGCATCGTCGGCGACTCACCGAAGACGCTGCGACTGTCGAACGCACTGCTGCGCCGGGGCATCAATGTCAACCCGATCCTGTACCCGGCGGTGCCGGAGAATCTGGCGCGCCTGCGGTTCTTCGTCACCGCCTGCCATACCGAGGATCAGATCCGCGAGACGATCAAGATCCTCGCCGAGGAAATGGCCTTGCTCGCCGAGAGCTGACGCGCGGTGACCAGCGCGTGGCCTTCGCGGCAGCTGCGTCGTGTACCGCCACGCGCACCGGACCGCTGTAGCATCAGCCCGAGG
Source organism: Nocardia sp. NPDC047648 (assembly GCF_040642815.1). NCBI lineage: Bacteria > Bacillati > Actinomycetota > Actinomycetes > Mycobacteriales > Nocardiaceae > Nocardia > Nocardia sp. NPDC047648. The sequence goes on along the minus strand of NZ_JBEYSX010000008.1, from coordinate 214,137 downwards.
TGCCATCGCCGCTGGTCGCAGCGGCGACTCGGCGGGGTGGGGCGGACGATGAGGGCCGAGCAGGGTGTCCGCCGCCGCGGGTGGGGGTTCGAACGTCATCGACGGGTGCCGCGGGCGTGTGATCTGCCGGATGAAGGTTCCAGCGGCGTTTCGGCTCCAGTCGCGTGCGGGCGGTCGGCTCCCGATCCGATAGTGCACCGTGCCGCCGAGCCGATCGATGCCGGCTACCGCGGTGGACGAGGCCGCCTGCCTCGCCGCCGACCGTAGCGACGCATCGGAGGTAGTGGACACCATGATTCGCTCGATCGTGCGAACCGCGCTCGCTCTGACGGTCGCCGCCGGTGTGTGCTTCGCGGGTACTCCGCCGCCCTTGGCGGCCTCCGCGCCGCTCGGCGTCCTCGTGACCGGTGGTGAGGTCTCCGGCCACGCCGCCGACGGAGTCGTCGAATACCTGGGCATCCCGTTCGCCGCGTCCACCGCGGGCGCAGCGCGGTTCGGGCCGCCGCGGCCCGTTCCGCCGTGGACGGGTGTGCGCCCAGCGCGCGAGCACGGGCCGCAGTGCGCGCAGAACGGCTACTTGCCCGGCGTGCCGCCGATCGGACAGATCAGCGAAGATTGCCTGACCATCGACGTATACGCGCCGGACCGCGCCCCCGATCGCCCGCTGCCCGTCATGGTGTTCTTCTACGGTGGCGGCTATATCAACGGCTCCAACAGCGAATACGAGGGACCCACCCGGATGGTCGCCGACGGCGACGTCATCGTGGCCGTTCCCAATTACCGCCTCGGTCCGTTCGGCTTCATGTCGCTGCCCGAACTGACCGCCGAATCCGGTGGCGCCACCGGAACGGTCGGCATCCAGGACCAGCAGGCCGCTCTGCGGTGGGTGCGCGACAACGCGCCCGCTTTCGGTGGCGATCCGGGCAATGTCACGATCTTCGGTGAGTCGGCAGGCGGCGTGAGTGTCTGCACCCACTTCGCCGCACCCGGCTCCGAGGCCCTGTTCGCCAAAGCGATCATCCAGAGCGGCGCCTGCGCACAAGCGCCCGTGGCCCCCGTCGATCCCGGGGACGCCTTCGCGCGCTCGCGGCGCTACGCCGAACGCGTCGGATGCGGGGATCCCGCGACCCGGCTGGCCTGCCTGCGCGCCCTGCCCGTAGCGGCACTTCTGAACGCGCCGAACGTCGAAGCCGACGGACAGACTCCCGTCTGGGTGCCCAGCATCGACGGCGTCGTCATCACGCGGACACTCCACGCGGCCTTGGTGGGGGACGCGAGGAAGACGCCGCTCATCGTCGGGTCCACCAGCGCGGAAGGCGCGCTGAGCGTCGCCGAAACCGACTACGCCCGCGGGCACGTCCCGGACGCGGCGAGCTATGAACGGTACGTGCGCGAATCCTTCGGCGCCGACGCCGAGCGAGTCCTGGCCCGCTATCCGCTCGACCGATATCCGTCACCGGCGGCCGCGCAGATCGCGGTGATCACCGACAGCCGGTTCGCCTGTCCCGCGCTGTTCACCAGCCGGACGGCGCGCGAGGCCGGACATCCGCTGTGGCAGTACGAAGTCGATCAGGCGCCGCTCGGTGCTGCCAATCCTGTTCTGCCCGGGGCCTTTCACTCCTCCGAGCTGTTCTATCTTTTCACCAGATTCATGGGCGTCCCGATTCCCTGGACGGGTGCGTCCGCCGCTTTCGCCGCGCGAATGCAACGCTGGTGGACCACCTTCGCCCACACCGGTGACCCCAACGATCCGGGTCCACCCGAATGGCCCGCCTGGCCGGAGTCGGCCGGGCACAGCTCCGATGGACCTGCTCTGATCATGCGGGCGACCGGCAGCGTCGTGACGGAGGATTTCGCCGCCACGCACGACTGTGCGTTCTGGGCGGAACGCGACCGCTGAACCTGTCGTACGCGTGTCGCCGCCGCTGCTGAGCAGGCCCGGGACTCGACGGAGTGCGAGCGCGGCCGTCGCTCGATTCGCCGAGTCGACCGGCCCGGTATGCGCGGGGCGCCGCCGACCGTCCGTTGCGAGACTCGAAGGCGCGAAAGTCTCAGCCGGTTGACACGCTGTCGGCGGAATTCCGCGCTAGGCATCCTGCTCTCGGATGACGGCCCGGGCGACCGTATCGGCTATCTGCTCGTCGGTGAGATTGCTGCGCTGGATCAGTGCGTGCGAGAGAACGGCGCGTACGACGACTTCGGCCGCCTGAACCGGCGACAGCGCGAGTGCCGAATCGTCGCGCGCCGCGATCAAAGGCGCCGCGATGGCGGCGACGGTTTCGACCAGGTTCAGCTCCGGCCCGCCGTGCGTGATCGCGACATCGAGCAGACGCGCGGGCTCGTGGCGGCGAATGTAGCTGAAAGCGGCGTGCTTCCGCAGGTAACGCAGGGCGAAGAGGGTGCTGGAGCGGGCTACCTCGGCAGCCGGTGCGAAAAGGTCGATCTCGCGGTAGGCGGCGGCGACCATCCGGCCGATCTCGTTGCGCCCGACGGCGGAAACCAAGCCGTCTTTGTCGCCGAACTCCCGGTACGCCGTAGCCCGGGAGACGCCTGCGCGCTCGGCGACCGCGCTGAGCGTCAGGTTGTCCAAGCCGCTGTCCGCGATCAGCGCGACCGCAGCGTCGAGCAGCGTTTCCGACGACCGGGTGGAGGAATTCATGGCTCTTTCTACCTCGATGCGGCAGCGGTCCGGCTTGCCGACTGGGGACAGCTGAGACTAATCTAGCGAAAAATCTCAGTCCTCGACGTGATTCGACCACGATGGCGGCTGCGGAAGACCTGGCATGGACGTCGGAGGGCAGCATCGGTGATTCACGGACAGTCGGCCGACCACACCGGCCGCGGGCACGCCGTGGTGCTCGGAGCGAGCATGGGAGGGTTGCTCGCCGCGCGGATTCTCAGCGACTACTTCGGGAAGGTCACGCTCGTCGAGCGCGACGACCTGTCCGCACCCGGCAACCGCCGCGGGGTGCCGCAGGGCAGGCATGTGCACGCGCTGCTCGCCCGCGGCAAGCAGATCTTCGAGGAGCTGTTTCCCGGCATCACGGACGAGCTGCTGGCCGACGGCGCCCTGGAATGCCGGTCGTTGACGGAGATGCGGATGACCGTCGCGGGGCACACCCTCCGGCAATCCGACGGGGGTTACTCGCTGTTGCAAGCCAGCAGGCCGTTGCTCGAATGGCGAGTGCGCGAACGCGTGCGCGCACTGCCGAACGTCGAGGTGGCCGACCGTCGCACGGCCCTGGAACTGCTCTTCGACGCGAGTCGGAGCCGGGTGACCGGTGTACGGATCAGGCCGGACGGCGCGACTGCGGCCGAGGAGCTGCGCGCCGATCTGGTCGTGAGCTGCCTGGGGCGGCATGGGCCGGTCGACCGGTGGCTCGCCGATTCGGGCTACGAACGCCCCGTCGAGGAAGGGGTGCGGATCGACATGATGTACGCGAGCCGCTACGTGCGCCTTCCGGCCCGTGCCCTGGGCGAGAAGGAGATCGTGATCGCGAATCAGGATCCCGCGCGCGGATTGGCGCTGTTCGCCGTGGAGAACGGGACGCACATCCTCACCCTGATCGGCTACGGCGACGATCGTCCACCGACCGATTCCGACGGCTTCTGGCGGTTCGCCGCCTCGGTCGCACCGCCGGACGTGCGCGCCGCGCTGCTGGACGCCGAACCGCTCAGCGACGTCGGCACGTACCGATATCCGGCCAATCAGCGGCGTCGCTACGAGCGGCTGTCCCGATTTCCGCAGGGATTGCTGGTCTTCGGCGACGCGGTCTGTAGTTTCAGCCCGGCCTTCGGCCAGGGCATGACGGTCTCCGCCCTGCAGGCCGTGCACTTGCGTCGCGTGCTCGCGCAGGGCGACCACGATCTGGCTCGCCGCTATTTCCGCGCCGCCGCCACGGCTGTCGACGACCCGTGGACGATCACGAAGCTGTTCGACACGGCCATGCCGCATGTGGACGGGGGAGGGGCGCGGACCCGTGCGCTCGGCGCGCTGGCGCGGCTGGTCATGGCGGTCGGTGCGCAGGACGCGGCGGTCGCACGACAGATCGCACGCATAGCCGGGCTCCTGGACCGCCCGGCGGCGGTGTTGCGTCCGGCCGTTGTGCTCGGTGCGGCCAGGGGTGTCGGGGTCGTCGGCGTCGAACAGTTGCGCGCGTCGGCTCGCGCGGCGGTCGACCCGGCCGGTGTGGATATGTTCGACCCGATTCCGCACGGGCCCGCGCGCGGATTTCATCGCCTGGCAGTGCGATCGGTGGTCCGCGGCAGCGCCGACAGCGTCGTGATCGAATTCGATGTCCCGGCCGAACTCGCCGACCGGTATGCCTTCCGGGCCGGTCAGCATGTCGTAGTGCGGGGAACGAGTGGGGGCAGACAGATCCGGCGTAGCTATTCGCTGTGTGACGCGGCGGGATCGGGCAGGGTGCGGATCGGCGTCAAGCGCAGGGACGGCGGAGCATTCTCCGGCTATGCGATCGACCGTCTGACCGCCGGAACGGTATTGCACGTGTCCGAGCCGACCGGCCGCTTCACCCCGGATCCGGATCCCGAACGGCCACGGGCCTATGCCGCGGTCGCGGCGGGCAGTGGCATCACGCCGATCGCCTCGATCATCGCCACCATCCTCGAAACGGAACCGCACAGCACGTGCACGCTCCACTACGGCAGCCGGGACAGCGAGCACATCATGCTCGCCGATCACCTCGCCGCGCTCACGGATCGATTCGCCGGACGGCTGCGCATCACCCACCACCTGTCCCGCCGACTACCCGCGACACCGGCCCGAGCGAGCTCGGGGGTTGTCTTCCGCCGCGGACGTGTCGGGGCGTCCGAGGTCGCCGAGCAAGATGCCGACCGGTGGTTCCTGTGCGGCCCCGCGGATCTGGTCGCCGACGTGGTGGCGGCGCTCGGCCGCCGCGGCATCGAGCGGTCCCGAATCATGGTCGAACTGTTCGAGACCGAGGAGCCCACCGCGCCCGTGCCCGATGCCGACGCCCCGGTCAGCCGCGTCACGCTCACCGGGCACGGTGAAGACCTGCGCTTCGAGATGTCCCAGGGCCGCCCGGTTCTCGAAGCCGCGCTGCGCCATCGCGCGGACCTGCCCTATTCCTGCCTCGGCGGCTCGTGCGGAAGCTGTGTCGCCACGGTCGAGGCCGGACGCGTCGACATGCCTTCCGATCCGCTGTCGGCCCTCACCGAAGACGAGATCAGCCAGGGACGGGTGCTGGCCTGCCGCGCCGCCCCGCTCTCGAGCGAAGTGACCCTGCGCTTCGGTGAATGACGGCCGGGCTCGCCCGCGGCGTGACGGCCGCTCCGGGCGCGATCGGCGAGGCCGGGAACCCGGCTCCCAGGATTAGGATGATGATGTCACCGCGGGGGGTGCGCGGTCGGGACGTCTGCTTCGATCCGCAGGATCCACGGTGAAACGCCGCAGGTAGGAGCATACTGACGCGATGAACGAATCGGGCGACCGAATCGTGGACACGGCCGAGGGAGCGGTAGCCCGGGTGGTCGGCGCAGGCACACCGCAGACCACGGGGAGCTTCCGATTCTGGTTCGCCGATCAGCGGTGGGAGTGGTCGGACGAGGTCGCCGCGATGCACGGTTACGCGCCCGATTCGGTGACGCCGACGACCGAGTTGCTGCTCGCGCACAAGCACCCCGAGGACCGGGATCATGTCGCGGAGGCGATCGAGAAGTCGGTCCGCAACGCCGAACCGTTCTGCAGCCGCCACCGCATCGTCGACACCGCGGGAGCGCTGCACCACGTCCTCGTGCTGGGCGACACCATGACCGACAAGGACGGCACCGTCGTCGGCACCGCGGGCTACTACGTCGACCTGACCACCACGATCGCCGAGGAACGCCAGGATCTGCTCGACGGCACGCTGCCGAAACTGTTCCGGGCGCGCGCGCTGATCGAGCAGGCCAAAGGCGTGCTGATGCGGGTCTACCGGATCAACGCCGAACAGGCGTTCCACGTCTTGCAGTGGCGTTCGCAGGAGACCAACGTCAAGCTGCGCGACCTGGCCGCCCAGCTCATCGCCGAGATCGACCACCTGCCCCCGGCTCCACCCGCGGTGCAGACGGCCTTCGACCACATGCTGCTCACACTGCACGAGCGCATCCCGAAATCGTGAACTCCGCCGCGTCCTAGCGCCCTCGCAGCAGCGCGCCTGCTCCGTCGCGCAGCGCGGCCACGGCGTCGACCAGGACGATCTCGGCGCCGATCGCCAACGCGGCCACCGGAAGGGCTTCGTCGGCACGGCGCATTTCACCGGCCGCGGCGTTCGCCGCCGGGCCGAGCAACGGGTTCGGAGCGGTCCCGGCCAGCACCAGGCGGTCGCCCAGCGCCGCACTGTCCAGCAGTAGGCGCTCCACGGTGGCGGCGCGCAATGCCGTGGTGGTCGCGGCCAGCCCCGCCACCGCCAAGCCGTCCGGACGGTCGATCTCGGCGGCGAAGCGGTCGAGCACCCGGCGGTGGCGCTGTGCCGCCACCCGGTGCAGGATCTCGCGGACTTCCGCGTCGAGCGCCTTCGGGTCCGACCCCGGCAGTAGCGTGCCCGCTTCGGCCTCGACCACATCCCGGCCCTTCGCGTCGAACACCGCCCGCAGCTCCGTCCGGGCCCTGGCCTCTCCGGCGAGCACGACGACTTCCGCGTGCACGGTGTCGGCCAGCCGGTCCAGTTCCCCGGCGAACTCGCGGATATCGCGTCGCGTGGTGTTCTCGACCCGCTCCCGGATCGTGCGACGCGTCCAGTCCTCGCGCCGGATCTCCGGCGCCGGATGGCCGACGTCGCGCAGGGTCTCCTCCGCTTCGCCGCCGTGGCCGTCGAGAGCGTAGAGTTCCGAACTCACCCGGTCCACGAGCGCCACGACGTGCGGTATCTTCTCGGCCTGCACTTCGATGAGCGGCAGCAGGTAGGGCAGGGGTGACACCCGGACGATCTGGGCGTGCGGCGGGCTCGGCAAGCGCTCGTCGGCGAGCACCTCGGTCTCGTCGGCGATGAGCAGCCTGCCGCAGCGCCCGCGCGGCGGCGGGTGCAGTTCGATCGCCTGGGCGAGCAGCCGCCGGATCCGCGGGCGGGCTCCGCTGCGGTCCAATTCGGCGTCGATCGAGCGCCAGCGCAACTCGGTGCCACGACCGGCGTCTTCGGTGTCGTATGAGCTATCGAAACAGACCGAAGCGAAGGGACCGTGTCTTCGAATTATCCGGCGGAGATCGGCCATCGGTATCACCTGGTTTTCCTGGCTGTGGACGCCTGCACCGAGACGGGCGGCGGGAATCGGGCATCCACCCGGTCGGAGGGCGTCGATGCCCGGGTGACCTCGTCGTGTGTGCCCACAGCTTCGGTTCGGCGAACCATAGTCGGCGGGTACCCGGGTGCCTCGGGCCGAATCAGCCACCACGGATCCTCGCGCGGCCTCCCGGTATCGGCCACACTCATTGCGCGCGAGGGATTTCCGCCCTTTCCGAGGCCGTTGACGGGCTCGGGCCGCGCCTGATCGTCGCCGTTGCCGATGGTCACCGCACGATATCGGCCTCGCCGGTCCGTTCGGCAACCGTTCGGAATCGCGCAGCAGGCGTGATTTCGCGTTACGCGCTGTCGACGAGAGCGATCCGCCGCTCCGAGCGCCCGCGGATGCGGAGGGCGCCGCCACATCGGCACCCGCGAGCCCGCGTTCGCAGCCACGGCCTTCGGTGAGAGGGATAGGTGATTTTCGCTCGCTGCACTTTTTCGGTTTCGTGTAAGAAAGCCGGTCGAACGCATGTTTTCACTGATCAGCGGGTTGAATTGTAACCAAGCGACCGCTTGGTGTCCGAATCGTGAACCGTAAAGATCGGTTTGTTTCAGGTGTGCTGTGGTAAATGTTGGAGGTATCGGTGCGACAGCGCGGTCGTTCCGATAAATGGGGCGAGGAACCCGCGCTGCTCGATGTTCAGCCGATTCGACGCGCTCTGGCGCGAAACCACCGGCGCGCACGAACACGAGGGCTCTCCGCAAGTATGTGTGCGGCAACGTGCACCAGCGCAGAGGAACGTCATCGTGATCGAGAAACCCGAAGCGCCCGTCGCGGACGACGAAGAACGAGATCGGATCGTATGGCCCGACCCCAGCCCACTGAGCGGCTGGTGGGCCGAAGTCATGGCTCATCGCCGGATCACCCGGCCCCACACCTCCACCGCCGACCCGCGGCACAACTGACCGGACCGACGGGGTCGCCCGGCCTTCCGTGATGTGCGGACGGCCGGACCCCGACGATCCCGTAGGCGACGCCGCCGTCGGCAAGCGCGCCGTATTTGCCGGCCCTGCGCCGTTTTACGGCGCCTTCGTTCCAATCACGCCTGTGGAAAGTGTTTTCTCGGCCCCGGCCGACGTGTCGGCGGTGTAAATAGCTTGTTGCGGCAGTTGACTCGCGCGCCGCGAAAATTCGCCGAGCTTTTGCGACAAGCACTTCGAACCGTGCGAAATCGAAGGTTCGGCCCGAGTTCCGCTGTACCGCCGGGATCGAACTCCTCGTCCCGACCTGATCGTCCGCGAATTCCGGGCTCGTTCGGCGTGTCCGCCGCACGGTTGGCCGCGTCCCTTCCCGCTGCCGGTTCGCGCCAAGTCGCTCTGAGTGCCAACGGGTTTGGCGTCTGCTTCAATGGGTGGTCACATTCGGCGGAGGACACGGGGGCGTGATGTCCGGCACCAGAGCTGTCTCCTTTCGGGGAGTCGATGTGCTCGAAGATCTGCTGCGTTCGTTGGTACGGCGGCCGCCGCGCGGCGAGCGGATGCTGCCGATGGTGGGTCTGTGCGGCGATCTCGCCAATGTCGAAGCATGCCTGGACATGTTCGACGCGGCGCTCGGCGGCGCGGTGCACGTGGCCGCGAACGTCGACGCTCTCGACCCGTTGCCCGACGGTAGCTCCCTGGTCGAGGACACCACGCCGGGGCTGACCGCACTGCGCCGACTGCTCTACAACCTCTGCAAGGGTTTGTCGGCGGACCGCTTCGGGCGCCTGCGCCCGTTGCCTTTCCGGCGCTACCGGTTGGCCGAGTGGTTGATGGCTCGCAAGCTGAGTTCCGACAACGAACTGGACGAGCTGGCGACGTTGCTGCGCAGGGACTTCGGCCGGTGGGGCGAGGAATTGCTCGGCGAAGCCGAGGCCACGGTGGGCCCGGTGCAGCGAATCGTGCTGGGACTGTTGCGCATCGTGCTGCCGACTGCGGTGTTCCGGGCGCGCACCGGCGGCCGTATTCCCGGTGTGGGACGGGAGTTCCGGTGGTTCATGCGCCAGCAATACCTGGCCCCGGAACAGTCCAGCCAGTTCGTCGGATTCGCGCACCGCCTCACCGAGGGCGCCCGGCGCCACGAACACGCCGAGCATCTGGCCAAGCTGCTGGTGCACGCGTTTCTCGAAGACCTGCGCGTCGCCTACCGCCGGCGCTGGTGGAGTCTCGGCGCGGCACGGCGCACGACCTATCCGGTCGCGATCCTGCGCGCACTCGACGGCGAAGCCGGTCCCCGGGTGCTCGACCTGATCAACGACGTGCGCAACGAGACCGGCAAGGACGATCCGCTGCTGGTGGTGGCGGGCACCCGGACGCCGCCACCCGGCGTCACCGCGCGCCCGGCGTACCGGGTGCGGCGGCTGCATGAGATCTGGGTGGAGGAGTTGCCCGTCGAGCGGCAGCGGCAGCGCCCACGGGCCTGGCAGCTGTGGTTCGACGTGCCCGCGACCGGCCCGAACGACGACGAGCCCGACCCGTTCCGGCGCATCCAGCCCCCCGATCCGCCGTGGTGGGCGCGGCGGGCGGTGTCGGCGACCGCGATGTTCCTGGTGGTGGTGCTGGCGGTGGCGGCGGCCGGCTTCGCGACATGGCGACCGTGGCGTGCGAGCGCGCCCGCGTGCGCGCCCGTCGCGGCCGACCGGTGGGTGCGCGTCGTTCCCGTTGCGGACGGCAGTTGCGTGGGTTTCAGCGCCTACGATCCGGATGATCCCGCGACAGGCGGACGGGGCTTCCTGTTCGCGAGCGACGAGCCCGGCAGCCGCCGTCTGGTGGAGGTGCAGCGGCGGGTGTACAAACAGAATCTGCTGGCCGAGCAGCTGGCCAGGGAGCAGCCGGCGCGGCCGCTGTTCACCCTGGTGTACTTCGGCCAGCTCGCCGGCGTTCCGGGCGACTACCCGGCGCAGAGCGAGGACATCGAGGGCTTGGCGCTGGCGCAGTACGGCGCGCTGGAATCGGTCGCCTCGTCCGACACCCTCACGCCCGACACCGTCCCGCTGATCCGGCTGCTGCTGGCGAACACCGGTCCGGCCAATCTGCAGGGTCCGCAGGTCGTCGATCTGCTGAGGCCGCTGATCGGCGCCGAGCCGGGCATCGTCGGGGCGATCGGACTCGATCAGAGCCGGACGGCGACGCTGAGCATGATCAATTCGCTCACCGGCCTGGGCATTCCGATGGTGGCGCCCAGTCTGTCGGCCGACGAGATGGTGCTGTCCTCGCCGCTGTACTTCCAGATCGCCCCGCCCAACCATGCGATCGCCGACATGATCGAGCAGTACCTGAATTCGCTTCCCGGGGTGGCCGGGCGCGGCGTACGGATCTTCCACCGGCCCGACCCGACCGATCTCTACACCACGAACATGGCCGCCGACCTGCACATCCTGGCCAGGGGCGGGCGAACGATATGGGATGGCTCCTGGGACGTGCGCGAGGCATTCACCGGGGCGGACAACACCGACGCGTGTGACGACGTGCTGTTCTTCGCAGGCCGGGATTCGGAATTCCCCGACTTCCTGCAGAGCCTCAACCGAGCATGTGGCGACCAGCGGGTGCTGTTGATCGCGGACGATTCGGTCAACCGGTTCATGGCCAGCGCGGACCGGCGCAGGGCGGCCAACAGCGCGCGCCCGCTGGTCTACGTGGCGAAAGCGAGCCTGGTGACCTGCCGGAACAGAGGCCAGGGCCGACGCAGCCGGGTCGAGTTCTACCATCTCGCCACCACCGTGGATCCGGACATCCCGAGCTGGAACGCGTGCGCCGAAGCCGACAAACCGCTCGGCGAGCGCGTCCAGCTGCATCCGCTGGGGGAGCGGGTCGCGCTGACCTACGACGCGGTCGGATTGTTCGTGCGCGCCGTGCAATCGCTGGCCCCGGCCGTCTCGGGCGTGTGGACCGAGCCGATCCCGGTCAGCGCGGCCGCGGTATGGGCGGCGCTGCGTGATCTACCGCGGCAACCGGCCATCGAATCCAGCAGCGGCGTGCTGGACTTCTCGGTCAGCCAGGGCGCCCACGCGGGGCGGGTGGCGCACGACAAGTGGGTCGGCATGCTCAGTGTGGAGCAGATCTGGGATCCCTCGAGCACCGCCGAGCCCGTGATGGTCTACGGCTGTGGCCGGGCCACCGCCGACGACACCGCGCAGTGCCGTCCCTACCCGCTCGCGGGCGGCTGACCGGCCTCGACACGGCTCGGCTCCGACGTCGCGCTGAGTGGCTCGGCCAACTCCTCCAGCGAACGGCCCTCTGCCCGTACGCCGTAGGCCAGTTCGACCAACCCGGCCGCGAACATGGCGAGCGCGCCGATGACGAACGCCACGGCGGTCTTCCCGGGCTCGCCATCGGCGGTGAGTTCGGCGAACACCAACGGTCCCGCGACGCCGCCCGCGACGGTTCCGATCGCGTAGAAGAAGGCGATGGCCATGGCGCGGGTCTCCATCGGGAAGATCTCGCTGACCGTCAGGTAGGCGGCGCTGGCACCGCACGACGCGACGAACAGCACGGCGGTCCAGCAGGCGGTGAGGGTCGTCGCGGTCAGCTGACCGCCCGCGAAAAGCCATGCGGTGCCGAGCAGCAGCACGGCCGACCCGAGATAGCTGCCCGCGATCATCGGCTTGCGCCCGACCGTGTCGAACAGCTTGCCCAGCAGCAGCGGGCCGAGGAAGTTGCCGAAGCAGAGGATCGCGAAGTAGTAGCCGACCCGGTCGTCGGGGATATCGAAGGATTTGGACAAGATGAGCGCGTAGTTGAACGTGATGGCGTTGTAGAGGAATGCCTGCCCGATGAACAGCGACAAACCGAGCACGCCACGCCGTGGATAGCGCCGCACGATCACCTCCGCGATCTCGCGGAAGGAGATGCTCCGCCGCTGCCGGATCCGGATCCGCTGATCGGAGACGTCCGTCAGCGCGGCGTCCGCGTCCGCGCGGACGCGCTCCTCGATCGCGATGACGGTGCGCTCCGCGTCGTCTTCGTGGCCGTGGATGAACTGCCAGCGCGGACTCTCCGGGACATGCCTGCGCACCAGCAGGATGACCAGTCCGAACACGGCACCGAGCGCGAAGGTCAAGCGCCAGCCGACATTCGGTGCGAAGAGGTCGGTGTCGAGCGCGACGATGGACAGCAGCGCACCGCCGACGGCGCCGAGCCAGTAGGTGCCGTTGATGACGATGTCGATGCGCCCGCGGTACTGCTTCGGAATCAGCTCGTCGATGGCGGAATTGATGGCCGCGTATTCGCCGCCGATGCCGAATCCGGTAAGGAACCGGAAGAAGACGAACCACCACATCGAGAACGACAACGCCGTCATCGCGGTCGCGAACAGGTACACCGCCAGGGTCACCAAGAAGAGCTTCTTCCGGCCGAATCTGTCGGTAAGCCAACCGAAGAAGAGCGCGCCGGAGCCCGCGCCCGCGACGTACATCGCCGCGGCGAGACCGGAAACCTGTGCCGCCGTGATGTTCAGGCCGCTGCCCGGTTCCGACAGCCGGGCGGCCACGCTGCCGACGACGGTCACTTCGAGCCCGTCGAGGATCCAGACGGAGCCGAGCCCGATCACGATCATCCAGTGCCACCGCGACCAAGGCAGACGATCCAGCCTGGCCGGGATGTCGGTCGATATGGTCCGCACGGATCACCCCTTCGGAAGACTGACGGTCGGATACCCCGAGCCGCCCCGGCCAACCGCGCCGTGGGTTAGGCTCGGATCCTGAGTGAAACGTGTTCTAGAAAGTGGTCCGCGATGAAGACGATCTACGCGCTGTGGGGCGTGCGCGACCTGCTCGCAGCGGATCCGGCGCCGCGACTGACGGGGGCCGCGGCGGTGCAGGCGAACATCGCGGACGCGGCGGTCGAGGCGGCGATGTTGCGCATCACGACCTTCGACGCGCCGGTGCAGGCCGTAGTCAGCGTCTGGTGGGACGGGACGCCGCGCCCGGACGCGGCGGAACGAGCGCTGAGCGCCGTGGCCGAGCGGGTGGCGGGCTGGCACGTCGAGGAGGCGACTCCGATTCCGCCGCCGGTCACCACCGTGCGCGAGCGAGCGCCGGGCCTGTCGAACATCGCCTTCCTACGCAAACCGGATGACCTGTCGCAGGCCGACTGGCTGGACCGCTGGCGCAACCACCACACCGCGATCGCCATCGAGACCCAGGCGACGTTCGGCTACGTCCAGAACGTCGTGACCGGTCCCGCCACGGCCGGTGCGCCGGACATCGCCGGAATCGTGGAGGAGCTGTTCCCGATCGAGGCCCTCACCGATCCGCACGCGTTCTACGGCAGCGGCGGCGACGCGGCGGAGCTGGCGCGCCGCATCGAGCGGCTGATGACCAGCGTCGCGACCTTCGGCGGTGACCGGAACCTGGATGTCGTACCCACCAGCCGGTATCGGCTGCGCTGAGCGGTTCAGCGGCCGGGGGAACGTTCCGCCGATTCCCGCAATGCGACTCGGGCGGCGCGCACGACGGGATGGTCGCCCGCACCGCGCCGATAGGCGAGGCGGGTCCGCCGTCGCGTCGGCAGCGCGCCCAGCGTGACGCCCGCAGGGCGATCCCGCGTCCCGAATTCCGGGACGAGGGCGACTCCTTGACCGGCGGCGACGAGTGCGAGGACCGTGCCGAAGTCGTCGGCGTGATGCCGGATCCGGGGCGTGAAGCCCGCGGCCTCGCACGCGCGCACGGTCATCGTGTGGCACAGCGTGCCGGGAGTGCTCGCGATCCAGGCACTTTCGCGGTGCGCGGCGAGCGGTTCGGCCGATCGCGCCGCGAGATAGACGATCTCCTCGAACAGCGGCTCACTGTGCAATGCGGGATCGGCGGGGACCGGCACGTAGTCGTACTCCTGGATCAGCGCGACATCGAGGGTCTCGGCGCGCAGTGCGTCGGGCGCCAGCGCCGGATCCAGTTCGGTCACACGCAGTTCCAGCCGGGGGTGCGCGCTGCTCAGTGCGACGAGTGCGGGGGAGAGGATGGTCCGCACCGCGGTGGGGAACGCTCCGATGCGCAGCGTTCCGGTGAGTTCGGCGCGGGTCGTGGCCAGCTCGGCGCCGGCCTGTTCGAGCACCGCGAGAATCCGCTCGGTGTGCTGGACCAGGGCCACGGCCGCCGGGGTCAGCGTCACCCGCCGGCCGGTTCGCGTCAGCAGCGCCACGCCCGCCTCCCGTTCCAGGGCGGCGAGCTGCTGCGAGACCGCCGACGGCGTGTAGGCGAGGGCTTGCGCCACCGCGGCGATGGTCTGGCGATGCGACAGTTCCCGCAGCAGACGCAGTTTCCGGACATCGAGCATAAGTCGAGCTTATGGTCTGCGACAGGAACGTGAACTGGATCTGATGATTCGGTGCGGTCAGGCTGGTCGTCATGACACTCGCAGGTCTTCTCGTCCCCTTGGTCACGCCGTTCACGGCCGATGGCGGGCTCGCCGCGGGCGCGCTGGAGCGGCTCGCGCACGAGGTGCTCGACGACGGAGCGACCGGCATCGTCGCGCTCGGCACCACCGGGGAGCCCGCGACGTTGACGGCGCAGGAGCGGGCGCGAGTGGTCGACGTGTGCGCGGGCGTCTGCCGGGAACGCGACGCTCCGTTGCTGGTCGGCGTGGGATCGAACTCGACGGCGGCTTCCGTCGAGGCACTCGCCGGTCTCGATCCGGGCAGCACCGCGGCGCTCACCGTGGTCCCGTACTACACGCGACCGTCCGAGGCGGGTGTGCTCGCGCACTTCGGCCGGCTCGCCGCGGCGTCCCCGGTGCCGCTGGTCGTCTACCACATCCCGTATCGGACCGGGCTTTCCCTCGGCACCGACACCTTGCTGGCGCTCGCGGAAATGCCCGAGGTCATCGGCCTGAAGCATGCCGTCGGCGCCATCGATGAGGCAACCATCGCGCTGATGAGCGCGCGTCCCGCCGATTTCGCCGTGCTGGCGGGCGACGATCTGTTCGCCGCGCCGCTGCTGGCTCTCGGCGCCTCCGGCGCGATCGCTGCCTCCGCCGCCGTGCACACCTCGTCGTTCGCTGCCCTGGTCGCCGCGTGGCGCACCGGTCCGGTCGACCTGGCGCGGTCGCTCGGTCACCGGCTGGCGGTACTGTCGGCGGCGCTGTTCGCCGAACCCAATCCCGCGGTGATCAAAGCCGTGCTCGCGGCGCAGGGCCGCATACCGAGCGCGGCGGTACGGCTGCCGTTGCTGCCCGCGAGCGAGGCCGCGACCCGGGCCGCCTTGTCCGCGCTCGCGGAATTCCCGGCATCAGGAACGGACAATGACTGGTGTTGTGGCCGCGAAGGTGCAACGCTTAAACGGTGACACAACCTCCGGATACCCAGGCGGCTGGGCCCGACCCGTCGGCCGACAAATTGGACGCGGCCGTCTTCAAGGTCGCGGGCGTGGTCGTGCTCGGCGCGATCATGTCGATTCTCGACATCACCGTCGTCAGCGTCGCGATCCCGACCTTCCAACGCGAGTTCGACACGAGCTACGCCATCGCGGCGTGGACGATGACCGGCTACACGCTCGCGCTGGCCACCGTGATCCCGCTGACCGGGTGGGCGGCCGACCGCTTCGGCACCAAGCGGCTGTACATCATGGCTCTCACCTTCTTCGTGCTCGGCTCACTGCTGTGCAGCACGGCGTGGAACATCGAATCGCTGATCGCATTCCGCGTGATCCAGGGCTTGGGCGGCGGCATGCTGATGCCGCTGGGCATGACGATCATGACCCATGCCGCCGGTCCGCAGCGGGTCGGCAGGGTGATGGCGGTGCTCGGCGTGCCGATGCTGCTCGGCCCGATCGGCGGCCCGATCCTGGGCGGCTGGCTGATCGAGAACTTCAGCTGGCACTGGATCTTCTTGATCAACCTGCCGATCGGCGTGGTCGCCTTGTCGCTCGCGATCATCTTGCTGCCCGGCGACAAGCCGGAGCCGTCGGAGTCGTTCGACTTCATCGGCATGCTGCTGGCCTCGCCCGGCCTCGCGCTGTTCCTGTTCGGCGTCTCCTCGATCCCGGGGGAGGGAACCGTGCTGGCGGCGAAGGTGCTGATTCCGGCCGCCGTCGGCGCGCTGCTGATGGCCGCGTTCGTATTCCACGCGCTGCGCACCGAGCACCCGCTGATCGATCTGCACCTGTTCGGTAACCGGTCGCTGACCTTCGCGGTGCTCACGATGGTGCTGTTCGCCATCGCGTTCTTCGGAGCGGGCCTGCTGCTGCCGACCTACCTGCAACAGGTGCGCGGCGAGTCGGCGCTGCAAGCCGGTCTGCTGATCGCGCCGCAGGGCATCGGCGCGATGCTCAGCATGCCGATCGCGGGCCGTTTCGTGGACAAGATCGGTCCGGGCAAGATCGTGCTCGTCGGTATCACGCTGATCTCGATCGGGACGGCGTACTTCATCCAGCTCGACGCCGACAGCTCGTACCTCCCCATGATCGGCGCCCTGTTCGTGATGGGCCTCGGCATGGGCTGCACCATGATGCCGATCATGACCGCGGCGATCCAGACCCTGACCCACCAGCAGGTGGCTCGCGGGTCGACGCTGATGAACATCGTCAACCAGACCGCCGGTTCGATCGGCACGGCGACGATGTCGGTGGTGCTGACCAACCTGCTGAACAACCAGCCGCTCGCGCGTCCGGCGATTGCGTCGAACTTCGATCCCGGCCTGGCGAGCCAGCTTCCGCCGGGGGCCGTCGACACCGGTCTCCAGCAGGCCGCGGAAGCGTTCAGCCACACCTATGTGGTGGCGCTGGTGCTGATCGTGCTCACCCTGATCCCGGCATCCTTCCTGCCAC
This sequence comes from Nocardia sp. NPDC047648, assembly GCF_040642815.1. Lineage (NCBI taxonomy): Bacteria > Bacillati > Actinomycetota > Actinomycetes > Mycobacteriales > Nocardiaceae > Nocardia > Nocardia sp. NPDC047648. Next base: position 197,099 of record NZ_JBEYSX010000008.1, on the reverse strand, counting down.
GCACGAAGCCGAAGAACCCGGAGGCGGTCGACGCCGCCACGGTGGTACACGCCTAGGTGTACCCGTCCCGAGATCGCTTGTCCGTCAGGCGATCTCGGGACGATGTCGGCCGGTTGCCGCCCGATCGCCCCGTGCATCCACGCCGGGGACGCGTCCCTGGCAGCTGGTCGGGTCCGGTCGAGGACGATCCGGACGACCGGGCCCCGTCACCTGATCGGCGAGATGAATCCCGTCCGCTGCCGCTGCGTGCGGCACCGGTGTGCGTTCCGGTCACCGACGGCTTCGAAGGCCGTCGAACACGATCTCCGCGGCACGCCGCCACGACGGCGAGCCGGTGGTCTCCCCGAGCAGCGACAGCGCCCACACCAAGTCGACGACGTCCTCGTCGGTCGCGTCGGCGCGCAGCGCACCGTCTTCCCGGACGCGCGCGAGAACCGCGGACAGCTGCGACATTCCGCGATGGCAAGCCTCCGCCAGCCGAGCCGCCGCGGGATGATCCCCGGTGAACGCTTCGAGCAACCCGCGATCGGCGGTCAGCCGGATGAGCAGGTCTTCCACGAAGCCGGTGAACGCCGTCCACGCGTCCGGCTCGGCCGCGGCGCGGGCGGCGATCTCGTCCACGGCCGCCAGGCGTGGCGGCAGGAGGGCGTCGATCAACGTGTCGCGGGTCGGGAAATGGTTGTACAGCGTTCCGATGCTGACGCCCGCCCGCCGCGCGATCTCCTCCAGAGAGCCCTCGAGGCCCTGCTCGGTGAACACATCGGCCGCGTGCCGCAGCAATTTCTCGCGATTGCGGGCGGCGTCCCGGCGCAGCGGTTTGGTCACGCGGCCATTCTACAAAACTGAGGGAAGCCTCGATTTCATGCTACCGTGATAAATCGAGGGGGGCCTCAGATTCAAGGAGTGCGTATGGCGCAGCACGCAACCGCAGTGATCGTCGGCGTCGGGCCCGGCCTCGGGATGTCGATGGCCCGCCGTTTCGGCCGGGAAGGATTCCGCATCGCGCTGGTCTCGCGCAGCGACGCGAGGCACGCGGCCTACCTGGCCGACCTGGCGGCGCGCGGTATCGACGCCACCGCCCACGTCGCGGACGTCACCGATCGCCCGCGGCTCGGCGCGGTACTCGCCGACATCCGCCGCGACGGCCCGATCGGAGTGCTCTATTACGGGCCGGGGCCGACACAGCGGCCGGTGCCGATCACCGATATCGACGCCGAGACGGCGCGATCGGCCTTCGAGTGGGTATGGCCTGCGGTGGACGTGGTGAGCGACGTGCTGCCCGGCATGCTCGACCGCGGGGACGGTGCGTTGCTCTTCGCCGGGGGCCTTTCCAGTGTCCGCCCCATGCCCATGCTCGGTCACCTCGCCCTCGCGACCGCCGCGCTGCGCAATTACGCGCTCACCCTCAACGCGGCCCTGGCCGGGCGCGACCTCTACGCGGGCACCCTCACCATCGGCGGTCTCGTGGAGCGCGGGGACATCCACGCCATGGTCACCGCCGACCCTGCGCGCTTCGGCAGCGTGGAAGGCCACACTCTCGATCCGGACGACTTGGCCGACACCGCGTGGAACATGTATCGCAGCCGCGACCGGGCCGAGGAGATCTTCGACGCCCTCGGCGGATGACGGCCGGGCTCAGCCGTAGAGTGCGATGAAGCGGTCCAGGGAGCGCTCGATATCGCCTTTGACCGCGCGGGCCACACCGGATCCGATCGGACCGAACAGCGGCGCGCCGCCGAGTTCGATGTCGACGGTGACCTCCGAGCCGGAGCCTTTCGGCGCGACGAGCAGTTGCAGGCCCAGTTTGGTGCCGCCCTTGCCCGCGCCGGTCAGTTGCAGGCGGCGCGGGGGCTCGGCGGCGCACACCGTCCAGGTGACCCGGTTGCGCAGGCCCTTCACCGAGGCGATGCCGACCAGTCGGGTGCCGACGGTCAACTCGGCGGGAACCTCACCGCGCCAGGCTTCGTGCATGGTCAGCCATTTGTCGAGTTCGGCGAGGTTGGAGGTGTGCGTCCAGGCCTCCTCGGGCGAGATCGGGACGTCGACCGAGACCTTCAGCTTTGCCATGGGCGCATGGTATCCGGCCGGTGGCGCACCCGGTCGAATTCGAACGCCCGCCAATACGATTGTGGACAGACCGGTGAACACCCATTCCGCCTGCCGAGTTCCGGCGCCCGGCCCGCACGGCCGCTGCGCCGCCGGTGCCGTTTCCGGTGCTCATCCCGGGTGCGGGCCCGTACCCAGGGCGAACGTCCGCGGGTTGCACCGCAGCCCAACATTATTGCGCAGCTATGTCGCGATCCCCGGCACGCATCGTCCCAGCTCCGGGAAAACGGAAAGTGTCGATGGGATCGGCAGAGACTTCGTTGGAATGCTGCTAATGTGCGTTTGGTCGGGTTCTGGTTACCGTTCGGATACGATCCGGGCGGTCGGCGATTGACGTGTAATCGCCTGTCCTGCGGGCACTGTGCGGTAGGCACTCTCGGTGAGTGCCGGTGCCGTCGCGGGGTTCCGGTACTCCGACGCGGACCCCACCGACCGGTCCGTTCATGGTCGGCAGGCGAGGGAAGGCGAGCGAAGCAGGATGGCAGTGGGCCGATTCCTCGAGACCAGTCAACGACGAAAGAACTGATGAATCAAGATATCGCCGTGGTGCTTTCATGGATCCTCGCCGCCGCTTTGGTGATCGCCGTAGCGGGGGCGTTGTACGCAGTGCAGTATGCCAGGGCTCAACGGGCCAAGCTCGAGGCTGTGAGCAGGGAACAGCGCGCGACGGAGGACACGCTCGAGCGGTTCGCCGCCACCACGCTGCCCGCGGTGGCCGAGTCGATCCGCCGGTTCGAGTCGCAGGTGCCCCCGGTCGAAGTCCAGGCGGGGATGGAGAATTCACGGCTCGCGCAGATCCTGCGGTGGATCTCCGAGCGGTACGCCGACGATCTGAGCCTGATGCGCTCGGAGACCAGGGACCTGACCAACAACGAGGCGCAGCAGGCGATCAAGGCCGCCGAGGAGTCCGCGCGCACCGAGGTCGCCTCGGCGTCGCGCCAGGCGACCAGCGCCGCGGTGCGCTCGTTCGGTACCTCCGTGGTCAGTCTCGGCGCGGATGTCAGCCAGGTGGTGAGCGCCGCGCTGCGTGAGCATCGCGACGACGCGGTGTACGAAACCCTCACCCGCATCGACCACACCGTGCAGCAGATGATCCGTCAGGCGCAGTCCTATGTGATCGTCTGCGGTGGTCTGCCCGGCCGTCGCTGGCCCGCGCAGACGCTGACCGACGTGGTCGGTGGCGCCATCGGCCGCGTCCGCGAATACCTGCGGGTGCGGCCCAACCAGCTCGATCGCGTCGTGATCAGCCGCGCGGTGGAACCGCTCGTGCACACGCTGGCGACCCTGCTGGACAACGCGTTGCGGTACTCCCCGCCGACTTCCTACGTGGACGTCAACTTCCAAGAGGGCCATCACGGCGTCACCGTCATCATCGATGACGCGGGCGTGCGGATGAACGCCGAGCAGATGGAGGAGGCCCGCCAGGTGCTCGCGCACGAGCGGCCCGTCGACATCCACCAGCTCGGCCCCTCGCCGAAGGTCGGCTTCCCGGGTATCGCCGCGCTGGCCCGTCGCTACGGTTTCACCGTCTACATCGACGGCCCGAACGTCTACGGCGGCATGCGCGCGATGGTCTACATCCCGGAGTCGCTGCTGGTCACCCCGCAGAACGTCCAGGAGGTCGCGCCCGTGGCCGAGGCCAAACCGGAGCCGGTGACGGTTCCCGCGCAGGACGCGCCGAGCGAGCAGCCCGGCGAGGACGAGCACTCGCTGACGGTGAGTGAGATCACCAGCGGCGGGTTACCCAAGCGACGACGCAGGACGGTCGCGCTCGCCCCGGTCGGGCCGCGCACCGAACCGGGCCTCGCTCGCCCCGAGGTCGCAGCAGCTTGGCATACCGGCTCCAAGAGCGGCCGCGCCGCCGCATCTGATGACACGGAAGGGATGACATCCTGATGGCCACACCCGTGACCGACAGCAGCAACAAACTGGGCTGGCTACTCGAAGATCTCAGCATCACGGGTGTGCGGTTCGCGGTGTTGCTGTCCGACGACGGCCTGCGGATCGCGCACTCCACGGGGATCGCGCGCGACGAGGCGGAGCGCTTCGCCGCGGCGGCCTCCGGCCTGCGCTCACTCGGCAAGGCGCTCGGCGAGTTCTGTGGTGATTCCGCGAATGGCGTCCGGCAGAACATGACCGAGTACGACCAGGGAATGATCCTCATCACCGCGGCGGGCGAGGGCGCGTTACTCGGCGTCGCGACCACCAACGAGATCGACGTGGGCCTCGTCGCCCACCGGATGAACGAGTTGGCCGGCCGGGTCGGACGCGAGCTCGGCAGCCAGCCGCGTAGGCGCGTAGACGGCAGCGAAATGCCATGATCGAGCGCAGCGAGCGAGTCAAAGGTACTGCGCCGCTGCGCATCACGGAGCCGAGCGAAAGCGAGGCGACGTCATGAGCAAGCCGCGGCGCGATCCGGACCTGGTCCGGGCCTATGTGCGCACCGGAGGGCGTACGCGTCCCACTCGCGAGCTGGACCTGGTTACTTTGGTCCTGACCGCCAAAGATCCACTCCCCGGCGCGTCGCCCGATGCGCGCCGGGTCATGGCCCTGTGCAGCCGTCGGGGTGCGCTGTCGATCGCCGAGATCGCGGCGTATCTCGACCTCCCGCCGTCCGTCGTGAAGATCGTCGCGTCCGATCTCATGGACGGCGGGCACCTGGTCACTCCCACCCCGGCCGAGTCCCTGCCGGAGATCGCTCTGCTGGAGGAGGTACTCAATGGGCTCCGTGCTCTCGCCGTCTGATCGCGCCGTCGACTACGTGCCGGAGACCGTGACCCGCTCGGTGAAACTGCTGGTGGCCGGCAATTTCGGCGTCGGCAAGACCACGTTCGTGAGCAGCGTCTCGGAGATCAAGCCGCTGCGCACCGAGGAGACCATCACCGAAGCCAGCGTCGGCGTGGACGACATGGCCGGACTGCCCGGCAAATCGCAGACCACGGTCGCGATGGACTTCGGCCGCATCACCCTCAGTCCCAAACTCGCGCTCTACCTGTTCGGCACTCCGGGCCAGCAGCGTTTCGTCCCCTTGTGGGAGGAGCTGGCCCGCGGTGCCCTCGGCGCGCTCGTCTTGGTGGACACCCGCCGCATCGAGAAGTCCGACGAGGTCCTCTCGGTGCTCGAGGAACGCGGCGTTCCCTATTCCGTGGCGGTCAATCAGTTCGAAGGCGCGCGGCCCTACCCGTTGGAAGAGGTGCGCGATGCCCTCGACCTGGAACCCGGCACACCGCTGACGCTACTGGACGCGCGTGATCGAGGCACGTGCCTGCGTTCACTGATCACGCTTGTCGAATTCTTGTTCCACCGTTTGGAGTCTCGCATTTGACCACGCCACAGTCCTCGACCTACCCGCCACACCTAGCCACCGGCGCCTGCCCGGTCGCGCACGGATCGCCGATCGACGCCGACGGTCCCAGATTCCCGCTCTACGCGGAGGATTTCGCGGCCGACCCGCACGGGACCTACCGGGAGATGCGCAGGCGCCATGGATCGCTGGTCCCGATCGAGCTGTCGCCCGGTGTGCCCGCCACGCTGGTGATCGGCTATCAGGAAGCAGTGCGGATCCTCAACGATCCCGAGCACTTTCCCGCTGATCCCCGCGTCTGGCAGAAGAACATCCCCGAGGACTCGCCCATCCGTCCGATGATGGAGTGGTATCCGAACGCCCTGCGCAACAGCGGCGCCGCGCATGCCCGCTACCGGGGCGCCTACACCACGAGCATCGATGCCATCGACCTGCACGAGGTGCACTCGATGGTCGAGCGCATCGCGATTCCGCTGATCAATACCTTCATCGAGGTCGGATCCGCTGATCTGGTGACGCAGTACGCGTTCCCGCTCGTCTTCGAAGTTCTCAACCGGATCGTCGGCTGCTCGACGGAACTGGGTCAGCGGGTCGCCACCGGCATGGCGATGCTCTTCGACACCGTGGAGGCGGCCAAGGGGATGCAGATGCTCTCCGAGGCCCTGATGGAGTTGATCCATCAGCGCCGCGCGGAGCCGGGCGACGACGTCACCTCCGGGCTGGCGCATCACCCGGCCAATCTGAACGACGAGGAGATGCTCTCCAACCTGATCAGCCTCTACGGCGCCGGAATCGAGCCGCAGCAGAACCTGATCACCAACACGCTGCTGCTGATGCTCACCGACGACCGTTTCGGCGGCGACGTCCTCGGCGGCAGCCTGTCGACGCGCGACGCGCTGGACGAGGTGTTGTTCAACGACCCGCCGATGGCGAACTTCTGCATCACCTATCCGCGTCAGCCCATCCTGATCGACAACACCTGGTTGCCCGCGCATCAGCCGGTCATGGTCAGCCTGGCCGCCTGCAACAACGACCCGGCGATCCGCGGCGGCGACCGCACCGGCAACCGCTCGCACCTGGCCTGGGCCGTCGGACCGCACGCCTGCCCCGCGAAGTCGGTGGCGTCGGTGGTCGTGCAAGAAGCCATCGACCAGCTGCTCGACGCGCTTCCCGAAATGCAGTTGGCCGTGCCCGCGGATCAAGTGGTCTGGCGGCCCGGCCCGTTCCACCGGGCGTTGGCGGCCTTGCCGGTCGTCTTTCCGAAGTCCCCTCCCTTGAACTTGGTGTAAGGAGAAGCGTCCCGATGTCGCAAGAGCCGATAGTCTTGGATCTGACCGGTTCCGATATCCAAGGCGAGGCCGCGCGGCTGCGCGAGCGTGGGCCGGTGGCCCTGGTGGAACTGCCCGGCGGGGTGCCCGCGTGGTCGATCACCGATGCCGTCGTGCTCAAGACCCTGTTGGCCGACGCGCGCGTGTCGAAGGATCCCCGGCAGCACTGGGCGGCGTTCATGAACGGCGAGATCACCCAGGAGTGGCCGCTGCACCCGTGGGTGGCCGTCGACAACATGTTCACCGCCTACGGCACCGAACATCGCCGGTTGCGCAAGCTGGTCGCACCGGCGTTCACGCACCGCCGCACCGTGGCGCTTCGACCGCGCATCGAAGCGATCACCGCGGACCTGCTCGACGGGCTGGCGGCGACCCCGAGCGGTGCGGCCGTCGACCTGCGCGAGGGCTACGCCTATCCGGTGCCGATCCAGGTCATCACCGAGCTGATGGGCGTGCCCGACCATTTGGGCCCCGGCGTACGGAAATGTGTCGACGGATTCTTCGACACTTCCTTCGGGCCGGAGGAGGCCCAGGCCAACTATCTCGAGATGTACCGGCTGATCAGCGAACTCGTGGCCTACCGGCGGGAGACGCCCGGCGACGACATCACCAGCGTGCTGATCGCCAGCCGGGACGAGGAGGACGGCTCACAGCTGACCGAGAAGGAACTCGTCGACACCCTGATGCTGGTCATCAACGCCGGGCACGAGACGACGGTGAACCTGCTCGATCAGGCCATCTTCGCGTTGCTCACCCACGCCGACCAGCGCGCCGACGTGATGGCGGGCCGGATTCCGTGGTCGGACGTGGTGGAGGAGTCGCTGCGCTTCGAGGCGCCGGTGGCGCACCTGCCGCTGCGCTACGCCGTCGAGGACATCGATATCGCCGGTGTCCGCATCCCCAAGGGGGAGGCGATCCTGGCCTCCTATGTGGCGGCCAACCGCGATCCGAAACTGCACGGCGCCACCGCGGGTGAGTTCGACCTGCGGCGGCCGACCAAGGATCATCTGGCCTTCGGTTACGGCGCCCATCACTGCCTGGGCGCGCCGCTGGCCCGGCTGGAAGCCGAGATCGCCCTTCCGGCCATCTTCCGGCGTTTCCCCGACATGCGCCTCGCGACCGATCCGTCCGAGCTGGGCCCCGTGCTCAGCTTCATCTCCAACGGCCATGCCGAGCTGCCGGTGTTCCTGGAGGCGGCGCGGTAGTCCGGTCCGGACGAACATCTCGATCCACCCGGCACGGGCGCTCGGACGGCCCGTGCCGGGCAGAGGTGTTCCACCGCAGGCGCGCGCACCCGGAACCCAAGCCCATCGCGCCGGTTCGGCGCACGAGATATGCTCTGCCGCAGTGCAATTCGGCGTAGAGTCGAATTCGCGAAGCTCACATGGCAATCGGGTCCCGAGACCACGGGACGCGGGTCGTGTGCTTACCCTGCTCGTCGAACGTTCCGACCTTGGAGTCACGTTTTGACCCACCCACAGTCCTCGACATCGTCCTCCTCCAGCGGCTGCCCGGTCCGGCACGGCTCACCGGTCGGCTCCGACGACCCCCGCGTCGCGCTGTATTCGGACGATTTCGCATCGGACCCGCACCGCGTCTATCGCGAGGCGCGCAGGAGATACGGTTCGTTGGTGCCGGTGGAACTGTCGCCAGGCGTGCCCGCGACATTGGTGATCGGCTACCACACCGCGCTGCGCATCCTGAACGACCCCGACCATTTTCCCGCCGATTCGCGGACCTGGCAGCAGACCGTGCCCAGTGACTGCCCGGTCCTGCCACTGCTCGAGTGGCGTCCGGCCGCGATCCGCAACACCGGCCTGGAACATGCCAGGTATCGGCAGGCCACCGTCGCGGCCATCGACGAGATCGACCAGTTCGCGCTGCACAACACGGTGGAGCAGATCGCCGTTCCGCTGATCAACACCTTCTGCGGCGAGGGCTCGGCCGATCTGATCGCGCAATACGCCTTTCCGCTGTCGTTCGCGGTGATCAACGCCATGCTCGGATGCCCGCTGGAAATCGGGCAGCGGGCGGCGATGGGGATGGCGGCGATGTTCGAAGGCGTGGAGGCCGAGCGGGGCAACGCGATGCTGAACGACGCGATGGCGGAGTTGGTGGCGCTGAAGCGGTCCCATCCCGGCGACGACATCGTCTCCCGGATTTTGGGCCATCCCGTCGATTTCAGCGACGCGGAGATGACCCAGCAGGTGCTGATGCTGTATGGCGCGGGCATCGAGCCGGAGCAGAATCTGATCGTCAACACCCTGCGGCTGATGCTCACCGACCCGCGGTTCGCCGGCGGCATTCTCGGCGGCAGCTTGTCGACCAGGGACGCGCTGGACGAGGTGTTGTTCACCGACCCGCCGCTGTCGAATTACTGTGTCACCTTCCCACGGCAGCCGATGCTCATCGACGGCGTCTGGCTACCCGCGCACCAGCCGGTGGTCGTCAGCATGGCCGGCTGCAACGACGACCCGGCGATCAACACCGGGAAGTACACCGACAACCGGGCTCATCTGGCCTGGAGTGTCGGGCCGCACACCTGCCCGGCCCGTTCGGTGGCCTACATGATCGCGCAGGACGCCATCGATCAGCTGCTGGACGCGCTGCCCGAGATGCGGCTGGCCGTCCCCGCCGAGCAGCTGACCTGGCGGCCGGGTCCGTTCCATCGATCGCTGACCGCCCTGCCCGTCCTCTTCCCCGAATCGCCGCCGCTGCCCGTCTTCTGGGATCAGCCGGAGGGGAGTTCTGTGCCGTAGTCTCGCTCCGCCCGGCGTGCCGACGCCGTCGCATCCGACCAGAAGGAGGTTGCCGCTCAGAGGTCGTCGTGCACAGCTGATGAGGGTGTGCGCCGGCCTGTCACCGATTCCCCCGCATCACGTCGACCTACGCCGTCGCGGCGCGCACGCGCCGGGCGATCGCGTTCGTCGAAATGTTCGTTCCTCTGGAGTTTCGTCTTTGACCACGCCACATTTCCCGCCGTCCACATTCGCGAACGGGTGCCCCGTCACGCACAGCTCGCCGATCGATAGCAGCGGCCCTCGCTACCCGTTGTACTCGCAGGAATACGCCGAGGATCCGCACCAGGCCTACCGCGAGATGCGCAGGCAGTACGGTCCGCTCGTGCCGGTCGAACTATCGCCGAACCTGCCCGCCACGCTGGTGATCGGCTACCACACCGCGCTGCGTATCTTGAACGATCCCGACCACTTCCCGGCCGATCCGCGCACCTGGCAGAAGGACGTTCCCGGCGAGTGCCCGGTCCTGCCGATGCTGGAGTGGCGGCCGAACGCGCTGCGCAGTTCCGGCCTGGAACATCTGCGCTACCGGCAGGCGAACGTCGCGAGCATTGCCGGGGTAGATCTGCACGCGCTGCACGGAACCATCGAGCAGATCGCCATCCCGTTGATCAACGCGTTCTGTGAGGACGGTGCGGCCGATCTGATCAGCCAGTACGCGTTCCCGCTCAGCTTCGCGGTGCTCAACGCCATGATCGGCTGCCCGGCGGATATCGGCCAGCAGGTCGCCACCGGCATGGCCGCCATTTTCGAGGGCGTGAACGCGGACAAGGGCAACGCGATGCTCACCGACGCGCTGTTCGAACTCGTGCAACTCAAGCGCAAAGACCCCGGTGACGACATCACCTCGCGGCTGTTGCGGCACGAGGCGGGCCTGGACGACGTGGAGATGATCCACCAGCTGGTCACGCTCTACGGCGCCGGTATCGAACCGATGCAGAACCTGATCGTCAACACGCTGCTGCTGATGCTCACCGACGAACGGTTCGCGGGAGACTTTCTCGGCGGGAGCCTTTCGACCCGCGACGCCCTCGACGAGGTGTTGTTCAACGACCCCCCGATGGCGAACTACTGCGTCAGCTATCCCAAGCAGCCGATCCTCATCGACGATGTCTGGCTGCCGGCGCACCAGCCGGTCGTGATCAGCATGGCGGGCTGCAACAACGATCCCGCGATCGGTGTCGGTCAGCGCACCGACAGCCGCGCGCATCTGGCGTGGAGCGTGGGACCGCATGCCTGCCCCGCCCGATCGGCCGCGTACCTGGTGGTCCAGGACGCGATCGATCAGATCCTCGACGCGCTGCCCGAATTGCGCTTGGCCGTGTCGCCCAGCCAGTTGAACTGGCGGCCGGGCCCGTTCCACCGCGCGCTGGTGTCGCTGCCCGTGGTCTTTCCGAAATCCCCTCCGCTGACCGTCTTCTAAGGAGTTCCCGATGGACACACAGCCCCTAGTTCTCGATCCGACAGGCGCCGACATCCAGGGTGAATCCGCGCGAATCCGCGCGCGCGGGCCGGTGGCCCTCGTCGAATTGCCGGGCGGTGTGCGGGCGTGGTCGGTCACCGACGCCGATCTGCTCAAGCGGTTGCTGGCCGATCCAAGGGTGTCGAAAGACGGCAAGCAGCACTGGCCCGCGCTCATCAACGGCGAGATACCCCAGGACTGGCCGCTGTTGCCGTGGGTCGCGGTGAACAACATGTTCACCGCCTACGGCGCGAACCACCGCAGACTGCGCAAACTCGTCGCGCCCGCGTTCACCCACCGCCGCACCCAGGCGATGCGCGCCATGATCGAGCAGATCACCGCGGACCTGCTGAGCGAACTGGCGGCCACACCCGCCGGCGAAGCGGTGGACCTCAGGGAAGGCTTCGCCTACCCGCTGCCGATCCAGGTGATCAGCGCGCTGATGGGCGTCCCGGAGTCCCTGAACGCCGGTCTGCGTACGTGCGTCGACGGTATCTTCGACACTTCGCTCGGGCCCGAGCAGTCGCAGGCGAACTATCTGGAGATGTACCGGATCCTCGGTGAGCTCGTCGCCTACCGGCGTGAAACGCCCGGTGACGACATGACCAGCCTGCTGATCTCGCACCGGGACGAGGACGACGGCGAGCAGCTGGCCGAGCAGGAGTTGATCGACACGCTGCTGCTTGTCATCAGCGCCGGGCACGAGACCACGGTGAACCTGTTGGATCAGGCCGTCTTCGCCTTGCTGACCCACCCCGACCAGCTCGCCGAGGTGACCGGCGAGCGGGCGACCTGGACCGACCTGATCGAGGAGGCATTGCGCTACGAGGCGCCCGTAGCGCATCTTCCGCTGCGCTTCGCCGCCGACGACATCGAGATCGACGGACTGCGCATCGCCAAGGGCGAGCCGATTCTCGCGTCCTACGCCGGGGCCAACCGCGATCCGAAGCTGCACGGCGCCACCGCGGGCGAGTTCGACGTGCGGCGAGCGACGAAGGAGCACATGTCCTTCGGGTACGGGGCGCATCACTGCCTGGGTGCGCCGCTGGCCCGGTTGGAAGCCGAGATCGCCCTGCCCGCGCTCTTCCGGCGCTTCCCGAACATGCGCTTGGCGGCCGGACCCGATGAACTCGGCACCGTGTCCAGCTTCATCTCCAACGGACACGCGAGGCTTCCGGTGTACCTGGAGCCGGCCGACTAGCGGCGGATGCGCGCCCCCGGTCGCGGACGGGGGCGCGCGGCGGCCGTTCTCGCGTGCTCGCGCGAGAGCGGTTCTCCCGCGGCGCACTTGACGAAGCGGTGGTCCGGGGCCGAGAGTGCGCTGATGGTTTCCACCACCGAGGTGGCCGGCGCTACGCTGCGCAAGGTCACGATTCGCCTGGTGCCCTTTCTCGGGCTGCTGTACTTCGTCAACTATCTGGACCGGGTCAACATCGGGTTCGCCGGGCCCAGCGGTATGAAGACCGACCTCGGTCTCACCGAGACCGCCTTCGGATTCGCCTCTGGCATCTTCTTCGTCGGATACCTCCTGCTCGAGGTGCCGAGCAACTTGGCGCTGCACCGGTTCGGCGCCCGGCGCTGGATCGCCCGGATCATGGTCACCTGGGGTCTGGTGGCCACCGCGATGGCGTTCGTACCCGACGCCGGCGTGCTGTACATCCTGCGGTTCCTGCTGGGTGTGGTGGAGGCGGGCTTCTTTCCCGGCATCCTGCTCTATCTGACCTACTGGTTCCCGCAGGCGCAACGGGCGCGGATCGTGGCGTTGTTCATGACCGCGGTACCCATCTCCACCGCGCTGGGCGCGACGATGTCGAGCCTGATCATCCAGTACGGCGACGGGGTCTTCGGGCTCAGCGGTTGGCGGTTCATGTTCTTGGTCGAGGGTCTGCCCGCCATCGCGCTGGCGGTGGTGACTTGGTTCTACCTGACCGACCGTCCCGAGCGGGCGAGTTGGCTGGCCCCCGCGGAAAGGGAATGGCTCGCGGGCGAACTCGCCGCCGAGCAGGCCGCGCTGCGCAGCGCCGAGCACTGGACTCTGCGTCGTGCGCTGACCCATCCTCGGGTGCTCGGGCTCGCCTTGGTCTACGGCGGCATCGTCTACGGCCTCTACGCGCTGGGCTTCTTCCTGCCGACGATCATCGACGGCTTCCAGCAGCAGTACGGCACGCGGTACTCGGTGGTGCAGCGCGGGCTGATCAACGCGGTGCCCTACCTGATCGGGGCGATGGTGATGGTGTGGTGGGGGCGGCACGCCGACCGGACCGGCGAGCGCGTCTGGCACGTCGCGCTGCCCGCGCTGCTCGGCGGCCTCGCCATTCCGGCGGCCCTGTACCTCGGCGATCCGTTCGCCGCGATGGTCGCGGTGACCGTCTGCGCGGTGGGCGTGCTCGCGGCGCTGCCGACGTTCTGGGCCCTGCCCGGCACCTTCCTGACCGGTGCCGCCGCGGCGGGCGGCATCGCGCTGATCAACTCGATCGGCAACGTCAGTGGTTTCGTGGCGCCGTACGTCACCGGTGGGCTGAGGGACGCGACGGGAAGCCAGCGCGCCGGGCTCTGGGTGGTGGGGCTGTGCATGATCGCCGCCGCCGCAGGCGTACTCACCCTGCGAGGGCGCGCAGGCGACGTTCCGGTGCGCCGCGAGCCGGAGCCATGATCCGCCGGCAGCGGCGCTCGCTGCCGGGTCCGGCACCGCTGAACCGGGGGCGACGGGGCAGGTCGACCGCCGAGTGCACCGGTGCGCTCGCAATGTGGCGACCGCCACCATGCGTTTTCAGTGTCGGCGCGTAAGTCGTTGTGGTGGACTATCATCCACGGGATGTAGACCGGAATGAGCCGATCTACACGGGCCGTCACCCGGGCTTCCCACCCTTCCGGCTTCGCCGTCTCAGACGACCGGCCGCCGCGGTTGTAGGGTGAGCGCTGCCCGGTCCGGCATGTTTGCGCGACGGTCGCGCGGGCATCCGGGGAAGACGTTGCATCACGCTGGGAGGACCGATGGCTACCGAAGACCGGACCGCAGTGTTCGACGCGGTGGTCGCGGCGGCGGACTATCCCGTGCTGCTGGTCACCGCGCAGGCGGATGGCCGGCGCGCCGGTTGTCTCGTCGGATTCGCGACGCAGGTCAGCATCGAGCCGCGCCGGTTCTTGATCGGCCTGTCCAAGAAGAACCACACCTACCGGGTCGCGCAGCGCGCCGAGCGGCTCGCGGTACATTTGCTCGGCAGCGAACAGCTGTCGCTGGCGCGGCTTTTCGGCGGTGAGACCGGCGACGACATCGACAAGTTCGTGCACTGCGACTGGCACGCGGGTCCCGATGGCATTCCGGTGCTCAGCACGGTGCCCAGTTGGTTCTGCGCCCGCATCCGCGAGCGCTACGACTTCGGCGATCACGTGGGAATGCTGCTGGAACCCGAGGACGGCGACGTGCGGCGACCCGCCGCCGATACCCTGCATTATCACTCGGTGGCGGATCTGGTTGCGGGCCACGCCGTCTGAGGAGGTTTCCGGCGCCGACGAGCGCGCGGTCGCTACCTTCGTGCGTTCGCAAGATCGAAGCGCGCTGCGAAGGCGGACAACTCGTCGCGGGCGCGCTCCGGGTCGCCCGTACTCGCGCTCACGACGATGCGCGTGACGCCCTGTTCGGCCATTCCCTCGACCCGCTCGGCGGGCATGTCGATCGATCCCCAGCGGGTGTATTCGAACGTGCCGGGGTCCCGGCCCGCCGTACCGGCCGCGGCATGGGCGATCTCCAGCTGGGTGGCGCGTTCGACCGGCCCGAGCACCCCGCCCGGGAAGTAGCCGTCGCCGCGGGATCCGGCCCGGCGTGCGGCGGCGCGGCTCGATCCGCCGACGTGGATCGGCAGAGTTCCGTCCCCGGTGGGTTTCGGGTAACTGCACAGGTTCTCGAACCGGAAGAACTCGCCTTGGAAGCTCACCCCGTCCGCGCCGCCGGACCACAGGAGCCGGAGCACATCGATGGCCTCGTCGGCACGGCGGCCCCGGGTGGCGAAGTCGACGCCCGCGGCCCGCGCCTCGCCGGGCAGCGTGCCAAGGCCCACCGTGAGCAGGCGCATCCGGCCCTTGGACAGGACGTCGATCGTCGCCAGGCGTTTGGCGAGCACCACGGGATGGTGATAGGGCAACAGCAGCACCGCGGTGCCGAGCAGAATCCGATCCGTCGCGGCGGCCACGAAACTCAGCGCGTCGAGCGGGTCGGCGAACGGCACCGTCGGCGTGAGCTCCATCGGCCCGATCGTCGCACCCGGGTACAGCGCGACGTGCTCGGGCAGGTAGATCGCCTCGAATCCACAGCGTTCGGCGTGCTGGGCATAGGCGATCAGCCGATCCGGGTCGACGCCGAAGAAGGGGGTGCTGAAGCTGACCGCGAATCTCACCTCGGCTGCTCGATCCGGTCGAACTCGCAGGCCGCCGCGAGCCGGTCGTTCAGATGACGACGCACCTGCGCCAGCCGTTCCATATACGAATCGACCTCGGCCAGCTTGCGCCGCAAGGTGGAGACCGAGTCCGGGCAGACGTCTCCGGAGCCGTTGCCCGCCCGCAAGCAGGTGACGAACGGACGGATGTCGTCGAGATCGAACCCGGCGCCGAGCAGTTCACGGATCTTCGCCACGATCCGCACCTCCGCGTCGTCGTAGGAGCGGTACCCGTTGGCCGCGCGGCGCGGCCGCACCAAACCGTGTTCCTCGTAGTACCGCAGGGCCCGGGTGCTCGTGCCCGCCCGCTGCGCCAGTTCGCCGATGCGCATCCGTCCTCCTTCGCCGCCGTCACCGCCACGCTAAACCTTCTCGTCGACGTCAAGGCAAGCGGCCGAGAGCGCTGCCCGGCGTGGTCGCCCGAGCGTTACCGCGGTCGGCGAGTGTTCCGCTCCGTGGTGCGGCGCTCGACCAGGAACGCCGACATCGCCTCGGCGACCGCGGCGGGCTTGTCGAGCATCGAAAGGACGTAGGCGTCATCGATTTCGACCAGCCTCGCGCCGGGGATGAGTTCGGCGAGCCTGCGGCCGTGCTCGCGCGGCATCACCTTGCCCGCCGACGACCACAGGATCAGCGCGTCGCCCTGGAAGTCGCGCAATGCCTCGGTATTCGCGATCAATTCCGGCTTGCGGAATCCCGACTTGGTGTAGGCGAGCAGGTCGCGCCGAATCCGGGCATCCCGCAGCCCCGGTTCGGTCCAGCCGCGCACCAGCGCGTCGGACAGCGGGCGCCGCGCCATCCAACCGAACAGCAGCGGCGAGCGACGCAGCCATCGAACGCGCAATTGCCGCAGCGCCAGCGAAACGCCGCCCGGCAGATAGGTGGCGACGGTGGCCATCTTGCCCGGCAGGCCGGGCGGGAAATTGTCGAACGCCTCGCACGGCAGCACGATGAGCCTGCCGACGCGTTCGTCGAGCCCGTAGGCGGTGAGGAACAGCGCACCACCCCAATCGCTGTGCACGAGCGTGACATCCCGCAGATCCAATGCGGCGAGCAGATCGGCGACGAGTTGATTCAGGCCGCGCAAGCTCAGGTCCACCCCCGGGCGCAGCGGTAGGGGATGGGCGCCGAGCGGCAGGTCCGGCAGCACGTACCGGAAGCCGTCGGGCAGGGCGTCGATGACTTCGTCCCACACCGTGTGGTTCATCAGCAGGCCGTGCAGCAGAACGACCGGCGGTCCTTCGCCGCGCTCGACGTAGTGCACCCGGCCAACCGGTAGTTCGATAACGGGCATGTCCGCCTCCATTCGAGCGATCACTCTAGAGTAGTTGCTCTAGTCTGGAACGGTGACCGAGAAGATGTCAACCAGCACCCGGGAACGCCTCGTCACCGCGATGGCCGAGCTGATGCGGACGCAGGGCTACGCGGGCACCAGCGTCAAGCAGCTCACCGTTGCCGCGAGCGCGCCGATGGGGTCGCTCTATCACCATTTCCCCGAGGGGAAACCGCAGATCGCCGCCGCGGCGCTGCGCACGTCCGGAGCCGCGTACCTGCAGTTGCTCCCGCTGCTGTTGGACGCCGAAGAAGACCTGCGCCAGGCGATCCCCGCCGCGTTCGCGTCGGCGGCCGAGCAGATCGAACAGACCGGCTGGATGAACATGTGCCCGGTCGGCACCGTCGCGGGTGAGGTCGCCGACAGTGAACCCGGGCTGCGCGAAGTCGCCGCCGAGGTCATCGCCTCTTGGATCGACGAGGGCGCCGACTACTTCGTCCGCCGCGGCTTGCCCGCGCCGGACGCCCGCGAGTTCATCCTCGCCGTCCTCGCGGCGCTCGAGGGCGCTTTCGTGCTCAGCCGCACCCTTCGCTCGACCGAACCCTTGCACGCGGCCGGCCGGTCGTTGCGCGCCCGCATCGAGCAGATGCTGAACGGGGTGGGCGAATAGCAGATCAACAGTCCGCCATCATCCGAGTCCCTCGCGGCGAATCCGGCCCGAACTGATTCGACATCATCGGCGCGAGGGCCTGCGGCGCGCAGGCGACCAACGGGCGTGATCACGAAAACCCGGGTTGACGACTCGTGGGTCTTCTCCGGTCTCGAGAATATTTCCGATGGACTCGACATTGGCCGTGAGCATCGCGCGGAAGGACTCCTCGGTAGCGCCCGCCGCGTGCGGCGTGACGAGAAACCTGGTGTCGCCCAATGCCATCAACCCGAGGGGATCGTCTTCCGCGGAAGGCGCGGGCACGATGTAATAGCCGTCCATGGCAGCGGCCGCGAGGCGGCCGTCGAGCAGCGCGGCTCGCAGCGGCGCTGGATCCACGAGCTCCGCCTCGGAAGTGTTGAGCAGAATCGCACCGGGCTTGACGGCAGCCAGTTGCGCTTCACCGATCATCCGGGCCGTCTGCGGGCCGGATGAAGCATGGAGACTGATGACATCGGACTCGGCGAGCAACTCGGCCAGCTCGACCCGGCGAGCGGAGATGGTCTGTTCCAGTTCCGGTTTCGCTGTTCGGCTCACGTAGACCACGCGCATCCCGAACCCATCGGCCGCCATCCGGGCGACGATAGCGCCGATGGTCCCCATTCCGACGATGCCGAGCGTCTTCGCATGAAGGTTGCGCCCCTTGCTCCCGGGCCATCGACCGGCCTTCGTTTCCCTCGTCAGGTCCGTGATCCGGCGCCACGCGTCGAGCATGAGACCGATCGTGAATTCCGCGACCGCACGGGCGTTGGCTCCTGGCGCGTTGGTCACCGCGATTCCCGCCGCGGTCGCTGCCGCGGTATCGACGTATGGCTGATACCCGACACCCAGGAACGCTATGACTTCGAGGTCGTCGGCAGTGGACAACGCGGCGGCGGTCGCGCGCTCCACACCACCGAGAATGTATGCGTCCTTGCCGACCAGGGCGCGCGCCAATTCGGCTTCGGACAGGTCGTAGCGACGAACATCGACTTCGAGATTCCGCCGTCGCAGCCATTCGATATCGGCCGGTGTCGGGTCGGCCCCGGTCAGCAAGGTGCGATAGCGGCTCGATCGAGCGCTCATCGTCACGCTTCTTTCGCGGTGAGCCGGGTTGCGGTGTCGCGCAGCAGCCGCGCGCCCTCCAGCACCAGTCGCGGGTCGCGGGCCAAGGCGACCCGGACGAACTCTCGCCCGCGCTCCGGCTGATTCCAGTAGAAGTTCGTTCCGGGTAGCACGTGGACTCCCTCCCGAATCGCCTCGTGGACGAAGCGCTCGCAATCGCATCCCTCCCGCAGGCGCAGCCAGTCCACCGAAACAGGCGACCGCAAATCGGTGAGGAATTCTAATTCGCCGTCCGGAAGAATCGACCGGAGGATATCCCGGTTCTGGAGTACAAAAGGAAGGATGCTGTGCTCAACCCCATTCTTGCAGCTGTCCTCGATGAATTCCGTCAGCACCCGGATATGGAAAGGGGAGACGCTCTGCAACAGGTCGTCGTGCAGCCGGTACATGTCTTTGTACATATCCGGACTGCATACCGTCAATCCGACTTTGATCTCACTGGTCGGCCAGGTCTTTCCCGTGTCTTCCAGCACGATATAAGAGACTCCCGATTCCTCCAGGATCTCGTACTGCGACCAACCGATGGGTTGCGGCGAGAAGAAGCGGAATGAGGCGTCGAGGACCAGGGTGCAACGACGGTCGACGCAACACTGGACCAACGTTCTGAACTCCGCTTCCGACAGCGTCCATCCGGTGGGATTGTTGGGCGAGACCAACCAGATCACCGCAGGTTCGAGCCGGGCCATCGCCGCTGGCAGGCGTTCGACGGTGCAATCTTGTTCCGGCAGCGGTACGAGCTCGACATCCTCTCGGCGCAAGATCGATGAAATGTTGTCGAAGACCGGCTCGATCAGGGCGACTCGCTTGCCCGCGCGAGCGCAATGACTTACCACCATCGTTATCGCGGATGATGCGGAATACGACAGCATATATCTGGACACATCTGCGTGCATCGGCTCGCCGGCCAGATGCAGGAAAGCGGCGAGGAACGTTTCCTCCAGATCGGATTGCGATTGCTCGCGCGCCTCGTGGAACAGCTCCGGGAACCGCTCGACGATGTCGTTCTGCGAGGCCGTCAGCGGTTGGCGGCAATGGGCATCCGAAAGGTTTACGGCTCGATCGAGGCTGCGCCGCTCATAGGTAGTGCTGGTAGTGTGCCCGAGCGGGTT
The DNA here is from genome assembly GCF_040642815.1 of Nocardia sp. NPDC047648. Classification (NCBI taxonomy): domain Bacteria; kingdom Bacillati; phylum Actinomycetota; class Actinomycetes; order Mycobacteriales; family Nocardiaceae; genus Nocardia; species Nocardia sp. NPDC047648. The sequence goes on along the minus strand of NZ_JBEYSX010000008.1, from coordinate 177,473 downwards.
CGGAAGATTCGAGCAGTGCGTACGAATAGATGTCACAGTTGATAAACCTTCGAGATGGTAGTTGCATGCTGATGCGTGTGGTTTCTGGGCGTATCGGATGCTCACTCGGCGAAAAGCGAAATCCGGACAGCCGGTAGTCGGCGAGACCCGGAGTTAAACCGGGCGCCCGCTCCATGGCGAGTCTTTCCGCTCGTGCGGTGACGGAGTTTCGCTCCAAGGTGTCGGGAAGCGTTGCCCGGTCCGGACGGCGTCGACGGCTTCGGAATCCATGGATGGTACGGCCGCGATTTGCGTTCGGTTTCGGTGTCCGGGAACGGGAGCGTCCGCATTCTTCTCGGAGGTGTCATTTCCGTCGGGCCTGGCGTCGAGGGAGCCGTAGAGATCGTCGCCGAGGACGGCGTCCACTATCCGCCTTGTCGTGGTGACGATGAGTTCTCGACTCACTTCGTCGGGCGCCCCGGGCGTGGGCGCGGCACGCGCCGCGATCCGGCCCAGCCCGATTCCCGCACCGATGCCGATCACGGTCGCGGAGAGGAAGCCGCCTGACGAACCGGCGAAGTCGACGGACTGGCTCGCCAGAATGCTTCCCATGGCCACGCCCACCCACATCAGGCTGAAATGAAAGCCGAGGGCTTCACCGAGTGCGTCTTCGGAGACAACGGCATTCATCCGATCGGTGCTGGCCGGGAACACGGCACCGGCCAGCACGCCGACGATGAAAACGGCTATGGCCAGCGAAACCGGCCCGGTTGCCAAATTGCAAGGCACCACGCCGACTCCGAGGCCGACCAGCAGGACATACGGCGAGATGGTTCTGGAGATCGCGCCGTAACCGTACCCACCGACCACCGCACCGGCTGCGCCGATGGCGAGCACCAGCCCGATCGACTTCTTGGCGTGGAAATCGTGCATGGCCGTGATGACACTCAGTTCCTCCGCACACAGGACTGCGGCAGCCGCGGCGTACCCGATATTCGGGGCCACGAACCCGATCTGCAACCAGAGTCGGTGTGGGGTACGCCGTGACACTCGGCTCGGACCGGTTCGCAGCGGTGGATTCAGTCGCAACAAAACGACCCCGCAACCCACGGCCACCAATCGGACCACGAGCAGCACTACCCCGGTGTCCCAGATACTCATCGCCGCGACACCCAGCGGCGGCCCGACCAGTAGCGAGATATCCGCGGTCACCTCGTACGCGGCGAGCGCCGGTCGCCGCTCGCGTTCGGTAGTGGCGACCGTTATGGCCTGTTTCGCGACGTTGATGATCGGGATCTCGAACCACGCTGCCAACGCCGCAAGCAGTAGCAACAGCGGAAACGGGGCGAATGGCGCGACCAGCCAACAGATCCCGTTCACCACGATCGCCGGCGCCAGGGTGGGCCGCAGGCCCGAGCGATCCAGTCGCGGGCCGCGCTGTAGCTCGGTGCCCGCCATGCACAGGTAGACCACGGTGCTCAAGAGGCCCGCGGCGCCGTACGAGAGGTCCAACGTGTGCCGCACATGCATGACCAGCAACAGCGATTGGGAGTTGAGAACAGTCCGGAACAGCAGACTGAACAAGATCATATTGCATACTGTTCGATTTGCCAGAAGCTCTCGGTAGGCTTTCACCCCCACTCACCTCTCGGGGCGGGAATCCTGCTCCGCGAGAACCGCCATCTTCGACAAGTCATTCATCGACACGCAATGCTAGGCGACGGATGTCGTCTCGAGCAGATCGCACAACTCCGGGATGGCGACAGAGACAGCGTGCGCGAATCGGCGCAAGGACTGTTCGATGCCCCCGGCTGCGCTGAGGTGGATGTTGACACCGCCGGGCTGAACGAGGTAGCCGATCCCGATGCATCGATCGGCTGTCGGCCCGAAACCGAAGAATCGAACGTTGATCGATGACACAGCACTCGTGCTGAGATAGTCATCGCGCAGAATTCGCCAACCAGGAGATTCGTGCAGCGCCAGCGGCTCACCGCCGTGGTGGCGCTGGATTCGCAGTAGCTCCGCGAGGTGCCGTTCGGGAGCACGCCCCGCCTGGCAGTCTCTGGTGTGAGCGACGTGTACGGCCGCGGCGGTGCGCAGCGCTTCGGCCCGAGCGGTGGCCGTGGCGGTCTCGTCGTTCATCAACGCGACGAAGCGAACGACTTCGGGGGTGACCACGCGGAGGGCTTCTGTGCGGCCGTGGCGGTAATGCCGCACGGCAACGGATTCATAGGTGGTGCCGAGCAATCCCCTGGACCGCTGATGAGCGAGTTGGAAAGCCATCTGTACCAGCGCATCCGGTGATATCCCGAGCCGTTTGGCCGTGTCCGAGCCGAAGCCGTCGAGCGTGACGACCTCCGTGGCGGTCTCGCCCGCTTGCTCGGCGAAGTCGGCCGAGGCTTGCCGAACCGCCTGCCGGACAGTTTCGTCGAGACGGAATTCGAGCGGGGATATCGCGGGCGCCCGTCCCGGCTTGTCCGCCGAGACAGCTGTCGCACTCGCCACAACCGCGTCGCACAAGCCGGCCACGGTGGTTCCGTCCAGGCCGGACTCCTCGATGTTGACGCCCGAGCGACCATCGGCGAACACGATGAATGTCAACGCTTTGTCGTACCAGCGGTTCCCGCCGTCGCCGTGCATGAGCCGGTTACAGGCAGCGAGTTCGTCTCGGGGCGCGAAGTCGTCGAGCGCGAGGCAGAACAGCGCCGTTTCGATCGTGTCGAACGCGGCGACGTTGTCCGGATGTTCCATGAGGGCCTGGCGAGCCCTCGCCCAAGCGGTGCGTGGTCCAGTCGTCAGCGCACCCGGCGACACCTCCCCGGCCGGATCCGCTCTGCTGATCGCGTCCAACCCGGCGATCAGGTCCTCGATGGAATGCGGGGTACCGTCGGCCGCGACGACGTCCATTCGGAACGCATGACTTCGGAAGAAGACGACGATGTGCCGGGCCGTCGACGGGCCGGGCTCGGCGGCGCTGTAGGCGGAGCGCACGGTGTCGCACTCGATGCCGGGGATCCTGGTGGTGGAGAACAGGCGCCTGTTCTGATGCATGGACAGTGGACGGCCGCGCAGCAGCACAGGCGCTACCATCTCGGCGTCGAGTTCGAATTTGTACGCGGCGGTACGGAAGATCAGTTCGGCGGCACGTTCGAGTTGCCCATGCTCCGAGTCCGGGAACAGAAAGAAGGAATTCGCGTTGTACGCGATACTGTCCCGATAGCCGAGATGGCGAGAGTGCCAGAATGCGTCGAGCCAACTATGGACGCCGGGTGTCCGATCGAATCGCTCGATCTCGCTTTGCCGAGTCCGCGCCGCACTGTCCGGCGCGAGGAACTGCTCCACGGCCGCTTTCGTGGCAGTGAGTTCCTCGTCGGTCAGCAACGGCGAGCACCTCTCGAGAAACCGTTCGCACGTTTCCTCCAATGTCGGGATGGGAAGTCGCGGCAGCTGCTCATCGTAATCGTATGTGCTGACGGACATCTCGGTGGCGAGTTTCTCGGTCACCGTGAGAGTGTCTCATCGCTACCGCAGCAACTGACTCCAACGGTGGGAATGCCGGATGAGCCTTTTCCGCGAACAGTGCGTGGATCTTCGGGCTGGAATCACCGCGGTCGACCGGGCGGTGCCGCCTCGCGAGCGCGGAGCGAACCTTCGGTAGCGGAGGCTCGACCGGAGCCCGGGCACGCCGGTTCCCACCGCTGGAGACGGCTCGACGACAACAACGAGACATGCCGCAGCGCAACGGATCCCGCTGATGGCGACTCGCGGACCGGAACCGACGTCGGAGGCCGTCATGGCCACCTCCTGGTCGCGTACGCCGAAGCGGTCTGTCCGAACGGCAGATGCACGCTATCGGATGGCTCGAACCATGCGCTCCCCGAGTGTGGGGAGCGCAACGGACCATAAACCAGACGGAATCGGACAAAAACAGACGAAAACGGATCGCAATATGCATTGCCGCAGTGCGGCTTTCGGGGCCTTAATGGTTACAGCCGGGCAACCAAAAGGTCGAGCACCCCCCGGTGCAGGTAGTCAACTCTGAAAAGGGGCAATGCCATGCCTACTATCACTTCGGTATCGCCGACCACCGGCCCGACTTCGGGGGGTAACAGTGTGGTTATCACCGGAACCGGATTCACCGGGCCGACCACGGTGCGATTCGGTGGGACCGCAACAACTTTCACTTTGGATTCCGATACGCAGATCACGGCGATCGCTCCGCCCGGCACCGGAACTGTACAGGTCACCGTTGCCAATGCGGGCGGAACCAGCAATGGCTTTCCATACACCTACGTCGTGCAGCCTCCTGTGGTGTCCTCGGTCATTCCGAGTTCCGGGCCGTCGACCGGTGGAACCGTGGTTTTGATCGTCGGAACCGGCTTCACCGGAGTTACTTCGGTCAACTTCGGCGCCACGCCGGCCACGTTCTTCTTCGGGATTTCCAGCACGCTGATAATCGCGATCGCTCCGCCGGGAACGGGTACCGTGCCGGTCACCGTCACCACTCCGGTCGGTACGAGTCCGGGAGTGCCGTACACGTATGTTTCGGTGCCGACGCTGATTTCGGTCACACCGAACACGGGGCCGGTGACCGGCGGTACCGCGGTCACGATCACCGGCACCGGATTCACCGGCGCCACCGGCGTATTCTTCGGTTTCCTTCCGGCAGTGTCGTTCACGGTGAATTCCGACACGCAGATCACCGCGATCACCCCGGTGGGCTTCGGTCCGGCGCCGGTCACGGTCACCGGTCCGGGCGGTATCGCCGGCGGCGTGTTCTTCATCTACAGCTGACGCCGCCGCCCGCATGTGCCCGAGTCTGAGGCAGTAATACTGCGCAGGTAGCGGCATCCGAAGGCCGGAGGGGTCGACCCTGATGCACAGGTCGGCCCCTTCGGTCGTGGTGACGTCGACTCGGGGTCGTCGGACGACAAGATCGTCGGCGGACGCAGACACCGGTACGGTGACCGCTGCGCAGCGCAGAGCGGCAGGCGAGCTAGCCGACACCCAGCTCTCGGCCACCCACTCCGGACGCGAATTCCCGCCAGCGCCAAGCCCCGCCCGCGTCGCGAGCCAGGGGTGGGGTGTCTTCCCCCGCGCCGGCGCGCAAACCGGAGAGCAGATGCCGGAGGGCGTCCACGGCGGTGAACCGCGGCGTCCAGCCCAGCTCCGCCCGCGCGCGGCCGGTATCCAGGATCGGCAGGCGCATCACCGCGTCGAACAGGTCCGGCGCCGCGGGCAGGGTCCGCGCGTGCCACCCCATGGCGAGCGCCGCGCGGACGAGTCCGGGCGGCACGGACACCACCCGGGCGCCGAACAACTCGGCCAGCCGGGCGCGGTCGATCACCGGTTCCGCCGCCAAATTGAACGGTCCGCGGGCGTCGGTCGCGAGAGCGAGGGCGTAGGCGCGACCCACGTCGTCACTGTGTACCGCTTGGAATCGCAGGCCCCGCGGAAGCGGCAGGATCGGCGGGAGGCCCGGCCGGATCAGGCGATTCGGCAGCAGCGGCCCGGCGAACAAGCGCCGCTGCTGGCTGGCGGTCTCCCGGCGGAAGATGAACCCCGGGCGCATCCGGACCACGCGGCGATCCGGATTCTCGGCCTCGAACCGATCCAGCAGCCGTTCGACATAGGCCTTCTCGCGGGTGTACGCGGCAGGCGGCCAGCCATCGGTCGGCCAGCTCTCCGGCACCGGCTCGTCGTCGTGGCACGGGGAGTAGGCGCCGACCGACGAGGCGTAGATGAGAGCCGGGACCTGCGCAGCGGCCACGGCACGCAGCACGCGCTCCGTGCCGCCCACATTCGCGCGCCAAGTGACCATGGGCTGATGGCTGGGCTGGAACAGCCATGCCAAATGCACCACCGCGTCGGCGCCGTGAAAATGGGATTCCAGGTCGTCGGTTCGCACGTCCGCCTGCACCCATTCGACGCCATCCCAGGACTTGCTCGGGACGCGTCGCGCGATTCCCACGATCGAACCGACCCCCGCTTCGGCCGACAGGGTCTCCAGCAAACTCGTCCCCACGTTTCCGGTGGCACCGACCACGACTACGCGCATATCTGCTCCTCGGCTCGGCGGCGAGATTCGAGAGCGATGTACCCAGCCTCCGGACGACGACACCCGGCCATCCGTTCCAGCTGGATAAAGATGGAAACAGGCGGGGAGGGTGGCCGCGGCCACCCTCCCCGCCTGTCGTCGGGAAAAGCTCAGATATCGGATTTGGCCAGGCGCTGGGATAGAAGCTCTTTACCCATCCGACCACCTTTACGGCTGTCGGCCTGCGCCTTGCGGAAGAATTCCACCAGCTCGCTGTCTCCGTCGCGTTCCGCGTCCCGGATGAACGTATCCAGACGCAGAGCATTCTCCAGGGACGCTTCGACGAACCAGATCAGGTTGTAATCCTTGTCCCTGGTGCCGGTAACGGTGCCCGTTTCCTGCTGCTCGGCCATCTCCACTCCTCTCGCTTCTTCGTCGTCGAGCGGCGCGCCTGCTCAGTCCCGTCCGAGCGCGTGCGCCAGCTCCTTCTTCGTCATCTTCGAGCGGCCTTCGACATTGCGTTTCTTGGCCTCGTTGTACAGCTGGTCGCGCGTCGGCCCCTGTGCGCCGCTGTGCGAACGCTGTCCGCCGCGCTGTTGCGGTGACTTGTCGTCGGTCGAGGACTTGCTCGCGGTCTTGGACTGCCCGGACTGGGCGCGGTTCTTGTTGACCGTGCGAGCGGCGATCTCCTTCGCGCGATCAGTGCTCGCGCCGCGGGTTTTCGCGGAGTCCTTGATGTGCTCGTATTGGCGTTCCTGCTTGTCCGACCAAGCCTTCGGCATGTGATCACCTCCTGTGATGGCGGTTTACCCCGCATGTGCGGACGCAATCCGGTCCGGGCCGTCCGCCTGCTGGATCACCCCCCCGGCGGCTCGTCGCGGCCGAGAGCCGCCCGGGGGCTCGGTTCATCAGCAATTGGACGGCGCGGGCTCTCCGCGAACCCGGCCTTCGAGCCAGGCCAGCACCGCAGGGGCGCCGGAGACCGCCGCGGACAGATGGTCGAAAGCGGGTACATGCACCATCTGCCACCGCACCCCGGCCGCGCACCAACGGCGGCCGGTGTTGTCGATGGCAGCGATCGGAATCAGCGGATCGCTCGGCGAATGCCACTCGAAGATCGGAATTTCCGGAGCGCCGCCGTAGAGCTCCACGCTGTTGTCCTTCACCACCGACCATGCTTCGGGCATGTCGAAGACCGAGGTGCTGTCGGTCATCTCGCGCGCGCTGCCACCGGCGCCGATGGTGAGGATCTCGTTGGTGCAGCTGTTGGCCATGGCGTCACGCAGCGCGCGGCCGCGCGCGTTGAGATTCGAGCTGATCCGCACCTGGTCGGGATACTCCCGCTCCAAACCGATCGCCGCGGCCATCGCCAAGCCGAAGGCCGGGTGCGGATTCAAGCCCAGCCCCTCCGCCATCGCCTCCAGGTTCATCGGCGCGCCACCGAAGGCCGCGCCCACCAGCCGCACGTCAGGGGCGTACGAGGGCTGCAGCGCGGCCGCCCAAGCCGTGGCGAGACCGCCGCCGGAGTACCCGGCCAGCGCCACCGGGCTCTGCTGAACCCCGAGTTCGGGCAGTTGTCTCGCCGCCCGGATCCCGTCCAGTGTGATCTGGCCGCCCAAACGTCCCGCTCCGAGGGCGAACTGCGGTCCGAGATGGTCCGGCAGCGCCAGGCTCCAGCCTTCTTGGAGCAGCACACCCAACATCGGCGTCGTCGCCGAGAGATTCAGATCGTTCTCGTAGAGCAGGTGCGATACCGCGCAGCCGGTACCGAGCGAATTGATGAAGTGCTGGTACGACAACAGTGGCATGCCGGGCCGCTGGAAGGCGGGGGTGACGATCGTGGTGGTGGCCGCGATCGGCGCGCCGTGCGAATTGGTGGAACGGAACTCGACCAGCCGGACGGCGGCGCCCGGGAAGGAAGCCAGCGGCGGCAAGGGCCGTACCGCGAGCACGTCACCTGGTCGGTGCGCCGCCAGATCGGCCGGCGCGGCGTAGAACGGGTCCGGATCGGGCAGCGGATATATCGGCTCCGCGGTTGCCGTCGTCGACAGCAGCAGGGTGAGTGCCATGCCGCCGACCGCACCGAGGACACGGACCGAACCCATGCGCCCGCTGCCCAGGATACGAAGAAATGGACGAGTCACGACCGTTGACCTCCAAGGGTAGTTCGCCGCATTCGTCGATCAGCCGGCTGGGTTGATGTACCACCAGCAAATTACCAGCGACACAAGGGGTGAAACCAGAATCGGTCAGAAAGGCCTTTTTACGGGCGGTGGAACTCCGAATCCTGCGGATTCAACGCGGGTATCGTGACGCCCAGCAATCTGTTGGCCATTCTGGTTACTCGCGTCGATTCGAAGCCGCAGGCGACATCCGTTCGCCTGCGGCGCGCCCTGCGCGCGGTCGAGTGGCCCCCGCGAACGCCGGGGGTTGCGACGAGGGGCGAGCACGGCTTGGCTGGATCACATACACAGTGACGAGGTGCAGGACGAGGGAAGGAGCGGTCATGTCCAAGACAGCAACCGAGAAGGTCCGCGCATCCGGCTCCCAGGCGCGGGAGACGGCACCGCCGGTGCCCGGCGCCGAGGCCGAATCGAAGGCTGAATCGAAGACCGGGTCGCGGCCCGCGCCCGCCGCGCGCGTCAGGTTGCGCGTGCCGGTTCCCACGGTCGGCATGCGGATGGCCCGTATTCCGCTTCCGCCCGGGCCGCGCACCGTGGCGACCGGAGTCTCGTCGGCGACCACGGCGGTGCGCAATCGGGTACCGGATCGGGAGTCGTTGCTCTATTTCGGCGGGCTCGGGGCGGCGGCGGTCACCGGGCTGGTGTCGTGGCCGGTCGCCGGGGCGATCGGCGTCGGCGTCTGGGTGGCCGAGCATGCCCGTCGTGCTCCGGAGACCGTGCGGAGTGGGAGCGAAGGGTGATCTGACGCCGGCATCGCTCGTCGCGGCTCCCGGGCTTCGTCGTGCCAGCCGAATGCGGCGGCTGTGCGGTTCCGCCGCCGGGTCGCGGACCCGGTGCGCGTCACGTAGCTCCGAAGCCGAATGCGGTTCCGCCACAAGCCGTCCGCTCTGCGTGATGAACGGTGCCGTCCGGCCCCACCGGCGTTCACCATGAGCACCCCGGTGGCAGCGCTGCAAGGACAGTGCCCCGGGCGGAGTTCCCGGGGGCTACCAGTCGACCACGCCGAGCTCGTGGAGCTTGCGGAAGACCAGCATCGAACCGGGTGCCACGTGGTCCATCGCGGCGTACTCGCTCACGGTGAAGTAGCGCAGTTCGGCGATCTCGCTGGTGGGGCGCGGGTCGCCGTCGAGTTCCGCGGTGAAGCAGGTCATGTGCAGGCGGGTGCCGGGGGAGTGGCCGTACGCCTCGGCGTGGAATACCCCGAGTTCGTCGTAGGAGACGACGCCGACGCCGAGTTCCTCGCGCACTTCGCGGTGCAGTGCCGCCTCTGGCGTCTCGCCGGGGTCGATCTTGCCGCCGGCCATGTAGAAGACGTCTTTGCCTGCCGAGCGCGCCTGCAGCAGGCGGCGATCCCGGATATGGGCCAGCGCGGACGTGCGAATCACCGGCCCACTGTACTGAGTGGCCCGGACCGGACGTCAATCGGATTTCGCGCGGATCGCCGGATCAGCGCTCGAGGACGGCGCGGTGCAGCAGTTCGCCGATGCGCCGGTGGATCAGCGCGGTGTCGTCGCCGTCGGCGACGAACTCCAGGAACAGTGCCGCACCCGCCGCCAGTGCGATGACGGCCTTGGCGTCGAGCTCGGCCTGCCCGCGGGGTTCGGTGGCACCCGGCCGGGCGGTCCCGTCACGGTGTCCGGCCGGGTCGCCCGCGGCGAAGAGCGCGGCCGCCGGTGTGCTGAACCCGGCCCACAGCCGGTGGCGCAAGTCCGGGTCGTGATCGAGCGCGGTCAACAGCCCGGGGACTGCGGCGCGAACATCGGCGCGCGCGAACAATTCCCGGCTGCCGCGCAGCACCCACTCGATCCACCCGTCCTGATCGGTGCCCTCGAACGGTCCCAGGTCGGGTGTCTCACCCAGAACGGCGTGCAGCACCAACTCCGCCTTCGATTGCCAGCGGCGACCGATGGAAGCCCGGCCGACTCCGGCGCGTGCGGCCACCGCCCGGACGCTCAACTCGTCCCATCCGACTTCGGCCAACATCTCCCGGACGGTCGCCAGCACGCGCTGCTCGACCGACTCGTCCCGGGGCCGGCCGACGCTCCGGGCCCCCGACCGCGGGTCCTGTGCCGTTTCGTCCATGCCGCTTTCCGCCTTCTATTACGATGCCACTGGCATCGAATTTATGCCGATGCTCCGGGCAATTGTCGCGGCGCGCCGAAGGCGCCCCGTGGGCGGCCCGGACAGGTGAGTTCAGGGTGACGAAGGAATGCGATGGGCGGACGAAACGGTCGACCGTGGACGGTGGCGCGGGGAACGGAAACGCGGAAGTGGTCGACCGGAAACGACAGGGGGTAGCCGGGATGCGAATCGCGGTCACCGGCGGCACCGGCTACCTGGGCGCGCATACCGTTTCCGCACTGCTGCGCGCGAGGCACAGCGTCGTGCTGCTGGTCCATCCGAGCGAATCGGTCCCGGCGGCGGTCGGGATGTTCGATGCCGGGCCCGAAGCGCTGTCGGTGCTGCCGGGCGACATCCGGGATCCGAAGGTGGTCGAGGCGTTGCTCGACGGATGCGACGCCGTCCTGCACGCGGCGGGCGTGGTCGGCACCGACAACCGGCGCGAGCAGTTGATGTGGGAAGTCAACGCCGACGCGACGGCCACCGTGCTGGCCCGCGCGACAGCGCTCGGACTGGACCCGATCGTGCACGTCGCCAGCTACAGCGCGCTTTTCCCCAGCCCCGATCCGGTCATCACGCCCGACAGCCCGACCGCGCCCGGCCGCAGCGCCTACGGCCGCACCAAGTCGGCCGCCGATCGGATCGCCCGGGCGTTGCAGGCCGCGGGTGCGCCGATCGTGATCACCTACCCCTCCAGCGTCGTCGGCCCTGGTCTCGGCGCGCAGGCCGGGATCACCTCCGACGGCTGGGGCGCGATTCTGCGGGCCCGGATCGCGCCGCGGATTCGCGGCGGGATGCAGATGATCGACGTCCGGGACGTGGCCGCCGTGCACGCCGCCGTCATGCGTCCCGGTCTCGGGCCGCGGCGCTATCTGTGCGGCGGTCACCTGGTGGCGTTCGACGAGATCGTGGACATCCTGGAAAGTGCTGCCGGACAGCGGATCCGGCGGGTGCCGGTGCCGAAGGCCGCGCTGCTGGGACTCGGGCGGCTCACCGACGCCGCCGCCCGCTTCCTGCCGATCAGCGCGGGGCTCAGCTACGAGGCCGCGTGGTTGCTGACCACCGCCACACCGACCGACGATTCCCGGACCCTGGCCGAGCTCGATCTGCGCTGGCGGCCCATCCGGGACGCCATCGTCGAATCGGTGCGGCGCGAGAACGGTTCGCGCATGTGAGGGTCCGCGAGCCGGTCAGATCAGCTCGCGGGATATGGCCGCGACGAGACCGCCGTCGATGATCAGATCCTGGCCGTTGACGTAGGACGCCTCGGCGGACGCGAGGAATGCCACGGCGTCGGCCACGTCCTCGGCGGTACCCAACCGGCGGCTCGCCACTTCGGCCAGCACGGCGGTATGCGCGTCGGGGCTGACGTTGTCGTGGAACATCGGAGTCTCGATGTACCCGGGGCTCACGGAATTGACCCGGATTCCGCTGGGTCCCAGCTCCGCCGCGAGGGTGCGGGCCAGGTTGTGCACGGCCGCCTTGGTCGCCGCGTACAGCGAGGCGCCGGGCAGGCCGCGGTGCAGCGTCCACGACGCGTTGATGACGACCGCGGCGTGCGCGGACAGCAGCGGCAGGGCTTTCTGGACGGTGAAGAACACGCCTTTGAAGTTGGTGTCCACGACGCGGTCGAACTCGTCCGCGGTGATCTGGGCGTTCGGCTGGAAGGACGCGACCCCCGCGTTGGCGAACACGACATCGAGGCGGCCGTGCCGGTCGCGGATGGCGGCGGTGAGCGCGTCGAGGTCGGCCAGACGCGCCGCGTCGGCTCGGATCGCGAGCACGCGGTCGCCGCCGTGCAATGCGCCGGCCGCGGCGTCCAGGCGGGTCCGGTCCCGGCCGGTGATGACCACCTGCGCGCCTTCGGCGAGCAGCCGGCGTGCGGTGGCCAGCCCCATGCCGCTCGAGCCGCCGGTGATGAGCGCGACCTTGCCGTCGAATCGGGAGATGTTGTGCGTCATGGGAATCAGCGTGCCGAAGCGTCCCTGGGCCGAACAGTGTCCAGTTGACCTAGGTGTGGCACCACCAGGTTGCGGTCACGCCGGGGCGAGTCGGCTGCGCATCAGCCCGTCGACCCGCTGGGCGGTGCCGGGTTGCGGGTTGTAGAGCACCAGGAACCGGTCCGGATGGTCGGCCACCGCGAGGGTGGTCGTGTCGAATAGCAGGTCACCGGCTTCGGGATGGCGCACCGCCTTCACGGCTTGGACGGCGGCGTCCACGTCGTGGCGGGCCCACAGCCGGGCGAACTCGGGACTCGCAGCGGTGAGTTCGCCGACCACCTTGGCGAACTCGGGATCGCCGGGGGCGTGCGCGGCGTCGGCGCGGAAGGCGGCCACGACCGCGGGCGCGATCGCGGTCCACGCCACGTGCATGGCTCGGTATCCGGGGTTGGTGAAAAAGCTGATCAGGCAGTTGTGGTCGGCGTCGGTGAACCCGAAGACAGTTCGTGCCGCGTCGTTGACCGCGAGCAGATTCCAGTAGCGGTCACGCAGCACCGCCGGGCGCGATCCCCACGCGTCGAGCAACCGGTGCAGCTCGGGGGTGACCTCGGTGTCGCGGGCCGGGCCGGGCGGGGGCGGATTGAGACCGGCGAGCAGATACAGGTGGGATCGTTCCGGTCCGGACAGGCGCAGTGCCGCGCCGACCGCGTCGAGGACCTCCGCCGACACGGTGATGTCGCGTCCCTGCTCCAGCCACGTGTACCAGGACACGCCAACCCCGGCGAGCATCGCGACCTCCTCCCGGCGCAGGCCGGGTGTCCGCCGCCGGCCCACCGCCGCCAGACCGACGTCGTGCGGGGTGAGCCGGGCCCTGCGGGTGCGGAGGAAGTCACGGAGCTGGGCGCGCCGGTGCGGCGCCGCCGAAATTTCGCCGGTCATAGGCACGGCAACAACCGACGGAACGGATCAGTTCCCGAGATACACCGGGAACGCTTCGAGGTCGTTCTGGGTGAGCACGGGGAGGTTGTGGATCTCTTCGACCGGCACGGCGAAGCGCAGGCCGGGGAAGCGGGCGAACAGGGCGGGCAGCGCGATCCCGGCTTCCAGGCGGGCGAGGGCCGCGCCGGGGCAGATACGCGGGCCATATCCGAAGTCGCTCAGGCCGACAGCGCACCCCTCGCGAGCCGGAGTTTGTTGTTGCAGTGCGCCTATCGCCGCTGAGCAGCGGACAGCGCAGCTTCAACGGCTGCCTGCGGGCTTGACGTCACCACGGCGGAATCGACGGGTTCGCCGTCGCTGTCCAGGATCTTCCAGCCACCGATCGAGACGATTGGAACGTTGCCGCGCCTATTTGCCAGCGCCAGTTCGGAAAGGGTGCCCCACGAGCCGCCGACGACGATCACAGCGTCGGCGGACCAGACGAGGATGGCATTGCGCGCCTCACCCATGTTCGTATACAGCACTGCGGACAGACCTTCACATATGTGGCCGGGATCAGTGTCGGGCCGTACACCGATCACCAGACCGCCAGCGGAGGACGCCCCTGCGGCTACTGCGGCCATCACGCCAGCTCCGCCGCCACACAGGACGGTTGCGCCCGCCTCAGCGAGAAGCCTGCCGATCTCCCATGCGTTCGTCGCATCAGCGGCGGCGGCATGTCGGGGACCGCATACCGCAACCTGTGTCGGGGGCATCTCACTCCTTGCTCGCCTGTTGTGCTGTGTTGCTCGTGAACAGGCTAATCCGGCTCGGAAGTTCCCGCGCGACCCGCGTTGTGGCAGAGATTGCGCGCAGTTCGTCGGCGGCCTTCACGACCCGCTCGACGATCGGGATGGTCCGCAGCTCCACCGGCAGCTCGAGAACTGTGCCGATACGGACAGTCGCGGCATCCAAGTCACCGAGGCCGAGGTGTGCTCTGGCCGCGTCGAGTTCGGCCGCTGCGACGAATTCCGGTGGGCTGGTGTCGTCGAAGACTTCGAGCGCAGCTTCGGCGTGTTCGAGGGCGAGCCTGCTGTGGTGATGGCCGCCGAGAGCGAGATGGACCTCTGCGGCGTAGTACCGAGCCTTGCCGGGGTCGAACCACATCACGCCCGGCGCGTCGGTGGCAGCTGTCTGTACCCGAGTAATGGCGTCCATAGCAATGTTCACAGCCTCCAAAGCCGCTCGCTCGTCGAGCAGAGCGGCTCGTGCACGTGCGAGCTGGCTGGCAAGGCGAAGCCGGGTGGATGGGTCGGTCATGTCGCCGAGCCCGTTTTCCGCGTACTGTGCGGCGCGGCGGTGGTCACCGGCCCAGTACGCGACGTTGGCTTGAACCCATCGGACGTAGGCGCGCAGATATTGATCTTCGGCGAAGTCGGCTGCGACCCAGGCGGTTCGGGCATGGGTGTCTGCGTCGTAGGGGCGGCCGAGGTCGGCGCAGGCGTGCGCGAGCAGCGCACAGACCTGTCCGGCGATCAAATACAGGTCGCGGATGTAGCGGGGCCGTTGACGGGCCTCGAGCAACTCGAATACCTCGCGCCGCATCTGAGTCAGTCCCGGAATCAGCTCCAAGGGGGGCTTGGTCAGGTAGTCGGCGGCGAAGTGGCGGACGTCGACATGTAGCTGTTCAAGGACATTCTCGTCGACCCCACCAGCGCCGCGTTTGACCCAGCGTGCAGAGTCTTCCGTGGACATCTCTATCTCCTGATTCACCTGATCGAGCGCGGACAAAGCCGCTTGTGGTAGGCCCCCTCTGACGTCGGGAGGCGATACGAGGACCTCAAAAGCCAGTTTCCACACTCGTTGTGCCACACGCCGCGCGGCTGGGCGTGCATCTGGTACGTCTCCAGCCATCCAGCGACGCAACTGACGCTCGGACAGCGTCGCGTTCTCCTGGCTCTGCTTGGCCAGTTCGTTGAAGGCTGTGCACCATTCGGCATTGCTCCGGTCGCCAGCGCGGACCAGCGCTTCTAGCACGGTGCGGGGGGCTGCACTTTCCATCGCCGTTTCACCTCACGCTCTGCATCGAATCCACGGTATCCCTCCGATTCAGGGCGGTCGGTCTACGAAGCACGAAGTCCGGGAAAAGTCCGGGTGCCGACATTGTTACGACCGTGGCTGTCACGTGAGGCTGATCACGGCACGCGCCGCCGGGTTGATCCGGTGTCCTCATCGCTCCCCGGCGGCGGTGCACACCAGTACATCGAGCAGGGGAGGCGTTAGTGATTTCATCTGGACAGCTTGGGCATACACCGTTGTCTGCGTGTCATTTCTACCGGCAGGTATGCGATCTGCCCGCTGAGGTCCAGCCGCCGCATCTGGGGCGGATCACGATGCGGGCGGGGCGGGTGTGCGGGGTGATGATGCCCGCGTTTGTCGGCTCGAAAGTCAAAACGTGGATGCACCGGCACGGCCAGCAGACCGGGCCGGTACTGACACACCCGCGCTCGCAGCACTGGACCTTTCTCATTGGCCCGGACCTGCCGGAGGACATTCGGTTGTACGCGGAGATGTCACGGTTCGGTGTGTCCATCCTGTGTTCTGGACAGATCGCGCTGCCTGGTCCCGGACAGCGGCCCGGATTGTTCCGGGCGTGGGTGCAGCCACCCCGCGACCCCTACCGGCCACCGGGACGGCTCGTCATCGAAGCCGTCCGGGGATGCGCCGCCAAGCACGCACGGCAGCGAGGGGCGGTGAGGGCGTATGCCTGACACCACAACCGCCGCAGTGCCCTACGGGTGCGGTCGGGCGTGTGGGCCGTGGATCGCTGTCGAACAATGCGGCCTGTTCACCTTCGACCAGCAGACCGGGGAGGTGCTGTCGGTCAAGTGCCCGTCGATGAACTGCTTCGGGCGGATGGTGAAGGTCGTTCACGGTCGCATGGCCGACCACGACTCCCCGATGGACATCGCACTCGGAGGCCAGAAATGCCCGTGGACCGGTATCCGCGTCGTGTTCGACCCCACCCGGTACCCCGACCTCGCCACCCGCCCCGCCGCGCCTCCGACCCAGCCGCCGCAGGCCGGTCGGTGACCGGGGACCAGGACGCCGAACGCTCCGCCGCCGAACTCGACGTCCTCACCGACGTGATCGGCACCCTCATGACCGCCACCGCGGATGCGGTACGGGACGGGATGAGCGCCACCACTCGTGTTCGTGTGATGGCGATGGTGATCTACGAACTGATCAGCAGCGCCCGCACCGCCGCCGGACCCCACACCGGCCGCTTGTACGCCGGGCCACTGCTGGATCCGATTATCGACAACATCCCCGCCGCCGAGGACATCACCTTTCTGGACCTGTTGATACCCGCCATCATCAGCCAGCACATCAACAACACCTGAACCACACAGACCGCCCCGGCAACGATGCGCGACCCCTGGTACCCCCTTTGCACCACAGGGGAAGCAGCCACGTGCCGGGGCACCCAAAAGGGGGAAGGCTGCGCGGACGGGACTCCACATCGGTGTGCCCAACCGAACCCACCCGCCAGCCTTCCCGACCTACCAGAACCATTGAGCGACAACGCTATTCACTTGGCTGACTCCATTCCCGGAAGGCCCGGCTATGCACACGTCCGAAACGCCCCACCCGCCGGCAACGCACACCGTGTTGCTGTCGCAGTGCACCGCAGCGGTATTCCGCGCCAGCACTCTCACTCTCATGTCGGTGACCTGCCCAGCACCCGAGTGCCGGGTGACGGTGCCGGTAACCACAGGCGGCATGATCGGCTCTCATCTCGGCCTACACGGAGAATGCCCAGCCGTCGGACTCCGGGTGATCGATGATCGCGTATACCCGAGACCGGTCGAACCAGGGTGACATCCGGCGGGCGACACTCCATCACCCTCCGCCGTTTGCCCGGCGACGAGGGCGGAAGCGAAACTGTAGCCCGGAAACTCGATCCCAGACAGCCAGCAAGAGGGGAAGGCCCGGCCAGTGGACCACGAACAATTCGGTTTCGACATGGAATTCGATGACAAAACTCAAGCATTCCTTGATTGGGTAGCGCCAGAACGCATGGAATCAGGGGTACGTGAATTTCTCGCGGCCACGGTTCCGGATATAGCGGACGATGCGGCCTGGTGGAAGCCGCCGCTTTCGACCCGGATCATGGAGGCGGCGAAACAGTTGTTCGGCGAGCCCGGACTGACTGCCACTCCAAACCGCGAACTTGCGGACGGGTTTATCCGATTCCTGGGCGAATGCTATGTGCGACGTGGCGGCCTGCAATGGACGAACCGCCCCGAGTGGGGACCACCCCTGTACACCGATTTCGGCCCGGCTGTGCAGGGCGACGATACCCGCAGCGTGGTGGCGATAGCACAAGATCTAGCCGACAGTGACGGCCCAAGACTGATCGAATACAACATCGCCGAAGCTGTGCGCGAAACACGGAAGTCACGCACTACGCCCTGACTCGCTCGATGTAAACGGGGGTGGGCGCAGCCGTGCCCGACGAATACGATGCCATCCGTAGAAGATTGACCAATTACGAAAAAGGGCTGTACTTCGAACTCGGTAGGGCGCACGAACTAGGGGAAACGTCAGACAAGGGATGGACCCGCCAGTTCAGGGTCGAAACTGATCGAGGTGCGCGAATCTTGGATTCAGCCCGTACCCAAGGGAAGGGCGTCCAAGGTGTCGAACGCAAATCAGGTCGAATCAACGAGGCAGATGCTCGCCTCCAGCTACGAAAAGATCGGGATGGACTCAATTCTGGCCTGATTACTCGCTCCCGGTGGGAAACGGTGGCCGGTGAGAAGATTCCGGATAAAGTCCGCGAAGACCTGCGAGACATGGTCCGTGATTTCGGTGACAAGTTCCAGCACGTGATCATTTCTCGCGCTGACGCACTGCGGGCGATGCAACTCGGTCGGTCGCTGGTATCTCAGCAATTGGAGCTGATCCGGCCATACGAGTTGAACCGAGCCGACCGAGCGCGGGAACGTTTAGCGAAGCTGCGTGAGATAGTGCGGGCGCAGGAGCGCGCCGAGAAATTCCGGAAGATGCAACAGTTCCGGGAAGCCGCCGCGCACGGCCGGGCCGATGCCCCGCAGCAGGCCGCACGCGACCGGCAGGCCCGCGAGCAAGCCGAGCGAGCCAGGCAAGCAGGGCGAACGCCAGAAACCGAGCAGGCGCGGGCGGAACGGCAGGCAGCCGAACGGGTGGCACAGGAATTCCCACCACCAAGCCAGTACCCGCAACGGGAAGCCGCCGACGCTGGAGAACAAGCGGCCCGAGAAGCGGCCGACGCCGCCAGAGCGGAGCGGGAAGCAGCCGAGGCACGCACGGCAGCGAAAGAACGTGAAGCCGCTGCCTTGCAGGCCCTGAACGCGGCGCGCAACGCGGCGTTCAGGGAGTTGGACGCGAAAGGGCGTCTGTCGGAGGTGGAAAGAGTTCTCTGGTTGGGGCAGGCGCAGCATCCACTAGCAGCGGTGAGACAGCCGCCTGGTTCTGCGCCGAGCGTTGAGCGTGGCGGCACCAGACACGGACAGGACCGCGCACGCGGACTGTCCCGCGAACAATAGCCATCCGCGCTCGCTCGGCTCGCCGTGCGGTCGGCCCATGGCCGGGGTGGGGTTCGGGTCGCACGCTGGGTTGTGCGGCAGCAGTGCCAGCCCTTCGCGTCCGCTCGTCCTAGGGTGCAAGGGAGCATTCGCGGGTTAGTGGGCTGCGGGATGTTCTTGGGATTCGTTGTAGCGCAGGGGAAGAAAGTTGGCACCTCCTACTGGGAAGAAAAAGAGAAAAGGGAAGTAAGAAACCTCCAACAGAATTTTCCGAATTCCCCTCCAGAGGACCAAGAGCGGCGCGCATAGCGTCGCCCGGCGCACCCGGCCCGCTCCACTACACTCTCGGACCGGGTGCACCGGCGCGGGGCCAGGGAGGAACGGGCCTACGAAACAACCTCAACCCACTATGTCTCAGCCCGAGTGCGACCACCTCAAATTATCGGCGACTGGACTATATCGCTAATTTTCACATGGGCATGCAAAAGCGGTGCAATAATGGGTTTCACACCATCGAACCACGGCCGCATACCAATTGGTATCCATTATGACGTGGCAGGTCAGAGCGGAAATAAAGCTATTGAATAGTGTGGTATCAGATACGCCCCGAACACCATATTTAGCTAAAACTCGAGCCAGCGCACGAAAAAAATCGTGGTCACCTACAAGGAAGTCATTTTCCACCGACTCATGCGTCGATTCACCCTCGATCTCCAAGACTAGATCGGCTACGGTGAGAGTGGTATTTGAGCGCGCAATAGCGATTTCTGCAACCGACTCTACAGTGGGTTCTAGTGAATTAAATTTGCCGAATGGAAAATTCTTTAGATTCAGCTCTAGGCTCTTACGCTCGTTCACTATCCTTAGCGGAGCAATCCGCGCTGCCAATTCAATCGCCTTCTGCCTGAGCAGTGATGATGAGATACTATCGCCTTTACGGCGGGGCACGCTTCGGTAATGCGTCTCAATTACCCAATCAACAACGTGTGTACGGGCAAGAATTAGATCCATGAATAGATCATGATGGTGGGATAGGAATACATTCGCCGGGTATAAGCGTGTCGGTTTCACCAGTCTTTCGAAGTCTGCGTCGATTAGAAATCTTACGCCGCGAAGAGAGCGCTCCTCAGCGAGTTTTGCAGCGGCTAGAACGATAGGCCGGCCCGCTACACCCGGAACTAGGTACAAGTCATCGCTCTTGTGCTTCTTCAGGACGAAAAAGTCATCGTCGCCTTCCACTACAAGTATGGGCGAACTAATTTACCCTCGCACCATCGCCACAGTGTTGAACAGTATATTTGCATTTAATGCCTCCTTCACGCGAATGCAGCCTCCGGAGGCCCGAGACGTACAGCCCGTTCCCACATGTCGTTTATGATCTGCGGCGAGTGTGTCGCTACAACAAAGCGAAATCCGGCTAGTTCGGCTATACGCTGAACATCCGGTATGAATGCGAGCTGCCATACAATGTGGAGAGATATTTCCGGCTCGTCTATCAAAACCAGAGCCCCTCGCGGAACATTGAACAGCAGGTCAAACACCAAAATTATTTCATGCTGTTCGCCGGACGACAGTGAGTCGAGACCGATGCGCTCCCCACTGGCATCATGTATGATCTTCAAGCCTTCACTAGCCGTCACTTGAATTCTTTTTCTCAGCAGCCGGGAATTTATTATACTTTCCAGAAGCTCTATTTTTTGGAGCAATGTCTCGAATGGGGCAAGCTTCTTATCAGCGTCATCCAAATAGAGGCCAAGGAGTTGAAGTTCCCAGTCCAACAACTGTCTATCAGGGAGTGATAGGGCGTCCTCCAAGGCAACGGAAGCAACCGGCCCTAGACGGCTTCGAAAACCATTCTGTTCATTATATCTGTTACGTACTTCGGCATCTTCTACCGAAGAATATGGGGAGCTTTCTAGCACTCTATTTGGAAATGTTCTATCGAGCTGTTGTGTTATTTTTGAATGTTCAGTCTGGGCCTCGTTGATAAGACTGCGCATCTTTGTGGCTTGCTGAGTAATCTTTGAAGACGGCGGCTTCTTCCTACGGCTTGCCGGTATGTACGGGTCCCACTCGGTAACAGTCCGGCGGTCACGCGCAGTCGACTGTTGCTCGATTCGAAGCCGCTGAGTCTCAATTAAAAAGCTTGGTATCCTAGAACTGAAAGTCATGAATGCATTTGGTATTTTCGATCTAGACGATGGAGGCAATTGAGTCGACGCCCGATTAGCGTACCGCCTCTCAAGCACATTGAGGGGGATTACTTCGCCGTCCGTCTGATCTTCCCACAGCTCGCCCTCAAATGGCCTCCATGATGTATTCAAAATAATCCACTCTTCGAGCCCTTCGCCCGTGTATGTGTACCTCTCGGTTCTCTTTCCGGCAACATCCAAGGTGTACTCTAGACGCTGAGATATCCGCTCCGATGCCCGCTCTGGCTCAAAATCTCTGGGATGGAAACCTTCGTTCACAATTCGTAAAGCCGTTCCGTCCGAATATCGAAGAGTTGCACTTTCGAATGGAAGCGCCACTAATTCTCTTGACTTGAGCTGAGATGCCGCATGTAGAATCTCTAAGAACTTCGTTTTACCCACACCGTTCGGACCATAGATAATCACGAACCCTTCGTCTCCTGGGAAGGTCAAACTGTGGTCATACTCGCCGAGTACCTTCTCGACATACGCACTTACGAGTGCTAGTGGCTCCGTGTTCGTCACACACGTATTATGTCACCGGAGGGCAGCAGATTGCTCCAAGATGCCCGGGTTTGACATTCGAGTCGCGTGAATCAAGTTGGTGGCCAGTTGTAGTTCTCCTCCCAAATTATCCCAACCGGTCGGCTCGAATACCCGCTCATGCTGGCGAGCACCCACGGGCGCGCTGGGTCCATGCTTTTGAGCGAGTTGCCCACCGTCCATCGCGCATCAGATTTGCGTCCGCTCGCTCATCGGCATCACCGCTCGCCTCGGGGGCCGCCAGGTCGCGATTGAACCGGACTATGTGGTCAGTATCTTGGCCAGACTCGACACTCCGATCGTAGCTACCGGCGCTCTACTACCCCACCACCCTCCGTTACGGGTGCTGCCCGCACCATCCTCAGCAGGATGGCTTGCCGCGGAACCACCGAATCTCCCTGCGTATGCTCCCCGCTCGCGCCCGTCCGCCGCCGCTCACTGGCCACAGGCAGCCGCTGCTGGAGTGCGTAGCGAACACGCCGACTCCGGCGAGCATCGCGACCTCCTCCCGGCGCAGGCCAGGTGTCCGCCGCCGGCCCACCGCCGCCAGACCGACGTCGTGCGGGGTGAGCCGGGCCCTGCGGGTGCGGAGGAAGTCACGGAGCTGGGCGCGCCGGTGCGGCGCCGCCGAAATTTCGCCGGTCATAGGCACGGCAACAACCGACGGAACGGATCAGTTCCCGAGATACACCGGGAACGCTTCGAGGTCGTTCTGGGTGAGCACGGGGAGGTTGTGGATCTCTTCGACCGGCACGGCGAAGCGCAGGCCGGGGAAGCGGGCGAACAGGGCGGGCAGCGCGATCCCGGCTTCCAGGCGGGCGAGGGCCGCGCCGGGGCAGATATGCGGGCCGTAGCCGAAAGCCAAGTGGCGGTTGGCGGTCGCGCGGGAGGCGTCGAAGTCGTCGGCGTCCGCGCCGTGCACGGCGAAATCCCGGCCGATCGCACGGTAGGACATGACCACGCCCTCGCCCTTCTCGATGACGATGTCGCCCACGGCGATGTCCTCGGTGGCGAAACGCATCAGCAGGTGCGTCACCGGGCTGTCCCAGCGCAGGGTCTCCTCCACCGCGGCCTCCCAGGTGAGGTCACCGGCGCGGACGGCGTTCAGCTGTTCCGGCCGCCCCAGCAGGGCGCGCACGGCGTTGAGGATGAGGCCGATGGTGGTCTCGTGCCCGGCGGCCACCAGTGCCTTCAGGTTGCCCACCACCTCTTCTTCGGTGAGCGGCTCGGTGCCGTCGCCGCCGACGATAAAGGCGCTGGTCAGGTCGTCGGCCGGGTCGGCGGTCTTCTTGCGCACGAGGTCGGTGAAATAGCGGTCCAGCTCGTCGATCACCCGCAGTCGCTCCTCCTGCGGGGTCAGCAGGGAGAAGAACGCTTTGTACCAGTCGAGCAGCATCGGATGGTCGGCACGGTCCACGCCCATCAGCTCGCTGATGACCCGCATGGGCAGCGGGTAGGCGAACACCGTCTTGAGGTCGGCCACCGCGCCCTCGCGGCCTGCCTCGGCGAGATCGTCGAGCAGCTCGGCGGTCATCCGCTCGATCGTCGGCCGCAGCGCGTCGAGCCTGCGCTTGGTCAGCGCCTGGGTGGTCTTGCTCCGCAGTCTGCGGTGCTCGGCGCCGTCGACGGTGAACATGGAGCGGCCCGCGTCGATCATGCCGATCAGCGGCCACTGCCTGGTCACCGCGCCGGACTGCCACAGCGACCACGCGTTGATGTCCTTGACCAGCCGGGTGTCGACGAGCAGCTGCCTGGCGAGCGTGTGCTGGGTGACGGTCCAGGCGGGCACGCCGAGCAGTTCGATCCGGGCGAGCGGGCCTTCGGCGCGTAGCCGGCTGGTCTCCGCGCCCAGGTCACCGACCATCGGATCGATGACAAGGGTGGCTGCGTGCGGGCATTCGGTGCTCACGGGGTACCTCCGACGGCGCGAACGGGTGTGAAGCGGACGGGCAGGGATGTCATGCCGCGCAGGAAGGCCGACGGTCGCCGGACCAGATTCCGGGCGGGTACCGCCAGATCGAGGTCGGGCAGCCGGTCGAGCAGGACCTCGATGCCGGTGCGCGCGATGACCTCGGCGATCTCCTGCGCGGGAAAGGGGCAGCGGTATTCGCCGTAGCTGAACGCGAAATGCGCGCTGTTGCCGGTGTGCGCGGGCTCGGCGCCGTCGGAGACGTGCTGGCGCACATGCGGATCGGCATTGGCCGCGGCCAAGCCGAGCAACAGCATGTCCCCGGCGCGGATCACCTTGTCGCCCAAGCGCGTATCGCGGGCCGCCCAGCGCCCGGCGAGGATCTGAGTCGGCGTGTCCTCCCACAGGACTTCGTTCATCGCCTGACCCACGCTGTGGCGCCCACCGCCGAGGGCGGCGGCGAATCGGTCGTCGGTGAGCATCAGCCGCACCGAGTTCCCGATCCAGTCGGCCGTGGGCAGATACCCCGCGGCGGTGATGGCCATCAGGTCGAGGACGTATTCCTGGTCGGTGAACGGACCGGGATGCGCGAGCATCCAGGACACCAGATCGGCGCCGCGCGCGGCCTTCTTGTTCGCCAGCAGGCGCTGCATGTGCTCGGCGAACTGCTGATGCGCGGCCTGCGCGTCGGATCCGCCGTCGGCGAGGGTCTTCATCGTCCACGCCACCTGCGGTCCGTCCTCGTCGGGGAAACCGAGGATCCGCGCGAGCGCCAGCACCGGCAGCGGCTCGGCGAAATCGGCGACCAGTTCCGCTTCACCCCGGCCGCAGAACGCGTCGATCAAGCGGTCGGCCAAATCCTCACAGGCGCGGCGCAATCCGAAGGTCTCGACCGCCTCCAGCGCCGGCTCCACCATCGCCACGTGCCTGCGGTGCTCCGCGCCCGCGGTGAAATAGATCGATGGCATCGGCTGCCCGACCATCGGCAGCAGCGGCCAGTCCGGCGGGATGTTCGGCCACTGGTTCCATCGGCCGACATCGCGCGGGAACAATTCGGGATCGCTGGTCACCTGGTGCACTTCCCGGTAGCCGATGACCAGCCACGCGGGGACGCCGCCGGGCAGCTCGACGGCGACCACCGGGCCGTGCTCGCGGCGCATCTCGTGATAGAGCTGGTGCGGATCGGTATGGAAACGCGGGCCGCTCAACGTCACGGGGGCGGCGTGAACGGGGCAGCTGTCGGTGGAACTCGGCGCGGGCGTGGTCATGACGCGGCCTCCGGAGTGGGGAGCAGGGGGCGCCGGGCCGCCGGGGGCGGGGCGAGGGAGTAGAGGTGTTCGACGAGGGTGATGAGAACGTCCTTGCCGGACTCGCGGGAGCGAGCGTCGCAGTCGATCACCGGCACGTGCGGATCCAGGTCGAGCGCGTCGCGGACCTCGTCGGGGCGGTGGCCGCCGCCGAAGTCGTTGCAGGCGACGACGAACGGCGTCTTCTGGTGTTCCAGCCGGTCGACGGCGTACCAGGAATCGGCGATCCGGTGCGGGTCGACCAGCACGATCGCGCCGAGCGCCCCGGTGAACAGCCGGTCCCAGAGGAACCGGAACCGCTCCTGCCCCGGTGCGCCGAACAGGTACAGCACGTGTTCGTCGTCGATGGTGATCCGGCCGAAGTCGAAGGCGACGGTCGTCGTCGACTTGCCCGGCGCGCCACTGGGGTCGTCGATGCCAAGCCCCTCGTCGGTCATGATCGCCTCGGTGTCCAGCGGCCGGATCTCGCTGACCGCCCGGACCATCGTCGTCTTGCCCACGCCGAAACCGCCGACGATGACGATCTTCAGTCCCCGCGTGGTCGCACGATGCAGGGGCGCGTCCGCGCGGGCCGGGCGCGGATCAGAGTCTGCGAAGTCCAACGAGCACCTTCTCCAGCGTCGTGGTGTCGGGCAGGGAGTGCCAGGGCGAGCCGGGCGGACCGGCCAGCGGCGGACGCACGGTGATCTTGCCCGCGTGCAGCAGGTCCGACAGCAGGATGGTGGCGATGCCGACCGGAATCCGCAGCTCCGCGGCGATTTCCACGACGGAGGTCGGGGCCCGGCACAGATCGAGGATCGCCACGTGCTCGGACTGCATACCCGCGGTCGGCGCGCACTCGCTGACCACCAGGGTGACCAGATCGAAGGTGTCGGAGTCCGGCATGCTGCGGCCCCCGGTCAATGTGTAGAGCCGGTCGGGGTCGTCGTCGCGGCCTGGCCTGGTCACGACACGCCCGCTCCCGGGAAGCGCGGAGCCGCGGCCAGGTACTCACCCAGCTGCTCCACCAGTTCGCGCATGTTGTGGCCGACCAGTCCCGCGTCCGCGTCCTCGGCGGCGACGACCGCGATGTGCGCGCCCAGCCCGGCTTCGACGATGAACAGGATGCCGCCGTAGAACTCCGTCATCGACTGGCGCACCCCGGCCCGGCCGTCGCCGAACTCCACGGACGCACCGTGCGAGAGGCTCTGGATACCCGCCGCTATGGCGGCGAGCTGGTCGGCCCCGTCCACGGTGAGTTCGGGCGTGTGGCAGATCTTCAACCCGTCGCTGGACAACAGCAGGGCATGCCTGGTGCGCGGGGTGCGGGTGAGCAGCTGTTCCAACAGCCAGCTCAGCCGAGCGGTCTCGGACGTCGTCATAGTTCGTTCTCCACGGAGCCGGAAGGGGCGGGGGTAGGTGTGGCGGCACTGCCGGTCGCGGGCCCGCTCACCGCGCGCTGGAACGCGCCGAGCGAGTCGGGGCGTGTTGCGGGGGGAGTCGGCGCGGCGGGCTCCGGTGCGGCGAGCCCGCCGGGATGGACGGCGGCCAGCGTGCTGCCTCGGCGGCGTTTCGGCAGTGCGGGACTCACGCCTGCCGGGGCGCGCTCGGCGGTGGACGGTCGCGCGGAGGCGGATGGCACGGGCTCCGGATCGGTGGTGGACGGTCGCGCGGAGGCGGATGGCACGGGCTCCGGATCGGTGGTGGACGGTCGCGCGGAGGCGGATGGCACGGGCTCCGGATCGGCGTGCGTGTGCTCCGGCGGCGCGGTGTTGCGGACGCGTGCGACGGGCAGCGTGCCGGTGACGGTGGACGCCTGCGGCCGCTCCGCGCGGGTGGTGAGATCCCGCGGGATGACCACGACCACGGCGGTGCCGCCGATGGCGGAGGGCCGGTAGGAGACGGTGAGCCCGTGCTTGCGCGCGAGGTTGCCCACCACGGCGAGGCCGAGCCGGGTCCCGGTCAGCGACGACAGGTCGACACCGGCGCCGCGTGCGTCCGGTCCGGTGGCCGCCACCGCCGCCTCGGCGCGGCGCAGCGCCGACTCGCTCATGACCAATCCGCTGTCCTCGATGGTGATGATGACGCCCGCCGGGACCTCGGCGGCGTAGACGTGCACCTCGGTGGTGGGCGGGGAGAAGTTGCAGGCGTTGTCGAGCAGCTCCGCCAGCGCGTGCATGACGCCTTCCGCGGCGTGGCCGGAGATCGCGATGTCGGCGACCGCGCGCAGCCGTACCCGTTGATAACCCGCGACGCGCCCCATCGCGCCGCGCAGAATCGATTCCATGGCAATCGGTTTGGCCCACCGGCGGCCGGATCGCGCTCCGCTGAGCACGGCGATGCTGTCGGCCAGCCTGCCCGCCTGGGCGGTGTGGTGATCCAGTTGCAGCAGATCGGCGAGCACGGTGGGATCGCCGTGCCGGTGCTCCATCTCGCGCAGCTCCGCGAGCATGCTTGTGGTCATCGCCTGCATGCGGCCCGCCGCGCCCGCGAACGCCGCCATGGCCGCGGCGCGGCGGTTCTCGTTGCTCTCGGCTCGGGCTTCGGCTGCGGCGACCGCCTCGGTCGCGGCGGTGACCTCGGCTTGCGCGCCCGCGGCGGCGAGCGCGCGCCCGTCGCGGGCTCGGCGGGCATCAAGCCGGGCGTGCCGGGCATGCCCGCGGAAGTGGACCGCCGCCGTCACGGCGGCGCACAGGGCGACGGCCGCTGCGGTGGCGCCCGCGGCGAGTGGAATCCGGAATTCGACGGGTGCGTAGTACACCGCCGCCACGACGGCGGCCGCGGTCGCGATAACGCAGGCCGACAATGTCGCGTACGGCGGTTTCGGTCCGCGAACAGGGTCTTCGCCGGACTCATTCGCCGCCGCATTCAACAACTCTGACAAGTTCAGTACTTCCGCACTCGCGCTCACCGCCGGGAAACGGCATCGTTGCCCCCTTCTGCGCGCCTCATCCCCCAAATACGCAGACCGACAAGCATTTTCGAAACTTCGCGGCCCGAGCATAGCGGCAGGGACGGTGTGGCGCCACTCGGATGGATTCCGGGAGGGACGCGGTAAGAGCGGAAATTCGCGCTGCCGTGCCGATGCTCGGATTGCGCTGGCGACGGCCGAAAAGCGCGTTGCGGCAGTGCGGGCAGTGCGGAATTGCCGAATTCTCGTTTGCTTGGAATTCACCGACGTCGGTCTGCGCTCGTACGGGCAGCCGTAATACCGACGTGATATCGGAAAATCAGATCATCGGCGCGCTCGGCGGCCGCATCGGAAAGTGGCGTACGGCGCGAGTGCGCCGAGGAATCCGCGGTGTGGCCGGCCCGCCGGGCTTGCCGAGCCGGGGGCCGAAACCGAGCCGCTGTCGTTCGATCAGAGTTGTGCGGTTTGCTCGCACGGAGGCAGGCCGTCGGCCTCGCGCAGTACTTCGGCGACGGACTCCAGGTACAGCAGCGTGCGCAGCGACACGCCGTTCACGGCCTGCCCGAGGCGGCGCAGGGCCGAATTATCCAGGTGCGCGATCACTTCGGCGTCGTCGTCCCGATCGGGCCCGGGGTCGAAGACGAAGTAGTTGGGGTCGAGCCCGAACACATGGGCCAGCCCGGCGCGAGCCTGCTCGGGCAGCGTGGTGAGCTGTCCGCGCCGGACGCTCGCGAGGTAACCTGGCTCCAGGTCGTACCCGGCTGCGGTCACCCACATCTCGACCGTATCGTCGGCGAGCGGGCGTCCGTGCGCGCGCTCCCACATCTCGAACGCTAGGTTCAGCCGGGCAGTGATATCGATGTCCACGACCGCCTCCACCTTCTGGGGACATTTGCCTCTTGACGGGTCAAACATTCACTCGACCGTAGCGTGGGAGCAGTCGATCCCCGTGATTTCACGGCAAATGTCCGGTTGCATAGGGGAGGGAACAGACTCGATCCCCGATTTACGGGGACTACGGCCTCGAGGAGATGGGTGTGCGACTGAGTTCCGAGGAGGCGCGCAAACGATTCGCGACCAGTCCGGTCGCGCGGTTGGCGACCATTTCGCCGCGGGCGCGCCCGCATTTGGTGCCCATCGTATTCGTCGTGGCGGGCGAGGTGATCTACACCAGTGTGGACGCGAAGCCGAAGACGACCACCGCGCTGCGCAGGCTGGCGAATATCGCGGCGAACCCGGCGGTCACCGTGCTCGTCGACCGCTACGGTGACGACTGGACCCAGCTGTGGTGGGCCCGCGCCGACGGGGACGCCCGCCTCGCGGAGGGCGCCGAGGCGGAAGCGGCGATCCGCCGATTGACCGCGCGCTATCCCCAGTACGAACGACAGCCGCCCCCGGGGCCGGTGATCGCCATCGATGTGGCCCGCTGGTCGGGATGGTCCGCGCGCTGAGTGGACCGCGCCGGTTCGGGTAAAGTCCGATTCACCGCCTCCCGCCGCGAGGCGGTGAGCCGGACCGAATGTCGAGCCGATCGTGAGGATCGCATGCCCCCGAATTTCGCGCTGAAGACTATGAATACAGTGCATCGCGCCCTGCTGAAGGTCAGTTTCGGGAAGGTGGGCAACGAGTTCGGCGGCATGCCGTCGCTCGAACTCACCACTACCGGCCGCAAATCCGGTCGGCCGCACGCGGTGATGCTGACGGCCCCGGTCGTCGACGGCGACACCTACGTCGTCGTCGCCTCCCGTGGCGGCGACCCCGTGCACCCGGCGTGGTTCTTGAACTTGCGCGACAATCCGGACGTCGTCGTCTCGGTGCGCAGCGGTCCGAAGGTGCCCATGACGGCTCGGGTGGCCACGGCCGAGGAACGGGCCGCGCTGTGGCCCCGCGTCACCTCCGCGGCGAAGAACTACGCCGACTATCAGACGAAGACTACGCGCGAGATTCCGCTGGTCCTGCTGACACCGAAGGGGTGAGCCCGCCGCCGGGTGACGGTCGGTCCCAGTAGTCGCGCAGCACCAGGCCGAGACATCCGGCCGCCGCCAGCGCGCCCGTGCCGAGCATCGCCGGATAGCCGAGGCCATAGGCGTCGTGCAGGAACGACAGCAGTGCCGGAGTGCCGAAACCGAGGTAGCTGGCCGAATAGAACACCGCGGTCAGCCCGGCGAGATCGTCGGGGCGGGCGATGCGCTCGATCTCTTGGAGCCCGGCGACCAGACCGATGCCGTAGCCGGCCCCGAGCGCCACGGCGGCGGCCAGAGTCGCCCACAGGGTGAGCAGGTCGGAAGCGGCCGCGGCGAGGATCATCCCGACCGTGACCGAGCTCAGCGCCACTACGGCCGCCCGCGCGGTGCCGGGCCGGTCGATCCGCCGCGCGACGGACTGGATCGCGAATCCACAGCCCAGCGTGATGACACACAGCGCGGCGGAGAACGCGATCGGCGCCGCGCCGACTCGCGGTGCCATCAGCGCGGGCAGTACCGCGTACGCGGTCGCGCCGGAAGTGAACAGCCACAAGGCGACCGGAATCGCCACCATGCGGAAGCGGCGGTGCCCGGCCGTGGGAATCCGCAGGTCATCACGGAGGCGACGCGGATCGCGGCGGTACGGCACGGTTTCCGGCGCCCGCCTGACCCACGCGGCGGCGATCAGGCACAGGCCCACGTTGATCAGGTACGCCAGGGAGTTCGGCCACGGCGCCCATTGCGCGAGCACGCCTGCGCAGCAAGCGCCCACGGCGAAGCCGCCGGTGAGGCTCATCGCGGAGCGGCGCGCGCCCGTGCCCGCGGGCAGTCGCGGACCGTGGGGCGGTTGCGCCAGCTCTTTGAGCCAGCTGCCGCCGACCGCCATCGCCAGCCCGAGCGCGACGCCGCACAGCACCCGCCCCGCCGAAAGCGCCGGTACCGACCCAGACCCGCACGCGAGCAGCAGCGATCCGGTCGCGGCGATCAGTGGCGCGGGCCGTAGCAGGGCGCGGCGGCCGTGGCGATCCGACAGCGGACCGCCGATCAGCAGCGCGGGCACGATGCCGAGCACGTAGTAGAACAGCAGCAGATCGACGGTCGTGGCCGCCAGGCCGTCGTTCTTGTACATCACCAGCAGTGGCGTGAATTCGTTTCCGCCCCAGGCGATCGCGAACATCGCGGCCGCGACGCCGCGCCACTGTCCGGCGACCACCGATGCGCGGGGCGCCGTGCCGGTGAGTGTGGCCATCACCGGCTGCGCAGTTGCAGTTGGTGCACGCCGGACAGATGCTCGACCAGCGCGTCGGCGAACCCGTCGACGTCCGCTGCGGCGACCAGATCGGCCAGCCGCGCGTGTTGCTCGATGATCCGGGTGATGTCGACCGGGCCGCGGCGCAGGGCGACGCTGTTCATCCGGCGCTGGCGCTCGCGCAGCGAGTCGTAGAACCCCGACAGCAGCGGATTGCCACCGGCCAGGACGTAGGTGCGGTGGAAGTCGGTGTCCGCCACGGCGAATCCGTCGAGGTCGCCCGCGGCGGCCAGGTCGCGCTGCCGCTCGATCGAGGAACGCAACGCCTCGATCAGCATGCCGGTGTCGTTCGCGGTAGCGCTGCGGACGGCCGCGGTCTCCACCACGTACCTGGCATGCGCCACGTGCTCGGCCTCGTCGGGCGGGATCGGCACCACGAGCGCGCCGCGCTTGGGGTAGAGCTTCATCCAGCCCTCGGTCTCCAGCCGCAGGAACGCCTCCCGCACCGGCGTGCGGGAGGTGCCCAGATCGGCGGCGATCTCGCCCTCGCTGATCAGCTCGCCCCCGGCCAGCGCGCCGGAGAGGATCCGCTCCTTCACGGCGCGATAGGCCTGCTCAGCCGATGAATACGTCTTAGACACAAGTTGTATCCTACCGATGGGGTTCGCCGCAGGGTTGCGGGGGTGCCGGGGATGATCGGCATTCCGGCGGGAGGCGGCACCGAACCGTGAGCCGATGCACCGCGAATTTCCGGCAGCACCGCTCCGTCTCGGTGCCGATGCACCGCTCGGTTTCGGTGCCGATGCACCGCTCCGTTTCGGCACCGAGGCACCGCTCCATCTCCGCGTCGACGTCGTGCGGCGCCGACGCGCGCGGTCACCATACCCGCGGAAACAGGACACGCGGCCGCGAGGCGCTGGTGTGGCCGATGCCCAGTGGCGGCACCGGCGTTCAGGCGATCATCAGCGGCATCACGGAGCGCGCCCGTGCTGCCGCCTCACCGAACCCGCCTGCCCAGGTTCTCCGGCGGGCGAGGGCTGCGGCCGTGCCCGGCTACGAGGCGCCGAGTGAATCGGGGTGTGTCATCAGTCGGATCGGAGCGCCGGACGCGGATGCGGGCGCGCCTGCTCGAGCTGCGCGGCGATCGGGAGGATCGTCGTCTCGCCGTTGGTGGGGCCGACCAGCTGAACCGACAACGGAAGCCCGTCGTCGCCGACACCGGCGGGCACCGAGGCGGCGGGGTGGCCGGTGACGTTCCAGATGGCGGTGTAGGCGACCATCGGAACGGAGGCGAGCTGAGCGCGCACCGTGTTCGCCCCGTCGAGCACACCGAGCAGGGGTGGGCGGATCGCGATGGTGGGAGTCAGCAGCAGATCGCACTCGGTGAAAATGCGATCGGCCTTGCGCGCCACCGCCTCGCCGCGCCGGATAGCCCATTCGACGACCGGCCTGCGCGCCCAGGCGCCGAGCGTGAGGGTCTGCCTGGTGCGGTGTTCGAGCAGTTCCGGGTGATCCACCTCAGGCAATTCGGCGCGCACGCCGCCGAAGAACTGCGGGTAGAAGGCGTGCGTGGAATCCGGGTAAGCGGGGTCGATCTCCATCACGGTATGGCCTAGTTCGGCGAGCAGCTTCGCGGTGTCGCGGACGGCGCGGACATGCTGTGGATCGAGTTTGACCAGAGGGATGGGTGATTTCGTGCTGTAGCCGATGCGCAACGGCCGGGCCGGTCCGCGCGCCGCCGCCTCGAACGAGGTCGCCGGATCCGGCGCACGGAATCGGTCGGTGGGGCTGCTGCCGCGGATGACGTCGTAGACGACGGCGGAGTCCAGCACACCTCGGGTCAGCGGCCCGGCGACTCCCAGCGCCCACCACAGATGCTCGTTCGGGGCGATCGGCACGCGCCCGCGTTGCGGTTTGAGGCCGAACAATCCGCAGCACGCCGCCGGGATCCGGATGGACCCGCCGCCGTCGCCGCCGAGCGCGACCGGCACCAGACCGGCCGCCACGGCGGCGGCGGACCCGCCGCTCGAACCCCCGGCCGAGCGGCGCGGGTCCCACGGGTTGTGGACCACACCGAAGGTGCTGGACTCGGTGAACGGCCACTGCCCGAATTCCGGCATCGCGGTCTTGCCGACGATGATCGCCCCGGCCGCGCGCAGCCTGCGTACCGCTTCGGCGTCGGCCACGGCGGGCGTGGAGTTGGCTCTGGTGCCGAAGGTGGTCACCACGCCCGCTACGTCGAATTCGTCTTTCACCGCGACCGGCACCCCGTGCAAGGGGCCGACCGTGGCGCCCGCGGCGCGCTCGCGATCCCGCTCGACGGCCTCGGCCCTGGCTTCCTCCCGCAGGACGTGGGTGAAGGCGCCGAGGTCGGCGGCGGCATCGATGCCGTCGAGCGTCGCCTCGATCAACTGTTCCGCGGTGAGCGCGCGCTGCGCCAGCAGTTCGCGCTGTTCGAGCACCCCCGACGAGACGACCTCCTGGAGATCCATCCGCTACCGCTCCTTCCGGGCTCGCGCCGCGCGGCCGTCGCCGATGCCGACATCCCGACTCATGCAGTCGAACGACCATTCTGCAATGGATATCGCCTGGTGAGCCCGTTCGGTTCCATGGGCGTGTCAGGAAGTCGCCGGACCTTCCACCGCGGCGGGGCGGGTGCGCTCGAGTTCGGCGTGGTTGCGCGAGTAGGTGAAGTAGACGATCAGGCCGACCACGAGCCAGATCACGAAACGCGCCCAGGTCTCCCAGGGCAGCGACCAGATCAGGTACACCGAGAACCCGATGCCGATCAGCGGCACGACCGGCATGAACGGCAGGCGGAACTCGCGCGGCTCGTCGGGGCGGGTGCGCCGCAGTACGATCACGGCGACGGACACCACGATGAACGCCATCAGGATGCCGATATTGGTCAGTTCGGCGACCACGGTGATGTCCAGCAACCCGGCCATCAGCGCCGATCCGATGCCGACGATCCAGGTCACCCGGGTGGGCACCTTCCGGACCGGATGGGTCTTGGCGAACCACTCCGGCAACAGCCCGTCGCGGCTCATGGCGAACCAGACCCGGGTGACTCCGAGCATGAAGGTGAGCACCACGGTGACGATGCCGATGATGGCGCCGACCGCGATGATGTTCGCGACGCCCGGTTGCCCGACCGACTCGAAGGCGGTGGAGAATCCGCTGGTCGGACTGATCTCGGTGTATTTCTGCATGCCGGTCAGCACCAGGGTGGCCAGCACGTAGAGCGCCATGGCGATGGCCAGC
Source organism: Nocardia sp. NPDC047648 (assembly GCF_040642815.1). Lineage (NCBI taxonomy): Bacteria > Bacillati > Actinomycetota > Actinomycetes > Mycobacteriales > Nocardiaceae > Nocardia > Nocardia sp. NPDC047648. The sequence goes on along the minus strand of NZ_JBEYSX010000008.1, from coordinate 143,407 downwards.
GAATAGATGATCGCCTTCGGCAGGTGCTTCTTGCCGTCGGTGGACTCCTCGGCGGCGGTGCTCATCGCGTCGTAGCCGAACACGGCGAAGAACACGGTGGCCGCGCCCGTCCACACCGCGCCGGTGCCGAACGGGAAGTAGGGGGTGTAGTTCGAGCTGTCGATATGGAACACGCCGAGCCCGATGATCAGCACGACGAGGGCGACCTTGATGCCGACGGCGACCGTCTCGAACCGGCCGACGCTGCGGATGCCGCGCGAGAGCAGCCAGGCGGTGCCGAGGCAGAACAGCATGGCGAACACGTCGACGACATGGCCGTCGCCGGTGCCTGCGGCGCCCATCATCCAATCCGGCAGCGTGATGTCGACCTGCTCCAGCAGGAATTTGAAGTACCCGGACACGCCGATGGCCACCACCGCCGCGACCGCGACGTACTCCAGCAGCAGGTCCCAGCCGATGAACCAGCCCGCGATCTCGCCGAGCGACACGTATCCGTAGGTGTAGGCGGATCCGGCTTTGGGCACCATCCCGGCGAATTCGGCGTAGCACAGCGCGGCGGCGGCGCTCGCCACACCCGCGATGAGGAACGAGATCAACACCGAAGGCCCGGTGACCGAGTGCGCGACCGCACCCGCCAAGGTGAAGATGCCCGCGCCGATGATGCCGCCGACACCGATCGCGGTGAGCTGCCACAGGCCCAGCGACCGTGACAGCTGCTCGTCCGCGGGAGCGCCTTCGTCCTCGACCGCGCCGAGCGGCTTCCGGCGCGTCATCTGGGTGCGTAACCGCGCGAGGGACATATCGGTCCTTTCGTCCACTGCGTGCTCACCTCCATACGATCACAGGGAGGTGAGATCGGTCGACGGAAGAAAATAAAGTTCGCTCTCCCGATCAGCGGTCGCGGCCGAAGGAACGCAAGAAGAAGGCGATGTTGGCCGGGCGCTCGGCCAACCTGCGCATGAAGTAGCCGTACCACTGGTCACCGTAGGGCACGTAGACGCGCAGCGAATAGCCCGCTCCGACCAGGCGTCGCTGTTCGGCGTCACGGATGCCGTGCAGCATCTGGAACTCGAAATCGCCTGGCTTCCGGCCGCTTTCGCGGACGTGGCCGAGCGCAGCGCCGATCAGCGCCGGGTCGTGCGTGGCCACCATCGGATAGCCCTTGCCCTCCATCAGTATCCGCAGGCAACGCAGGTAGGACTCGTCCACCGCGGAGCGGCTCTGGTAGGCCACCGCCGCGGGTTCGCGATAGGCGCCCTTGCACAACCGGATCCGTGCGCCCGGACCGGCGAAGCTCCGGCAGTCCTCCTCGGTGCGTTTGAGATAGGCCTGCAAGACCGTGCCGAGCCAGGGGAAGTCCAGCCGCAGCTCGCGCACGATCGCCAGCGTCGATTCGGTGGTGGTGTGGTCTTCGGCGTCCACGGTCACCCAGACCCCGGCCGCCTTCGCCGCCGTGCAGATCTCGTAGGCGTGTTCGCGCGCGATGGCGTATCCGTTCTGCGGAAGCCGCTGGCCGAGCGCGGAGAGCTTGAGCGACACCTCCAGCCGGGGCACCGGCGCCTCGTCCACGGACCGCAGGTCGGCCAGCGCCGACAGCAGCCGCAGGTAGTGCGCGACGGTTCCGCGGGCGCGGTCGAGATCGGTGGTGTCCTCGCCGAGATAGTCGACGCTCACGAACCGGCCGGAGCCGAGCAGCGCCGAGGACACGGCGACCGCGTCGCGCTCGGTCTCGCCCGCGACGAAACGGTCGACCATCTTCTTGGTGGCAGGCATGCGGGTGATCGCGCGCTCGACGCGCGGGGAACGGGAGGCCGCCAGCACGGCGGGCCGCAGCAGTCCGGAGAAGGCCATCACAACTCCTGGTGCGGGTAGCGGTGGTCGGTCGCGGGGACGAAGGTTTCCTTGATCGTGCGAGCGGAGGTCCAGCGCAGCAGGTTCTGTGCCGAGCCTGCCTTGTCGTTGGTGCCGGACGCGCGCGACCCGCCGAACGGCTGCTGGCCGACGACCGCGCCGGTGGGTTTGTCGTTGATGTAGAAGTTGCCCGCCGCGAAGCGCAACCGGTCGAGCGCGGTGCCGATCGCCGCGCGATCCCGGGCGATGATCGCGCCGGTCAAGCCGTAGGGCGAGCCGCGATCGATCCGGTCGAGCGTGGACTCGAACGATCCGCGGACCGAATCGTCGTAGACGTGCACGGCAAGGATCGGGCCGAAGTACTCGGTGCGGAACGCCTCGTCGGCCGGGTCGTCGCCGAGCAGGACGGTCGGCTCGACGAAGTAGCCGACGCTGTCGTCGGCGTGGCCGCCCGTGGCGATGGTCAGGCCGGGGGTCGCCTTGGCGCGCGCCAGGGCGTCGGTGTTCCGGACGAAGGCGCGCCGATCGATGAGCGCTCCACCGAAGTGGCCGAAGTCGGTGACGTCGCCGTAGCTGAGCGCGGCCACCCGGTCGATGAACTCGCGGCCCATCCGGTCCCACAGCGATCGCGGGAGAAAAGCGCGTGAGGCGGCCGAGCACTTCTGGCCTTGGTAGTCGAACGCGCCGCGGATCAGGGCGGTGCTCAGCACCTCGGGATCGGCGGAGCTGTGCGCCACCACGAAATCCTTGCCGCCGGTCTCGCCGACCAGGCGCGGATAGGAGTCGTAGCGGTCGAGATTCGCCGCGACGGTGCGCCAGAGGTGCCGGAAGGTCGCGGTGGACCCGGTGAAGTGGATGCCCGCGAGCCGGTGATCGGCCAGCGCCACCTCCGACACCTCGGGTCCCGCGCCGTGCACCATATTGATCACGCCGGGCGGCAGTCCCGCCGCCTCCAGCAGCCGCATCGTCCAGTACGCCGCCACCGATTGGGTGACGGCGGGCTTCCACACCACGGTGTTGCCCATCAGCGCGGGCGCGGTGGGCAGGTTGCCCGCGATGGCGGAGAAGTTGAACGGCGTGATCGCGTAGACGAATCCCTCGAGCGGCCGGTAGTCCACCCGATTCCACACCCCCGGCGCCGAGATCGGCTGGTCCGCCAGGATCCGGCTCGCGAAGTGCACGTTGAACCGCCAGAAGTCGACCAATTCGCAAGGGGTGTCGATCTCGGCCTGGTAGGCCGTCTTGGACTGACCCAACATCGTTGCGGCGGAGATGGTTTCGCGCCACGGTCCGGCCAGTAGGTCGGCCGCGCGCAGGAAGATCGCGGCGCGCTCGGCGAAGGGCAGCGCGCGCCAGCCCGGCGCCGCCGCGCAGGCCGCCTCGATGGCGTCGTGTACCTCGCCCGGTCCGGCCGTGGTGAGTGTGCCGAGTACGGCGGCGTGCCGATGCGGCTGCACCACCGTGACGCGCTCACCCGAACCCCGGCGGTGCGCACCGCCGATCACGTGGGCGACGTCGGTCGGGGTCGCGGCGAGTTCGGCCAGCTTCACCCGTAGGCGCTCGCGTTCCGCCGTGCCCGGCGCGAAGCTGCCCACCGGCTCGTTGACCGGCGGGGGCGGGGACACGACGGCATCCATAAGACCTCCTACTATCAGGTGAATTTCCGGCAATGGGAAGTCAACACCGGAAAACTGCCCGGAGAATGAGCCAACCAGACAAAGATGGGGCAAGTTCGTTGTCGAGTTGGCCGAAGGACGGGAACGTGGCCGGGGAAGGTGATCAGGTCGCCGCCGATATCGACCTCTTCGCGCTGGCGCAGATGATCGCGGACAACGCGGGCGGAATGGTGTCGATCGAGGACCCGCGATCACATGTGCTCGCGTACTCGGCCTCCGACGAGAACGCCGACGAATTGCGGGTGCGATCGATCCTCGGCCGCGAGGGGCCGCGGGAGTATCTGACCCTGCTGCGGCGCTGGGGGGTGTTCGATCGTCTGCGCGACACCGACGAGGTCGTCGACGTGCCCGCGCACGACGAGCTGAACATCAAGCGCCGATTGGTGATCGGCATCCGCCGTCCCACGGACGCGCACACGGGCGGTGCTCGGGTGCTCGGCGCGATCTGGCTGCAAGAGGGCGGCCGGCCGTTCAAGCCGGACGCGGCCGAGATCCTGCGCGGCGCGGCGGCCATCGCGGGACGCCTGATCTCCCGCAGTCTCGACGCGCCCACCACCGAGGCGCTGCTGGTCCGGCGGCTGTTCGGTGCGAGCGGGCCCGTGATCGACGCCGCGGCCGTGGCGAACGCGTTGCACCTGCCGACCACCGGCCCTGCGGCGGTGATCGGGTTCGCGCTCATGGCGGGGGAGCGGGCGACGGGCGCCGAGCCGGCTGCGGTGGGCGGCGTTCTGCGCCTGCGCGCCTGCTCTTTCCGCGGTGACTCGGTGACCACCACGATCGGCGACCGCGTCTACGTGCTGCTGCCCGGCTACCGTTCCGCGCAGGCGGTGACGGCTTGGACGCGGCAGTTGATCGAGCAGCTCGAAGCCAAGCGCGCGCTGTCGCTGCGGGCCGCGATCGCCTGTCCGGTCCCCGATCTCGGCCGGGTGGCCGACGCGCGCGCGGAGGTCGACCGGGTCCTGGACCGCACCTTCGCGGCATCGCCGGGAACCCGGGTGACCACCCTCGCCGAGGCGCGGACCGCGGTGCTGCTCGGCGAGACCCTCGATCTCGTCGGTGCACGGACGGAACTGCACGATCCTCGTTTGCGCGCGTTGTTGGACTACGACCGCAAGCATTCCGCGAGCCTGCGCGACAGTGTCGAGACCTATCTGCGCGAGCACGGTGACGTGCGCGACGCCGCCGCGGCACTGCGCGTGCATCCGAACACGCTGCGCTACCGGCTTCGCCGGGTCGAAGACATTCTCGGGATGAACCTCGACGACCCGGCCGACCGCCTGCTGTTGCAGATCCAGCTCGCCCTGCATCGCCGCCCCGGCCCGACGGACCGGAGTTGACGGCGGTGGCGCTGCCTCGGTCACGCTCGCCGATCGGGTACCCGCGTGTTGCCCGGCCGCGCTTCGGACCTGCGTAGACGTGCTCCGGAAGGCGAACCGGCGGCTGACCGGCCCGCTGCGTGATACGCCTGCCGACGGGGTCCGCGCGGCCTACAGTTGAGCGCGGGAACCCGGGTCACGGCCCCGGGGAGGCGTCCGGCTCGAATCGTGACGGACGCCCTCCGGGTCCCCGTCACGGAGGACGAGATGACGACGCGACGTCAGACGCTCGAGGTGGGTTCGCGGTTCGGGCCGTATCGCCTGGATCGCCTGATCGGTCGTGGCGGCATGGGGGAAGTGTTCGAGGCCTACGACACCGTCAAGGACCGCACCATCGCCCTGAAGGTGCTGCCCGAGCGGCTGCACGACGACCCGGTGTTCCGGGAACGGTTCCGGCGCGAATCGCACGTCGCGGCGCGGTTGCAGGAACCGCACATCATCCCGATCCACGACTACGGCGAGATCGACGGCAGGCTCTACATCGACATGCGCCTGGTCGGCGGCGACAGCCTGCGCGCGCTGCTGACCGAGCGGGCGCCGCTGGATCCGGAGCGGGCGGTCGCGATCGTCCGGCAGGTCGCCGCGGCGCTGGACGCCGCGCACGCCGACGGCTTGGTGCACCGGGACATCAAGCCGGACAACATCCTGCTCACCCCGGATGGCTTCGCCTACCTGGTGGACTTCGGGATCGCCCAGTCGGCCACCGGGGAGAGCCTCACCAGCGACGGCTCGGCGATCGGATCGTTCCACTACATGGCGCCGGAGCGGTTCCACTCCCGCGTGGTCACCCCCGCCGCCGACATCTACGCCCTGACCTGCGTGCTCTACGAGTGCCTGACCGGTTCGCGGCCGTATCCGAAGGACACCGACGCGCAGATCATCTCGGCGCACCTGTTCGAACCGCCGCCGCGGCCGCACTCGTGCCGTCCGGGACTGCCCGCCCGGCTGGACGCGGTGGTCGCGCGCGGGATGGCCAAGGACCCGCAGGCGAGGTACGGCACGGCGGGTGAACTCGGGGCGGCCGCGCAGGCGGCGGTGGCCGAAGCCCCCACGCAGGCGACTTCCGCGGCGGGTGACGCGGTGACCGACGCGGGTCCACCACCGGACCGGTCGGGTGCGACGGTCGTGCCGACGGAGCCGGGCGGCGACCACGGCGAGCGACCACGCCGCCGCGGCGTACTCCGCGTGCTCGCCCTGCTGTGCGTCGTCCTGCTCGCCGCCACCCTCGGCTTCTTCGGCTGGGAGGCGACCCGGCCGAACACCGGCACCGCCGTTCCCGACGCGAGCGCTCCGAACGGCCCGGACGTCGAATTGCTGTCGCTGGTGGGCCCGTCGGGCTACAAACGCGCCAACTGCGTGCACGAAGACCCCGACCCGCCCACCGCCGCCGTCGTCTTCTGCACCGCGAATCCGGCCGCGAGCGATCCCGCGGCGCGATTCCTGCGATTCCGCAACGTCGACCAATTGCGCGGTTACACCTCGGCATTGCTGGCGGGCCTGCAAGGACGCAACTGCCCCGGCGACCCGCCGGGGACGGACGGACCGATGCTGCGTGACGGCGCGGAAGTCGGCCGCAAGTCGTGTTTCCTGAGCAAGGTGGACGATCCCACCGCGCCACGGCCCGCGCTGCTGGTCACGGACGAGCGGGCGCTGGCGGCCGCGGTGTACATCTGGGAGCCTGCCGAGCAGCAGTACCGCGACTATGTGGCCGCGCGCAACGGTTTCTCGTTCCGCACCGCCGATCTCGCCCGCGATCCGGACTACTTCACGCAGGCCGATCGGGCGGTGCTCAACCATCTGGCCGGTGATTTCGGCCCGGCCAACTGTCGCCACTCCGACCCGCCGCCCGGTCCGGTGGACGCGGTGCTGGCCTGCGGCACCAAGATCGGATTCCCGTCCGCGGAGTTCTTCGGGTTCCCCGACCAGGAGTCCGCGACGTACCTGTACGAGGCGAATCGCGGGCAGTTCTCCGGACACGTGTGCGGTCGCGGCGACATGGGCGACGACGTCTGGCGGCAGAACGGCAACGTTCTGGGCCGTTTCTTCTGCTATCCGAACACCGATCCCGCGCTCGGACCGAGCTGCCTGTTCCTGATCCACCAGAAGTTCGGCATCGCCGGGCATTTCTGCGCGCTGCGCGCCGATCACCCGGACCAGGGACCGAAGAGCGAAGCCGAGCTGGCGGCATGGTTCCACCGGTACTTCGGCTAGTGCCTCGGCCACCTGCGCCGGTCGCGCTGCGGCGCAGTGCGATCTTCTTGTAGACAATAAATACGGTCGACCGTATAGTTTCTGTATGGATAGCGGCTGGATGATGGACCTGGCGACGGAACTCGCCGTCGTCAAGAGCAGGCAGGACGTCCCTGCGGCGCTACGGCTCATGCATGCCGGGATGGTGTTGGAAGCACCGGCGTTCGGGACGGTGGCGCGTGGGCTGGAGGCGAACGAGTTCGCGCTGCGGGCCTTCTTCGCGTCGTTTCCGGACTATGGCGTCGAGCTGAGCGGGCACGCGGCAGAAGGGGAGACGCTGGTCTGCTGGGGGACGGCGCGAATGACTTTGACCGGCAACCGATTCGGGGTGGAGCCGAATGGTCGGCGGGCGGAACTGCCGGTGTTCCTCCGCTTCGCGTTCGCGGACGGGCTGATCGCGGGGGAGTACTTCCACTTCGATCTGTCGGAGCTGTGCGCCCGATCGGGCGTATCGACCGACGCGGTACGGCAGAAGTTGTTCGGCGGGAGATGATCATGGACGCACGGGTCAAGGATGTCGCGGGGATCGAGACCAGGCAGCTGTTCGACGTCGTGGTGGATCTCGCGCCGCCGCTGAACATCGGGAAGGGGCGGGTGTTGTTCGGCGCGACCGGTGGGTCGTTCGAGGGGCCCAAGCTGCGCGGCGTGGTGCTGCCGGGCGGCGGCGACTGGGCGTTGTTCCGGCAGGACGGGAGCATGGTGCTCGACGTGCGGCTCACCTTGCGGACCGATGACGACGCCCTGGTGCAGCTGACCTACGGGGGGCGGTGGACCATCCCCGAGGAGATGCGCGACCGAATAGGTGATGCGGCCACGCGGCATCTCGTCGATCCCGGGAGCTACTACTTCCGCACGACGCCGGTGTTCGAAACCGGTGCGCGAAAGTATCAGTGGCTCAACGACATCGTCTGCGTCGGATCGGGGTATCCGGTCGAGGGCGGCATCGCCTACCGAGTCTTCGAGGTCGTCTGACATCGAAACCTCTACGTCGACCCCGGCTACACGAACGCGTTGACGATGTGACGTTGCGGCAGCGAACGCCGCTCGGGAAATCGATCAGCCCGGACACGCGGCGGCGGGAGCCGCCGCATGCGGGTGTACGTCGCCAGGGTCAGCGCTGCCAGTTGCCGCCGGGACCGGGCTGTTGCTGCCAGTGGGCGTCGGGCGCGCCGAGGGCGGGCTGCTGGGGGCTGGGAGCGGGCTGCTGGGGCCACTGCGCGGCAGGCTGCTGGTACTGGGCGGGGCCCATGGTCTCGGCGTTGGCGCGGGCGAGAAGGTCGGGGACCTGGGGGCCCGCGACCGGTGAGGATGCGCCGCACCAGGTGCACTCCAGGGAGTGCTTGGTGCTGAGCGGGAAGAGCGGGATGAAGAAGAGCGTGAACTTGGTGACGAGTTTGCGCAGCGCGTGTGCGGCGGGATTGCCGCAGCGGCCGCAGACCAAGGTGATCATGGCGAGTGTGTGAATGCGCTTCTGCCAGCCCCAGATGAGCATGTGAAACCCCCAAAGTAGAGAATCCGATGTCGGTCACAGTAGTAGATCGACCAGGCGCCGGCTTCAGTTGCGGATCAGAACCGCAGTTCGCGGACGGTGTCGAGGTCGATACCGTGCCGAGCGTAGATCTTGATCGTGTTCTCGCCGGTGAGATCGGCTTCGGCGTAGCCGAGCAGCTCGGCGATCCGGATCACGTCTTCCTGCGTCGCGGCTTCGATCTCCAGATATGAAGGAATCCCCGGCCAGGTGTCGATCTCGAGTTGCGCGCCGTCGAGTACGAAACTGATCCGCTTCGTTTCCTGATAGGACTTCGCGGTGAAGCCCAACAGCTCGAGCAGGGCGTTGGCGCCGGTGAAATCCTCGACGCCCACCTCGACTTCATGGGTGCCGTCGATGGCGTCGCTGGTGATCTGCTTGACGGCGAGAGTAACCCCATTCCCGTTGTCCCGCAGCCTGATCCACTTCGACCGATCACCCGGCGTGATGTCGTAGACGTAGCGGCGCATGAATCGCTCGCCGAGCTTGCGGCCCCCCTTGTCCACGATCAGTCGTTCGACAGCACCGGGGTCGATATCGAGAATCTTGCCTTCGTGCTCGATGGGCACCGCTGGCTCCTGTCAGGTTGTCCGGCCGGATTCGTTCGAATGTGCCCGCCCACGGTCGCACATACAGGCGCTCGCGGACGCGCCGCGGCCGGTACCCGGTCCGACCGAGCGCGGCGAGTTCGGCGTCGATGTCGACTTCGATCGCGCCGAAGACTCGCGGCGGAAAGTGGCGCTGTTTCACGCCGTGAATTGCGTTGGTTCGAGCCGGTGCGACCCAGTTCCTGGGTCACGTTGTCGCGCGCGATGATCCAGATGCCTGCATTGCCGGAGAAAATCTTCCCGAAACCAGGAACCGATCAGCGGGGGTTGCCGTCTAAGCCTGTGACAGAACAGTTTCGAGGCTGTGCAACCGTTCACAGCTCAGAACATAGGGGGGCACGTCATGAACCTTGTCATGTCCAGGCCGGCAGTCCGATTCAGTCGAACACTACTGTTCGCAGTGGTGTCGACGATCGTGTTGGTCACGAGCGTGCTGGCCGCCGGTGCCGCGCACGCTTCGTTTCAGCAGTGCACCAACTACAAAGTCACGACCCAGTGGGGCAGAGTGGAAGTCGACACCAGACCCGCGGGTGGGGATCCCATCGGGGGTGTCGCATGGGCCATGTTCCTCAACAACATCTCCGACATCCCCGGCAGATACGACTACCAGATCCTGGTCAACGGCAAGCCCGTCGAACAGGACTCGAAGATGAAGGACGACAACTTCCACATGACGATCCCCCGGTATCAGAGGGGACGTTACGTTTACGAGGAAGGAGACGAAATCCAGGTGATCGCCTCACACGCCGCGGGCAAGAATCTCTACGTGACCCCCATCAACCGTTGCACCATCCCCTATGCGGGAAGATGAGGGCGTGGATCAGGAGATTTCAAGAGCCGGCGCCGACCTGTTGGCGGCCGACATCGAGTCGGCTCTCGGCTTCGAGGTACACATCGATGAAACGATCCCCGAGCATCGGCGCCGGATGTCTTTTGCACCGGCCTGGTGGATCGAGTTCAGCGTCCCGGCACTGAACGTCGTCGTCGGCACCAGCCCCGGCGAGTTCACGCCCAGCGGTGTGGCATGCGAACTTGCCTGGCATATCCACGACGACGTCCTGTCCCGCAGCGGGAAGATCTGGCCCGCCGACCCTGCGGGTGGGGACCAGCCGTTGCTGCCCACCCTTGACGGATGGTGCGGACAGGGCGGCTCGATACCGTTCGGGCAGGTCGAGGCAGCGAAGGATCCCGATCCGGACCTCGACGGTGTGGTCCGGTGGTGGCTGCCCCGCCATTCCGACGGGCTCATTGCCAGCCACTCCGGCGACGTGTGGTTCTGCCTGTGGGAGTACAAAGGCGACGAACAACTCATCACCCCGGGCATGCCGGTGACATGGTCCATCGGCGAAGGCGGACACGGAAAGTACCGCAAGGCAAGCGAAGTCCGGCCAGCTCAGCCATAGTTTCTTCTTGCAAAGCCGCGCGGCTGAGGGTGTCTCGTGAACGTACCCGCCGCAGCCGGTCCGGGTGCGCCTGGACGCGCTGCCGCTCCGCGATCCGGAGATGCCCGGCAAGCGAACGCCGCCTGGCGATCGAGCCGAAGGGATCAGGGTGGCGCGAAACGCGATGGATGCGCTACCGCCGGAGAAGCACTCACTCACGTTGCGGATGCTGATGGATGAGATCGCCGGATCCAACGATGGCGCGGCTGGTGTGGCCCCGGTCGACTCGGGTCGTTCGTGAGTAGGTCCGTGGCGGGATGTCGCGGTGTGGGGCGTCAGCGTGGTCCGGGAACATCGAGCAGTATCCGCAGCAAGTCTTCCGGAGCGTCTCGCATCAGGTTGTGCCCGCCGTCGACCGCGTGGGTCGTCCATTCGGCGTCGTGCCGCAAGCGCTGGTAGATACCGGTGAACGGCGAGGGGGCTTCCCACCCGGTGGCGTAGACGTAGTCCCTGCGCCGGATGTGGGTGAGATCCCCGGTAAGCGTGAGTGGTTGGAGGACCGACGCGAGCGGGTGCGGTGTGGCTCGCGCATCGAAGAAGGGCAGCGGGCGTACGGCGTCACCGGTGTCGACCACATCCAGGTACCACTGCCGCTCTTGATCCGAGACCAGTGTGAAGCAGGAGTCACCTGATTGCGGAACCACGGCATCGATGTAGACGAGTGCCGCGACCCGGCTCGCCGCGCGGTCGGCGGCGCCGGTGATCACCATGCCGCCGTAACTGTGACCGACCAGGACGGCGTCGGTGATGTTCTCGGCCGACAGCAGCGCGGTGACGTCTTGGATGTGGGTATCCAGATTCACTCCGTGGCGCAGATGGACGCGCTCACCGACGCCGCTCAGGGTCAGCGGATACGCGCGATGACCGTGTGCCCGCAACTGCTCGGTGAGCTGCTCGAAGCACCAGCCGCCGTGGCACATGCCGGGAATCAGGACGAAAGTCGCCACGCGGCCACCTCTTAGATAGAACCGATCATTACGATCTGCGACGCTAGCAGATGATCGAACCAGTCGTTACCATCTAGGTATGCCCGTGGCCAAAGGCTCGACGATCGACCCGGCGCGCACCCGCGCCGCCATGCTCGAAGCGGCGCAACCGCTGCTGTACGAGCGTGGGCTCGACGGGGTGGGTATGACCGAACTATGCGCGCGGCTCGGGGTGTCCAAGGAGACCTTGTACCGGCACTTCGGTACCAAAGACGGGCTCGTTCAAGCGGTGCTCGAGGCGCGAAGTGACAAGGTGGGTGCGTGGCTGGCCGACGCGGTCGAGTCGGCCGGTGACGATCCTGCCGAACAATTGGCCGCGGTATTCGACGCTTTGGGGGAGTGGTACGCGCAACCGGCCTTTCGCGGTTGCGCGATGGTGAACGCGGCAGCCCAGCACTATGACGAGCAGGTGCGGGCCGTCGCCGCGCGGCACCTGCATCGCTATCTCGACCTCTTCACCGGAATCGCCGCCCGCGCCGGGGCAGAGGATCCAGCTGTCCTGGGGCGGCAACTGCTCATGCTGGTGGAGGGGGCGACCGTCGTCGCGACGATGCACGGCCCGGCGGATGTCGGCGGGCAGGCTCGCGCCGCCGCCGCGGCTCTGCTCGCCGCGGCCACCTGAACGGACTCGACCCGCGCGACGCTCCTGCGACCGGCCGGGGCCTGTCGGCCGGGGTGCTGTCGTCCGCCGCCGATTCGTGCTATCGAGAACTCATGACGCCGACGCGCTCTTCCTACGATGTCGTGATCGTCGGCGGCGGTCACAACGGTTTGGTGGCCGCCGCGTACCTGGCGCGGGCCGGGCGGTCGGTGCTGGTGCTCGAGCGGCAGCCGCACACCGGCGGCGCGGCGGTGTCCGAGAGGGTGTTCGCGGGCGTCGACGCGCGGCTTTCGCGGTACTCGTATCTGGTGAGCCTGCTGCCACGATCGATCGTCCTTGACCTGGGTTTGCGGTTCGAGACGCGGCGGCGCGCGGTCTCGTCGTATACGCCGGTCGGGGAGGAGGGTCTGCTCGTCTCGTCTCAGCGGGCCCGGACGGCGGCGAGTTTCGCGCGGCTGACCGGCTCCGATCGGGAGTTCGGCGCGTGGCAGCGGTTCTACGCGTCGACCAACCAGCTGGCCCGGCGGGTTTTCCCGACGCTGACCCGGCCGCTTCCGTCCAAGGAGGCGCTGCGGCACATCATCGACGACGCGCCCACCTGGGAGGCTCTGTTCGAGCGGCCGCTCGGCGAGACGATCGAGTCCACGTTCGACGACGACACCGTGCGCGGCGTGGTGCTCACCGACGCGCTGATCGGCACTTTCACCCACGCGCACGATCCGTCACTGCGGCAGAATCGCTGCCTGCTCTATCACGTGATCGGCGGGGGAACCGGCGGCTGGGACGTGCCGATCGGCGGTATGGGCGCGCTCGCCGACGCGCTGGCCGAGGCCGCGCGATCGGCGGGAGCGGAAATCGTCACCGGCTGTGCGGTGACGAGCATCGAAACCGACGGCAGTACAGCGGAGGTCGGATATCCGGACGGGAGAATCGGAGCGCGCCACGTTCTGGCGAACGTCGCACCATATACGCTCGCGGGGTTGCTCGGTACGCCCTTACCGCCGAAACCCGAAGGCGCGCAGCTGAAGATGAACATGTTGCTGCGGCGCCTCCCGCGCTTGCGCGACGCCGAAACCGATCCCCGGGAGGCGTTCGCGGGGACTTTCCACATCGGGGAGTCGTACGCCCAACTCGACCGAGCCTACGGTGAGGCCGCGATCGGCCGGATCCCGTCCGCGCCGCCCGCCGAAATCTATTGCCACACATTGACGGATCCGACGATCCTGGGACCTGAACTGGCCGCGCGGGGGGCGCACACCCTCACGCTGTTCGGGCTGCACGTTCGCGGAAAACTCTTCGCCGCCGATCACGCCGCGGTCAAAGACGAGATCGTGCGAGCGACCCTCGCGCAACTGGATTCGGTGCTCGCCGAGCCCATCGCGGACTGTTTGGCGACAGACGAGAACGGCGCACCCTGCCTCGAGGCGAAAACTCCGATCGAACTGGAGCGGGAGGTCGGCCTCCCCGGTGGACACATCTTCCACCGGGATCTGGCCTTCCCTTACCTTCCGGAGGACGCCGATCCCGCCGACCCCGCAGCCCGGTGGGGCGTGGCGACCGGTCACCGCAATGTATTCCTCTGCGGCGCGGGCGCCATCCGGGGCGGCGGGGTCAGCGGCATCCCCGGACACAATGCCGCGATGGCCGTGCTCGACGCCGGTCAGGCAGGCTGACCACGCAGCGCGACCTTGGCGGCGCGGCCCGGCGTCTCGGTGGCGACCGCCGCGTCCGCCGCTTCCTCCAGCGGATAGGCGGCTTCGATATCCAGTCGCAGGACGCCGTCGGCCGCGAGGGTGATCAGCTCGCGGATGAGCCGCCCTCGATGCTCGGCGCCGATCTCCTCGATCCGCTTGGCGCCCCAGAAGCCCTTGATCACCACCTGTTTGAAGATCAGCGGGCCCGGGTCGAGCGACAACGGCTGCCCCGAGAGCGCGCCGAAGGTGATCAGCTGCCCGCCCGGCGCGAGCAATGCCAACTCGGCGGCCGCGGCCCGGCCGCCCACCTGATCGACGGCCCGCAGGATCGGCGCGCCCGAGGTGGCCGCTTCCACCTGGTCGCGCCAGCCCTCGCTCTCGGTGTCGAGCACCGGCTCGTAGCCCAGTTCGCGCAGCGCCGCGACCGAGGCCGGGCCGCGCACGAGATTCAGCACGTTCAGACCGCGCTGCCGGGCGAAGACGTTCACGAGCCTGCCGACCGCGCCGTTGGCGGCATTGATCGTCAGCCAGTCACCGGAAGACAGTTCGAGGTCCTCGATCAGCATCAGCGCGCTCAACGGCATGGCCAGCAGCTGAGCCGCCGTCTCGTCGGAGACCGCGTCGGGCAGCGGAATCACCTGCCGGGCCGGGACGACGAAATACTCGGCCCACACGTTCTGCGCGCCGGACACCGTCACTCGCTGCCCGACCGACATGTCGCCGACCTCGGGACCCACCGCGTCGACCCGCGCGACCGCCTCACTGCCCGGAATCGCGGGCAACTCGGGACGGTAGCCGTACACGCCGCGCACGATGGCCAGATCGTGATTGTGGATCGGTGACAGGATCAGCGCGAGCCGCACCTCGCCCGGCCCCGGCTCGGGTACTGGGCGTTCCGCGGTGGCCAGCACGTCCTTCGGTTCGCCGAATCGTTCGATGACTACGGCACGCATAACCGCTCCTTCTCGATCAGTCGTCGGCAACGAGGACCTGGACGTCGATATTGCCGCGGGTCGCGTTGGAATACGGGCACACCTGGTGGGCTTTGTCGGCGAGCGCCTGTGCTTCCTCGCGGGACAGGTGGGGAAGCGAGACCTCCAGCGTAACGGCCAGGCCGAAGCCACCGGCGTCGTTCGGGCCGATACCGACCTTCGCGCCGACGGCGGAGTCGTCGACATTGGTCGAGGTCTGCTTGCCGACCAGGCGCAACGCCGAATGGAAACACGCCGCGTAGCCCGCCGCGAACAGCTGTTCGGGGTTGGTGCCCTCGCCGTTGCCGCCCATCTCCTTGGGGATCGACAGGTTCACGTCGAGCTTGCCGTCGGTGGTGCGCGCATGGCCGTCGCGACCGTCGCCGCTGGCCAGGGCCTCTGCGGTGTAGAGGATTCGCATGTCTACTCTCCTTCGTTCGACCAAGACTTCAGCGCCTCGGTCAGTCGGTGCAAAATGCCGCGCAACGCGATGACTTCGTCCATGGACAAGCCACTGGCCTCGGCCATCTGGGCGGGGATGGCACCCGCCTCGGCGCGCAGCGCGCGCCCGCGCTCGGTGAGCCGGATGTCGACGCGGCGTTCATCGGCCGCCGACCGCCGCCGCTCGACCAAGCCGGCCGCCTCCAGTCGCTTGAGCAGCGGCGAGAGCGTGCCGGAATCGAGGTCGAGCGCCTGGCAGACGTCTCCGACGCTGCGTTCGTCGCGTTCCCACAGCGCCAGCATCACCAGGTACTGCGGGTAGGTGAGCCCGAGCCGTTCCAGCTTCGGGCGATAGACCGCCGTCATCGCCCGGGACGCCGCGTAGAGCGGGAAGCAGAGCTGCTCGTCGAGGGTGAGGTGATCGGTCATGAGCAATAATGTAGTAGCCAATTACCTTGTGTACAAGGTAAATGGTTGGTGGCGCGCGTCACATAGGCTCGCGGAGGGCGGCGGTTCAGCGTGCCGGGAAGCGAAGGACGCGATCGTCGCCGCTCGCGGGGTCGCCCCGGCCGTCGGTGTTGGAAGTGGTGAGCCACAGCGCTCCGTCCGGAGCGGCTTCCACGGTGCGCAACCGGCCGTACCGGTCGCGCAGTTCGGCCCGGGGCCCGCCAACGCGGCCGTCCGCGAGCGGCACGGTCCACAACCGCTGGCCGCGGAGCGCCGCGACGTAGAGGATGTCGCCGGTGATGGCGATGCCCGAGGGCGAGGCTTCCGCGGTGGTCCAGGTCAGCAGCGGATCGGTGAAGCCGCGGTCGGCGCCGCCCCCGCCCTCGACGTCGGGCCAGCCGTAGTTGCGGCCGGGCTCGATCAGATTGATCTCGTCGAATCGGTTCTGCCCGAACTCCGCCGCGAACAGGCGACCGGCCCGATCCCACGCCAGTCCCTGCACGTTGCGGTGGCCGAGACTGTAGACCGGCGAGCCGGGATACGGATTGCCCGGCGCGGGAAGGCCTTCGGGAGTCGAACGGAGGATCTTTCCGTTCAGGCTCGCCGGATCCTGCGAGCGTCCGGATTCCCCGGCGTCGCCGGTCCCGGCGTACAGCATGCCGTCGGGCCCGAACGCGATCCGTCCACCGTTGTGGTTACCGGCCTTGGCGATGCCGGTAACGATCGGCTCGGGCGGGCCGTCGAGCCGGAACCGGACGATCCGATTGTCCGTCTCGGAGGTGAAATAGGCGTAGACGTACCGGCTTTCGGCGTAGTCCGGCGCGACGGCGAGCCCGAGTAGACCGCCTTCGCCACGTGCGGCGACGCCGGGCAGCCGGTAGACCTGTTCCGGCGCACGGCCTGCGGCGACTCGCAGGATCCGCCCGGAGTCACGCTCCGCGACCAGCGCGGCGCCGTCGGGCAGGAAGGCCAGGCCCCACGGCACCTCGATGTCCCGCGCGACTTCCTCCGCGGCATCGAGGTCGGGTCTTCCCGCCGGGTTGCTCGGTGCGATGGAGTCTTCTGGCGTAGGCGCACCGCTCGGCGTGGTCGGGCTCTCGCCGCCGCAGGCGCCTACCGCCGCTACGGAAAAGAGCAAGGCGATCACTGCGAGCAAGCGCCGCGCGCGGATCGGAACCTCGCTACCGGGGACGCACGCTCGGTCGGCGCCCCCGCCGCCCGAAGGCGCCGGGACGACGAGGAAGCGGCCCGATTCGAGTGCCATCAGCCGAGATACGTGCCGTACCAATCCAGGACCCGACGCCATGCTTCGGTGGCCGCCGTTGCGTTGTACCGCTGACCGGTGTCGTTGAAGAAGGCGTGGTCGGCGTCGGGTGCGGTGAAGATCTGGTGCGGGGCGCCCGAACGGATCAGTGCGGCCTCCGCGGCGGGCCGGGAGGCGTTCACGCGGGCGTCGGCCGCCGCGTAGACCCCGAGCACCGCGGCTTTCGACGCGGAGAGATCGCCGTTGTCCGGGAACGGTCCGTAGAAGGGTGTCGCCGCGGCGAGCGGGGACGGGCCGGAGGCCAGCAGTAGCCAGGTCAGGCCACCGCCGAAGCAGAAACCGGTGGCGCCGAGCTTCTTTCCCTCGACCCGGCGCTGGAGTTCGTCGAGCCCGGCGCGCAGGTCGGCGACGAACTGTTCCTGCGGGATACGGCTCAGTTCGGCGGTCGCGGCGGCCGGATCGGTGAACGCGGCGGTGCCGCCTCGCGCGGACAGCAGGTCGACCGCGAGCGCGGAGTATCCGGCGCCCGCGAAACGTCCTGCCACCGAACGGATGTGATCGGTGAGGCCCTTGTTCTCGTGGACGACCAGCACCCCGCCCCGCGGCTGCGCCGCCGCCGCCCACGCCGCTTGCAGTGGCGTCGCGCCGGGTCCGGCGAAGGTGACGGCGGCGGTCGGGAGGGCGGCGGCGGAACCGGGCGGCGTCGACGGCGCCGCGGGGCTGGGCGCGGAATCGGTGATCGCGGTGTCGTTGCTCGCGCAGGCGGCCAGGAGGGCGCTTGCGGCGGTGACGCCGAGCCCGAGCAGCCCGAGCCTGCGCAGTGCCTCCCGCCGGGGGAGCAGGCCGTCGGCGTGATCGGCCGCGATCTCCTCGGCGATGTAGCGCTGCAACGGCGTCATGCGCCCCACGATAAGCCGGATCGATGGCGGGTGCGCGGCGTTCACTGTCTGTTCGCCCCCGACAAACCGGTCCGACCGCGCATCCCACGGCATTCGCCAGGCGATTGCTACGTTGTCGCTCAATCGGGCGATCGATGGTCGGTCCGCATACCGGTCGAGGGAGCGAGATGGCAGCGGGGCGTGACATAGGACGAACGATGAGCAGGGCGATCCGGATGGTGGCGACGGTCGCGGTGCTGGCGGCCGTGGGATTCGGGTCGGGGCCCGCGGTCGCGGAGCCCTCCGTCGAGTCCCACACCGTGGGATGGACCGCGTTGCACGACGGTCCCCAGCCGTATGCCGACGTGCACATCGACTGGGACGTCCCGATCCGGATGAGCGACGGCGTCGTGCTGAAGGCCAACGTGTACCGGCCGGTGAAGCAGGGCGGCGAGGTGGAGCAGCAGCCGCTGCCGACCATCGTGAATCTGACCCCCTACACCAAGCTCATGACCAATCTGATCGACACGGCGCTCGCGGTGCCCGGCTTGCAGCCGCTGACCGTCCGGCTGGTCAACCGTGTGAATCTGGCGCGTACGCCGGTCAGCGGTTTCGGCGATCTGCTGCACGCGGTGGACGGCGGCACCGTGCAGACGGTGCTCGGACTCGATCGCAACCTGATCCGCGCCGGATACACCCAGGTCATCGCCGATGTGCGCGGAACCGGCTTCTCCCAGGGCGCGTGGGACACCCTCGGCGAGCGGGAACAACTCGACACCCGTGAGGTGATCGACTGGGCGGCCGCGCAGCCGTGGTCGAACGGCCGGATCGGGATGAGCGGCGGTTCGTATTCGGGGATCAACCAGTTGCGCGCCGCCGAGGACGCCCCGGCGCCGTTGCAGGCGATCTTCCCCGTGGAACCCGGGAGCGACCTGATGCGTGACGTCGTCGCGCCCGGCGGTGGGGTGGGGACGACGTTCCTGCCGATGTGGCTCAACACGGTCAACCAGCTGAAGCTGATTCCCGACGTGCAGTCGATGTTGAACGGCACCTTCGACTGGGGGTGGCTGCACGAACGGATGTCCGATCCGGCCAGCAACGTCGATCTGCTGGCCCAGGCGCTGCTCACGCCTTCGCTCGACCACGTGCCGCCCGCGCTGGCCGACGCGCTGGACGAGGACAGCTACTTCCGGCGCGGCATCGAGGGCCACCCGGAGCGCATCACGGTGCCCACCTTCGTCTACGGCGGCTGGCACGACATCTTCGCCAACAGCGCCACCAAGCTGTACAACGCCATCCCGCTGCCCGCGGGCAGGAAGCAATTGATCGTCGGCGACACCTACCACGCGAATCCCGGTGCGGGGACCGGCATTCCCGGAGCGCCGCCGCGGCTGGACGTGTTGCAGCGGGTGTGGTTCGACAAGTGGTTGAAGGACGTCGACCACGGCTTGGGCGATTTCGGGCCGGTCACCGTGTGGGAACAGGGAGGCGGCTGGATCACCCTCGGGCAGTTCCCGCAAAAGGACCTCAACCATCGCCGCGTGTATCTCTCGGCCACGCCGAGCGGCACCACCGGAAAAGCGGTATACGACGGATCGCTGACGATGACTGTCCCCGACGAGCGACGGACATTGACGGTGGCGCCCGGCCTCGCCGCGGCGTGTTCCCGCGACACCGCGCAGGGCTCGGCGGGCATGGCGGCGGTGGTGGACGTGTGCGCGAAGGACTCGCGCATCGCCGAGCGCAACGCGCTGACCTTCACCAGTGCGCCGATGACCGAGCGCACGGTCATCTCGGGACCGGTGAACGTGCACCTCAACACCGTGCACGACGCCACCGACGGCTACTGGAGCGTCACGATGAACGATGTGGCGCCCGACGGATCGTCGAAGGTGCTGACCACCGGGCAGTTGACCGCATCCCTGCGCGCCGTCGACGAGCGGAAGAGCAGCCGCACATCGTCCGGCGATCTGACCGAACCGTTCAATCCGCTCACCCTGGACAGCCTGCAGCCGGTGGTTCCCGGTGAGCCCGTGGCGCTGGACATCGCCGTCATCCCCACCCAAGCGGTGCTGCAACCCGGTCACCGGCTGCGGATCGACGTCTTCGCGGGCAACTCGCCGAAGGCGCTGGCCTTCCGCCCCATGCTCAACAACACCGAACTGAAGCCCCAGCACCTCGAGTTGGATCCGTCGGCGCCGAGCTTCGTCATCGTGCCGACCAACCGCCCGCTGGGCTGAGCGTCGCGTGGGGTCGTCTCGCCGGGCGACCCCCCGCGCCGGGGCTCACAATTGCGACTGCACCTGCGCGGAGATCAGCTCGAGATGCTCGAGATCGGCCAGGTCGAGCACCTGCAAGTAGATGCGGCTGGTGCCGATCTCGGTGTACCGGCCGATCTTGTCCACCACCTCGGCGGGGGAGCCGGCCAGGCCGTTGGTCTTCAGCTCGTCCACCTCGCGTCCGATCGCGGCGGCCCGGCGCGCCACCTCGGCGTCGTTCGCGCCGACGCAGACCACCAGCGCGTTGGAGTAGACCAACTCGTCGGCCGCGCGTCCGTAGGTCTCGGCGGCGGCGCGCACCCGGTCGAACTGCCGCGCGCTGTCCTCGAGCGAGGCGAACGGCATATTGAATTCGGTGGCGTACTGCGCGGCCAGCCGGGGGGTGCGGGTGGCGCCCTGGCCGCCGATCAGCACCGGAATCGGGTCCTGCACCGGTTTGGGCAGGGCGGGGGAATCGGTGAGCTGGTAGTGCTTGCCGTCGTAGCTGAACGTATCGCCGGGTTTGGTCGCCCAGAGCCCGGTGATGACGGCCAGCTGTTCTTCCAGCCGGGCGAACTTGTCGGCCGGGAACGGGATGCCGTACGCGGCGTGCTCCTCGGCGAACCAGCCGCTGCCCAGACCCAATTCGACCCGGCCGCCGGACATCTGGTCCACCTGGGCCACCTGGATGGCGAGCGGGCCGGGCAGCCGGAAGGTGGCGGCGGTGACCAGGGTGCCCAGGCGGATCCGTTCGGTCTCCCTGGCCAATCCGGCGAGGGTGATCCAGGCATCGGTGGGGCCGGGCAGGCCGTCGGCGCCGCCCATGCTCAGGTAGTGGTCGGAGCGGAAGAACGCGTCGAATCCCAAGTCCTCGGTGGCCTTGGCAACGGTGAGCAGCGTGTCGTAGCTCGCACCCTGCTGCGGCTCGGTGAAGATGCGTAGTTCCATGTCGATGACCCTAGTCGGTCGGAGCATGGGCGAATCGCTCCGCTCGCGCCATGCGGAGGACGGGGAAAGCATGCGGCGATGTCGCCGGATTATCGAGTTTCACCAGCGGCGGGGGTTCGGTGCTCGCTTGGCGTCGGCGATGCCGGCCGCGTGTAAGTCCGTGCGATGAG
Source organism: Nocardia sp. NPDC047648 (assembly GCF_040642815.1). Lineage (NCBI taxonomy): Bacteria > Bacillati > Actinomycetota > Actinomycetes > Mycobacteriales > Nocardiaceae > Nocardia > Nocardia sp. NPDC047648. Next base: position 122,018 of record NZ_JBEYSX010000008.1, on the reverse strand, counting down.
CGCGGCGCGCAATCGGTACAGCACATGCGGAACGGCGGTGTCCAGGCCGGTGAGGCGGCCGATGCGCTTGAGACGATGGTCCACGGTGTTCGGGTGCAGATACATCGTCCGGGAGGTCCGCCTGCGATTGAAGTCGTTGCGGATGTGCTCGCGCAGGGTGTCGAACAGCTCGGGATGGCCCTCCAGCGGGTCGAGCAGCGCCGCCAGCCGATCGCGTCCCGGCCCCGGCCGGGTGAGCTGGTATTCGAGGGCCAGATCCTCGAAACGGTACAGACCCGGCGGGTTCCGCAGGCGCCGGACCATGTCGAGCAGTTCGTGTGCCTGATCGGCGGCGCCGGGGATCCGGTCGGGCTCGGCGGTCATGGCGGCGGCGGTGAGCGGGGCGGGTACCGCCGTGGCCAGCGCGGCGACCAAGGCGTCGAGTTCGTTCGCGGCGATCAGCGACTCCGGTACCAGAATCGTCCCGCCGATCGCGCTGAGCACGGCGGGCACATGCCCGCCGCAGTGCACCGCGAGGCAGATCTGCATGCGTTGCCGGATGCTGTAGCCGTCGCCGGGGCGTCGGCCGGGACGTTCCTCGGTGGGCCGGTCGACCGCCACGGCGAGCACGGTGTATCGGTCTGCGACCGGAATGCCGTTCTCGCGGTAGACCTTCGCGGGGTGGTGGCCTCTGAGCAGTGCGACGGCGACGGCATGCGGAGCGGTCTGCTCGGCGGCGGGCGCGACGGACAGGTAGGCGAGCGATACGGTCGTGGTGACCGCGTGCAGCGCGTCGAAGAGCCCGCGGATGTCGTCGTGGTGCACGGTCTGCGCGTCCCGCAGGTGGTCGTCGAGATAGAGGCGGAATCCCTCGTGGACGAGATGCTGGACGGTGTCCATCGGAACCCCCACCCCGGCCCACCGGGTGGCGGCCTCGAAGATGCGGACCGTGCGGGCCGGTCGCTCGGGATCGACGGACGCGACCAGATCGAGGCAGTGCGTGACGGTGGCGCGGATCTCCTCGCGCAGCAGGTTGCCGCGCTCCACGTGCCGCCGGGGAATGATGCCGAGCAGGTGCCGCACGATGTGCTCGGTAGCCGGGACGATCTCGGCGGACGCCGCGGCGGTGCCGCGTGGGGATGGCATACCGCTGCTCAGACTCCGCCGCGGGCCGCCCGTAGCTCGGGCGTGCGGTGGCGGTCCGGATGTCGGATCAGGTCCGTGCAGTGCGTCTTCGCGAACATTCGTACTTCCCATCCGGTCCGCGCGGATCTCGAATCTTTTGACGCAGAACGAAATCGGCGGGCCGCAGTCTCGGTCCTCGAAATCTAGCCGCGGGCGGGGCGGATCGTCACTGCACGGGCCGACGAAGTGCTCCCCCGCTAGGTTGTTGCCGATGACAAGTCCGCGCGCACGACAGATCCGCCGCCGCGGGGAAAGGAGGTTCGAGTGCACGATGTACCGGTGATCGTCGTGATGGGGGTCTCGGGTTCGGGAAAGACGACGGTCGGCACCCGCCTGGCCGCCGCGCTCGGGGTCGAGTACGCCGAGGGCGACGACTTCCACCCGCGCGCGAACGTCGCGAAGATGGCAGCGGGGGCGCCGTTGAACGATGCCGATCGCGCACCCTGGCTCGACGCCCTGGCCGCCTGGATGGCCGAGCGATCAGGACGGGGCGGCGTCGTCACGTGCTCGGCTCTCAAACGGATCTACCGCGACCGGCTGCGCGCTTCCGCCCCCGAGGCGTTCTTCCTGCATCTGAGCGTGCCACGCGCCGAACTCGAGCGGCGTGTGACCGGACGTCGCGGGCATTTCATGCCGCCGAGCCTGCTCGATTCCCAGCTGGCCATCCTGGAGCCGCTCGGTCCCGACGAGGACGGCAGCACCATCGATGCGGCACGCCCGCCCGAGGAAGTGGTCCGGCAAGCCGTGGCAGCGCTGGACGGGTGAGCCGCGCGTCGGGTTCGTCCGCTAGAGGCCGCCGAGATCCGACAAGACATCGAAAGCGAGATCGAGGCCGCGCCACAACGTGTCGATCTCGGCGGTGACGACGGGTGCCGTGGCCGGATCCCGCATGGCCAATCCGTTCGAGAGAATGACGACGTTGGCGCCCGCGTCGGCCAGCCGGAGCAGGGGGCCGGTCGCCACCCCGCGGCCGACCACCAGGTCCAATCCCTCGCCGACGAAGTAGAAGCGCCACAGCGGGCCGAGGTCGCCGCCGTAGACCGCTTTGGTCGCGTCGACGATCAGCGCGCCGTGCTGGGCGATCGCGTCGACGATGCGGAAATAGTCGCCCGCGTTGGCGGCGGTGCTGCCGACCGCGGCGACGGAATAGGACAGGTCCACGCTCAGATGCGCGTTGTACCCGGCCATCGCCACGCGCGCGGGGGACAGCTCGCAGTGGCTGGTCAAGGCGAAATAGTGTGCCCAGTGCGGGTCGACGGGTGCGCCGGTGAATTCGGCGTGCACTGTGCGCAGGAAGCGCGACAGCAGTTCGAGACTGATCCGATGCGCCCACTCCGGGTCGTCGAATGACGCGGGGTCGCGCTGTAGCGGCAGGACGGCGGCCCGTTCGACCGCGTCGAGCCCGAGGGCGAACACCCCGCGCAGATCGCGGTGTGCGACCAGGATCTGCGTGATCCGCCGGTGCCGATCGACGGCTTCCTCCAATTGCCGCAGCGCGGAACCGGTCAGCGTGCCGGTATCGGACAGTTCCGCGATAGCGGCCGTCTCGGCAGGCGCCAGCGGTGTGCCGCAGGCCGTGGCCGCCGGTGCGGCGGAGGCGTTCGCCGCACCGAGCGCGATCGTGAGGATCAGCGCCGTCGCGGCCGAGGTCAGTGCTGAGAAAAGCTGCCGCGCAGCAGTACTCGGCGTACGCGCGAGGATGTTCGGCATGCTGGCTCCAGGGTCGTGAATCGCGATTCCGCGCCGGGACGGCCGAAGTGGATGAATTCGGCGATGCGGCACGCGGTAGGTGGCGCAGGGCGGGATCGAAGCCTATCCGAGCCGATCGCGTCGCGCAGCGCGGCGTCAGTGCGACGCGAAGCAGGAGCCGGAAGGCGCGCCCGGCAGGCAGATCTCGGCGATGGCGGAGACGAGCAGCCACGCGCCGATCAGTAGCGAACCCACGGCTATCGCGCCGAATACGAACACCCACAGCAGGCCGGGCAGCCGGGTGAGCCTGGCGAGTTGGTCGGCGTCGGAGTCGACCTCGTGATAGCGGGCGCGCTGCTGCCGGGAACGTCCCCGCTGTAGCTCCAGCACCGGCCGTGCCCCGGCGAACAGCAGGAACCAGGCTCCCAGATACGCGAAACCCGCTTGCAGCGTGTCGGTGCCGAACCAGGAGACGACGAAGACCGCCGCACCGAGTCCGAGCACGGTGATACCCCCGTAGATGTTCCTGATCTTGATCAGGAGCGCGGCGAGCAGGACGATGGCGGTCCACAGCATCAGCGTGATCCGGCTGGCGCCGAGCAGGGCGGCGAACCCGAGGCCGAGCAGCGGCGGCGCGGGGTAACCCGCCATCGTGGTGAGGATCATCCCGAGGCCGTAGGGTTTTCCGCTCGACACCGTGAGCCCCGAGGTGTCCGAATGCAATCGGATGCTGTTGAGCTTGCGGCCGGTGAGCAGCGCGACCAGGGCGTGCCCTCCTTCGTGTGCGATGGTGACGATATTGCGGGTGAGCCGCCAGATCGGGGTGTAACCCACCAGCACGAGCGCCGCCACCGCGGCCGCCACCACCAGCCACCACGGCGGTTGCGCCTGCGTCGTCGTCAGACGATCGGCGATGGAGGCGCCGCGCTCGAAGAATTCCGCTCTGTCCACCGCCGCACCTTAACCGCCCGCGGACGGCCGCGCTCGTGGCATGCGTTCCTTGCTGGGACGCCACCGGCGGACGCGGCTATCACGGCCATGTGCCTCTGATATCAGAGGGTGGTCCGGCTCTTGCCCGGCCTCGGAACTCGGGTCAGCTGGTTCTCGTGAGGATCCCGGTCATATCCCCCGCCACGCCCTGTGTCCGGTAGGAAACAGTCCCGTCCGGCCGCAGTTCCAGATGGGAGGACGCGCCTTCGTCGTTACATCCACCGGGATTCTGAGTGAGTGCGGCCCTCAACGTGACGCTTTCCGCTGTGACAGCTGTGAGTGTCTCGGCGCGACCGCACTTCAAGCCGATGATTCGGCCGGTATTGGTCGATTCTCCGACTTGTTCACCTATGTTGCCCGGATCGAGTGTCAGGATGATGTCGTAGCTGCCGAGAAGATCTTTCGCCACACCTGTCCACTCGCCGAGAAAGGCACTCGGAACGCTGGTAGCGGAGGGACTGCTGCTGGTGGTCGGGGTCGTCTCGTCGGCCTGCGTGGCGGTAACCGTGGAAGGTTCGCCGGTGGCCTGGGTGGTCTGCGCGATCGAATCGTTCGAATCGTCGTTCCGTAGCTGTGCGCCGACCACGAACGCCGCTACGGCGACGGCGATGCAGACGACGAGCGCGCCCGCGACGAGCAGGGCGCGGCCGGGGCGGCGCGGATGAGGTGTGGCGGCGGCCGCGCCGAACCGGGGCGAACTCTGGTGTGCGGGCGGGTAGGTGTGAGGTCCGGTGTACGTGGGAGACGCTTGCGGCGGGCCCGGATGCCGCAGGTGCGTGGGCGCCGATCGCCCGGGGTCGCTGTGCGGGTGCGCAGGTGCGGCCGAATGGATCATGGTGTCGGCGGTGCGCGCGGGATGCGGGGGTGCGGGAAGGTCCGGGCGGTCGAACGGCCCGGAGTCGAGGTTCAGCAGCTCCACTGCGCGGTGGCTGACCTCCTCGAGCACCGGGGCGGGCAGCCAGCCGCCGCGCTCGGGGATGCCGAGAGCGGTGAGCTGGGTGAGCAACTGGTCCGGCGTCGGGCGGGCCGCGGCGTCCTTGGCCAGGCAGGCCGACACCAGCGGACGCAGACGCTGCGGGACGTCGTCGAGCTGCGCTTGCTCGTACACCACCCGCCACAGCATCTGCACGGTGTCGCCGACGCCGAACGGTCCGTGGCCGGTCGCCGCGAACACCAGGATCCCGCCGAGGGCGAAGACGTCCGCGGGCGGGCCGACCGGGTCGCCGGTCACCTGCTCCGGGCACATGAATCCCGGAGAGCCGATGACCTTCCCGGTGGTGGTGAGCTGACTGTCGTCGACGGCGCGGGCGATGCCGAAATCGATCACCTTGGGACCGTCGAGAGCCAGGAGGACATTGGACGGCTTGAGGTCGCGGTGCACCACCCCGGCGCCGTGGACCGCCGTCAATGCCTCGATCAGCCCGTGTGCCAGCACGAGCAGCGCGTGCTCGGTGAACGGGCCGTACCGGTCGACCGCGTCGGCCAGCGAGAACCCGGCCACGTAACCGGTGGCCAGCCACGGCGGATCGGCGTCCACATCGGCGTCGAGCACCGGCGCGGTGAACCGTCCGCCGACCCGGCGCGCCGCCGCGACCTCCCGCCGGAAGCGCGTGCGGAACTCCGCGTCGATCATGTCGGGGCGGATGACCTTGACCGCGACGGTGCGCCCGCCCGCGTTCCGTCCGAGGTAGACGCGGCCCATGCCGCCGACGCCCAGGACGCCGAGCAGGCGATAGTCCCCGATCCTGGCCGGATCGTTCATGCCGAGCGGTTGCATCGCGCAGCTGGTTCCCTTCTCATGGCGTACGACCCTCCGAGAGGCTACTCACCGGGCACTCTCGTGTTCGCGCAGCGCCTGCCCCCGCTAACCGGCCATGCTGGGCGCGGGCGCGGGCTGCTCCCGCCGCGCCCGTCTGGCCAGCAGATATGCCGCGAGCGCGGCGGGAATGTTCATCAGAACGCCGTAGACCGCGCCGGGCACGGCCATGGTCTCGTTGTCCAGCACCGACGCGGCGACGGCGATCGCGAGGGCCGCGTTGTGCACGCCGATCTCCATGGCCGAGGCGATGGCCTGATCGGTTTCCACTCGCGCGAGCCGGGGCACGAAGTAGCCGACGGCCAGGCTGATCACGGCGAAGGACAGGCAGATCGCGGACAGCTTTCCGATGTGCTCCGACAGCGTGTCCAGATTCGAGCCGACTCCGGCCGCGATCACCAGCGCGAGCACCACGACCGAAAGAATCTTGACCGCACCGCGCATCCGGCGCGACCATTCCGGGAACCGCCGGTGCACCGCCATGCCGATCGCGACGGGCACGAGCACGATGGCGAAGACCTGAGCGAATTTGTCCGGCCGCAGCCCGACCGAGCCCTCGCCGTCCAGGAACAAGGCGTAGGACAGCGCCACCACCACCGGCATGGTGAACACCGCGAGCACCGAATTGATCGCGGTGAGCGTGATGTTCAGCGCCACGTTGCCCCCGGCGATGTGACTGAACAGGTTCGCCGACGCACCGCCCGGCGACGCGGCGAGCAGCAGCATGCCCGCGGCCAGCGCGCCGTCCAGTCCGAACAGGCGGATCAGGCCCAGGCACACCACGGGCAGCAGGACCATCTGGCACACCAGCGCGATCACCGCAGCTTTCGGGTAGCGCAGCACGCGCGCGAAATCGTCGGTCGTCAGCGTCAATCCGAGCCCGAACATCACCAAGGCCAGTGCCAGCGGCAGCAACACCGCGAAAATCGTTGCACCCATGGGGGTCTCCTCTCCGCCGAGCGGCCGAGCCGGCCGATCCCGGGGACCGACGTTATCGACTCGCGGCGAAGGTGGCCAGCCCTGGTCAGGCGGTGACCGTCACACCCAGAGCCGCCGACTCTCGTGCCTTCGTCAGCAGGCGCAGCGTCGTGACGGCGTCGCGCGGGTCGACGGGTACCGGCGCGCCGTCGAGGAGCGCGGCGGCCATGGCGGAGTAGAACGCCGGGTATGCGCCGGGCGCGGTCGGCACCGGGACGAGATCGGGTTCCGCGCCGAGGACGCCCCAGCGGTCGGCATCGACTGTGCCCCAAGGTGAATCGTCGTCCGGGCGGCGTCCGGACCGCAGCGCGTCCTCCTGCGGGTCCAGCCCGTAGGTGACATACCCGGCTTCCGAGCCGAGCACCCGGAAGCGCGGCCCGAGGTGCGGGGCGACGGCGCTCATCCACAGGTGGGAGCGGACACCGCCGTTGTGGGTCAGCGCGACGAACGCGTCGTCGTCGGTGGTGATCCCCTCGCGCCGCCGGTCCAGCTCGCAGTACACCGAAGTCACCGGCCCGAACAAGGTCACCGCTTGGTCCACCAGGTGACTGCCGAGGTCGAGCAGGATGCCCGCGCCCTCCTCGTCCGTGCCGACCTCCCGCCAGCCGCCCTTCGGCACCGGACGCCACCGCTCGAACCGCGACTCGAACCGCCGCACCCGGCCCAGCTTCCCGGTCTCGACCAACTCGCGCACCGTCCGGAAGTCGCCGTCCCAGCGCCGGTTCTGGAAAACCGACAGCGCCGGCCCGGAGCGTTCCGCGCGCGCGACGAGGTCCTCGGCGTCGTCTGCCGAGACCGCGAACGGCTTGTCGACCACCACCGGCAACCCGGCCTCGAGGGCTTGCCGGGCCAGCGGCGCGTGGGTGCGGTTGGGCGTCGCGATCACGACCAGATCTATGCCCCGCGGCGCGGCGAACAGCTCTTCGGCATGCGGCACCACGCGCACGCCCGGGTGTTCGGCGCGGGCGCGTTCGGCGCGCTCCTGCGAGGAGGTGACCACGGCCGCGACACGCATCCGAGGCTCCGCCGCGATCAGCGGAGCGTGGAAGACCGACCCGGCCAAGCCGTAACCGAGCACGGCGACGTCGAGGATGCTCATGCCCCGACGCTACCGCGCCGGTCGCTGCGCCCGGCGGCGCCACGTACGCGCCGGTCCGCCGAGTGAGACCGCTTCCGACCGGCGCCGACCAATCCGCTGATCCCCTGTGGTCCTAGGGCGCCGTGCGAGGTCGGCGGCTTCGATCCATGCTGTTCGGACGTCGAGACCGTACCGGGACACAGCCCGCTCAGCGCCGCGATGCGGCGGAGTACTCCTGTTCGGGCCGTCCCGTGGTGCCGTAGCGCAAGCTCATGCGCACCGTGCCGCTCGCCACGAGCCCGGCCAGGTAGCGCTGGGCAGTGGCCCGGGAGACGCCGATGGCGGCGGCGACCTCGCCTGCGGACAGGGGCGTGTCGGCAGCGAGAATCGCTTGCAGCACCGCGTCTTTGGTGGGCGAGGACACGGCAGCCGACGGGCTGGCGGAGGCCGTGGGACGCAGTGCGTGCAGCGCGGCGGACACCCGGGCGTTGTCGATCTGCGGCGCGGCGAGAATGCGCCGGTACCGGGCATAGGCGGCGAGCCGGGCGGCCAGGTCGGTATGCGGAAACGGCTTGACGAGGTAGGCCAGCGCGCCCGCCGCGATGGCGGCTCGCACGGCCTCGCTCTCCGTCGACGCGGTGAGCATCATCGCGTCGCAGCGGATCTCGCGGACGAAATCGATGCCGGATCCGTCCGGCAGATAGACGTCCACCAGCGCCAGGTCGATCGGCTCCGCCGCGACCAGTTCCCGCGCGGACGCGAGGGTGTTGGCGGTGCCCGCCACCGTGAAACCCGGTATGGACCGCACGATTCCGGCATGCAGGTTCGCCACCCGGAAGTCGTCGTCGACGACGAGGACGGTCAGGGTCGGCGCGGCCATGCCACCTCGCTTTCCACGAGCACACCGGGGATGCGGGCGATGAACTCCGCGCCGGTGAGCGGCGGCGGGCCGCCGCCGGGGCTCGACAGGCGCACGTCGCCGCCGTGGGCGCGGGCGATCTGGCGGATCAGCGCGAGGCCGACGCCGCGCCCGCCGGGTACGCCGCGGTCCTCGCGGGTCGAGACCCCTTCGGTGAACAGCGTGTCCACCAAGCCGGGTGCGACGCCGTCGCCGGTGTCGGCGACGGTGATGTGCAACGTCGAATCCTCTTGCACCAGTTCGACTTCCACCTGCCGCACCGCCCGTTCCCCGACGCGGACGGCCTCCATGGCGTTGTCCAGCAGGTTGCCGAGCACGGTCGTCACGTCCACCGGATCGGTGAGACTGCCTTCGACCCAGGTGTTGGGGCCGAGTACGAGTTCGACGCCGTTCTCCCTGGCGTGCGCGGCCTTGGCGGCCAGGAATGCCTGCAGGTACGCGTCGTGGATGGCGTCGATGCCCGGTGTCGCCGGGCCGAGCGGGCCCGCACCGATCAGTTCGTCGACGGACCGCGCCGCCTCCCCGACCCGCCCGCCGTGCAGCAGTCCGCTGATCAGGTGCATCTTGTTGGAGAACTCGTGGCGCTGCGCGCGCAGCACCGTGCTCATCGACTGCACCGCGTCCAGTTGCCGGGTCAGCGATTCCACGTCGGTGCGGTCGCGCACGGTGAGCACCGCGCCGAGATCGCGCCCGTCCCGGACCACCCGGCGCGCGGAGACGATGACGATATTCGCGCCGACCGTCGCCGAGGCGGGCTGCTCGTCGAGGTCGCGAAAGACTTCCAGCACGCGGGGTGTCAGCCCGAGTTCGTCCACCGGACGCCCGATGTCCGGCGCGACATCGAGCAGCCTGCGGGCCTCGTCGTTGACGAAGGTGGTGCGCCACGACGCGTCGACCGCGAGCACGCCGCCGCCGATACCGTGCAGCACCGCGGCTTGGCCGCGGACCAGTTCGGCCAGCTCGTCCGGTTCCAGCCCGAGCGTGAGCCCCCGCCACCGGCGGGCGAGCAGGACCGATCCGGCGATGCCGACCGCGAGCGCCACCGCGACCAGCGCGCCCGCGGTGCGCAGGTCGCCGAGCAGTTGATCGTGCACCGCGTCGGTGGCGATGCCGACGCTGACCGCGCCGACCACACCGTCGGAACCGGGTGCCAGCACCGGGACCTTCGCGCGCACCGAGTCGCCGAGCGTGCCGCGTTCCTCGGTGATCGACTCGCGGCCCGCGAGCGCCTCGGACGGATCGGTGCTGACGTGCTCGGCGAGCCGTCCGGCGTCCGGATGCGCGAGGCGGATGCCCGCGTCATCGGTGATCACGACGAACAGCGCACCGTTGCGCTGCGTCGCGTCCACCGCGAGCCGCTCGAGCGGGCCTGCGGCCAGCTCCCGGCGCACGGCGGGATCGTCGGCGACCGCCCCCGGCGCGTACCTCCCCACCTCGGCGCGCACCACCGGATCGGCGGCGACGGTGCGCGCGACGGCCAGCGCGCGCTGGCCGTAGGCGTCGCGCAGCCGCTGGTCGCTGAGGTAGCCGAACACCGCGAACGCGACACCGAGGGTCAGCGCGACGACCAGGATCTGCGACAGCAGAACCTGGGTCCGCAATCGCACGGCCCGCGCGCCCTCAGTGGCCATGGGCGCAGCATAGGCGCGAATTACCGCGCGCGGGGAGCGTGAGCGGAATGCGCAAAACCTGCGAATCCCGCGTTTGTGGCGGTTGTGCGCACAAGCTCCGAGGTGTGACCGGGGCCACGTACGTTCGCCCTACCCGATCTCGCAGGAGTAGGAAGCAATGACGCAATCACTCATCGAGCTGCGGAGCGCGACCAAGCGCTTCCCCGGCACCGGCGGTGGCATCCACACCGCCGTGCGCAATCTGAACCTCACGGTGCGGCCCGGCGAATTCGTCGCCGTCGTCGGCCCGACCGGATGCGGCAAGTCCACCACGTTGTCGCTGGTGTCCGGGCTGGAACCGGCCTCGGCCGGCCGGACGCTGGTGCGCGGCGAGGACGTCGACGGCATCCCGGACGGCATCGGCTACATGTTCCAGCAGGACGCGGTGCTGCCGTGGAAGAGCGTGCTGGACAACGTCGCGCTCGGCCCGCGCCTGCGCGGCGCGCCGAAAGCCGAAGCGCGCGCGAAGGCGTCGGGATGGGTGCGCAAGGTGGGCCTGGCCGGATTCGAGAGCTACTACCCCCATCAGCTGTCCGGCGGCATGCGCAAGCGGGTGGCGCTGGCGCAGACGCTGGTCAACGAGCCGGAGATCCTGCTGATGGACGAGCCGTTCAGCGCGCTGGACGTGCAGACCCGCCAGCTCATGCAGGACGAGCTGCTGCGGGTCTGGGCGGGCACCAACGCGGCGGTCATCTTCGTCACGCACGATCTGGAGGAAGCGATCGTGCTGGCCGACCGGGTGGTCGTGATGACCGCGAGCCCGGCCACCGTCTGCGGGGATTTCCCCGTCGGCTTGGCGCGGCCGCGCAGTGTCGAGGAGGTGCGCCTGACGACCGAGTTCCGCGACATCTACCAGGAGATCTGGCAGACGCTGCGCGATCAGGTCGAGGCCGCGCGCGCGAAGGGAGCTTCCCGTGTCGCATGACGTGCTGGCGCCCGACGCCGCCGCGCCGGTGGTGGAGAACGAGACCGAAGAGCAGATCCTGGCCAGGGTGCGCACCACCGCGCGGCGCGCACGGATCCGCACCTGGGGCCTGCGCGCCGCGCTGGTGGCGCTGTGGCTGGGCGCGTGGGAGCTCACCGCCACGGTGTGGATCGATCCCTTCTTCTACTCCAAGCCCTCGCTGATCTGGGCGCGATTGGTGGAATGGTTCACCGAGGGAACGCAATTCGGCTCGATCTGGCTGCAGATCTACACCACCGTGCAGGAAGCCGTGCTCGGTTTCGCGATCGGCACGGTGGCCGGCGTCGTGCTGGGCGTGCTGCTCGGCCGCAGCCGGTACTGGGCCGAAGTGCTCGCGCCGTTCATCAAGGCGCTCAACGCCGTTCCGCGCATCGTGCTGGCCTCGCTGTTCATCATCTGGTTCGGGCTCGGGCTCAGTTCCAAGGTCGCCACGGTGGTGGTGCTGGTGTTCTTCGCGGTGTTCTTCAACGCGTTCACCGGTGCGCGCGAGGTCGACGGCAACGTGATCGACAACGCCCGCATTCTCGGCGCGAGCCGCAGGCAGGTGCTGGTGTCGATCGTCCTGCCCAGCGCGACCACCTGGATCCTGTCCAGCCTGCACACCGCCTTCGGCTTCGCGCTGATCGGCGCGGTCGTGGGCGAATACGCCGGTGCCAGTAAGGGTTTGGGCCTGTTGATCAGCAATGCGCAAGGCACGTTCGACTCGGCGGGCATCTACGCGGGCATGATCGTCATCACCGTGATCGCGTTGATCGCCGAGTGGGGGATCGGCATGGCGGAGAACCGGTTGCTGAAGTGGCGGCCCTCGCAAGCGACCTCGAACCACGGGATCTGATCATGAGGTATCGCAAGCAGCTGGCGCTCGTGGCCGTCGCGATCGCGGCACTGCTGACCGTCACCGGATGCCGGGACTCCCGCACCATTCCGATGGCCGACGGGCGGCCGCAGATCACCATCATGGTGGGTGGCCTGGAGAAGGTGATCTATCTGCCCGCCATGCTCACTCAGCGACTCGGCTTCTTCGAGCGCAACGACATCGACGTGAGATTGCTCGGCGAGCAGTCCGGTGCCACGGCCGAGACCGCGCTGCTCACCGGCGATGTGCAGGGGGTGGTCGGGTTCTACGACCACACCATCGACCTGCAGGCCAAGGACCAGTGCATCCGCTCGGTGGTGCAGATGTCCGATGTGCCGGGCGAGGTGGAGCTGGTGTCGAAGGCGGACGCGGACATCACCTCGGTCGCCGACCTGCGCGGCAAGAAGCTGGGCGTGACCTCGCTCGGTTCCTCGACCGACTTCCTCACCCAGGCGCTCACCGGCCAGCAGGGCATGACGACCGCCGAGTACACCCGGGTGAAAGTCGGTGCGGGACAGACCTTCATCGCGGGCATGAACCACGACGGCATCGACGCGGGCATGACCACCGATCCCACCGTGGCGCAGATGGTGAACTCCGGGGAGGCGCGGATTTTGGTCGACATGCGCACCGAGGCGGGCACCCGGGCCGCGCTCGGCGGGCTGTACCCGGCGACGTCGCTGTACATGAACTGCGCCACGATCGACGCCCACCCGGACATCGTGCGCAAGCTCGCCGCCGCGTTCGTGCAGACGCTGCAATGGATCCGGACGCACACGCCCGAGGAGATCGCCGCGAAGATGCCGCCGCAGTACGCGAGCGCGGGCAAGGACCTCTACGTCCAGTCGATCCGCGACTCCATCGGCATGTTCAACGGCGACGGCCTGATGAAACCCGAGGGCGCGCAGAACGTGCTGGACATTCTCGGCAAGTACTCGAAGAACGTGCGTCCCGTGCGCGATCGCATCGACCTGTCGGAGACCTACACCACGCAGTTCGTGGAGGAGGCGTTGCGCGCGCCGCGCCAGTAGGCCGGTGACCACCCGTGCCGCCCGAAGCCGGTTGCGCTCGGGCGGCTCGGCCGGTCAGTGCTCGAAGACGCTCACGTCACCGGGTTCGGTTTCGAGCGCCTGCCGGTCGAACGCCAGCAGGGCGAGGAAGAAGACGCCGCCCGTAACGACCAATCCGGCGACTATCACGACCGGGACGACGGCGTCCGAGGGCGTCACCAGGACGAACAACGCGACGGCCGACCACACCAGCGCGGCGATGGCGACCGGCAATTCGAAGCGCCCGAGGTCGAACGCGCCTTTCCTGCGGTCCAACCGGCGGCGCACCGCCAGGTAGAGAACGACCGTCGAGGCGTAGATGAGGGCGGGCAGGATGGTCGACGCCGTGATCAGCTCCAGTAGCGCGTCACCCGGCAGGGCGATCATCAGGACCACACCCAGGAGAAAGATCAGGATCGTCGCCGGGACCGGTGTGTGCGTGCGAGGGTCGACCCGGCGCATCAGCCGGTGGGCGGGGAAGCGCGCGTCGCGGGACATCGCGAAAACCAGTCGCGAGCAGGCGGCCAGCACCACCATCCCGGCGCCGAAGAACGCGAACGTGATCGCCGCCAGCAGCGTCCGCTCCATCACCGGGCCGAGCTGATCGCGCATGATCGCCGCGACCGGCGAGCCGCTGGCACTGATGCGGGGGATGTCGTCGATCGCGACGGTGAGCGCGATCAGGAACAGCAGCCCCAGCATCCCGGCGGCCACCACCGATCCCACGATCGCGCGCGGGACGCTGCGATGCGGGTCCTTGGCCTCTTCGGCGAGGTTGGCCGCGGCGTCGAAGCCGACCAGCGTGCCGAGGCCCATGAGCATGGCGAGCATCAATCCGCCGCCGACGGTGAAGTAGTCGGGAGCGTTCTCGGTGACGCCGCGGGAGGCGAGGTTGCCGGGGGCGCCTCTACCGGTGATCATCACCGCGACGACGAGGGCGATCGCCAGCACCACCACGAGCCCGAGTTCGAGCCCCACCGCGCTGGTGTTGATCATGCTGACGAGGCGCGTCGAGGCGATGGCCAGCACCGCCTGGATGAACAGCACGATGAGCGTGATCAGCCGGGCGGTGTCCTCGTCCGGCTCGATGCCCGCGAGCGGCATGAAGGCCTGGCTCGCCAGCGCGTTGTCGACGGCCACCACGGCGATCGCCAGGTAGCAGAAGGTCACCCACCCGAACCACCAGCCGATCTTGGGGTTAGCCAGTCGCGATGCCCACTGGTAGGAGGAGCCGCTGAGCGGGATGCGCGCCGCGAACTGCGCGACCACCAACGCCACCAGCGCCTGCCCTACCGCCGCGACGATCCAGAGCCAGATACCCACCGGACCGGCGTTGCGCAATACGTCGTCGTAGGTCGCGAAGATGCCGACCGCCACCGAGATGAACGCGAACGAGATCGCGAACACCTGGAAGGAGCCGAGGGTCCGTTCCAGCTCCTGCCGGTAGCCGCCGGCCTCGACGGAATTCTCGTCGGCCTGCGAGTGCGCCGAAGCTCGCGCCACCTTCGCCACCTCACCTTCGATAGACGTGGTGTACCGACCCGGAGGTCGATCGGGAAGGCATCAGGTTCAGAGATTGTGGCGACCGGTCTGCCACCGATCATCCCTTTCCACCCGGGCGATGTCACTGCTCCTTCGCGGAACTAAGTTCCGGAGCCGCCGCTGATCTTCTCAACCGTGGAGACACCGCACCATAGACCGACATGAGAGTTGGTCCCACAAGCCGGTGTACGCCACGGCGGCCGAGGTGCGCGTGCATTATCTGATCGGATTCGTCGGGCTGGCGTGCTTCCTGCTGCTGGCATGGTTGCCCAGTACCGACCGCCGCGCCGCCGCCGGAAGGCTGCCGCGGATCGCGGTCCTGTTGCTCCTGCAGTTCGCGCTCGGTTACCTGTTGCTGAAAACGGGGATCGGGGGGACCGTGATCCGGGCGGTCAGCGACACTTTCGCCCATATCCTCGGCTACGCCGCGCAGGGCACCGCGTTCGTGTTCGGCGACCTGCCCGGCGTCGGCGACAGCGGGCCCGCCTTCCTCTTCGCGGTGCTGATGCCGATCGTGCTCGTCTCCGCGCTGATCGGGATTTTGCAGCATCTGCGGGTGCTGCCGTTCGTCATCAAGTACCTCGGCCTGCTGCTGGCGTGGGTGAGCGGCTTCGGCAAGATCGAGTCGTTCAACGCGGTCGCCTCCGCCATCCTCGGTCAGTCCGAGGTGTTCATCTCGCTGCGCGCCATGCTCGACGACATCCC
Source organism: Nocardia sp. NPDC047648 (assembly GCF_040642815.1). NCBI lineage: Bacteria > Bacillati > Actinomycetota > Actinomycetes > Mycobacteriales > Nocardiaceae > Nocardia > Nocardia sp. NPDC047648. The sequence goes on along the minus strand of NZ_JBEYSX010000008.1, from coordinate 106,598 downwards.
GTCGCAGCGGATGTACACCTTGGCGGCCTCGGCGATGTCGACGGTCTCGGCGGGCATCCTCGGCGCCTACATGCAACTGATCGACCCGAGGTACGTGATCGCGGCCATCGTGCTGAACATGCTGGGCGCTTTCGTGGTGTGCTCGCTGATCAACCCCTACGCGGTTACCGCCGAAGACGACGCGCGGCTGCTCGGCGAGGAGATCTCCGACAGCCGTAAGGCGCAATCGTTCTTCGAGATGCTCACCGAATACATCCTGGTGGGATTCAAGGTGGCCTTCACCGTCGCGGCGATGCTGATCGGATTCATCGCTCTGCTGGCGATGATCAACGGAATCTTCGCCGCCCTGTTCCACGGCACCACGTTCCAGGATCTGATGGGGCACATCTTCGCCCCCGCCGCCTGGCTGACCGGCATCCCGTGGGACGAGGCGGCGGCCGCGGGCCGATTCATGGGCACCAAGCTGGTGTCCAACGAGGTGGTCGCCATGCAGGAGCTGAACCGGCAACACGGGGGACTGTCCGACCGCACCGTCGCGATCGTGTCCACCTACCTGGTGTCGTTCGCGAACTTCTCCACCATCGCCATCGTCACCGGCGCGGTCCGCAGCCTCAGTGCGAAGCAGGGCAGCGTCATCGCCCGCAACGGGCTCCGCCTGCTCTACGGCGCCACCCTGGTCAGCTGCCTGTCCGCCACCATCGTCGGGCTCTTGAGTTAGTACCGCTTCAGCCGCCCCTCATCGAGTATTCCTGCGCTCGATGAGATCGATAGCGGTGAACTCGCCGAGCCGCGCGCTGGTCTTGCCCTCCGAAACTTGACGAACAATATCTTTGAATTGCCAGAAAATAGTTCTCGATTGCGGTGTGGTGCCCTCCACGGTCTGGGCGTAGGCGGGATCGAGCAATCTGATTTCATGCGCCTTCGGGAGATTCCAGTACGGAATCATCGGCGAGAGGTGGTGATCCAGGTGGTAGCCCTCGTTGTGTATACCCAGCAAATGGTAGGAGATCGGACCCAGCGCGCGATGGCGAGTGGTTTTTAGGTCGATGTCGTTGTTCCCGACGAGGGGGAAATGTTCCAGCAACGCCAGATACCAGTTGATCAGCGGGAACACGAGCAGCAGTGGAATGATCCAGTAGAGCATGAATTGGGAGCCGTAACCGGCTGTCCAGCAGAGTAGACCCAGCATCGCCACGTAGCACACCACTGCCAACCCGGGACGGATCTCGGCCCGGGTTCCGGAGAGTCTCAGCTCCTTCACGATAGCCGATATCTCCCGCCCCAGTAGCGGCATCAGCATGTGACGCCGTACGAAATTCGTGCCGGATTGTGGCTTGTACAAGCCTGCGGCGATATGTGCCCGAAAGTCGGGATCTCTGCGCACATCGCCGAAACTGCCGTGATGATCTCGAATGTGGCTCCGCCGGAACGCTTCGAACGGTTGAAGAATCACATACCCCGAGAACCACGTTCCCAGAAACTTGTTGACGCGCTCGTCCTTGGCCAGCGTCCCGTGCACGGCTTCGTGAACCAGTGTCCCGAGCGCGCGCTGCCTGGTTCCGATAACAGTCAGCCCCACGGTGAGATAAACGAGCCACCACAGCCACCCCGACAGTTGCTCGCAGATTATTACAACGGCCGCGATGACAGCCCAGTCACCGAGCAAGGCCAAGGGCCCGTGCCAGTTGTCCAGCTGTCGAAGGGTTTTGATCTCGGCGTCGATTTCGGGGGCGAACCTGTAGCGGGGTACTCGACCAGGAAGTGGAGCGATGCCATCATTTTGCCGTTCCTCGATCAACATCGCATCCTTGCTGCGGCTTCCTGCCGCTGACGGGTCCGCTGCCGACCGGTGGTACTCGACCGGATCGGCACGTGGGGTGAAGAGAGGCGGGAGTCCTCGATGCAAACACCTCCGGCTCCGCTCGGCACGCGTCGCCATCGATCTTCTCGGCGTGTTTGCACCGACTCGCCGGTCCGGCGCCGCCGGAAGCCGCCGGTAACGCGGACGGCCGTGGGCGGATGCGGCGGCTGATGGTCAGGCGTTTGCTTCCTCGGCCGCACGCAGTTCGGCCTTCCATTCCCTGAAGCCTTCCTCGGTGCGGCCCCGGCGCCAATACCCGGAGATCGACGCTGCCCACTCCGCGGTAACGCCTCGATCCCGGCGGATATACCGCCGCAGATTCTTCATGATCGCCTCTGCTTCGCCGTGGATGAACACCTGGACCTGTCCCGGCGCCCACGACGCGGCGCGGACGGTTTCGGCGAGCACTTCGCCGGGCGACCGGACGCCGCGGTGCAGCCATGTCAGCTCGATGCCGTCTGGCTTCTTCAACGGCAATTCGTCGTCCGGACCGGCGACCTCCACGAACGCCAGTCCGGACGCTTCGGCGGGCATCGCCTCCAGCGCGGCGGCGATGGCGGGCAGCGCAGCCTCGTCACCGGCCAGCAGATGCCAATCGGCATCCGGGCGCGGGGAGTAGGCGCCGCCGGGGCCGTACAAGTCGATGGTGTCACCGGGCTCGACGGCGGCTGCCCAAGGTCCGGCGATGCCCTCCGTGCCGTGGTAGACGAAATCCACCGCGATCTCCCCGGCGACGGGGTCGACCGACCGGACGGTGTAGGTGCGGACCACCTCGTCTCCGTCCTGCGGGAAGATGAACTTCACATACGAGTCGGTGAACTCGCTGGGCCGGAACGCGGCGAAGCCGGGGCCACCGAGGTGCACCCGGATCAGGTGCGGGGTCAGCCATTCCGTGCGCTGCACCGTGAGGGTGGTGCGGGGACGTGCCAAGGGAACCTCCGATAAATGTTATTAGGATTGCCTTACTTACCCTACTCGTGTTCGGCTCAGGGTGCGGCCAACCGCTGACGGCGCGCCGCGCGGGCGAGAAGATGATGCCCATGACGCAGTCCGTGCCGACATCGACCCACGCCGTGCAACAGCGCTACCGCGATCCTCGACCGGTCGAACCCGCGCAGTGGAATCAGGTCCTGCAAGTGCTGCACGAACACCGCTCGGTGCGCCGCTATCTGTCCGATCCGGTGCCCGATGCCACGCTGCGACTGCTGATCTCCGCGGCGCAGTCCGCGCCGACCTCGTCGAATCTCCAGGTCTGGAGCGTCGTCGCGGTGCGCGACCCGCAGCGCAAGGCACGCTTGGCCGCGCTCGCGGGCGACCAGGCCCACATCGTCCAGGCGCCGGTGCTGCTGGTCTGGACGGCCGACTTCGCCCGCCTGCGCCAGCTCGCCGAAGACCGGAGCGCGCCGCTGGAGGGCGCGGACTACCTCGAGTCGAGCTACGTCGGCTTCATCGACGCCGCGCTGGCGGCGCAGAACGCGGTCGTGGCGGCGGAATCGCTCGGACTCGGCACCGTCTACATCGGCGCGCTGCGCAACAAGCCGGAAGAAGTCGCCGCCGAGCTGGGCCTGCCGCCGCAGGTCTTCGCCGTCTTCGGCTTGGTGGTCGGCCACCCCGACCCCGCCGAGGCCGCGCGGGTGAAACCGCGTCTTCCGCAGGAAGCCGTTCTGCACCGAGAAACCTACGATCTTGCCGCGCAGCGGGCGCACGTGGCCGAGTACGAGACCCGGATCGCGGAATTCTATGCCGAGCAACAGCTCGCGCATTCCTGGACCGAGCGTGTGCTGGCCCGGCTGGCCTCGGCGGCGGCGCTCAACGGCAGGCACCGGCTGCGCGAATCGCTGACCAACCACGGCTTCCGGTTGCACTGACCGGCCTCATGCCGCGACCTTCTCGGTGAGCAGTTCGAACGATCGGGCGCGGTCGTCGATGTCGTAGACCAGCGTGTTGATCATCAGCTCGTCGGCCCGCGTGCGCTCGAGCAGGTCCGCGAGCTGACCGCGCACCGTCTCCGGCGAGCCGAGCACCTGCCCGGCCCGGCGCTGCCGGATGAACGCGCGCTCGTGCTCCGACGGGCGGAACGCGGCCGCTTCCTCCGGCGTGGCCAGCGCCTGCGGCGTGCCGCGCACCAGGTTCAGGAAAGCCAGGTCGCGCGGACCGGCGAGGGCATCGGCGCGCTCGTCGGTATCAGCGCAGATCGCCGCGACCGCCACCATCGCGTACGGGCGCTCCAGCTGCTCCGACGGCCGGAAATGCTCGCGGTAGAGCGCGAGCGCGGGCTCGGTGTTGTCGGGGCTGATGTGGTGCGCGAAGGCGAACGGGAGCCCGAGCATCGCGGCGACCTGGGCGCTGTAGCCGCTGGAACCCAGCAGCCAGATCTCCGGTTCCTCGCCGCGACCCGGCGTCGCGGCGATGCCGCCGGGATCGGCGCCGCGGAAGTAGCCCAGCAAAGCGGCCAGTTCCTGAGGGAAGGATTCCGCCGACAATCCGTCCGCGGTCCGTCGCAGCGCACGGGCGGTCGCCTGATCGGTGCCGGGCGCGCGTCCGATGCCGAGGTCGATCCGGCCGGGATGCAGCGCGTGCAGGGTGCCGAACTGCTCGGCGACCACGAGCGGCGCGTGATTGGGCAGCATCACCCCGCCGGAGCCGACCCGGATCGTCGAGGTGGCGGCGGCCAGGTGGGCCAGCAGCACGCTCGGCGCCGAGCTGGCGATGCCGGGCATGTTGTGGTGTTCGGCGACCCAGAAGCGGTGATAGCCCAAAGCCTCGGTGCGCCTGGCCAATTCGGTGGTGGCGTCCAGCCCCTCACGGACGGTGCGGCCGGACTGCACCGGCGCCAGATCCAGCACGGACAGCGGGACGTCGATCATGGGTCTCCTCCACAGTGGCGAACTCCACTGCCAACGCCGCCCGTCCCCGGTGTATTTCGCGCGGCCGCCTCAGCCGCGTGCGATCGTACGAAAGACCTCGATGGTCTCCTGCTCGTCCTGGGTGGTGCCGTGGTCGCTGAGCTTGACGATGACGGTGCCGCTGGGCGGGTCCACGTAGACGTACTGGCCGTACACGCCGACGGCGGTGAGGTCGGCACCGTCCCCGCCGGTCGGGTGCCACCATTGCGCGCTGTAGGGCCAGCCGCCCACCCGGTGCGGCGCCGGCGTGCGAATGCGGTCGATCCAGGCGGGCGGCACGATCTGCGCGTCGCCTGCCCGCCCGCCGTCCAGCACCAGCCGGCCGATCTTGGCGAAATCGCGGGCGGTCGCGTTCAGGCAGCAGAACGCTTTCTCCTGGCCCCCGGAGCGATCGAGGTTCCACAGCGCGTCGTCCTCGGCGCCGATCGGCCCCCAGATGTCGCGCTCCAGCAATTCGGCCAGCGGCAGGCCTTCGACCCGCGCCAGCGCCATGCCCAGCAATTGGGTGTCCACGCTGCGGTACTCGCCCGCGCTGCCCGGCGGGAACCGCAGGCCGTGATGGTCGCGGACGAAGCCGGCCAGATCCTCGGTGAGATACATCCGCGCGGTGCCCGTCAGTGGCAGATACTTGTTGTAGTTCTCCGATACGTCTACCCCGGAGGCCATGTCCAGCAAGTCGCGGATGGTGACGCTGTCGTACTCGCCGCCGGTGGTCAGCTCGGGCAGGATCCGGACCAAGCGGTCGTCCTCGGTGAGTTTCCCCGCCGCGACGGCTCGGCCGGTCAGCAGCGACACGATGGACTTCACCACCGACCACGAGGACTGGCGGGTGGTCGCGGTGAAGCCGTCGCGATACCACTCGTGTGTCACAGTGCCGTCGCGCAGGACGAGAAACGAATTGGTGTGCGTGGTGCCGAGGAAATCGGCCATCGAGAGGTGCGAGCCCTTCCAGGGCACCTGGTCTGGCAGCGGCCGCGGTGCTCTCGGGAGGGGACGCGGGGCGGGGGAGGCGGCCACCGTCCGGCTCTCGAACAGCGCGCCCTGTGCCGACGGCGGGTCGGTCAGCAGGCGCAGCAGTGTCGGCGGCGACGGGATGTGCAGGACGGTCGCCGTCGCGAACGCCGCGCCGACCAGGACGGCGACGATCACGAACAGGACGACGACGGCGCGCAGCGCGAAACGGCCGGGTCGCCGCCTGCGCCGGGGCGATGCTTCGGTCATGACGAAAGCCCATCAGTAGGGGATCCGATGATGGCACGCCCGACGCCCGCTCCGGTAGGTCCGCACCGCGGCGGCGGTCGGCCCAGAGACGACGCGCGCGCCGGCCGGGCGGTAGCGTGGCCCCCTGGGCCGGACCGTGCGATGATCCGACATCGTGTTCCGGCGTACCGGCAGGCGACCGGCGCCGCTGCCCAGCGAGGGAAGGACCGCAGTATGACAGCCTCCGACCGTCACCTTCAGGACGCGGGACCCTCGGATCCGGCGGACGGCGGGGACTCGGAAGGCTACGCGCGGGGCCTGAGCCCGCGCACCATTCAGATGATCGCCATCGGCGGCGCGATCGGCACGGGCCTGTTCTACGGCGCGGGCGGCGCGATCGAGCAGGCGGGCCCCGGTCTCATCCTCGCCTATCTGGCGGCGGGCCTGGCCATCTTCGTGATCATGCGGGCGCTCGGCGAATTGCTGACCTACCGGCCGATCTCGGGCAGTTTCGCCGAGTACGCGCACGAATTCCTCGGCCGCTTCGCCGGTTTCGCGACCGGCTGGTCGTACTGGGCGGTGTGGGTGGCCACCTGCATGGCCGAGATCACCGTGGCAGGCAAGTACGTGGAGTACTGGTTCGACATCGCGCCGTGGGTCACCGCGCTGGTCGTGCTCGCGGTGATGTTCTGCGCCAACTTGATCTCGGTGCGGCTGTTCGGCGAGGGCGAGTTCTGGTTCTCCACCATCAAGGTGACCGCGATCGTCGGCATGATCCTGCTCGGCATCGGCGTGCTGCTGTTCGGTTTCGGTCACGCGCCCGACCCCACCGTCACCAATCTGTGGGCCGACGGGGGCGTGTTCCCCAACGGTCTCGGCCAGTCGCTGCTGGTGTTGCAGATCGTGCTGTTCGCCTATGTCGGTGTGGAGTTGGTCGGCGTCACCGCGGGGGAGGCGCGCGAGCCCCGCAAGACGCTGCGCAAGGCGATCAACACGCTTCCCTTCCGGATCGGCCTGTTCTACGTCGGCGCGCTCGTGGTGATCATGGCGGTGTCCAGCTGGCGCACCTTCCACGCGGGCAAGAGCCCGTTCGTGGAGGTCTTCGAGCAGATCGGCATCCCCGGCGCGGCGGGCATCGTCAACTTCGTGCTGCTCACCGCGGCATTGTCGTCGTGCAACTCGGGGATCTACTCGACCGGCCGGATGCTGCGCACCCTGTCGCTGCGCGGCGAGGCGCCCGCCGGGCTGAGCAAGCTGAGCGCGAACGCGGTGCCCTACACCGGGATCATCGCGTCTGCGGCGGCGATGGTGATCGGTGTGGTGGTCAACATCATCTCCCCGGACAAGGCGTTCGCCTACATCACCTCGGTGTCGACCATCGGCATCATCTTCGTCTGGGGCGTCATCCTGGTCTGTCACCTGCTCTACCGGGCCAAGGTGGCCCGCGGTGAGTTGCCCGCGAGCGACTACCGGCTGCCCGCCGCGCCCTACACCACCGTGCTGGCGCTGGCGTTCCTCGGGCTGGTGGTCGTGCTGCTGCTGTTCACCGACAGCGGGCGCACCGCGATCGTCGTCGGCGTGGTGTGGGCGGCGCTGGTGTCGGCCGGGTACCTCGCGCTGCGCAAGATCGGTGACTCCAGCGCCGCGACCGACCCCGTGCGCACCAGCTGACGGGCGGTCGTCGCTAGGCGGCCGCGAAGAGGGCGACAGCGCCGGCCGTCTCCACCACGCCGTAGAACCAGGTCGGGTAGAAGGCCGTCCGCTCATCGAGCACGGCGGACGCCACCCGGCCGACGGCCATGCCCGCCAGCGCCGCGCCGACGGCGACCATGATCCCGCCACGCAGCGTTCCGAGGTCCGCCGCGGCCACCGCGAGCACGGCCGCCATCGCGAGGCCGAAGCCGCCGTAGACGGCGCGCACTTCGTATCGGGCGCTCGCCTCGGTGAGCCGGACGCCGAACGGCCGGATCAGCGCGGCGGGCGCGGCGAGTGCGTACACGCCCATGCCGAGGAAGAAAACACCGACTACTCCGCACACTGCCTGCGCCACTGCGACCTCCAACTCTCCGGTTCGGTTCGGGAAGCCCAGCTTGCGCCAGGGTCGGGGCCGGACGCTTCCGAAAACCCGCTGCCTCGAGTCGTGTCGGCGCTCACCGGGCCTGCTTCGCGAGTCGGTCGGTCGCAGGCCGCCGGGGCATCATGGCCGCGGCCACGACCATCACCACGGCCATCACCGCGATCGTGACGAAGACCAGATGCACCGCCGAGGCCAGTGCGGCGGGCAGCGGGTGATCGGTATGGCCGACCCGCGAATTCACGATCGCGCCGAACACCGCGACGCCCACCGCGCTGCCGATCGAGCGCGCGAACATGTTGGCGGAGGTCACCACGCCCCGTTCGGTCCATTCGGCGCTGGTCTGCGCCGCGATCAGGGTCGGAGTCGCGACCAGGCCCATACCGGCGCCGATGACGAAGCACGACCCGGCGACCTGCCACAGCGCCGAGTGCTCGGTGATCAGCAGCGTGCTCGCGGCGCCGAGCGCCGCCAAGCCGCTGCCGATCAGGGCGGTCGCGCGGAAGCCGATGCGCAGGTACACCTTTCCGGCTTGGGACGCGGCCAGCGGCCAGCCCAGCGTGAGCGCGCCGACCGTCAGGCCCGCGACCAGCGCTCCCGTGCCGAGCACACCCTGGGTGAAGGTCGGCACATAGGAGGTCGCGCCGAGCAGGACGGCGCCGATCAGCACCGACACCAGGCTGCTGGCGATCACCACCCGCCGGGTGAACACCCACAGCGGCAGGATCGGATTGCGCGCCCTGCGTTCGACCAGCCCGAACAGCACGAGCAGGAGCACGCCGCCCGCGAAGATCGCGACGCTCACCGGCGAGGACCACGCCCAGGCCTGGCCACCCTCGAGCAGTCCGAGGATCAACGCGCCCGCCCCCACCGCCAGCAGCGCCGCACCCGGATAGTCGACGCTCTGCCTGCGGCGCGGCGCGGCCTCGGCGAAATTGCGCACCAGCATCCATCCGGCCAGCGCGCACAGCGGAAGGTTGATCAGGAAGATCCAGCGCCAGCTGACGTACTCGGCGAACAGGCCGCCCAGCAACGGGCCCGCCACACTCGACATGGCCCACACGCTGGCCAGATATCCCTGGACCTTGGCGCGCTCCGACAGCGTGTACAGGTCGCCCGCGATCGTCATCGTCATCGGCTGGATCGCTCCGGCGCCGATGCCCTGGACGGCGCGGAAGAAGATCAGCCCGAGCATGCTGGTCGCCACGCCGCACAGCAGCGAACCCAGTGCGAACATCGCGATCCCGAACAGGATCACGGGTTTACGCCCTACGGTGTCGGCGAGCTTGCCGTAGATCGGCACCGTCACCGCCTGCGCCAGCAGATAGATGGAGAACAACCAGGGGAACTGCGCGAAGCCGCCGAGGCTGTCGGTGATGGTGAGCACCGCCGTGGCGATGACCGTCGAGTCGAGCGCGACCAGCGCGGTCGCCAGCATCAGCGAGCCGAGGATGGCGCCGCGCTCGGATCGGAGCCCTACGGACGCCGTCACAGTCTCGGTCGCCACCGCGGCCCCTCTCGTTCGCCTGTCTAACCACTCGAACGACCGTATCCGCCCTCCGGCTATTCCCGCATACGGATTTTTCGTGTTCGGAGCGGCCCGGCCACCGCGGCGTCGGTCCGGCGGGACCGAAATCGTCGGTGGCCGGCGCCCCGGGTCACCGGTGCGGGTCCGCCCCGGTCGGGGGCGGCTGTGCCTCGAGGACGGCGAGTTCCTCGTCGGTGAGCAGTCGCGAGCGGATCAGGAAGCGCACCCCTTCGGGCGCCTCCAGGGAGAACCCGCTGCCCCGGCCCGGCACCACGTCGACGGTGAGATGGGTGTGCCGCCAATACTCGTACTGGTCGGCGCTCATCCAGAACGGGGTGTCCGCCGCCGGATACCCCAGCAGCACGTCCGACGCGCCGACCCGGAATTCGCCGCGCGGATAGCACATCGGCGCACTGCCGTCACAGCAGCCGCCGGACTGATGGAACATCACCGGGCCGTGCTGCTCGATCAGTCGGCGCAGCAGCGCTCGCGCCGGTCCGGTGAACTCGACGCGACCGTCCGGATCCGGCATCAGAAGAATCCGAGTTTGTCCGGCGAGTAGCTGACCAGCAGATTCTTGGTCTGCTGGTAGTGGTCGAGCATCATGCGGTGGTTCTCGCGCCCGATGCCGGACTTCTTGTAGCCGCCGAAGGCGGCGTGCGCGGGGTAGGCGTGATAGCAGTTGGTCCACACCCGGCCCGCCTTGATCTGGCGGCCGAGGCGGTAGGCGGCGTTGATGTCGCGAGTCCATACCCCCGCGCCGAGTCCGTAGAGGGTGTCGTTGGCGATCTTCAGCGCCTCGTCGACGGAGTCGAACGTGGTCACCGACACGACCGGTCCGAAGATCTCCTCCTGGAAGATCCGCATGTCGTTGCGCCCGGAGAAGATCGTCGGCTCGACGTAGAAACCGCCGGGGAACTCGTCGACCTTGCGCGGGCCGCCGCCGGTGAGCACCTCGGCGCCCTCCTGACGGCCGATGTCGATGTAGGACAGGATCTTTTCGAACTGGTCGTTGCTGGCCTGCGCGCCGATCATGGTGGCCTCGTCGAGCGGGTTGCCGCTGCGGATGGCTTTGGTGCGTTCGATACACCGGGCGATGAACTCGTCGTAGATCGAGGAGTGGATCAGCGCGCGGGACGGGCAGGTGCACACTTCGCCCTGGTTGAGCGCGAACATCACGAAGCCCTCCACCGCTTTGTCGAGGAAGGCGTCGTCGGCGGCCATGATGTCGGGCAGGAAGATGTTGGGACTCTTTCCGCCCAGTTCGAGCGTGACCGGGATGATGTTCTCGCTGGCGTACTGCATGATCAGCCTGCCGGTGGTGGTCTCCCCGGTGAAGGCCACCTTGGCCACGCGCGGGCTGGCCGCCAGCGGCTTGCCCGCCTCGACACCGAAACCGTTGACCACGTTGAGAACTCCCGGCGGCAGCAGATCGGCGATCAGCTCCACGACCTTCAGGATCGAGGCCGGGGTCTGCTCCGCGGGCTTGAGCACCACCGCGTTCCCCGCGGCGAGGGCGGGTGCGAGCTTCCAGGTGGCCATGAGGATCGGGAAGTTCCAGGGAATGATCTGCCCGACGACGCCGAGAGGTTCGTGGAAGTGGTAGGCGATGGTGTCGGCGTCGATCTCGCTGATGCCGCCTTCCTGGGCGCGGACCGCCCCGGCGAAGTAGCGGAAGTGATCGACCGCCAAGGGCAGGTCGGCGGCCAGCGTTTCCCGGACCGGCTTGCCGTTCTCCCAGGTCTCGGCCACTGCCAGCGCCTCGAGGTTGTCCTCGATCCGGTCGGCGATCTTGTTGAGCAGGTTGGCTCGCTCGGTGGTCGACGTGGCGCCCCACGCGTCGGCCGCCTGGTGCGCGGCATCCAAGGCCAGTTCGATATCGGCGGCCGACGACCGCGCCACCTCGCAGAAGGTCTGGCCGTCCACCGGCGAGGGATTCTCGAAGTAACGGCCTTCCACCGGGGCGGTCCACGCACCGCCGATGAAATTGTCGTAGCGCTTTGCGAATTCGACGACGCTGCCCTCGGTTCCCGGCTTCGCGTAACTCATGGCGGGTGACTCCTCGCTGGTTGCGGACGTGATGCACACGGCGCGGCGGCCGTGATGCGGGTCACTATGCCTCGCGAGGGTTGACGAAACGTTGAGGCGCGCGAGCTCAGTCGCGCAGGGCGCCGTGCAGCCGGGCGGCCGCCAGCGCACGACGCCCGTCGCCCGCGGGAAGCAGGCGAAGCGCGTGTTCGTGGATCTCGATGTCGTGCGGCGCGCGCTCGCCGTAACGCAGCGCGTGCTCGACGTTTCCGCTGGACAGCACCGCGGTGCGCACACCGACCGCCAGGTACTCGCGCCACTGCGCGATGCCGGGGGTGTCCGAGTCCGGCAGCAGCGGCCCGCGATACAGCTCGACCGCCGTGGCGGTATCGCCCGCTTCGAGCGCGGCGAGTACGTCCACGGCGTCACAGGACAGCGGGCTCACCAGGCGATAGACCCGGCTGGTGATGTCGCCGCCGGTGGCGCGCCGCAGGTAGGACATCTCGGATTTGAGCGTGCTGGCCCCGACCGGCCGGTCGCCGTACACCGCGAAGTGCAGACGTTCGTGGGTGAACCCGTCGGGTTCGAGTGCCAGCAGGGTCAGGATCTCCAGGTGCCTCGGCCGTAGCCGTACGGGGGCGCCGTCACGGATCAGGCGGGCGGCGCCGAGGCAGGTCAGCCGGACCCCGGGCGTGGTGATGCGATGGTGCAGCTTGGTCTCGATGGCGGTGACCAGAGTACGGGCGGTGGACAAGGCCAGCGGGTGCGCGCGATCCCAGGTGGTGGACAGGTCCAGCACGCCGAGCTGGCGACCGTCCGCGGCGCGGATCGGCGCGCAGTAGCAGACCCAGCCGTGCAGGGCGGCCACCAAGTGCTCGGCGGAGAACACGGTGTGCGGCCGCGCGGTGCGCAACGCCAGCGACAACGCGTTCGTGCCCATGTGCGCCTCGTCCCATCGACCGCCCGGCGCGAAGTTGACCTGTTCGGCGCGGCGGCGCATCACCGGACCGCCGTGCGACCACAGGATGGTGCCGGTCTCGTCGGTGATCGCCGCGACGTAGCCGGCGCCTTCGGTGATGTCGCGCAACTGGTCGGTCAGCTCGGATACCGGTGTGCGCAGCGGGGACTCGGCCCAGCGGGCGGCCACATCGGCGTCGGCGTGGGGTGCGTGCGCGCACGCCGGATCGACGGTGCGCAATGATCGCAGCCACGATTGCGCGACCTCGCTGCGCAGCGCGGAATCACCCTGCGGTGTCCCGGCGGGTATCCATCGGGACCACTCTCGTTCCAGTGCAGCGCGTCGCTGCGAGAGGGAACTGCGCTGTGCCATCTCCGCGGGTCCTGTGTCTTCGCTCCGATCGTCTCCGTGCCCTCCCATCATGCCCCAGCACACGGGCGGGCATTCCGTTTCGGCGTGACGTCCACGGGTCTGGACGAACGACGATCGGGCCGCCGCGTTCGCCTCGGCCGACCAGCGCGAAAGTGCGCGGACACCCAGGCGATCCCGGCGGCGCGACCGGCGATCGGTGTGCGGCCGCCTTCCCGCCGCACACCGACTCGGCCGATTACGGCGTGGAGAAACCGATCAGCGCACCGATGCCCGCCCCGATCGGAACGGTGACCAGCGCGCCGACTCCGCCGAGGAAGAAGCCGATCACGGCGCCGATGCCCGCGCCGATGAGGGCGCCGATACCGGCGTTGTACTGCTTGCGCGCGAGCGTTTCGTCCTCACCGACGAACTGGATGAGGCGCTCGGTGCTCGCGGGTGCGTCGACCGGCGTCACCGTGAGGGTGCGGCCGGCATCGGTGATCGTGGGCGCGAGCCCGTGCGCCGCGCCGGAGGCCTGGAACGCCAAGGGCATGGTCGCGACGACCTGTCCCGTCCCGTTGCGCAGTTCGACGGCGGCCGCGTCGGCCGTCAACGCGAAGGTGCCCGCGTCGAGGGTGGTGACCACCCCCGTGCCGTCGGCGGCGGGAGCCGAGGTGAAACCGATTCCCTGTTCGACGCCGTGCACGCTGACCTGTGCCGGTGCCGCGGGCTGTGCGTGCGCGACACCCGTCGCAATTCCGGTGGCTCCGACCGCCAGCAGGGCGGTTGCGGCGAATCTGTTGACTCTCATCGTTTTTCCCCACATAGTCGTGTCGGCCACGAGTGCCGACGAATCCCCAAGATGCCGGTTCTCGGCCCCACCCATTCTGGCCGTAGGGCTTTCGCGAAGCAATCGTTCTGCGAATTTCACGAAAAATCGGTGACGTGCCCGCGTCCGGTGCGCTACTGAATTGCGCACGGACATCGCTTGTTTCGCTGTCCGATTCGGCCGAATTGCAGAATGTGTGCTGATTCGCTTGGCGCGATGCAAGATTCGCGCGACGAAGGCTGATATTCCCGGAAAATTCCGACGTGGCAACCGGATCGGTACGAGTTCGTCGGCCGAGCGCTGCCGGGGTGCTGGGTTTATCGCGGCCCGGTTCGAGATCGGAGGGTGAACTTCGCCGCGCGGGCGGTCGCTCGGCGCGAGGCCGTGATTCGAGGCCGCTGCGGGGTTGCGGCACTCGATCCGCAGATCGCGTCGGTACGTATGGCTACCGGGCCTGGGGGATCGATTTCGCCAGGTGCCAAATGATTCCGGGGCCGCGCCCATGCGGAGCCCGGCCGCGAACAAGACGCCGGGTCGGCGGCGCGGAGCCGGAATCATCTGGCGTGCAGCGGGAGCGCTCCGCTCAGAACGCGCTACCGGTGCCGGGCAGCATCCAGGCGATGCCGGGCCAGATGCCGAACGGGCTGCCGTAGAAGCCGAACGGGTTGCCCCCGTAGCCGTAGCCACCCCAGCCGCCGTAGCCACCCCAGCCGCCGTAACCGCCCCACCCGCCGTGGTGGCCCCAGCCGCCGTGGCGGTGCCAGCCACCGTGGACCTCCTGCGCCTGGCTCACCTGCGCGACGGTCGGCTGCTGCGCCATCGCGGGCGCGGCGACCGCGGCGACGGGGGTCAGTGCGAGCGCGGCGACCATCGCCACGCGGACAACCGCTCGCCGGGCGCGTCCGGTCTCGACGTCGTGAATCATCGGTACTCCCTCACTTCGGTACGTCTTCGTCCGGTCGGTGACCGATTCGGAGGTCATCGACCCAATCTAACCAATGCGTATCGTACCGTTGAATAACGGTACATTCAATGTGGTTCGATCGTGCGAGAATTCCCCCGCGGAGCGTCGCCGGTCGTGACGGGTGGTCGCGCTGGGTACCGTCGGTGGCAGCGGACCACCCGAGAAGGAGTCGATAGATGGCGACCAGTGCCGATGTGCTCACCGACGCCTACGAGCGGATCAAGGAGGTGGTGCACGAAGCGGTGGACGGGCTGGCGGACGAGCACCTCGTCCACCAGGTCGATCCGGGCGCCAACTCGATCGCGTGGCTGATCTGGCATCTCACCCGCGTGCAAGACGACCACCTCGCGGAAGTGGCCGGCACCGAGCAGGTCTGGACCGCGCAGGGCTGGTACGACCGCTTCGACCTGCCCATCGACGCGGGAGCGACCGGCTACGGTGACCGCCCCGCCGACGTGGCGGTCATCCGGGCGTCGGCCGAATCGCTCACGGGCTACTACGACGCGGTGCACGAACAGACGCTGCGTTTCGTCCGGAAATTGACCGACAGCGATCTGGACCGCGTCGTCGACGTCCGCTGGGATCCGCCGGTGACGCTGGGTGTGCGGCTGGTCAGCGTGATCTCCGATGACCTCCAGCATGCTGGCCAGGCGGCGTTTCTGCGCGGCGTGCTG
Organism: Nocardia sp. NPDC047648; assembly: GCF_040642815.1. NCBI lineage: Bacteria > Bacillati > Actinomycetota > Actinomycetes > Mycobacteriales > Nocardiaceae > Nocardia > Nocardia sp. NPDC047648. The sequence goes on along the minus strand of NZ_JBEYSX010000008.1, from coordinate 91,225 downwards.
GAACGGACGGAGTAACCGGCACCGGGAAGTCCTCGCCCCGTGCGCGGCCCTCGTCGTGACGTAGGTTGATGCCGCGCAAGCCGAATGTTCACAGAGAGTGCCGTCGTGGTCGTGAAGAGTGTTCTGGTCGGTGTCGCCGTGCTCGTACTCGTGGGCGTCGTCGTGCTCACGGTCGTCGGCGCCCACTGGTATATCTGGCGGCGGCTCGTGCGGGATACGACCGCGGCCGGGTCCCGCGCGCGGCGCGTCGGCACCGCCATCGTGCTGGCCGGGCCATCGCTGCTGTTGGGCGCGACGGTGTCGGAGCTGGCGTCCGCCCCCTTCGCGGTGGTCCGGATCATCGCCTGGCCCGGCTATCTGTGGGGCGCGTTGTTCGTGTACCTACTGCTGGCGCTGGCGGTCGGCGAGCCGATCCGGATCCTCGCCCTGCGCTGGTTCGATCGGGGCCGGGCCGGACCGAACCGGGAATCTGCTGCGGGAATCGATTCCGTCCCGAAGTCTTCCGGGGGAAGCGGTTCCGAAGAGGCGTCTTCCGGGAGGAGCGGTTCGGCGTCGGAGTCTCTCATGGGGAGCGGTTCCGGGCAGTCGTCTGCCGCGGGAAGCGGTTCGGCGTCGGCGTCTGCTGTGGGCAGCGGTTCCGGACGGGCGTCTGCTGTGGGCAGCGGTTCGGCGTCGAAGTCTCTCGTGGGAAGCGGTTCCGGACAGGCGTCTGTTTTCGAGAGCGGTTCGGTGTCGGCGTCCGCTGTGGGGAGCGGTTCCGGGCAGGCGTCTGTTGTGGGGAGCGGTTCGGCGTCGGAGTCTCTCGTGAGCAGCGGTTCCGGACGGGTGTCTGCCGCGGGAAGCGATTCCGCGTCGAAGTCTCCTGCGGCACACGGCTCTGCTCGCGAGTCATCGACGGGAGCCGGTTCCGCGCTGGAGTCCCCGCCGGACACGGCCGCTCCCGGCGAGTCCCCGAAGACTCGCCTACCGCGCCGCGTCTTCGTCGCGCGGGTGGTGAGCGGCGCCGCGGTCGCCGCCGCGGCGGCCACCGTCGGCGTCGGCGCCTACGGCGTCCTGGACGGACCGAGTGTCAAGCGCGTCGCCGTGCCGCTGGCGAAGTTGCCGCGCCGAGCCGACGGGTTCCGCATCGCGGTGGTCAGCGACGTGCATCTCGGTCCGATCCTGGGGCGCGGCTTCGCCCAGCGAGTGGTGCGCAGTGTCAACGACACCCAGCCCGACCTCATCGCGGTCGTCGGCGACCTGGTGGACGGCAGCGTCGAGCACCTGCGATCGGCCGTCGAGCCGCTGGCCGGACTGCGTGCCCGCCACGGCGCGTTCTTCGTGACCGGAAACCACGAGTACTTCTCCGGCGCCGAGCAATGGGTGGAGCACGTTCAGGAACTCGGCATGCACCTGCTCGCGAACGCCCGCACCGAGCTGCCCGGGTTCGACCTGGCCGGAGTGAACGACGTACAGGGCGAACGCATCGGGCAGGGACCGGATTTCGGCAAGGCGCTCGGCGACCGTGACCGGGCGCGCACCGCGGTGCTGCTGGCGCATCAGCCCGTGCTGATCGAGGACGCGGTAGCGCACGGCGTCGATCTGCAGCTGTCCGGCCATACCCACGGCGGCCAGCTCTGGCCCGGCAATTACCTTGCCGGGCTGGCGAATCCGACCGTCGCCGGGCTGGAGCGATACGGCGACACGCAGCTGTACGTCTCCCGTGGAGCCGGGGCGTGGGGCCCGCCGGTGCGGGTGGGCGCGCCGTCGGACATCACCGTCGTGGAACTCGTATCGCTCCAGGCTTGACCGCAGCTCTCGCCGTCAGCCGAACAGGCCGCCCAGCACACCGCCGCTCTGGCCGGCCTCCTGTCCGCCGCCGGTGCCTCCGACGAAGCCGCCCGGCGGCAGCTCCGACGGCTGCACGATGACGAAACCGTGTCCGGAGAACGACAGCGTCATCCCCTCGCCGGTGCTGCGGCCCATCAGCCTGCCCAATCCGAACGAATCGTTGCGTTTGATGCCGGTCTGCAGGCTCGACGACCAGGCCACCGCCGCCTGCGGGTCGGCGTAGGTCGGCTGGTCGACGTTGAGTACCACCGGCGTGCCGTGGGTGGTGATGGCTATGCGGCCACGGCCGGTGAAGACGCAGTTGAACAACCCGGCGTTGCTGGCGAATCCGGCGGCGCCCTGCACCATCCGGATGTCGTAGCGCAGGGTGGAATCGAAGGCCAGCACGTTGGCGCCGTTGATGGTGAGCCCGTCGGTGCCGTCCAGGTCGATGGTGTGCACGTCGGCGGCGCCGTTGGCGACGAACAGGTCGCCGCGCCCGGACACCTTCATCAGCGGAACGCCCTCGCCGGTCAGCCGCTGCTGGATCGCCCGGCCGATCCCGCCCGCACCGAGCGCCTGGAATTGCAGATCGCCCTGGTAGGCGACCATCGATCCGGCGCGAGCCATGACCTCGCCGTTGACGGCTACCTTGATCATCTTGCCGCCCTGCTTCTGGATGCCCGCGCCGGTGACTTCGGCGTGGCTGGGGGCGAACAGTTCGCTCTGCATCGGCAGCGCTCCTTGCTGAGGTGAGTGCATCGGTGGTGGCGGCACCGCGGCGGCCGGCGCGGAATAGGCCGGTGGCGGTGGGTAGGACGGCGGTGGGGCGGGCTGGTACATCGGTGGTTGGTTCGCCGGTGGCGGGGGAGGTCGATAGGCGGGCGGGGGAGCGGGCGCCGGGGTCTGCGGGGCCGGTCGATTCGCCGGTGGGGGAGCCGCGGCGGGCGGCGGGGCCGGTTCGTCGTCGATGCTCACGCCGAAGGCCGTCGCGATTCCGGCCAGTCCGTTGTCGTAACCCTGCCCGACCGCGCGCACCTTCCACGCGCCGCCGCGACGGTAGATCTCCACACACACCACGGCGGTCTCGGTGCTCAGCCCCGTCATCGGGAAGGCGAGCGTGCCGGCGGGGGACGCGATGGTCGCGCGCAGCGACCCCGCGGACGCGAAGGTGGGCGGGCCGTTGCCGTCCAGGCTCGCGGTGACGACGACGCGATCCACGTCGCCGGGCAGCGCGCTGGTCTGGATGTCCACCACGTCGCCCGTACCCCGGCCGTGCCGATAGGTGACGCCGGGGGCGACCGGTTGATTGAAGAACACGAAATCGGCGTCGGAGCGCACGCGCCCCGCCGAGTTCAGCAACAGCGCAGAGACATCGACGGGGGCCGAGCAGGTCACGGTCACCGTCAGCCGGTCGCCGGGCGCGGGGCGGTTCTCACCGCGGGCGAGGTCGGTCACGGCAGGCCGTCCGATCCGCGGCGGCGCCGTCGGGTTGACATGCGATTCACGGGCTCCAGTGTGTCGTGCGGGCGGAAAGCGCGCCACAGGCACACCGGGTCGTGCCTCGACCTGGCGCTTCGAGTCGGTGCGCGGGCCGGTCCATCACCGTCATCGAGCGCGGGGCGTTCGCCGATCGGAGGACCGATGCCGGCCGGAGGACGCGGGCGGGGACCGGGACTACTCCGGCGGCGGAACACCGATGGTTGGGCCCGCCGCGGCCGACGTGCACGCGGTCGGGCCACTCACTCGCATCCGGCCTGCGGCGGCGAATCCCCGGAACGCGTGAGAGCCCGGCCTGTCGACCGGGCTCTCGTCAAGGATTCCGGTCAGAGGACTTCGGCGTACATGGTGCCGTCGAGGATGCCGAATTCGACCTGCCCCGGGAACAGGGGCAGGGCGCCGGTGGCGTGCTGGGTGTGGTTGAGCGCGATGGTCTCGGTGGCCCACCGGTGCAACGGCTCGGGTAGACGCAGGACCCGGTGGTCGGTGCAGCGAACATACGGATAGGTGGTCTCGCCGGGCCGGGCGAGCGGGTTGTGGATGTCGAGGGTGGCGATGTCCAGGACCAGGCCGGTGTGCTTGGCGGAGGCGACGGTCGGTGGCTGCAGTTCGATGTCGTCCATGACCGAAGACGGTAGCTCGAAGGATGCCCGAAGCGGGTGATTCCACGCGAATGTCCCTGCGATTTCCCGGGAAGCGCCGGGACGGCGAGGTTCATCCAATGCGGTGAACCCCACCGCTACCACCAGCGATCGCGGCAGGCTTGGGCATACCGATGCCGCGTCGGCTGTCCCGGAGCCACCGGGACTGTGCCGAGCCTAAGCGACGCTGAACGTTCGCGGGGCGTTTCCGGGGAATCGGCGGACGTTGCCGCCCGGCCCGGATCCGGTGGCGACCGGTCGGTAACCGGCGTCGGAATGTCCGATTCCCGGTGCTGCGGCTTACTATGCCTGCGGCGTCAAAGAAGCTGTGCGCGTTGAGTATCCGGCACGGCGGTGTGCTATTCGATTTTTCCTTCAGGAGGTTGGAAGACGTGCTCTACGTAGTCATCGCGGCCATTGTCGTCGCGTTGCTGGCCGTGTCGGCCGTGGCGATGGTGTGGGATCCGCGCCGTCGTACGGAGTCGGACGAGTACGACTACGAGTACGGCATGGACGAGGACCGTATCGCTCCGGGCGAATACGCCCGGACGGGCAGCGTCGAATGGCCGCGTAAAGAGAGTGTCTGACCGGCGGTCAGGGCCGCCCGGCAGGCGGTGACGTAGCTGATGCCCAGCCGAGTGCGGCTGGGCATCAGTTGTTTTCAGCGAACCCCGGGTCGCTCGGCGACGCCGGTCACTCCACCGTGAAGTCGCGCCACGACGCGTGCAGTCCCTGTCCGCGCAGCGACGTGCTGTGTCCGTCTTCGATCGGATGCAAGGTGATGATGCCGAAACCGATCTGCACCGTCTCGGGCAGCTGCGGCGCGCGGGTGGTGTACACCGGGGCGTCGTCGACGTACCAGCCCGCGGTGCCCGCGGCCCGGTCGATCGTGACGCGGTAGCGGTGGAATTCTCCGGGTTTGATGTCGATTCCCGCCAGCGGCGCGTGCACCACGTGGGTGAACGCTTCTTCCGCGGGGACGACGCCCGGCACGAACAGCCGCTCGTGGATGGCGTAGGCGTGCTTGCTGGTCGCGATCAGGTCGAAGACCTGGGCGCTGCTCATATCGAGGACGTTGAACGCGGCGAAGCCGTCGCGGTAGTCGTCGCCGGTAGCGCCGATGTTCTCCGCCGCCATCTCCACGGTGAAAGTCCGTGGACCGCCGGTGAGATCGACCGCTTCGGTCGACACCAGCAGGTGCTTCGGGTTGTCCAGGATCTGGACGTCGGCGTGGGATCGGGTGAAGGCGTCGATCCGGACCGACACGGCGCCCTCGCCGACCTCGGTGCGGGCGGCCGGGTCGGCGTAGCGCCAGCTCTGGCCGGGCCCGAGCGGGACTTCCAGGTGACGCCACCGGTCCTCGCGGAGGTCCGGTCCGTTCAGGTCGTCGTAAGTCATTGCGGCAATTACCCTTCAGCCGTGTGGTCCGGCGGTATCCGATAGGTCGTCCCCGGTCGCGCGGCGGCGCAGTGCGGTCACGACGCCGTTCGACGACCCGGACTTGTAGCCGACGCCGCCCAGCAGCAGACGTTCCTCGGTCATCCGCGGGCGGATCGCGGGGCCCATCGGCCACCAGTCGTCGAGTTCGACCAGGCCGGGCTCGATCAGTTCCAGATCACCGAAGTACGAGGCGATCTGCTCGCGGGTGCGGTACCAGCCCGAGCCCAAGCCCATTTCGGTGAAACGCCGTTGCAGTTCGATGGCCATCTCGTGCGCCTCGCCGCCGTCGGCCGGATCGTAGAAATGCGTGATCGCGACGTAGGAGCCCGCGGGCAGCGCCTCGATGTACTGACGCATGATCCCGGCCGGATCGAGGTCGTCGTCGACGTGATGCAGGATGCCGCACAGGATCAGCGCCAGCGGCCGGGTGAGGTCGAGGTGGTGGGTGACGTCGGAGTGTGACAGCAAGGTCTTCGGCACGGTGAGATCCGCGGGCACGAAATGCGTGAACTCGTTGCGCTCGAGCAGGACGCGGCCGTGGATGTTGCACACCGGGTCGTTGTCGACGTACACCACGCGCGCCTGGGGATTCTGCTGTTGGGCGATCTCATGGGTATTGCCGACGGTCGGCAGCCCCGCGCCGATGTCGAGGAACTGGTCGATGCCGACGGTCCCGGCCAGATAGCGCACCACGCGGTGCAGCCAGCGGCGATTCATGCGCGCCACATCGCTCTGCCGCGGCGCGACTTCGGCGACTTTGTCGCGCACGTAGCGGTCGACTTCGTAATTGTCCTTGCCACCGAGGGTGGCGTCGTAGACGCGGGCGATGCTCGCGCGTGTCGTGTCCACGCCTACCGGCGCACGAACACCGGTCCGGGGAGCGTGCTCGGACATGGAGACCTCTCTGTAGTTTCCGTCGCCTGGCTCACCAGCCTAGGGTCCGCCGAATCGGCGGGCAATCCGTGCGGATACGTTCGGCGAGCGCTGATTTCGTGGACCGACGGCGATCTCGCCGACCACGACCGAGCATACGAACCGGTCGATACTCATCGGCCGATCGCGGTGGTGACCGTTGGGGTTTCCTGCCACCGAGGACGGCGGCCGGCTCGTCTCGGACGCCCTGCTCGGTGATCTGCACGTCGTTCGAAGTCATCTCGGGCTCCGTGGTGGGGACGGGTTCAGGTCTTGCGGCCGACGCCGCCGAGGATCAGCCGTTCGTCGGGCCACGGCGTGCGCAGCGCGGGGCCGCCGGGCCACCATTCGTGCAGCTCCACCAATCCCGGTGGAACCATTTCCAGTCCGTCGAAGAACGCCTGGATCTCCGCGCGGGTGCGCCACCGGCCGGTGCCGAGACCCCCGTCGTGCAATGCCCGCTCGGCCCGCCTTGCCAGGACGTGCAGATGCTCGTTCTCGTCGGCCGGATCGAAGAAGTGGCTGATCATCACGTAGGAGCCCGGCGCGAGCCGATCGATGTACCGCCGCATGATGCCCGCGGGGTCCTGCTCGTCGTCGACGTGGTGCAGAGTGCCGCACTGCATCAGCAACATCGGGCGCGACAGGTCGAGGTAACGGTTGACCGCGAGGCTGTCGAACAGATCTGCGGGGCGGGTGAGGTCGGAGTCGAGGAAGTGGGTGCGTTCGTTGGCTTCGAGTACTTCCCGCCCCCGGACGACGCAGGCCGGGTCGTTGTCCACGTAGACCACCGCGACCGCGGCGTCGAGTTCCTGGGCGATCTCGTGGGTGTTCTTCTGCGTGGGCAGTCCGCTACCCAGGTCGAGGATCTGATCGATGCCCGCCGATCGGGTGACGTACCGGACCACCCGCTCGAGCCAGCGCCGATTCGCGGCGCCGACGTCGTCCTGGTGCGGCACCGCCCGCTTCAGGTGCTGGTATACCTGCCGGTCGGATTCGTACCAGTCCGTCCCGCCGAGGGCGTAGTCGTACACGCGCGCGATGCTGGGCACCGCCGGGTCCACACCCGCTAGGCGGGTCGATCCCTCTGCCGACGTCATGGCGCTCCTCCTCCGCGTGGCCACCGTCGGGGGCGACTCTACGCATACCGCCGCGGGCTCGCTCGGATTTGTGGGCAAGATATTGCGTTGGCACTCTTGCGAATACATGTTTGCGCACCAGCCGTTCCGGGCACGCGCTCGCGCCTGGACCGCCGTCCGGGAACGGACTAGTAGGATTTGCAGCCGACGTTCAGACAGCTGTGATGGTGGAGGCACAACGCCCCGCGGTCTAACCCCCGATCGGCCGGAGGCATGCATGAGCAACGACGAGGATGCCGGTGACAACGCGGATTTTCCTGCGGCAGAACGTGGTCCGACCGTCCTTCGGATCGCGTTGGGCAGCCGGTTGCGGCAGCTGCGCGAGGGCTGCGGAATCAGCAGGGAGGCCGCGGGCGACGCCATCCGCGGATCGCACGCCAAGATCAGCCGACTGGAACTGGGCCGGACCGGTTTCAAAGAACGTGACCTGCGCGACCTGCTGAGCCTCTACGGCGTTGTCGACCCCGCTGAACGCGAAACGTATCTCGAACTGGCTCGCCGGGCCAACGATCCCGGCTGGTGGCAGCACTACAGCGATCTGCTTCCCGCGTGGTTCGAGACCTACATCGGCCTCGAACAGGCCGCCACCACGATCCGCACCTACGAGGCGCAATTCGTGCCCGGGCTGCTGCAAACCGCCGATTACGCGCGCGCGGTGATCCAGCTGGGCAATACCGACGAGACCGAACGCCGCGTCGCCATTCGCATGCGCCGCCAGCAGATCCTCTATCGGGCGGCCGCCCCGACGCTCTGGGCGGTCATCGACGAGGCCGCGCTGCACAGGCCGGTCGGCGGGGTGGAGGTCCTGCTCGAGCAGATCGAACATCTGGTCGGGATGGCCGACCGTCCCAGCATCCGAATACAGGTACTGCCGTACTCGGCGGGCGGGCACTCCGCCGCGGGTGGCCCGTTCAGCATCCTTCGATTCCCGGAACCCGAGCTGGCCGACATCGTCTACACCGAGCAGCTCACCAGCTCGTTGTATTTCGACAAGCAACGTGATGTCGAGCTGTACATGTCGGTCATGAACCGGATCAGTGTGGAGGCGCTGTCTCCGGCCGAGAGCATCGGTTTCCTACGCGAGTTGCTCAGCGGCATGCGCTCGGGCGAATAGGACGAACGACGCCGCCGAGCGGGCCGCGCTCGTCGTTCGGCTTGCGCGGGGAGTTTGCTCAACGCATCGATCTTCTCCGTTCCCCCGGTGCTGCGCACATTCGGAGCGAGATCATCTGGGCCGTTTGAAAACCGGGCGGTCGGATCGGTTCAGGGCGTCGCGGTCAATCGTGCAGCACCCGAATCGAATCCTCGCATCGGGGTGTGAATTCTGTTGTCCTCGGCCATAACTCGTCGAACTGAGACCTGCGAAGGGTAACAGTTCAGCATCGTCGAACCCTTGCCGATGCTCATCTGTTATCGATCGGCGTCGGTCCACCTCGATCTTCGAGTATTTCGAGACCGGTGGCGCCAATGCACATGCACGGGCGCATGTACGTACCGATGGAAGATCACCGATGCGACGCGGCCGCGGTGATGTGGCAGGATTCCTGGCGAGGTCGGGGTCTGAGGAAAGGCTCGGGCAGCGGCTGGTTCGGCCACGGCGACCCCAACGCGAGTTGGGGTCGCCGGCGGAGCCGTTACGAATCGCTCCGACGTCCGGATTGCCGGAAGTTCACGGTGTCAGCACGATTCGGATCGGATTGCCTTCCTTGTTCTCCAATGCCTGTACCGCTTTGTCCGCTTCGGCCAGCGGGAGCACGGCACTCACCGATGGGGCGAAGTCGATGCGATGGGCGCGGCGCAGGCGCACCAGTTCGAGCACATGATCGGGTTCGGAGCCGTAGTGTCCACGCAGCTGCTGCTGGCGGAAGCTGAAGATGGTGCCGTTGGTGATCGTGATCGGCTTGTCGGTGAGTCCGACCAGCACCAGGCGGCCTTCGTCGGCGAGGCACCCGACGGCTTGTTCCCGCACGGGCGCGGCGCCGGCGAAGTCGAACGCGACATCGAGTCCGGCGCCTCCGGTGGCGGCGTACACCTTCTTCGTCAAGTCCGCATCGGACGGATCGAGCGCGAGGTCCGCGCCGAATTCGAGCGCCCGCTGCCGGGCGGCGGCCAGCGGGTCGACGGCGATGATCGGCGCTGCGCCGATCAACCGGAGCAACTGGACGCCGTGCGCGCCGAGCCCGCCCACGCCCCACACGCCCGCCGACTCGGCGGCCCGGACCTGTCCGGTGCGGGTGATGGCGGCCCACGGCGTCGAGACGGCGTCGGGAATGAAACACGCCTGCTCGAACGGCAGGTCATCGGGAATGGGCACCACGGTGTCGGCGGCGGCCAGCGCGTACTCCGCCCAGCCGCCGTCGTAGTCCACGCCGCGGGTGTAGGTCTTGCCGTCCCGGATCTCGCCGGCCTGCAACAACACTCGGTCACCCGGTCGCGGCCCCCGGACCTCGGGCCCCACGGTGTGCACCCTGCCCGCGACCTCGTGGCCGAGGGTGACCGCCTCGTCCGTCAGATACATCGGCGACAGCACGCCCTCGATGAGGTGGACATCCGACAAACAGACACCGGCGGCGGCGACCTCGATCAACACCTGGTCGGGCCCTGGAGCGGGTACCGGCACCTCCTCCAGGCGGAACCGCTGCCCGTCGGCGGCGCGCGGGAACAGTCGTCCAGCAAGCATGTCCTCAACTCCTTCTTCGGCACTCGCCGGTGCGGTCAGGGCGTCCAGGTGATGCGGCCACCCTCGAAGTCCTGGGCTTTGCCGTTCTCGAAGTCGTATTCGTCGCTGGTGGGATAGCCGTAGCGTCCGGCTTCGGCCGCCGCGGCCTCCCAGGACTCACGGATGGACCCCCAGACGACGTGGGTGCCGCTGCGCGGGGCCGAATAGATCGCTCCGCCGCCGAAGAGGTTGTAGCGGCCGTTGCCCGAGCGGGCGGGGGATTCGTCGGTGATGGGGAACCCCAACGGGCTGCTCTCCCACCCGAATGCGCCCCACTTGTCGCGGATCGCGCCGCCGATCTGATGCGCGGCGGTGCCGAGGGACCAGTAGATGGACCCGTTCTGGAAGACGCTGTAGCTGCCCGGTTTCGAGGGTGTCGCCGCTTCCCGTGCCACGGGATAGCCGAGTGCTCCGCCTTCGTAACCGAGATTGCCCCATTTGTCGCGGATCGCCCCGCCGACTTGATGGGCTCCGGTGTCCGGATGCCAGTAGATGGAGGAGCCGCGCTCGAACGCCTGGTAGCGGCCACCGCCTGCGGCGGGCGAGTCGGGCGTGACCGGGTCGCCGAAGAACGCGGGCCCACCGGCCTCGTCGTATTCGACCTCGATCGCGCCGCCGACGTCGTAGGGGCCGATCGGGCGAGCCGCCGCGTCGGTTCCGATGCCGGTGAGCAGAGTGCCGAGCGCGGCGGCGATGGCGAAAGCGCCGCGGGTGGTCGAGCGGTTCGGGCGACGGTGCCGTGCCAAAGTGAACTCCTGGGCATCTCGGGTGGGTGCGGGATGGAGCTGAAGCTGTGGTCGGCGTAGCGAAGATCAAATTACCTCGCCGCGTCCCGATACGGAGGAATACGAGGTAGTCGACGGGTCTGGTGTCGTGCCGCCCGATAGTTGCCGTGAGCGGCCCATCCAAGTCGTCCGGGGCTCCGAACAAACTGGCGGTGCTACCGTGCCCACGGTCGCACCTTCTCGGATACGGCGCCGCCGGGGCAGGGGGCCTGCACCTCTGGCCCGGCGGCGTGTCCAGCCCGAAAAGGTTTTCGGGCACAGAGATTTCGTTGCCTTCAGCGCGACGCGCGCGCCGCTTCCGCTAAACACTGTGGCCATATCTGCTCCGTCGCCAGTATTTCCGAGCCCGGGTCACCGGGGGGCGATGCTGCGTGGCCTCCTCGGTTCACCGGGGGGCGATGCCGACTGGCGTCCTAGGTTCACCGCGCTGGGCTTCGGCGGACGGCTGCACGGCCCTTTTCACCTGGCGGGTGGGGGAGATGCGGGATGGCGGCGGTGCGTCTCGGCTGCACGCGGGGATCGCCGCGCGCCGGGGGCTTCGGCACCAGCGCCGACGGCCACCCCTTCGCGTTCCGCACCATCCGCGCCACCTCGACCCTGGAGGTCTACCGCCGCGCCCTCGGCGAACGATCAGAGCTGTGCCTTGATCTTCGCGGCGAACTCGTAGCCGACCTGCCATTCGCTTCCGGACGGGGCAAGGATGACGCGCGCGGCGCCCGCCTCGGCGTAGGCGGCCAGTTGCTCGGCGGCCTGGCCGGGATCGGTCGCCAAAGGGGGCGCCACGATCGTCACTTCGAGCGGTGGGCGGCCGTATTCCTCCGCCAGCGTCGCCAATTCGGCCGCGGCCGCGGCGACCTGAGGCGGCTCGAGTCCGAGGGCGATCCAGCCTTCGGCGTAGGCCGCGGCGCGCCGCCGCGCCCGTTCTCCGTCACCCGCGATCAGCACCGGCGGCATGGTTGCACCCGGTGCCAAGGTGACCTCGGTGCCATTCGGGAGTACCGCGGGCCGCCCGGCGACCAGATCGGGCAGGACGCGCAACGCCTCGTCCGTGCGACGGCCGCGCTCGGCGAAAGACGCGCCTGCCGCCCGCCATCCGGTATCCCCGTGCGCCGGGTTGCCGGTGCCGACGCCGAGGATCAAGCGGTCGCCGGAGACATACTGGAGCGCGGCGATCTGCTTCGCGGCCCACGCGACCGGCCGCAACGCGAGCAGCAGCACGCCGTAACCGATGCGGACGCGATCGGTGACGGCGGCGGCGGTGGCCAGCACCACGGTGCTGTCCAGGATCGGCGCGCTGGCCACGAGATGATCGGTGGACCACACCGAGTCCAGACCGATCTGCTCGGCGAGACGGGCGGCGGCGCGCACGTCGCCCAGGATCGGTCGCGCGGGATCGGGCGTCGAGGTGGGCAGGATCGTGCCGATTTCCAAGGTCATGGTCACGACGCTACGAAGCCGCGGCATTCGCGCCAATGTTCCGCTCGCTCGAGTCGATATCCCGGACGCTCATCCCGAAGCTGCGGCCGGAAGCAGTGCCTCGACCAAGCCGCGCGACCGGGCGGCCGGACCCGTCGCGCCGAACGCCTGTGTCGTGGCGTAGACACCCTCCATCACCAGCATCAGCTGATCGGCCAGCGCCCGCGGGTCGGCGACCGGCGCGGTCGCCGCGAGTTCACCGACCAGCGTGCCGAACTGCGCCCGCACCCAGCTCTTCATCGCGACGGCGTGTTGGTGGCCGAGCACGTCGCGGTCCGGGAATTCGCCGAGCGCGATGAGGAACGGACACCCGCGACAGGATTCGGGGCGCACCTGCTCGGCCAGCGCCTCGAACAGCGCCAGGATGCGCTCGCGCGGGCCGTCCCCGCTCGCCGCCGTGGTGAACCACTCTCGATAGTGGCGGTCCTCGCGCTCCAGGTACGCGGCGACCAGATCGTCCTTGGAACCGAACAGCCGGTACAGGGTGGGCGGCGCGACGTTCGCCTCGGCGGCGACGCGATCCACGCCGGTCGCCCGAATCCCTTGTTCGTAGAACAACTCCCGCGCGACGACCAGGATGTGCTCCCTGGTCTCCGCGGCGGCTCGACGTTTCGGTTCCACGGGAATAGAGTAGCCGCTGTCAGCGATGTTAGGGAACGTTACCTAACGACAATGTGGGAGTGCATCATGACCGATCCGAACGGAAAAACCGCCCTGGTGACCGGCGCCTCGCGGGGGATAGGCCGGGCCATCGCCGAGCGGTTGGCCGCCGACGGCGTCGAGGTGGCCGTGCATTACGGCACCAACGAGGAGGCGGCGGAGCAGACGGTGTCGGCGATCCGTCGCGCGGGCGGCCGTGCGTTTCCGGTGCGCGCCGAACTGGGTGTCGACGGCGACATCGACCAGCTGTTCGGCGAACTCACCGCGGGGCTCGGCGACCGGCCGCTGGACATCCTGGTGAACAACGCCGCGATCATCGCCTACGAGGCCACCGTCGAGCAGGCCACGCCCGAGGACTTCGACCGGCTGTTCGCGGTCAACGTGCGGGCGCCGCTGTTCATCGTGCAGCGGGCGTTGCCGTTGCTGCGCGACGGCGGGCGCATCGTCAACATCTCCTCCGGCGTCACCTGGTTCGCCACGCCGGAAGTCGTCTACGGGATGACCAAGGGCGCGCTCAACGTGTTCGGCCGCTCGCTGGCCAACACCCTCGGCCCCCGCGGGATCACCGTGAACACGGTCTCGCCCGGCATCACCGACACCGATATGAACTCCTGGCTGCACACCAACGACGGCGCGATCGCGGGCGTCGCGGGCATGACCGCGTTGGAGCGCGTCGGCAGTGGCGCGGACATCGCCGACGCGGTGGCCTTCTTCGCCTCCGAGGACGGGCGCTGGGTCACCGGCCAGACCCTGGAGGTGAACGGCGGCTTGTTCCTGGGGCCGAAAGCGCCGTCCTGGTGATCGCCGGACACGGTTGCGCGCGGGCGCCGCGCGGCCGCCCTTGCGGTTAGGGTGAGCGGATGGTCGAGTCGACGCGAATCGTGCTTGCCTCCCGGCCGGTGGGTGCGCCCACCCCGGAGAATTTCCGGATCGAGACCGCGCAGCTCCCCGCTCCGGCCGAGGGTGAAGTCCTGCTGCGCACCCGGTACCTGTCGCTGGACCCGTACATGCGCGGCCGGATGAGTTCGGCCGAGTCGTATGCCGCGCCGGTGGAGATCGGCGCGGTGATGGTCGGCGCGACCGTGGCCGAAGTACTCGAATCGCGCGACTCGTCGGTGGCGAAAGGCGATGTGGTGCTGGCTTATTCGGGCTGGCAAACCCATGATGTCGCCCGCGCGCGCGATGTCCGCAGGCTCGACCCGGCGAAGGCTCCGGTCTCGACCGCCCTCGGTGTGCTCGGCATGCCGGGATTCACGGCCTACGCGGGATTGCGCAAGATCGGCAAACCGCAGCCGGGTGAGACGCTCGTGGTCGCCGCGGCCACCGGACCGGTGGGCTCGGCCGTCGGCCAGATCGCCAAGATCGGTGGCGCCCGCACGGTAGGCATCGCGGGTGGCCCGCGCAAGGTCGCCTACCTGAACGAACTCGGCTTCGACGTCGCGCTCGACCACCGCGCGCCCGATTTCGCCGAGCAGCTGGCGGCGGTGGTCCCCGACGGCATCGATGTGTATTTCGAGAACGTCGGCGGCGCGGTGGCCGACGCGGTCTATCCGCTGCTGAACACCTACGCGCGCGTGCCCGTCTGCGGGCTGATCGCCAACTACAACGCGGCGGGCGCGCCGGACGGCCCGGACCGGCTGCCCGCCTACTACGGCCGCATCCTGACCAAGAGCCTCACGGTGCGCGGATTCATCCAGACCGAATTCGTCCGCGAGCTGTACCCGGATTTCCTGCGTGAGATGGGTGAGTGGGTCGCGGAGGGGCGCGTGCGCTACCTCGAGGACGTCGTGACCGGCTTGGCCGCCGCTCCCGAGGCGTTCATCGGGATGCTGGAGGGCCGCAACTTCGGCAAGGTGGTCGTGCGGGTCGCCGACTGATCAGCGTGCCGCCGCGCCGCCGCCGATGCTGAGATAGACCAGCATCAGGATGAACAGGAACCAGCCCGCGCCCTGCCAGATGGGCCAGGTCCGCCCGCGGCGCCACTGCACGTAGGTTTCGACGAACGCGCCGATGCCGCCGATCAGCAGGACCACCGCGGGGCCGAGTACCACGGCGACCTGGGCGGTGCTGTCACACAACAGCCGATCCGCATCCGCGCACTCGCGCTGGGCGGCCCACAGCAGGCTCAGCAGGAAGACCAGCGCGGCGGTGGCGAGCACCGAGGCGACGTAGGTCGCCGCGCGGCGGAACCCGCGCGGATCGTGCCAGCGCTTCTCGACGTCGTCGACCATGTCCACCACCTCACCCGTCCGCGTCCGCCGGATACCTCCGACGTGATTGCCGCGCGGCAGCGACTCAAACGCCGCTCAGGGTTTGCGCCCGACGCCCGCCCAGTACCAGGCGGACCGTGCCCCGGCCGGAGCGGCATCCGTGTCCGGCCGCCAAGCGTCGACCGCGACGATGCCCGGCTCGACGAGGGCGGTTCCGGCGAAGAAGGATTCGACCTCGTCGCGGCTGCGCGGACGGAAGCCGATGCCGGCCTGCTCGGCGGCGGCCGCCGCGCGCGCCATGGCCCGCCGGTCGAAATCAGCGGTGGAATGGGTCAGTACCAGATAGCTGCCGGACGGCGCCGCCTCCAGCAGTCGGCCGACGACACCGTGCGGGTCGTCGCTGTCGCGGAAGAACATCATGATCGCGACCAGCATGATCGCGATGGGCCGGTCCGGGTCGAAGGTGTCGGCCAGGACGGGCGCGTCCAGGACGGCGCTCGGATCGCGCAGATCGGCGTCGAGGAACTCGATCCTGCCCTGCGGTGTGCTCGCCATCAGGGCCCTGGCGTGGGCGAGCACGAGCGGGTCGTTGTCGACATAGACCACGCGTGCGGCCGGATCGATCCGCTGGGCCACCTCGTGTGTGTTGCCCGCGGTGGGCAGGCCGGTGCCGATGTCGAGGAATTGATCGATGCCCGCCTCGCCGGCCAGATGGCGCACCGCGCGGCCGAGGAACGCGCGATTGGCGCGGGCCATGTCGCGGATGGCCGGGATGTGCATGGCGATCGTGTCGCCGAGGGCGCGATCGGCGGGGTAGTTGTCCTTGCCGCCGAGCCAGTAGTCGTAGACCCGCGCCTCGTGGGCGAGGCCGGTATCGAGCTTGGTCGACGACCCGGCGCGCACCCGCGCGTGACCGTTCGTCATGCGACTCCTTTCCCAGGCGACGCCGGACCGTGCCCGGCGCGGCGCCGCTGTCGCCTCCCGAACGACGACCTCGCGCTATCGATTACGCGTCAACAATAGGGTGGAGCACCTGCGGCAGGCGGATTTTCGACCGGATCGTCCTATTTTCCGGGGACCTGGTCGGCGGTGGCGAACCCGGCAGAGATCTCCTGCGCGGTAACCTTCGCGCGCTCGACGAAGAACGGCACGCGTACGGCGTCGTCGTCCGGTGTAGACCGAGCGTGAACGCCGGATCGAGGATGGGCAGGGGCCGCTGGCGAGGGACCCGGTATCGCGTTCCTCGTCGTCGTAGGCGGGTGGCGACCGAGGAACGGCGGGCCGGGTGTGAAAAATCCGACCCGTTCCTGGTGTCCGAGAAATGTCAACGCGGCGAGATATTCGGCCGCCCGCCGTGTCTTTCGGTGGAGCGCAGCTCGAACCAATAGGCTGCGACAGCGGTGGCGTAACCGGCGACGACGGCCGTCGCGGTGACGATCAACAGCGTGATGAACAGTGGAATCAAGAAAGCGGTGTGCATTGTGCCCTCCCCGCGGTCACGGTGATCTCAGCGGAAGGTTCGGCGCCGCACTGCACCGACATCATGTCAGCCCCTGCACTCAGTGAAATCGTAGAGGTCGCAGCGTCGTCCGGCACGGCCGGAGGCTGTGAGTTGAATCATGCGGATGACGGTGTGTCGCCGGGAATACACCTTCGCCATACGATCTAATCGATCTTGTCACGCGTTTTTCGGCGAACCACCGGAAAACAGGACACGGCCACGACACGGGACCGCCGGATCGGCGGCCGTGAGCGTCGCAGTGCCCGTGGCGCGCCGAATTCCTCGGTAGCGCAGCTCTTTCTCTCGAATCTGTCTCCGGCATCACCTCGGCATGCGAAAAGGAGCACGAACGTGAGCATGATTCTGGCCGCGCTGCACGACACCGTGATCGCGCAGCAGTTCGAAAATCCGACCGCGGAAGAGCCGCCGCTGGCGGACAAACTGATGCAGATGGGCCGCTATTTCACCTGGCTGGTCCAGCTGTCCGGGATCACGGCGATCACCTACGGTGGCGGCCGGTTCGCATGGGAGAAATGGAACGGCGGCAGCCTCCAGTCGCCGAAGATGGTCGCCAGCGCGATGGCCGGGGGCGCGGTGGCCACCAGCGCGGGGACGATCATGAACTCGATCATCGGCTGACACGGCCCCTGACTCGTGACGCGCCGGCCCGACGTCGACCGTCGGGCCGGCGCTCGCGTTTCGGTGGCGAGGATTGTCGGATGTGTCCTGAAAGGCGGCCACCGCGGCCCGCTCGGCGGACGAGGCCGTCGATGCCGCACTCGACCAGCCGGGGTGGTGGAACATGCGCATTGCGCGCGGCGCGAGCCGAGACGCCGTCGGTGCGGTAGAAAGCAACCGCGAACCGGGTCCGTCTCGAAGGTGACGGCCCGACCGTAGGCAAACCCGTAAGGCGGAGCCCGGCCGTGACGTTCTCGACAGCGGAACCGGCCGTGCCCGGCGACGACGGCAGCAGTGGAGAAAAGGAAATACCATGGGCACCATCGCAGTTCACGAGTTCATCGCACTCGACGGGGTGTACGAGGATCCGTCTTGGACCTTCGGATACGGGTTCGACCCGAAGATGGGGGAGACCCTCGGCGCGATCACCTCGGCATCCAAAGCGATCCTGCTGGGCCGCACCACGTTCGAGATGTTCGCCCCGGCCTGGTCGACCCGCACCGTGGAGGACGATCCGGGCGCGCCGTTCTTCAACGACACGACGAAGTACGTCGTCGGGGCGCGGGAGCCGCAGGTGGAATGGGCCAACAGCATTCGCCTCGGCGCCTACGATCCCGAGGTCATCCGCAACCTCAAGAACGAGGTCGACGGCAGCATCTACGTCAGCGGCAGCGGCACGCTGGTGCGGGCGCTGCTCGCGGACGGCCTGGTCGACGACCTGCACCTGTTCGTCTATCCGATCGCGCTCGGCAAGGGCAAGCGCCTGTGGGGCGATGGTGTCGACGCGACCGAACTGGCACTCGAAGAGCACGAGGTCTACGCCAACGGCGTCGTCCACCTCGGATACGGCCCCGCCGAGGCCTGATGAAACGCGGAAGGGCGGCCCTTGCGGGCCGCCCGGGCGATCCGGCTCACCGCCGGGTGTGGCGAGCGGAGCCGGATATGTCAGCGCCCTCCGGTGCAGTAACCCTCGGGGGTGTACTGGCACGGGCGCTCGTTGCGTCCTTGGTATCCACCGTGGTTGCTGCTGCGGGCGCGCTCACCCACCCCGGAACCGCGCTTGTCGGCCGGGTTGTGCGAATACCGATCCGCTGTGGTGGTCACCGAGGACTCGGGCGAAGCGACTGCCGCCGCTGTGATGACCGCCCCGCCGATCAGCGCCGAGGCCACCACTCGACGCACTGTCACGCGCTTGCTCGTGTTGTGCATAAGATTCATCCCGTCGATTAACGTGCCGTCATATAACGATACATTGATCGGTGGACCACCAGCTAGTAACTTCCCCATGGCTGGGAAGTCTTTCCCGCCGAAGGTTGTGATTTTCGGGGGTGACCAGGGCGATGGCCTTTGGTTAGGCGGGCTTGACCTGAGCATCGTGCCGTTCATCAGGTCTTGGGGTCCTACCGCGCCTGCCGCGGGGCCCCGAAGCTATGCGTCTACGACGGGTTCTGCCGCGCTCTATCGATCGGCGCGAAGTCCCGTGCCGCGAGACTTACCGACGCGCGGAACGCGCGCCACTGTCGACGGATCGGTGGGGTGTGACGGTCCGATCGCGCACCTTGCGCGGCAGGCGGTCACGATCATGAACCGTCCGTGCCGTGCGCCCGGCGCTTGTGCTGCCAGCGCTCCGGGTCGGCCTCCAGGGCGGCGCGGTCCCAACGGCCGAGGTCGGCGGCGGCGGCGTACGTCGTGTCGAGGAACTCGAGCAGCGCTCGCTCCGGCGCCTCGGCCGTGCGCACTGCCTCGTACGGCAGGAGGAATTGGCGATAATCCTGGCTGTAGAAGGCCTCTCGTGGACCGACCCGGTAGTCGGCGAACCCCTCGGGCTCCGGGTACGCGTAGGCGTAGAAGGCGCCTTCCGCGCCGCCGCCCGGCCAGAAGCCGCAACTGCTCAGCTCGTGCGAGTAGCCCTCGACCATGACCCAGTCGCCGCAGTTGGGAGCGCCACCCGGATGTCGCGGAGCGGCTCGGCCGGAGAATCTGGTGCACGCCAGATCCATCGCGCCCCAGAAGAAGTGCACCGGGCTCACCTTGCCGATGAAGCGGGAGCGGAACTGGTGCATGACGCGATCGGCGGCGAGCAATTGCCGCCAGAACAAGCTGGCGGCCGTGGCGTCGTAGGAGCGATGCTCGTAATCCTCGGCGAACGGGATGGCCGGCTCGACCTCGTTCGGCTTGGCTTGGATTCGTACCGGAATGCCGAGTTCGCCGAGCGCGGTGACGATTTCGCCGTAGAACGCAGCCACAGGCTTCGGTTCGAGCGCGATCTGCCGGGTTCGGCCGTCACTGGACCGGATGTGCAGCCGATGATCGAGGAAGTCGAATTCGATATCGAAACACCCTGTCGGGTGCGGCACGGCGGAGGTGGTCAGCCCCCTCGGGCTGAGGTAGAAGGTGACCTGCCACCAGTGGTTGACCAACGGAGCGTGCGAGAGCCTGATCTTGCCGACGATCTGCGTCCACATGTGCAGCGTCTCGCGCGTGGGCGTCCAATCATCGACGCGCAACATCGGCCACGGCCCAGGGGTGGTCTCGGAGCCTGTCACTGCCACACCTCCGTCTTTTCGGGATTCTCGGTGCCAGTGCCGTGCGCGGACGCCGGGGAAGGCGCGGCGCAGCGTTCGATCGTCACCGTACCTGCTGGTAACGCCCCGGGAAGCCCGACATGCGCTGCGGTTGGCAACTGTCTGGCAACGTTCGGGGTGTGACTTCGGGTTCGATGACTCGGAGCGAGGAGCGGCTCCGCGGCCGACGGCTGCGGCTCAAGGTCGGCGGGGCCAACTGTCGTGCGGTGATGGCATGGTCGCCACCGGCAGCGCGGCACCCTTTCCGGTTGCCCGGGCTCGCCGGCGGGAATTCGGATCCCACACCATAGCCGCGGCCGCACCGCCGAGAAGAATCACGACGATGGCGACGATCGCCACCCACAGCAGTACCAACGCTATTTCTCCAGTCATCCCCGTCCGCTCCATAGGGCACGTTATGCGAAGGCGGACAATTGATTTCGCAATTGCGAGCATTCTTCCCGCCCCGGGTGAACAGTGCGAATCGGCGCGCGGATTCTGTGGTGTGACAGCACCACTGTCACCGAGGTTTGGGATACGTCTGGTAACGCATAATGTCGCGGGCAGGAAGCTCGGGTGTTATGCGAGACCTTCGACCGTCCCCTGCGTACGGACGAGAAGAAGACGCTCTACGCCGAATGCTGCGAGTGGTACCGGCGCTACGGGATCTCCGCACGGCACATGCCAAGGACCTGGGCGGATTTCGGCGACTACCTGAAATCCGTGTGCGCCACCGAACTCGCCGTCACCCCGGACAGCGACAAGCTCGCACCGGAACTGCTGCGGCCCGACGCCTGGGTGCCACGCACACTGCCCGACTTCGCGGTACGGACGCTGTTGCATCACCGAACCCGTGAGCTGCTGCGAATCCCGTTGCGGCCCAACGACTGTGCCGCGGCCGCCGCCTACGCGAACGTCGTGAAGACGGGCATGCGCGCGTTGACCTCACGAGCCCGACTGGTACCCGCGGCACGCGCCTGACATCTGCTCCCCGCGTTCAATTCGCCTCGAACGCGGTGGCGACGATCGGGCGCACCTGGTCCATGGTGGCCGTCCCGGATTCGCGTGCCACGGAGGTCATGTCGACGTCGGGGAGCCCGCAGGCAACCGCCCAGTGCCAGGGTTCGAGGTCACCGTTCACGTTGAGCGCGAAGCCGTGACTGGTGATCCCGCGGCTCTGGCGCATCCCGATGGAGACGATCTTGCGGCCGGTGTGCCTGGTCCACACGCCCGTGAGCAGCTCGGAGCCGGGCGGGGTATCGCGGCGTTCCGCGGCGATACCCAGCCGGCCGAGTGCCTCGATCAGGCGGAACTCGACCTCGCGGATGTAATCGACCACTCCTTCGCCGGGATCGAGCCGGACGATGAGATAGCCGACCAGCTGGCCGGGGCCGTGATAGGTGAGCTGACCCCCGCGCGTGGTCTGCACGACCGGGATGTCATGGGCCGGGTCGGGCAGGTGGTCCTGCGGCGTTCTGCGTCCGATGGTGTAGACCGGCGGGTGGCTCAGCAGCCACAAGGTATCCGGCCGCGCGCCGCTGTGGCGTTGGTCGACCAGTTCACCCATGCGCTCCATGGCCTTGTCGTAGTCGACGAGGTCGTCCTGGATCAACGTCAGCGGCCTGGATCGCATGCTCCGACGATAACGCTCTCCCGCGCAGGGGGAGTTCACCGCCTGCGGGGGAGGTGTCGAGCAGATCGGCGACCTCCGCGGCGGACCAGGCGAGCACGTCGCGCGGGAGGAGCACCGCGCGCTGGCGGGCGGGCAGGTATTGCAGCGCGGCGATGAAGGCGAGGCGGATCGCGATTCATCGCGGATGCGGAAATTCGCCGCGAAGTCGTACCGCGATCCTCAGCCCGGCTGCGGGGCCCGGCGGGCGCTGCGCCGCCGGACGGAATACGGACCTACCAGCATGTACAGACCGGAGAACAGGAGCAGGGCGAGCGGGAGCAGCGGCAGGTAGGACACCCAGATGACCGGCTGCTCCTGGGCCAAGGCGACGAAGGTAGCGATGACGGTCGCGACGAAGACTATGCCCGACCCACGGTGCAGTTGCCGGACCCGTGGTGCGGAAGCGCGGGAAGCCCCGTCCTGCTGGACGTTCGCGGCTCGGCTTCGTCGCGTAGCGGCATACGACAACACGAAGATGCCGAGACCGGACAAGAGCAGCAAGGCGAGTGGTGCCAGCGGCACGTAGGACACCCAGACCGGGCCCTTCAGCGCCAAGGTGACGACGGTGACCACGATCGTCACCGTGAAGGCGATGGCAAGCCATCGGTGTGTCCGTCGAACCCGCTCGTTCCAAGTCATGCGTCCTCCTCGGCCTGCGATCCATCCGTGGCCCGGCGATGCGCCGGGCGGACCTCCGTGCCGATGACGGTAGTTCCGGCTCGGTGACCAGCGCTTCTCGAATCCTGATCGTTCGCGGAACTTCTGCCGGTTGAGCTTTGTCGGCACGGGTATGCATGATCAGCGGTGCGCTTCCGCCCTCCGCTGCGCGGCGCCTGTCTTCGTGACCGATCCGATCACCACGGAAGGGTGCCTTCGGCATCGAAGTAGCCCCCGGTGGGCCCGTCCGGACCCACCTGCGCCATCCGCACGATGATCTCCGCGCCGCGCTCCACTGTCTGGTGGCCGGTTCCGCCGTTCAGGTCGGTCTTGGTGAACCCGGGCTCCACCGCGTTGATCCGCATTTCCGGAAACGCCTTCGCGTACTGCACGGTGATGACGTTGACCGCGGTTTTCGACGCCGGATAGGCGACGCCCGGGTAGGCATACGCCGGGGTGCCCGGGGTGGTGACCCTGCTCAGCGAGGCCAGGCCGCTGCTGACATTGACCACGACCGGGGCCGGAGAACGCCGCAACAGCGGCAGGAACGCGTGCAAGACGCGCACCGTGCCGAACACGTTCGTCTCGAATGTCCGCCGCATCAATTCGGCGGTGAGGTCCGCCGCGCCGGTCACGGTGTCGGTGGCGCTCCATTCCGGTGCGATGCCGGCGTTGTTGACGAGTACGTCCAGGCCTCCATCTGCCTCGATGGTCGCGACGGCGGCCGCCACGGACGCGTCGTCGGTGACGTCCAGCCGCACCGGCCGCGCGCCCAACTGCTCGGCGGCCAGGCGCCCGCGCTCGGCGTCGCGGCTGCCGAGGTAGACGGTGTGGCCCGCGGCGAGGAGTCTGCGGGCGGACTCGAAACCGAGCCCCTTGTTCGCTCCGGTGATCAGTGTCGTTGTCATGATCACCGACGCTAAGAGCTGGAGCGCGCTCGAAGTCAAGCCGAGCCGCATGCCGATCTCGAACGTGATCCAGCCCTAGTGGTCGAGCTGGGACAGCGCGAAGGCGGTGAGGAAACCCGCCACCGTGATCAACCCGACCCACAGGTGGGCGTCCTCGAACGCCTCCGGAATCATGGTGTCGGTGATCATGGCCAGGATCGCGCCCGCGGCCAGGGCGGTGATCGCCGCGAGCACGGCGGGCGCGGCGTCGCCGAGCAATCCGTAACCCGCCATGGCGGACACGCCGCTGATCACCGCTATCGCGCCCCACAAGCCGAACACGTAACGCGGATGGCGGTGGGCGCGGCGCATACCGGCCGCGCTGGACAGGCCCTCGGGGATATTGCTGATGAACACCGCGGCCACGGTGACGGCGCTGACGGTCTTGCCGCCGAGCAAGCTGGTCCCGATGACGATGGACTCGGGCACACCGTCCAGTAGCGCGCCCAACGCGATGGCCGTGCCGGAGCCGGACTGTTCGGCTTCGCTGGGTTGCTGGTCTCCCGAACGCTTGCGGTGGCGAGCGCCGCGGCGGGCCAGAGCGAGGTTGGCCAGGGTGTAGATCACCGCACCGGACACGGCGCCGAGCGCGGTGGGCGGCAATCCGGCGCGTTCGTGCGCGTCGGCGATCAACTCGAACGACACCGCCGACAGCAGCACCCCGCTGCCGAACCCCATCACGCTCGCCACGATCTTCGTCGGGACGCGCGCCAAGAATCCCACCAAAGCCCCTATCAGCAGGGCGGATCCGGCCAGCAACCCCCACCCGCCCGCAGCCCACAACCCTGACACCCGACCGTCTCCTCACTGCTCGAACCCGCAGAAGCCAGCGCTCATCATCGCTGACTTCTCGTCCGAGCTACCCGCACCGCCGGGGTCGGAAACGAGGCGCCGCCGGTGCACGGCATTCTGTTCCCCGGAGGGTTGAGCTGTTCTGTGCTTGACTTGCGGTCGAACACCAATGGTCGGACGAGCTCCGGCGGACAACGGCGAGAGCAGGACGGTAGGCGGCCCGTGGTGATGGAAAGCGCTGTGTCGGCGCGCGGCAGTGAGTACGCGGTGTTGCTGCGCCGGGTGCGGGGCGCGGGACTGCTGAGCAGGCGGCGGCGGTATTACCTCTGGAAGAGTGCGCTCACCGCTGTGGCGTTCGCTGCCGGGTGGACGGCGTTCGTGGTGGTCGGCGACTCGTGGTGGCAGCTGGGCGTCGCCGCGTTCCTGGCCGCGGTGTTCGCCCAGATCGCCTTCCTCGGCCACGATGCCGGACACCGGCAGATCTTCGGCACCCGGCGCGCCGACTACCTGTACGGCGTGCTCTTCGGCAACCTCGGCATCGGGGTGAGCATCGGCTGGTGGACCAGCAATCACAACCGGCACCACGCACACCCGAACACCGAGGGCGCCGACCCCGACGTCATGGGTGTGCTGGCGCATTCCGGCGATCGAGCACACGCGGCCCGGGGCCTGCGGCGGCTGATTTTCCGGCACCAGGCCTGGCTGTTCTTCCCGATGCTGCTGCTGGAGGGCTGGAGCCTGCACTACGCGAGCGCCCGTGCGGTGCTGCGATGGGACATCCCGCACCGCGCCTGGGAGGGACTGTTGCTCGCCGCGCACGCCACCGGGTACCTCTGCGCGGTGTTCCTGGTCCTGTCCCCGGTCGAGGCCGTGCTTTTCATCCTCGTGCACCAGGGCCTGTTCGGGCTCTACATGGGCTGCACCTTCGCGCCCAACCACAAGGGGATGGAGGTGCTGACGGCCGACGACTCGAAGGACTTTCTGCGACGTCAAGTGCTCACCTCCCGCAACGTCCGCGGCAGCCTGCTGATCGATACGGCCCTGGGTGGCCTGAACTATCAGATCGAGCATCACCTGTTCCCGTCCATGCCCCGGCCCAACCTGCGCCGAGCCCAGCCGCTGGTCGCGGAGTTCTGCGCCGAGCGCGGGCTGCCCTATTGCCAGACCGGCCTCCTGGACTCCTATATCCACGCGCTGCGCCACCTGCACAGTGTCGGTCGACTCGCTCGGCCGCTCGCCCCTGCCGGTCCGATCGAGCCCTCGGCAGGCGCGGCGACCGATCGGGTCGGGTGAACCCCGCTCCGCACCGACGTTTTCGCCGTGGCGGTGGTGGTATGCCCAGCCGGTGACGACCTCGTCCGAATACGACAGCCGCCTGCGGAGTCTGGCCGCCGAGAAGTTCGGCTGGCCACACCTGCACGACGAGCAGCTGCGGGCCATGGAACAGGTCATGGCCGGTAAGGACGTGCTGGTCGTGCTGCCGACCGGTGCGGGTAAGTCGGCGATCTATCAGGTGCCCGCGTTGCTGCTGGACGGTCCGGCCGTGGTGGTGTCTCCGCTCATCGCGTTGCAGAACGATCAGATCGACAGCATCGAGGACAGCCGGGCTCCGGATGCCGTCGCGTTGAACTCCACCCAGAGCAAGAGCGAGCGTCGAGCGGCCTGGGACGCCCTGCGCCGTGGCGATGCCGGTTACATCTTCCTGTCGCCGGAGCAACTGGCCAACGAAGATCTGGTCGACGACCTGGCCGCCCTGCGGGTTGCCCTGTTCGTGGTGGACGAGGCGCATTGCGTTTCGGCGTGGGGGCACGACTTCCGGCCGGACTACCTGCGGCTCGCTCCGGTGATCGATCGCCTCGGCCATCCCAGGGTGATCGCCTTGACGGCGACCGCCGCACCGCCGGTGCGCCGCGATATCGTGTCGCGGCTCGGCATGCGCGACCCCGGCGAAGTCGTAGCCGGTTTCGATCGGCCGAACCTGCACCTGGCCGTCGACCGATTCACCGACGACGCCGACAAGCGCGACGCCGTGATCGCCCGCATCCGAACACTGACCTCCGACCCGGTGACGTGCCGCGGACTCGTGTACGTGGCCAGCCGCAAGGACAGCGAGTTCTATGCCGCGGAAGCAGCGGCGACCGGCATCCGGGTGGCGGCCTACCACGCGGGCATGAGGGCCGCTGCCCGCGAGCAGGTGCATCAGGACTTCCTCGCCGGCGCGATCGACGTGATCGTGGCCACCTCGGCCTTCGGCATGGGCATCGACAAGCCCGACGTCCGCTTCGTCCTCCACGCCTCGGCTCCGGATGCGCTGGACTCCTACTATCAGCAGATCGGCCGCGCCGGACGGGACGGCGAGGCCGCCGAGATTACGTTGTTCTACCGTCCCGAGGATCTGAGCCTGCAGAAGTTCCTCACCGCGACGACGGCCCCCGAGGACACCATCGCCGAAGTGGCACACGCTCTGTACCGGCACGATCATCCCGTCCGGCCGTCCCAGCTCGAGGTCGCCGCCGCCCCCGCTCGGCGCACTCGGGCGATCAACCTGCTCGAACAGGTCGGCGCGATCACCACCACCGAATCCGGCCTGCTCGCAGCGGATTCCGGGCGTACACCCGGCCGGGCGGTCGAGCAGGCGGCGGAGGCCGCGCGGGCCTACGAAGAACTGACCCGCTCGCGCATCGAGATGATGCGCGGCTACGCCGAGACGACAGGGTGCAGGCGACAGCATCTGCTCGGTTACTTCGGTGAGCAACTGCTCGACCCGTGCGGCAACTGCGACACCTGCGATGCCGGAACCGCCGCGCGGCGCACGCCGGGCGCCGACGAGTTCCCGGTGCACACTGCTGTGCGGCACCGGGATTGGGGCGCCGGGAGCATCATGTCCGCCGAAGCCGATCGCATCACGGTGCTGTTCGAGGAAGTCGGATACAAGACCCTGTCCCTGCCCGAAGTGCGTAAGCACGACCTTCTCACCCGAGGCTGAGCGAGGTGGTGGGCGACCGCGGCCGCGGGATGAGCGCGTGGACGAGGCGGTCAGCTCTGCGATCTGGCGATGAGCACGGGTACCGAGGCCCCGTGCAGCACCGCCTGACTCACCGAACCGAGGGTCATTCCGGCGAAACCGCCGCGCCCGTGGCTGCCCACGACGATCAGCCGCGCGTGCGCGCCCACCTCGAGCAGTCGTCTGGCGGGGCGGTCTTCGACCACCACTCGCCGCACCGGCACCTGCGGATAGCACTCGCCGTACCCGGCCAGGCTCTCGGACAGCAATTCCTCTCCCTCCTGCTGCATCTCGGCGCGCGAGTCGTAGCGGAAGAACTCCGACCAGGTGTGTACCGCGACCAGTTCGGCGCCACGGTGGGCGGCTTCCTCGAAGGCGATCTCGACGGCGCGCGCACTGCACGGCGAGCCGTCCACGCCCACTACCACCGGGCCGTCCGCGTGCTCGGCATCGACGGGAACCACGGCGACCGGGCATGCCGCGTGCCTGGCCAGCGCGGTGCTCACCGAACCGAGAATGCTGCGGCTGAAGACGCCCAGCCCATGGGTGCCGACCACGAGCAGTCGCGCGCGCTCGGATCGGTCGCGTAAGAGCGGGATCGGTGGTGCTTCGGCCAATTCGGTGGTGATGTCGAGTTCGCCGATCGGGGCGGCCGCCGTCGCGGCGGCTTCCCGCGCGGCCTCGAGTGCCGCGGTCGCCTGCGTGCGGTAACTGTCGAAGTCGATCTGCTCGAGTGCGACGCCCGGTCCGAAATCGGAGGGTGCGGGAATCGAGTCGATGATGCGCAGCGGTGCGTGGCGGTGGGCCGCGGCGGCCGCGGCGAAGCGCACGGCGGCCAGCGCGGACTCCGACCCGTCGACGCCGACGAGGACGGGGGGATTCTCGTGGTCGGCAGACATGAATTTCGCTTTCTGAACCTGGTGGGCGGCCATGACCGGGCAGTGGGCATGGCGTGTACTCGAAGAGTAGGGATCGGCGAGGCCGCCCACGCCTGGCGTTGGTCCCGGATGCGAAGGGCTTTCGGCAGCATGACCGGACCGGGGAAGCACCGGTGTCCGGCGCTGCCGACCTACCGCGAGAACCGTGATCCAGGGTCCGAGGTCCCCTCCGGGCAAGGACCTTCGTCTCTGCCGATGACCCGCCCGAGGCTCGATGCTCGAAGGGGCCGCAGTGCACGCGGAGTGGAAAGGACGACGGCATGGACATCGACAAGGTCTCGCGCGCAACACAATCGAACTCTCCGATCCTGGCGGCGGTGGACGGGTCGGCCAGTTCGTATCAAGCGGTGGCCTGGGCGGCAGCCGAAGCGGCGCTGCACCGTCGCGCGCTGCACATCATCACGTCCATGGCCATACCCACCGGTTTCGGGCCGGGTATCTCGCTGGGGGAGGCCGACCTGGAGTGGCTGCGCCGCGACGGCGACCGGATCCTCGCCGAGGCCGCGCGGGTGGCGCGGACAGCCGCGCCCGGCGACGAACCCGCGATCACCACCGAGGTGAGCTTCGAGCTGGCCATCCCGCTGCTCATCGACCGGTCCGCGCGAGCGCGGATGCTGGTGGTCGGCAGCCGCGGGCTCGGTGCGTTCCAGCGTGGGCTGCTCGGTTCGGTGAGTACCGCGACCACCCACCACGCGCACTGCCCGGTCGCGGTGATCCATGGCATCTCCGCGATCGACGCGGTGTCGGCCCGCCAACCGGTGCTCGTCGGCGTCGACGGCACCGGCAACAGCGTGCCCGCGGTCGAACTCGCCTTCGAGGAGGCGTCTCGGCGGAAGGTCGACCTGGTCGCGCTGCACGCATGGAGCGATACCAGCGGTCTGGACATGCCCGCCCGAGGGTGGGACGCGGCCCGCGAATCGGCGGAGGCGGTCTTGGCCGAGAGCCTGGTGGGTTGGGGGGAGCGCTATCCGGACGTCACCGTGCGACGCGTCGTCACGGCGGATCGGCCGGTGCGGTCCCTGCTGGAGCAGTCGGCGGATACGCAACTGGTGATCGTGGGTACGCGCGGTCGAGGCGGATTCGCCAGCACCGTGCTGGGGTCGACCAGCAACGCGCTGCTGCACTCGGTGGAGGTGCCGATGATCGTCGTTCGTTCCCGGTGAGGTGGGACGGCCGAGGTTCTCTACGCGCCGTCGTTGCCATCGCGCAGGGAATGGATCATGCTCCGCAGGATCCGGAACGCGTTCGACTGCTCGGTCTCGCTCAGGCCGGACAGCATTCTGACCTCGACGGACCGGACCGCTACGGTCGCTTTCTCGAGACTCCGCCGTCCGCGAGGCGTGAGCCGCGTGGGAAGAACCTTTCCGACGGGTGCCTCCGCGGGCCTGGTCACGTAGCCGTCTCGTTCCAGGGCCTGGAGTAGCACGTTCATCGACTGCCGCGTCACGAACGCGCCCCGCGCGAGTTCGGAGTTCGACAGGCCCGGTCGTTGAGCCAGCAGCTCCAGGCAGGAGTAGTGCGTCACGCTCATCCCGAGTGGCCGCAGCACCTCCTCCATGGCCGCGCGAAGGGTGCTCGAGGCCTCTTTCAGCAGGTAGCCCAGTGACGTCTCCAGGTCGACGCCCGCACCGTCTTGACTCATGTCAGCATTCTGACATAGATTCATCTGTGTCAGAAAACTGACACAGATTGAGGAGCATCACCATGCCCGTCACCGGCCCCGACTTCATCTCGCTTCAGGCGCGCGACCTCGCCGCTTCACAGGCGTTCTACGAGCAGTACCTCGGCCTTGTCCGCTCGCAGGCCGGACCTCCGCACGCTGTCGTCTTCGAGACGGAACCGATCGCGTTCGCACTCCGCGACGTCGTTCCCGGTACCGATCTCGCCTCCGTTGCTCAGCCCGGCATCGGCGCCGCGATCTGGCTGCACGCCACGGACGTGCAGGCCATTCACGATGCGCTCGTCGCCGACGGTCACACCATCGTCTCCGCGCCGATCGACGGCCCCTTCGGTCGGACATTCACTTTCGCCGACCCCGACGGCTACCAGGTCACTCTCCACGACCGCGTCTGATCGGCCCGGCGTCACCGGACGGATCCCTGTCATGTGCGCGAGAGTCGCCTGATCCGTCGCCGATTCGCCCCGGCTCGGCTACCGCGATGACCCGGTGACAGCGCCGCGCAACCGGGTTACGCGTCGAGCACGCGTGGCCGCCGTCGCACTACCGGCGGCTCGGTGGACCACGGGAAATTGATCCACCGGTCGGTGCGCCGCCACACGTACTCGCTGTCGACCTTCGACCACGGCTTCTGGTAGATCACCGCGCAGCGCACCTCGGCGACTTTGCCGGAGCAGAAGTCGCGAACCAGCTTCAGGGTGGCGCCGGTGTCGGCGACGTCGTCGGCGACCAGCACCGTGGCGCCGGCCAGATCCACGGTCTGCGGCACCGGCGGCAGCATCACCGGCAGTTCCAGGCGCTCGTCGATACCGGTGTAGAACTCCACGTTCATCACGTGCAGGTTCTTCACGTCCAAGGCGTAGCCGAGGGCGCCCGCCACGAACAGCCCGCCCCGCGCGATCGACAGGATCAGATCGGGCTCGAAGCCGTCCGCCGCGATGGCCGCGGCGAGTTCCCGGCTCGCGGAACCGAACGAGTCCCAGGTCAGTACTTCGCGTTCCGTCACAGGCTCTCCCTCTCGCTGGACGCGACGCAGTGAGCATACGAGGGCCGCCGGGGTTTCCCGGCGGGTTGCTCGGCGCAGTGGGAAGAGGAAGGGAAGATGGCCGGAAATCTCGATATCCCGTCCGTATCTCTCGTCCGGCCTGCGTGTTTGCCGCCATACGCTCGAGCGCATGGACAGCCACTACGACGTGCTCGTCATCGGTTCCGGCTTCGGCGGCAGCGTGGCCGCACTGCGAGCGACCGAGAAGGGATACCGGGTCGGCGTACTCGAGGCGGGCAGGCGGTTCGCCGACGACGAGTACGCGAAGAACTCCTGGCATCTACGCGAGTACCTGTGGGCGCCGAAACTCGGCTGCTACGGCATCCAGCGGATGACCTTGCTCAACGACACCTTCATCATGAGCGGAACGGGAGTCGGGGGCGGGTCGCTGGTGTACGCCAACACACTGTACGAGCCGCCGGAGAAGTTCTACCGCGACAAACAGTGGGCGCACATCACCGATTGGCGCGACGAGCTGACGCCGTATTACGACCAGGCCAAACGCATGCTCGGCGTCACCCAGAATCCGGCGACCACACCTACCGACCGGATTCTGCGCGAAGTCGCGGAGGAGATGGGCATCGGCGACACCTATCGCCGCACACCGGTCGGAGTGTTGTTCGCGGACAACGATTCCCGTCCGGGTCAGCAGGTCGCCGACCCGTTCTTCGGCGGCGTCGGACCGGCGCGCTCGACCTGCACGCACTGCGGCGAGTGCATGACCGGCTGCCGGCACGGCGCGAAGAACACCCTGGTGAAGAACTACCTCTACCTGGCCGAAAAGGCGGGGACCACAGTGCATCCGCTCACCACCGTGACCGACGTGCGCCCACGGCCGGAGGGCGGTTACGAGGTGCGGACGGTGCGCACCGGGCGGTGGGTGCGCAAGGAGAGGCGGACCTTCACCGCCGATCAGGTGATCTTCGCGGCCGCCGCGCTCGGCACCCAGAAGCTGCTGCACCGGTTGCGCGAGAACGGCAGTTTGCCGCATGTCTCGCCCCGGCTGGGCCATCTGGCCCGGACCAACTCCGAAGCGGTGCTCGCGGCGCGCTCCCTGCGCAAGGACTCCGATTTCACCAAGGGCGTCGCGATCACCTCGTCCATCCACCCCAACGAGTACACCCACATCGAGCCGGTCCGCTACGGCAAGGACAGCAATGCGATGAGTTTGCTGACCACCGTGCTCGTGGACGGCCAGGAAGGCAGGGCCCGCTGGTGGCTGGGAGTGCGCGAACTCATCGCGCAGCGCCGTCACCTGCATCGGCTGCACAATCCCCGGCGCTGGTCGGAGCGCATCATCGGCGTGCTCGTCATGCAGAACGTCGACAACTCGATCGTGACCTACACCAAGCGCGGCTTGTTCGGCAGGCGGATGACGACCAAGCCGGGCGACGGCACCGCGCCGCCGACCTGGATTCCGGAGGGCCACGAAGTGACCAGGCGGATCGCCGAGAAGATCGGCGGCCTGCCGCAGGGCGCGTGGACCGAGCTGATGAACATTCCGATCACCGGCCACTTCATCGGCGGCTGCGCCATCGGCGATTCGCCCGAGACCGGCGTCGTCGACGCGTATCACCGGGTCTACGGCTATCCCGGCCTGCACATCACCGACGGGTCGACCATTTCGGCGAACCTGGGCGTGAATCCCTCCCTGACCATCACCGCCCAAGCCGAACGCGCCATGGCGCTGTGGCCGAACAAGGGCGAGGACGACCCGCGCCCGCCCCTCGGGACCGCCTACCGCAGGCTCACCGCGATCGAACCGAAGAACCCGGTGGTCCCCGTGGCCGCGCCGGGCGCGCTGCGGCTGCCGATCACTCCGGTCTGAGCGGGCGGAAATACGGTCGCGCGTAGTCGGATCCGGTGACAGGATCGGCGCTGTGCCCGTCCATGTCACCCTGGAACCGCTCGACGAGCGATGCCTCACCGATCTGCTGCATGCGGCCGTGGCGGACGCGGAGCCGGGCGAGGTGATGCCGGTCGAGGAGCCGGGTGGCGGCTGGGATGCCGACCGGACAGCGCGCTTCCTGGCGTTCCACCGAGGCCGGGCGCTGGCGAGTACGCCGGTCGAGTCGACCTACGGCATCCGAGTGAGCGGCGAGGTGGTCGGGGCGGCGCGCCTGTGTCCGCTGCCCGAAGCGCCGGGAGCCGCCGAGGCCGGGGTGTGGATCGGCCGTTCCCACAGGGGAGCGGGCATCGGGACCGCGGTGCTGGGTGGACTGATCGAGCGGGCGACGGCGGAGGGTTACACGAAGCTCTTCGTCAGCACGACGGCGGACAACGCGGCCGTGCTGCGCCTGCTGGCCGCCCGCGGAATCGACTACGCGGTGGACGGCAACGCGGTCAGCGCTTGGGTGAGCTGCGGCTGACCCGCTGTTCTGTCCGTGCGTGACCTGATCGGAGCGGGAGAATCGCTGTGGCGGAACGACAGCGGCCTTCCCGGTGGCGAACCGACGATGCTCGCGCGTGCTTCCATTCGTGCGCGCGCTGAGACTGTGGCGAAACATACGTATCCCGGCGACCACGCAGCATCGCAGGCGCTGCAAAATGAACACCGTGCGCATCTTCCTGGCCGGGGCTACCGGCGTGATCGGCGTCCGCTTGCTTCCGCTGCTGGTCGCGGCGGGACACGAGGTGGCGGGGATGACCCGGTCGGCGGCGAAAGCCGACCGGTTGCGGGCGGCCGGCGCCGAGCCGGTGGTATGCGACGTCTACGACGTGGACGCTCTGACCGCCGCCGTGGTCGGGTTCGGCTCCGACATGGTGATGCATCAACTCACCGACCTGCCGGACGACGTAGCGCTGCTGCCGGAGCGGGCGGAGGCCAACTCGCGCATCCGCACCGAGGGCACCCGCAACTTGATCGCCGCCGCGCGGGCGGCCGGTGCGAAACGCTTTCTCGCGCAGAGTATCGCGTGGGAGCTGCCGCCCGGACGGGGCGCGGCGATCCAGGAACACGAAGCCGCCGTGCTGGACTTCGACGGTGTGGTGGTGAAGTACGGCCAGTTCTACGGTCCGGGCACCTATTACGAGACCGAACTGCCCACGCACCCGCGCGTGCACGTCGACGATGCCGCGGAGCGCACGATTCCGCTGCTGGACGCCTCGAGCGGAGTGGTGATCGTCGCCGACGCGTCCTGACACCGGTCAGGAGGCGCAGGGGCCGGTGTCGACCGGCCGGTCGGATCGCCATGCGTGGTCGAGCCGATCGAGGACCTCCGGCAGGCTCGTGGCGAACCCGACGTTGCTGTTGTTCTCGTCGACACCGAACACGATGCCCAGCACACGGCCGGCGCGGTCGACCAGCGGTCCGCCCGAATTGCCGTGCTGGATCGACCCGTCCACGGTGTAGATCTCGCGTTCGCCGAGACCGGTGCGGTAGATGTCGCGTACCTGACGCGCGGCCCGGCTGCGCACCCGGGTGGCGGACGCGGTGTAGGACCCGCCCCGCGGATAGCCGAGCGCGATGGCGTCGGCGCCGGGACCGGCGGGTTGGGGCGCGACGGTGAGGGCGGGCGCGGCGAGACCGGGGACGGCGAGCACCGCGATGTCCATGGTCGGATCGAACTGCACGACGTCAGCGGTGAGCGATCCGGCCGGGGCGTCGACGGAGACCTTGCTGGATCCGGCGACGACGTGCGCGTTGGTCAGCACCCGCTCCGGCGCGATGACGAATCCGGAGCCGGATTGGCGCACACCGCAGGTCGGTGCGAGGTCCTGGATCCGCAGCACGCTCGCCCGCAGTTCGGCGGGCATCGGCCCATCGAGGATGCCGGGATCGGGCGGCGCGAGCGGAAGGCCGAGCCCGGCTTCCCGGATCGGTCCGGCGAGCACCTCGGACAGCCCGGACAGCCAGAACGGTGCGACGTCGTCCACGGTCCGCACGGTGGTCGAATCACGCACCAGGGCTGCGGATTCCATCGGCGCGGCGAACAGCCACACCACCAGCGGGACCGCGAGCACATGCACGAGGCAGCCGCAGAGGGCGTCGACGCGCCGGGTGACGGGATCGGAAACCGCCGCGCGCGCGGCTTGTCCGGCCCGGTGCCCGGCGACCGCGCCGAACGCGACCAACCCGACGATCACCATCAGCACCAGCAGAAGCCGCACGGCGCCCGGAGCGAGCTGGCCGAGCACCGCCGCCGAGAGCGCCGCGCCGAGGATCGCCCCCGCCAATCCACCCGCGAAGCCGGGCAGCCCGACGATCGCGCCGCGGCGCCAGCCGAGCACCGCCGCGACCGCGAGGGTGGCGAGCACGGCCAGATCCAGCCAGTTCGGCACGGTCAAACGCCACACTCCCGTCGCTGCTGATGGACAACGGCGCGGACTCGTCGTCGGCCGCCCCGTCACCACCCGGCTATACCCTGGTTAGCGCGTCGGCAACGGTCGAGCCGCTAATTTAATCAGCGATTCGAGCTGCGGCAACCATGTTGCCCTATGCCGTGGGCTGGGTGGCCAGCGCCCGCCGGGCATACGCGCGCACGTCGGCATCGGTGTCGTCGATCGCGGCGCGCAGCGCGTCGTGCGCGGCGGGCAGGTGCGGCCACGCCGAGAGCGACAGCACCGCCGCCTTTCGGACGTCGAGATGCGGATCGTGCAGGGCGGCGGCCAGAATCGGCACCGCGAGGTCCGGGTCGGCGCCCGCGAGCCCGCGCGCCGCACCTTGACGGATCTGCCAGGCCGAATGGCGCAGGGCGGTGCCCAGTGCGGTGACGTCCGCGGGTTCGCCACCCAGCTGGGCGAACGCGGTGAGCGCCGCGGCGCGCACCAGCGGGTCGTGGTCGTCGCCGAGGCGACGGATCACCTCGAGCCCGCCGTCGCCGATGGCGGCGAGGCCGTGGGCGACGGCGATCCGCACTTCCCGGTTGTCGTCGGCGGCCAGAGTGGCGACGCCGTCGCGATCGTTCAGCGACACCAGTGCGCGGACCGCTTCGATGCGGACGCGATGATCCCGGTCCGCCGAGGCGGCGCGATACTGCGCGGCCTCGCCCGCCCGCAGCGCGCGCAGCAGATCGATCACGGTGGACCGCACGACGGGATCGGCCGAACCGAGCCGGTCGGCAAGCCCTTCCGCGGAGGGCAGCACTTCGACGAGTTCGCGCAGACCGGCCGCGGCCGCACGCCGGACCGAGGCCGCTTCGTCGTCCAAGGCATCGCCGAGGGCGATCGAGAAGCCCTCCGGGGTGTGCTCGCTCAGCACCGAGATCGCCGCGGCCCGGACGCCCGCGTCGGGATCGGTCAGATAGGCCGACAACTGCTCCACGCTGGGCTCGTCGAGCGCGAGCAACGCGACGATCCGGGGTGACGGGGGAGTGGCGGACTGCGAAGCAGCGGCTACGGCCCGCTCCTGCTCAGCGCCGGCGCCGGTATGCGGCGCACGGCCTGCGATCCGGTGCGGCTGGTGCACCGGCACCGCCTCGGCATCGGCCGAGGGCAGGTCGTCGAGCCCGGGCACGGGCACCAGGTACGGCGCCACCGGACGCTTCAGGAACGCCATGGTTCCGTCGGGGTTCTTGCGCAGGTTGAGGTGGTATCGCCATTCGACATCGTCGCGTTCGGGGAGGTCGGCGCGCTCGTGATAGAGGCCCCAACGGGATTCGGTCCTGGTCAGCGAGCTGCGGGCGGCCATATCGGCGCAATCGCGGATGAACGACACCTCCACCGCGCGCATCAGCTCGTGCGGGGTGCGCGCGCCGATGCCCTCGACCTCCGCGCGCATCCGGTCGAAGGTCTCCACCGCGATGCTCAGCTTGGCGGCGGTCTTGGGCGGCGCGACATAGTCGTTCACGAAACGCCGCAGCTTGTATTCGACCTGCGGTTGCGGCGGCCCGTCCGGCTGACGCAACGGCCGGTAGATCAGCTCGTGGGCCGCGGCCAGCTGGTCCTCGGGCAGCTCGGCGGGCGCGGGTACCTCGGCTACGGTGGACGCGGCGTGCGCGCCGGCGAGATCGCCGAAGACGAACGCGCCGATCATGTAATTGTGCGGCACGCACGCCAGATCGCCCGCCGCGTACAAGCCGGGCACCGTGGTGCGCGCGTGCTCGTCGACCCACACGCCGGAAGCAGAATGCCCGCTGCACAGGCCGATCTCGGAGATGTGCATCTCGATGTCGTGGGTGCGGTAGTCGTGGCCGCGGTTGGCGTGGAAGGTGCCGCGGGTGGGGCGCTCGGTGGT
This sequence comes from Nocardia sp. NPDC047648, assembly GCF_040642815.1. Taxonomy (NCBI): domain Bacteria; kingdom Bacillati; phylum Actinomycetota; class Actinomycetes; order Mycobacteriales; family Nocardiaceae; genus Nocardia; species Nocardia sp. NPDC047648. Next base: position 54,283 of record NZ_JBEYSX010000008.1, on the reverse strand, counting down.
GTGCAGGATGCCCTCGAGCGTGCTCAGCGTCTCGTCGGGCAGGTGCGACACCTTGAGATAGATGGGGCCGCGCGCGGATTCGATCTCCCGCTTGACCTCGGCCATCATCTGGCCCGACCAGTAGTCGGAGTCGACGAAGCGTTCACCGTCGGCGTTGACCTGATAGCCGCCGAACGGATTGGCGACATAGGCGCAGGCCGGGCCGTTGTAATCCTTGATCAGCGGGTTGATCTGGAAGCATTCGATGCCGCTGAGTTCGGCCCCCGCGTGGTAGGCCATCGAGTAGCCGTCGCCCGCGTTCGTCGGATTCTCGTAGGTGCCGTACAGGTATCCGCTGGCGGGCAGCCCGAGCCTGCCGCACGGCCCGGTGGCCAGGATCACCGCTTTCGCGGCCACGGCGACGAATTCGCCGGTGCGGGTGTGCAGGGCGGCGGCGCCGACGGCGCGCCCGCCCTCGGTGAGCACGCGCACCGGCATCAGCCGGTTCTCGATGCGGATCCGCTCGCGCATCTTGCGTTGGCGCAGGACGCGATACAGCGCTTTCTTGACGTCCTTGCCCTCGGGCATCGGCAGGACGTACGAGCCGGAGCGGTGCACCCGGCGCACCGCGTACTCGCCGTACTCGTCCTTCTCGAACTTCACGCCGTAGCGCTCCAGCCGCTGCACCATGGCGAAGCCGCGCGTCGCCGTCTGATAGATGGTGCGCTGGTCGACGATCCCGTCGTTGGCCCGGGTGATCTCGGCGACGTAGTCCTCCGGTTCGGCCTTGCCCGGGATCACGGCGTTGTTCACCCCGTCCATGCCCATGGCCAGCGCACCGGAATGGCGCACGTGCGCCTTCTCCAGCAGCAGCACGTTCGCGCCCTGCTCGGCGGCGGTGAGCGCGGCCATCGTGCCCGCCGTGCCGCCCCCGATGACGAGCACGTCGCAGTCCAGCCGAATCCGTTCCGACAGCGGCGGAATGTTCACAATTTCTCCAGGATCTCGGCCTTCGTCGCGGCCCGGTCGATCGCCTCGCGCGGCCCGGGCACCGGCACCAGCGCCCGCAGCGTGCCGCCGCCCAGCACGGCGATGCGGTCGCCGAGCAGCAGGGCCTCGTCGAGGTCGTGGGTGACGAAGACGATGGTGGTGGGATGGGCGCGCCAGGTCTGGATCAGCAGGCGCTGCATGGTTTCCCTGGTCTGGGTGTCCAGTGCGCCGAACGGCTCGTCCATCAGCACGGCGCGCGGCGCGGCGGCCAGGCTGCGCGCCAGCTGGACGCGCTGGCGCATGCCGCCGGACAGGTCGCGCGGCAGATAGTCGGCGTACCCGGTGAGCCCGACCTCGTCCACCCAGTGCAGCGCGGTGGCTCTGCGCTCGGCCCGGGGCGTGCCGCGCAGGCGCAGGGCGAGTTCGATGTTCTGCCGCACGGTGCGCCAGGGCAGCAGCGCGTCGTCCTGGAAAACCAGGGCGCGGTCGGCCGCGGGGCCGTTCACGCGGTCGCCGTCGGCCAGGATGGCTCCGCCCTCCGGCGCGCGCAGTCCGGCGATCGCGCGCAGCAAGGTCGACTTGCCGCAGCCGGATTTGCCGACCACGACCAGGATCTCGCCCGGCGCGATCGCCAAGTCGAGCCCGTCGAGCACCGGTTCGCCCCCGTAGGCGATCCGGACGCCGGTGAGGCTCAGGCGCATTCCGGTCGATGCCGGTGCGGCGATCACTGTGGTCATGCTTCGACCTCTCTGGGCAGCCAGCGGGTGATGCGGCGGCCGGCCAGCTCGACCAGCCCCGATGTCGCGAAACCGAGGACGCCGATGGTGATCATGCCGACGAACACCGCCGGATAGTCCACGATGGTGTAGGCCTGCCAGGTGCGGTAGCCGACGCCGAGACGTCCGGAGATCATCTCCGCGGAGATGAGGCAGATCCATGCCACCCCGACGCCGACCGACAGGCCGCTGAAGACGCCGGGCAGGATGCCGGGGAACACCACGCGCGCGAGCACGTCCAGCCGGGACGCGCCGAGGGTGCGCACCGCGTCCTCCCAGATCGTGGGCAGTGCGCGCACCGCGTGCCTGGTGCTCACCAGCACCGGGAACAGCGACGCGGTGAAGGTGATGAACACGATGCCGGATTCGTCGCTGGGGAACAGCAGGATCGCGACCGGGACCAGGGCGATGGCCGGAATCGGCCGGACCAGTTCGGCCAGCGGGCCGAAGGTGTCGGCGAGCAGCCGCGAGCGGCCGAGGCCGATGCCCGCGATCACGCCGACCACCGCGGCCAGCCCGAAGCCGGTGACGATCCGGATCAGCGACTGCGCGATGTCCAGGTAGTACTGGTCGGCGCGCAACTGGGTGCCGAATTCGGCGACGATCTCGGTGACGGTCGGCAACGTGTCGAAACGCAGGCCAGCCCGCACGTTGTTGACCGTGAGCAGCTGCCACAGGCCGACCGCGACGGCGACGGAGCCGACGCGCAGCAGCCGCGAGCGCCAAGCCGATCGCGATGCCGGGGCGGCCTCCGAGCCGACCGCGGTGGTTCCCGCGGTGGCCCGCACCGCGGGGGCGGCGAGTTCGCTGGTCATCCGCGTACTTCCGTGACGGCTCGGTCGTAGGTGACCGGGGTGGCGGACGGATGTGCCTGCCGGTAGCGCTGCGCGGCGGCGGTGGTGGTGAAGGGCAGGTAGCCGTCCCCGTCGCGCAGCCAGATCGACTTGTCGGCGAACCAGCGGGTGCCGAGTTCGGTATCCGGGATGTAGGCGGCGCGGATCGTCTTGCCCTGCGCTTTGGCGAGCTGGACCGCGCGCAGCAGGCAGGTCGGATCCGCGGCCGGTTGCGGCTTCGGCGCGCCGTCCAGCCACAATTCGCCGGCCAGCGCGGGGTTCTCCGCCGCCTTGCCGCAGACCGGATCGGCGCCGGTGACGCGGGTCGGGTTGGCGGTGTCGGTGAGTTCGCGGTCGTAGTCGCGGCCGGTCTCGGTGAACGCCTTGCGCAGCGGCGTGTCGTCGACGAACCGGTCGATGTCCAGGTCGGCGAAATCGCCGATCGACTTCAGGTACGCGACATCGCCTTTGAGCGCCGCGATCAGGCTGGGCTCGAGCGTGGTGTCGAAACTGGTTCCGCCGGGGCCGTTGTAGAGGTACACCACCTCCTGGGGCAGCCCGGACCCGTCGGCGACGATCTTCGCGGCCTCGAACGGCTCGTCCCGCAGGAACTGGGTGGCGTCCAGTTGCGCGGCCAGGAACGCCTGGAGCACCTCCGGGTGATCGGCGGCGTAGGCGCGCCGGGCCACCACACCGTGGAAGGTCGGCACGCCGAGTTCGGCGCCGTCGTAGAGCAGCTTGGCCTTGTTCTGGAAGACGACCAGACCGGGCCACGCGACGAACTGCGACAGCGCGCCCACCTGACGGGACTCCAGGGCGGTCGCGCCGACCTGCGGCTGCTGGTTGAGCACCTCCACGCCCTTGGCCGGGTCGATGCCTGCCCGCGTCAGCGCCTGCACCAGCGTGCCGTGCCCGGCCGAACCCACGCTGGCGGAGATCTTCTGCCCGGCCAGATCGCCGATGCCGGTGGCCGCCGAGTCGTTCGGCACCACCACCATGTTCAGCGCGCCCTTGGGGTTGTACCCGGTGATCGACACCAGTTCGGTGCGCGAGCGCTCGCCCGCCTGGGTGCGGGAGCCGTTGATCAGCAACGGGTAATCACCCATCGACCCGATGTCGATCTTCTCGGCCACCATCTGCGCGGTGATCGGCGCGCCGGTGTCGTAGTCCTGCCACTCGACCTGGTACTTCGCCCCGCCGTTGTCGGTGATCTTCTGTAGCCGCCGCTCGAGATAGCCCTGCGCGCGAAGCAAGGTGCCCGCGGTGACGGTGTTGATGGTCTTCGATTGGTAGCCGACGACCACCTTCACGGTGCCCGCGGGGGTGTCGTCGGTCTGCTCCAGCGAGCACCCGGTCAGCGCGAGCGCGGCGGCGAGCAGGATGGGGGCGAGTTTTGCTTTCATCGGTCTTCCAGATCAGCGGAGCAGGTAGGGCATGTTGACGGTGACGGCGCCGGTGGGGCAGCGGGCCGCGCAGGGACCGCAGTACCAGCACTCGTCCACGTGCATGAAGGCCTTGCCGTTGTCGGGGTTGATGGCCAGGGAGTCGAGCGGGCAGATCTCGACGCACAGCGTGCAGCCCTGGATACACAGCGACTCGTCGATGGTGACGGGGATGTCGGTGCGCTGGTTCACGAGTGCCATCTAGAGGACCTTCCATTCGGGGGTGCTGCGGGTCAGGCTGCCGCGCATGGTGATGCGGTCGCCGCGCATGCGGATGTACTCCAGATCGACCGGGCGGCCGTCGTCCAGCCGGGTCAGCCGTTCCAGCATCAGCAGCGGCGCGCCGCCGGGTACGTCGAGGGTGGAGGCGGTGTGCGGGTCGGCGGGCACCGCTTCCAGGGCCAGGTCGGCCGAGCCGAGCGAGTGGCCGCTGATGCGTTCCAGCAGCACGAAGACGTCGGTGTGCTCGAGATCGTGGCCGAGCACCTCGGTGCCGATGTCGGGCACGAGGTAGGTGAGGTCCAGGCTCAACGGCAGATCCGCGAGGTAGCGCAGCCGCTCGAGATAGACCACCCGCTCGCCCGGTGCCAGGCCGAGCCTGCGCGCGACAGCGGGCGGCGCGGGGACGTGCATCGCCGCGCGCACCTCGTTGCGCACGGTGCCGTGGCCTTTGAAGGTCTCCTGCAATCCGAGCAGGGCGTCGAGCCCGTGGTCGTACTTGCGGGTGGCTACGCGGGTGCCGACCTTGGGCGCCCGGTCGATCAAGCCTTCGTCCTTCAGCAGCGCCAAGGCGTCGCGGACGGTATTGCGCGAGGCGCCGTACTCGGCGGCCAAGTCCTGTTCGCTGGGCAGCGCGCCGTCGAACGCGCCCGCGTGCAGTTGGTGGCGCAGGATGTCGGCCACCCGCCGCGCCTGATCGGCGCGCAACTGCCGCACCGGCGTGGGTTCCGCTGCCACCGTTCCCGCCTTTCCATCGCTGACCTGCACGAATAGCGACGATAACGGGATTGTGGCCGCGTGCTTGCCCACGTCGGCTTGGGAAGAAATCAGGGGATGTTATTGCGCCGGGTGGCGCGCGGCCCTACCTGGCGATATGCGCGGTGGTCCGGCCAATACGCCACGTCGGCTGCGGTCGGCCGGATTTCGATCACAGCGATTCGAAAGCGGGCTCGCGCGGGCCGCGCCCTACGGATCTACGGTCGCGGACCGTAAGTATTGAGAAACAGCACCGGTCCGTCGCCTAACACGCCCGAGCGGTCCAGGGCCAGCAGCGCGGCGAGCGCTTTGGCGGTGTAGACGGTCTCCAGGCGCAGGCCGGCCGGTTCGGCGCGCTGTGCGGCCTCCAGAGCCCCGGGTGTGGTGTGGCCGTAGCCGGGGCCGAGCCACTCGGTGGTCATCGTGACGTCCTCCGGCCGGAGCGCGATCGGCGCGAAGCGTGCTCCGCGGGTGCGCAGCAGGCGCTCGGTGCGCCCCGCGAGCCGGACGATGTGCTTCGCGTCGAGGGGGAGCGTGTCGTTGACGACGACGCCGACGACGCGCGTACGCAGCCCGGCCAGGCGCAGACCGAGTGCGAGGCCCGCGGCGGTACCCCCCGATCCGACCGCGGTGACGATGTGGGCCGGCTCGGGCAGCTCATCCGCCGCGATCTGTGCCGCGAGTTCGCACGCCACCTCGACGTAGCCCAAGGCGCCGACCGGCGATGAGCCGCCCGCGGGCAGGAGATACGGACGCCTGCCGCCGTGGACCCCGCGCAGATACAGCCATGGCGCCGCGAGGATCGTCCGCAGTTTGGTATGCGTGAAATACAAAGTGGCGCCGGAGTTCTCCAGTCGCCGCAGTTGTGCGCGCACGTGGTCGTCGACCGGCTGGTCCACCAAGGCGAGCGCGGTATCGATGCCCTGGGCGCGGCCGTACAGTGCGGTGGCGAGCCCCCAATTGGTTCCGGTGCCGCCGACCGTGAGAATGGTGCGCGCGCCACGTCGCCGTGCCTCCGGCAGCAGCCATTCCAGCTTGCGGACCTTGTTGCCGCCCCAGCCCCCGTCGCCGTAGACGCTTTCGTCCTTGCACCACAGCTCGGCGGTGGTGTGGAGGTCGTACCGGCTGACGGGTGTCGGAGCGGTGCCGAGGCGGACGAACGGCAACGTATCGGCCACCTCCGGAAAGCGCGCGTGCAGCAGCGCCCCGGTCATGGCGTGATCGCCTCGGGAATGCCCAGCAGCGCCGCCTGGACCTCGTGCAACCGGTCGACGTCGCCGCGAATGCCGGCGACGCTGTCGTTGTACAGGAACGCCTCGCCGAGCCGGACCAGCGCGTAGGCCAGCAGCGCCGGTTCCAGCGGCGGGGTGTAGCCGTCCTCCTCCGCGGCGCGGATGATCAGCTCGCGGACGGTGCCGACGACCAGCGGTTGCACCGGTCCGTCGCCCGCGGTGAGGATGCGCAGCCCGGACAGCGGCTCGTTCTCGAAGTAGCGCCGGAACGGTTCGTTGTCGGTCATCCACCGGTTGACCCGGTACAGCACGTCCAGGATGCGCCGCGCTCCGGTGGAGCGGCGGCGGGCGTCCGCCCGGCTGAGCAGCGCCTCGAACTCCCCGGCCAGGACCGCACCGAGCACCCCGTCGCGCGAGCCGAACCAGCGGTAGACCGACGCGCGGCTGAGCCCGAGCTGTCCGGCGATCGCCTGGATGTCCACCCGCTCACCGGACAGGAACGCCCGGCGAGCGTGCTCGATGACCTGCTCCCTGGTCGCGGAGGCCGGTCGGCCGGGAGGGCGGGTGGTCCGCTGACTGGAATCGATCACCGCGGAATGATACATCTTCTGTGAAGTGTATCGAAACGGGCGGTGTTCAGAACCAGGCGTCGCGCATCCGCAGAGTAGTCGTGTCCAGGCTGGCGAGTAGATCCAGTGCCGGTGCCGTCTTGGGCAATTCGAAACGATAGAAGAACCGGGCCGCGTGCCGCTTGCCATCGTAGAAATCGCCCGCACGGTCCGCGGTGGCGAGGAACTGCTCGAGCCAGATCCAGGCCAGCACAGTGTGCCCGAAGGCTTCCAGGTACACCGAGCTGTTGGCCAGCGCGGCCTCGATATCGCCGGAGGCGAACAGCCCCGCGGTGACCTCGACCAGCCGTCGCCACGCCGAATCCAGTTGTGCGGCCAGTTCGGCCGCCTCGCCGCCCGACGCGCGAGCGGCGGTGATGGTCGCATCGATCCGGGACCCGAGTGCGAGCAGGCTCGCGCCGCCCTGCTGGGTCACCTTGCGTCCGAGCAGGTCCAGGCCCTGGATGCCGTGCGTGCCCTCGTGGATCGGGTTGAGCCGGTTGTCCCGATAGTGCTGCTCGACGTTGTATTCGCGGGTGTAACCGTAGCCGCCGAGCACCTGGATGGCGAGGCTGTTGGCCTCCAGGCACCACTGCGAGGGCCAGCTCTTGGCGATCGGGGTGAGGATGTCCAGCAGTTGGGTGACCGCGCGGCGGTCGTCGTCGGACTCGGCGGTGCGCTGCTCGTCGACCAGTTGCGCGCAGTAGAGCACCAGCGCCAGCGCCCCTTCGGCGTACGCCTTCTGCGCCAGCAGCATTCGCTTCACGTCGGCGTGCTCGATGATCGGCCGCTGCGGCGCGGACGGGTCGGCGGGAAGCTTGGCCCGGCCCTGCGTGCGGGTGCGGGCGTAGTCCAGCGACTCGAGGTATCCGGTGTAGCCGAGCGCGGTGGCGACCAGGCCGACGCCGATGCGCGCCTCGTTCATCATGTGGAACATGTAGGTCAAGCCGCGATGCGGTTCCCCGACCAGGTAGCCGACCGCGCCCGGCGCGCCACCCGGCGTCCAGCGGCCCTCGCCGAAATTCAGCACGGTGTTGACGGTGCCGCGGAAGCCCATCTTGTGGTTGAGCCCGGCCAGTGCGACGTCGTTGCGCTCACCGATCGCGCCGTCGTCGCCGACCAGGAAGCGGGGCACCACGAACAGCGAGATGCCCTTGGTGCCCGCGGGCCCGCCGGGGATCTTGGCCAGCACCAGGTGCACGATGTTCTCGCCGAGTTCGTGGTCGCCGCCCGAGATCCACATCTTCGTGCCGAACAGGCGATAGCTGCCGTCGTCCTGCGGTTCGGCGCGGGTGACGATGTCGGCCAGCGACGAGCCCGCCTGCGGCTCCGACAGGCACATGGTGCCGAAGAAGCGGCCCGCGAGCATGGGCTTGACGAACTTCTCGACGTGCTCGGGGCCGTGGGCGAGGAGCAGATTCGCATTGGCCACGGTGAGGAACGGGTAGCCCGCGGTGCCCGGGTTGGCCGCCTGGAACCAGGCGTAGCTCGCCTGTGCGACGGTGGCGGGTAGCTGTGCGCCACCGAGTTCGTAATCCATTGCCGCCGAGGGCAATCCGGCCTTGGCGAAGGCTTCCAGCGCCTGCCCGACCTCCGGGATGATGGTCACGCGCTCGCCGTCGAAGGTGGGTTCGTTGGCGTCGTTGAGCTTGTTGTGCGGCGCGAAGTATTTGGTCGCGAGCTGCTCGCTGAGCTCGAGCACGGCGTCGAAGGTCTCGCGTGAGTGCTCGGCGTACCGCTCGCGTTTGGTGAGCCGCTCCACGTCCAGCCACTCGTAGAGCAGGAAATCGAGATCGCGCCGGGACAGCAAGGTCGACCGCATTCAGCCCGTCCTTTCGAGACATGTTCGACTTACTGTATCTTACGATGCGATGGCCGGGCAGGGGGCCGGTAGTCCGCGCTCGAATACGGATCAGGGCGCAACGCCGTACCGGCGGTCGGCGAGATCCTCGTCGGGCGGCCACCAGTCCTATCGCCGCTTCGGCCGTCTCGACCGGCAGCTCCGTAGCATCCGTTCGTGCGCGGAGGCGGGCGGTTGCCCGCAGACGGGATGCCTCCACGATCGCTTCGGGCCGACGGGTCGACACAGTTCGCGAGGACCACGGTAGCCATCACCCGGACACGAGCAGGCCGCGTTCGCGTGCGATCGCCGCCGCCTCGGTGCGGCTGGACGCACCGAGCTTGGTGAGGATCCGTGAGACGTGCACACCGGCGGTGTTGGCGCTGATGAACAGCTCGGCCGCGATCTGACGGTTGCTCGCGCCCGTGGCCACCAGGCGCAGCACGTCGAGTTCGCGCGGGGTCAGGCCCACGGTGCTCGCCGATCGGGCCGGGGAAGGCCGGTTCCCGGAGTCGGCGAGGTCGATCCCGGCGCGGTCGGCCAGCTGCCTGGCTTGCTCGGCGAGTGGCGCCGTGGCCAACTCGTCCGCGAGCCGGAGCACGGACCGCAGGGCGCTGCGCGCTGCCGCGCGATCACCCGCGGCCAATTCCGCTTCGCCGGATTCGACCAGGCTGCGCGCCAGCTCGAATGGCCGACTCAGGGTTCGCCAGGAGGAAGCGGCCGCGGTCCAGTCGGCGGGACGGCCGCTGCGCACGGCGTGGCAGGAATTCCGGTATGCGGCGTCGACCGCGGTGGTCACCGGCAGCCTCTCCGTTACGGAGTTGAGAACCAGTGGGGCGCAGCGAGTTCGCGCCACCGCATCGGCCAGCGCCCACGCCTCGTGATGGTGCGCGGTCAGATCGTCCGCGGTCAGCGTCGCCGCGCCGATCTCGGCGGCGCGCTGCGGATCGCCCGCCGCGAGCGCGATCTCGGTCTGCACCGTGTGCAGCTGGATCTGATACTGCCTGGCCCAGCGGCGATCCCCGAGCAAGGGCTGCGCGGTCGCCGCGCTCGTCGCCGCGGCCTCGTCGTCCCCACGCGCCAGCATGATCCGCGCGTGACACAGCAGCAGCGCGGCGGTGCTCAACGGGGGCAACCGCTCGGTGAGCGATTCGTCGATCAGATCGAGCGCTTCGTTCCAGCGACCCAGCGCGGTGAGCGCCTGTGCCCATTTGACCAGCAGGATCGGTGCCGCCTCGGCGAATCGGTAGGTTTCGTGCGCGGCGCGCAGCCCCTGCTGAATCGCCGCGATGGCGGCCTCGTCGGCGCCCGCCGACACCAGCAGCGCCGTCTCCCACAGCACCACGGTCAGCACCGTGCCCGGATCTCCCGCATCCTTCGCGGCGGCATGCGCCTGCTCGAAATGGGTCATGGCGACCTCCGGACGGTCCGCCGTGGCCAGCCCGAGATACGCGTGGGCACGCGCGGCCAGCGACGCGGCATCCGCACCGGCCGCCTCCTCGATCGCGCCCGGCGGGTGAAGTGCCCCAGCCATGACCGACGAGGTGTCGTGGGCGGGCGGGATACCACGCAATTGTTCGGCCACCTCGACGGCGGCACGCGCGTCGTTCTCGGCCGCGGCCGCCGCGCCGCTGAACGCGCGCGCCGCGGCGAGTTCGGCGAGCACCTCGCCGCGTAACAGAGTCGGCCGGTCCGAAGGAAGACATGCCAGCGCCGCGAGCAGGTCGTCTTCACCGCCGCCGCTGCTTTGATTGCGTAATCCGGCGCGGTAGTAGTGCAGTCGGGCGGCACGCTCCGGCTCGATCTCCGCATCGATGGCGGCCAGCGCCTCGTCGGCCGCCGCGATCCCGCGCTCGACGACGCCGCCCCGATAGCATGCCGCCACGACCGCTTGCACGACCTCGATCCGCTCCGCGCCTACTCGGCTCGCCGCTTCCCCCACCCGATCCCACGAGTCGAGCACTCGGTCGAGATGGTGCACCTCAACACGATGCGCCCCGATGTTCCTGGCTTCCGCCGCCGCATCCCAGGCGGCCTCGAGCGCCGATGAGAATTCTCCGGCGGCATACGCGTGATAGGCAAGCTCGCCGGAGGGGCATTGGTCCGCATCGCGTTCGCGGAGCGTGGTCAATGCGCGAAAAATATTGCCATGCAATCTTTTTCGCTCCACGGGCAGTAAGTCGGCGTAGACGGCGTCCCGGATGAGAACGTGCCGGAACGCGTAACCGGTGTCGTCGGGTACCAGCAACTGCTGGTCGACCAGTAGCTGCAACGCTGTGGTCAGCGCGTCCTCGGCGAAGTCGGAGGCCGCCGCCAGCACGGTGTGCCGGACCGGTGACCCGGCCGCCGCCGCGAGCCGCAGCACCGATGCGGCCTGACGGGGCAGGTCCGACAGGGGACCGAGCAATAGTTCGGACAGTTCGGCGGGCGTGTCCTCGGGCGCGGGGTCGAGCGCCTCCACGAACAGCGGGATTCCTCTGCTGCGCTCGAAGACGCGCGCGATCGTCCCCGGTTCCGGTTCTCTGCCGCGCAGCGCGGCCAGCTGCCTGCCGACCTCGTGCTTGGTCAGCGGTGCCATCGAGAGCAGACGGACACTCGGGTCCCGGCGTAGGCCGGTGACCAGCTTGCGCAACGGCTCGGAATCGGCGGGCCGGTAGGTACCGATCAAGAACAGATCGCCTTCGGCGATGTTGGCCACCAGGAAGGCGAGCAATTCCAGGCCGGCCTCGTCGGCCCAGTGCAGATCCTCCAGCACCACCACCAGCGGTCTGTTCATCGCGCACTGTTCCAGCACGGTCAGGATCTCGCCGAACAACCGGATCCGATCGGTGTCGATCTCCGCCGCGCCGGAACGCGCCGCCAGTTCCGGAAGCCAGCGCGCCAGCGCGGGTTTCGCCGGGAGCAGCGCCGCGAGCGCCTCCGCTCCCTGGTCGCGCAGCAGTGCGCGCATGACCGCGACGAACGGAGTGAACGGCACCCCCTTCGCGCCGAACTCCGGACACCGCCCGGACAGCACCGCCGTGCTGGCCCCGAGCCGCGTCCCGAACTCCGCGACCAGCCGCGACTTGCCGATCCCCGCTTCGCCCCCGACCAGCACGGTATGCACCGTCGGCTCCCCATAGGCATCCTGCAATGCCGCAAGCTCAGCGGCCCGCCCCACGAAGGCACCGCATACCGGAAGGCTGACCACGGCGCGATCATGCCCCTACCGCGAGGTCGGCGCCAATCGCGGGAGCCGAGGCGGAGTGCGGCGGACAGGAAAGCCGCTCCCCGCCCTCGCCCGAGCCGCGTCGAACTTCAGTGGCGGCGTCGACCGGACGCGGGCCGCCGCCTGAAGTTCACGAGCCGCACACCATGGATCTTCTCGGCCGAAGCCGCCATGGTCGCGGATAAGAGCGGTGGCGTTGGCGGCGAGGTATCGGCCGGGCCAGTTGGGGTGCGCTCCTCGGTGATGGTGGCCGAGGGTGTTGCGGCCGAATTCGGCGTCGCGAGGGGCTAGGGGAGTACGGGAAATAATGAATTCTCGTGATTCGGTGCACCCCTCGTTACCCGAAGTATCAATGGCATGACGAACACCGAGATCCGCCCCTTCCGCATCGACATCCCGCAGGCCGACCTGGACGACCTTCGCTCGCGCGTGGCCCGCACCCGCTGGATCGACGACCTGCCCGGCGTCGGCTGGGAGCGCGGTGTGCCGACCGCCTACCTGAAGGAACTTGCCGGATACTGGGCCGAGAAGTTCGACTGGCGCGCCGCCGAGGCGGAGTTGAACACCTACCCGCAGTTCACCACCATCGTCTCCGGACAGAACGTGCACTTCCTGCATGTGCGCTCGGCCCGAGCGGACGCCACCCCGCTGCTGTTGCTGCACGGGTGGCCGAGTTCGGTGGCCGACTTCCGCGACACGATCGGCCCGCTCACCGACCCCGCCGCGCACGGCGCCCCGGACGCGCCCGCCTTCCACCTGGTCATCCCGTCGCTGCCCGGCCACGGCTTCTCCGGCCCGATCACCGAGCCGGGCTGGAACGACGGCCGGATCGCGGCGGCGCTCGCCGAACTCATGGCCCGCCTCGGCTACGACCGCTACGGCGTGCATGGTGGCGACCACGGCGCCTTCATCGCCCCGGCACTGGGGCGGATCGACGCCGAGCATGTCCTCGGCGTGCACGTCAACGCGTTGGTGACCTTCCCGACCGGCGACCCCGCCGACATGGCCGCCCTCACCGACGCGGAGAAGGCGCGACTGGGCGCGATGAAGAAGTTCCAGGACGACGGTTCCGCCTACATGAACCTGAAGGGCTCCCGCCCGAACACCATCGCCCAGTTACTCGCCGATTCCCCGACCGGCCAGCTCGGCTGGATCGTGGAGAAGTACCGCGAATGGACCGACCGATCCCACGACCTGCCCGAACAGGCCGTCGACCTCGATCGCCTGCTGACCACGGTGAGCATCTACTGGTTCACCGACACCGCCCGCAGCGTCGCGAACCTCTACTACGAGCGCTTCCACGACGCCACCATGTTCGCCCCGAAACCGAAGGGCACCGTGCCCACCGGCGTAGCGGTATTCAAGGACGGCGACTACGCCATCCGCCGCTTCGCCGAGCACACCCACAACATCACCCATTGGTCGGAGTTCTACTCCGGCGGGCATTTCCCCGCACTAGAGGTGCCGGAGCTACTGATCGGCGACGTGCGCGAGTTCTTCCGGTCGCTGGGCTGATTCGGTGGAGTCGTAGCGGGCAGGCAGTGGCGACCGCCTGCCCCACGACGGGGCGAGACGACTAGTCCGCGATCTGATGGCGCGAGCATTCAGGAACGGCGACGACACGCTGCCGTACGAGCCTCATTTGTCCAGCGTCGCTAGCTCGGGCTATCTCAGCTCACGAGTCAAGACATCGAATGTCGGTGCGTCCGGCCAACTCGGTTTCGTCACACCGACTCGGGACCATCCCCACCGCAGGTACGCCCCATACGCGCGGTGATTCTCCGGCTCGACCAGTAGCGTCGCACGCCGTTCCGCCCGGCTGCTCAACAGCGTATCGTGCAGCTTTCGCGCCAAGCCGCGACCGGTGTATTCGGCGCACACCATGATCTCCGACAGCGCGAATGTCCGGGCGCCATCCTCGGCGGTAAATGTAGCGCGGTCGCCGATCTCATCGTCCGGCTGAAAATTCCTCCACCACGCGGCATTCGGACGCAGCGTCCACCCCCACGTCTGCCCCGCGGGCGTCCCGCCGACATACGCCATGACCATCGCGAACACACTGCCGCCTGCGGGGTCGGTGTAGTTGTCGAATCGGTGCATGAACTGGTCAGGCGCATCGAACGGATCACCGGAGGCGATCGCGTCGACGTAAGACCGGCGGTAGATGTCTTCGACCGTGGGCCGGAGTGCGCGCGCTTCTACAGCGTCGAGATGCCGGAATTCGACATCCGGAAGATTCACGCGGTATTCCCTGTCTGTGTGAGTTTGTCGAGGCGGTGTCGGAACTCGTCCGCGGCAGGCAAATCGGCAGTCGCGCGCCGAATGGGTTCGAGAACCTTGAGGGTGCGGGGCGACGATACGCCGTTGTCGATGTGCACCAACACCGACATCGCGTCAGCCAGCGCCCCTTCGAGGTCTCCTACTGCTGTTCGTGCTGACGCCAGCCACGCCCGTGTATTGACGGCGTTTCGGTTTGTCGACTTCTCGTCGGCGGCGGTCTCGAAGAGGCTGACAGCCCTTGCGAGGTCCCCGACACGTCCACAGCCGCGCGCCTCATGACCACGAACCTCGTTGTGGTCCACAGTGCGAAGCCACGTCGGACAGTCGGCGAGGGGTTCGTGTTCGATTGCGTGGTCCACTTCACGCCACGCTGTCGCGATCGCGCGCCCGAACTCCCGGCGATCACCGAGCAAGCCGAAGGCCTGCGCTTGGCGGATTGCGATCAGGGCGTGGATACGGCCAGGTGGTCGGCCGCGCATCAGGTGACGTGCGCGGTCGACGAGGCGCAGCGCGTGTTGTGGATTCGCTTGGCCGGTCCGGCTGAGCGCGATGGATTGGTTCGCGGCGTACAGGCAGCTATGAGCTGTGAGATCGGCGTCATCTGCCTGACTTGCCAACGCCATGGCATCCGAGTAGCAGTGGCGCGCGAGCGAATGCATCTCGGCGTCGAAAGCCAGCCATCCGGCCAGGACGGCCAATTCACCGGTCGCGCTGGTGAACGCGTTACCACTCGCACTATCGAAAGTACCGGTCTCCAAGAGGCTTTTCGCGCGAGCCAACTGCGCTACGGCGGTCGCGACCAAGGAAGCGCCACCTGCCCTCTGGTCCTCGAACTCCAAGGCATCGACTACTTCCAGCAGCCCTCGTACGTCGGTCATGCCGATTCGGACGCCGTCGACGTCCCACGACTCCAGAACTGCAACTGCCCCAGCCGCCGCTGCCAGGCGTCCGAATTCACGTCGCTTCACGTCACTGTCGGCTTCCCGTACATCGCCGTCGACCACACCGCCGGACGGATCCGTCGAAATCTTGAATTCCTGACTGCCAGGATGCCTCGGCTTTCGTGCTTGGGCGACAGCCGACCAAAAGCGTGCGGACTGTTTCTCATCGAGCCGCGCCAGCTGGGTATCGAGGTCATGGGCAGATTTTCCTCGAATAGGTCGGGAATCCGGCGCACGTTGCCATTTTCTGACCGTGACAGGCTGATAGCCGACCTGCTCAGCGAACTCTTCCTGGGTCAGTCGGAGGGCGGCGCAGCGCAAAGCCCTGACCTCGACGCCGGTCCAATTGGTGACAATCATCGTGGTCCCCCATCCCACGTCTGCATCCTGGTGTGCCGGAAGCGTATCGGGTCCGTGCGGTTCTGTGCCTGGGAACGAACAACCAGGTCAGTCACGCTCGAGTTGGCCCCGGCGCCGGGCGAGCACATCCCTCGTCGACAGCGCCGATCGCGTCGCCATCGTCCGGGATCCCCGGCGCCGGGTGCCACACCACATCGACGGAAGAGGGGCGGACATGGCGGAAATCGCGCTCGGCTACATCCGGCTGGATCAGTCCGGCAGTGATCATGCGGGGGAGGAGCGCGCGATTCGGGCGCTAGCCGAGCGGCGAGGCTATCGCGAGCCGGAAGTGCTGGTGGTGGATCGGGATGCGCTGATGCCGACGCTGCTGCTCGTGCAGACGATCCGCCGGGTGGGCGCTTCGGTCGTCATCGCTCCGACTCGGGAGCACATCTGGACGGCCAGACGCGGTCTCACGGAGGAAGTGACGCTCATTGTCGTCGCGCCCGAGCAGGTGTGGGAGCGGGGACATCGGTGGGCGTCGTTCGGCTCGTCGGAGAACGGGGTGGGGTCTTGATGTCCGGCTGGTCCGAGGTCGGCGCAGCGCTGGTGGTGGGAACCGCGGTGGTCATGGTGCTGCTGATGGTCTTCTTCGCCGCGAGCAGATGGTGGCGGAGGCCGTTGCGGGGTCCGAGCGTCTATCACATCGCCGAACGTGTCGGCCATGAACAATTGTGCCTGCTGGGCTGGCCGCCGTTGGGCTGGCCTGCGGTAGATCCGAGAGACGGCCCGGAATTCGGCCCCGGCGACGCGCACGCCCTCATGCAGGTGCATCTCGAGTGCGACGCGGACGAGTGCTCATGGAAATGCGCGGCCGTGGAGACCTTACGGACCACCAGTCGCATGCGGCCGAGTAAGTACCCGCGCCGCCCGCATCCCTCCCGCCCGCGCGGGAGCGAAGCGCTGCCGTAGGCCGTGTCTCACATGGCTGGTGGCGAGTTTCTTGTACCAGGTAAGTGTCACGGCGAGGGTGAGGAAGGCGAGGAAGTGGTGGCCTTGCGCTCGTAGCGGATGCTGAGGCGGCGTAGCCGGTCAGCCAGGAAAATCGCGCGCTCGATACCCACCGGTGGCCACCGATTTGAAGGGACCTCTACGGTTCCAGGACAGTGCGCTGGTAGGGTCAGTCTCTAGTAACCCAGCTCGAGAGATCGACCACAGCAAGGCAGTACTCGTCGGTATCATCGACGATCTTTTTCGAGGCGAGATCCCCCGTACGAGCCAGCGGAGCAAGTTCTTGTGGCAGGAGTCCATATCCGAAAACCCCCGGTCCATGTGGTCCGTTGATAGGTGCATCGAATCCGTAGATTTCGTCGGTCGCGGTGATTCTGATGTATATGCGACATGTGTGATCGCTTCGGAGCATGAACCCACCGAAGGTGTAATCCTCCTCGAACCATGGAAAACCGCCACCGTGCACGAACAGGCTGAAGACGCTGAACAAGCCTTGGTCGTAATGCAAAGGGGCAGTGGAGGGTTCGAAGCCGGTGGCGGAGGCCTGAATAACGACATTTGAATGAGTGTCGATGGTCTGCGGGTGTGTCGCCATCAGTTGGGTCATTCGTGGTGCGACACTGGCACGCACATGGTCCATGATCGGATTGACGGACGACGTGTCGGCATCCCGCGCAAGATTGAATTCCACTGCGAGACCTGACAACATCTGTGCTCCATCCGATAACGCGACCCGTACCCGCTCATTGTTCGCTCGAACGACTCCGCGCAGCTGGACACCTGTTGGCGGAAGTGGGCCCATCGGTGCGACGATCAGTGGAATCATCGTGCGGAGCAGAAAACTGAACGCGTGATCACCCGTGGCCACTGCCATGGCCTGCCACCTCCTAAATCGATGCTTTCTTGTTCAGCCTGACAGATCACGTAACCAGTCAGGGCAGGTATTGCGACCTTCGCAATACGCTGTGATGACTCCGATGTTCTTGTTGTCGGTTGTTTTATATTTGCCGTCATCTGTACGCGTGGCCGCCTGGGCGACTATGTGAAGAGTCGCGCGATCATCTACTTTCCCCCGGCTTTTCGCATGTTTGAACTCGACGAGGTACTCCACACGCGCGCCCGAGGTCTTGGGTTTTGCGGTACGGATGGCGTGCTGAATGACGTAATACTTGGTCAGATTGTGCTTCTGCGTATAGTGATCGAATCCCAGGTCGGCGTTTCCGGTGCGAATCGGAATAATTACGTTGGTGGCATCGGTTGCTTCCGCTAGGATGTCATACCAGTTCGCCGCATCGGCAAATCCTGCTGAAAGCGTCGCCGCCCCAAACGCGGTGAGTAGTGCGGTTGGTAAGGCCAGTAATCGACTCCGAGTTGACGTCGGTAAAGTGAAAACCCCGACGAAACCATTCTGTTTCATACTTTCCCACCCCTTGTTGATTGTTTCCGGCGAATCGCAACGTTTCGTGCCCGGAACGATGATCAAGTTACCTTGCCAGATCGTGGTTCGCAACGGATGTCGGACCGATAATGCTGGCTCTTCGTCCGTGATGAGACCGGCTAGGGGATAGCGGGATTGGTGTAGGCCACCACCGGCTCAGGCAAACTGGCTCCGATCGCCCCGTCCTTGCGCGGTTGGTGCCCCCGGAACGGCAAGTACTTCACCCGCTCACCGGTGGCCAGATAGTCGAGCAGCTCGGTGGCACTCCGCGTCGGCATGCCGATAAGTCCGGTGACAATACCTCGCGACCGCACTCCAATTAGATTGGGGCACAGAGAATTCCGGGTTCAGCGGTAGTAGCAGCCGCTGTCGAGGTCCTCGACAAGACCGGGACCGCTGGGCGTCCAGCCGAGCAGTGAGCCGGTGGCGTCACTGCTCGCGGCCATGTCCGCTCCGAAGAACCTGCCGAGCCAGCCGAAGTGCTCGCCGCCCCGCTCCGCCGGTATCGAGACGACGGGCAGACGGAGCCCCCGACCGATCACGTCGGCGATGTCGCGGGCCGGGATGCCGGTCTCGGCGGTGGCGTGCAGGACGGTGCCGCCGGGAACCCGCTTGTCGAGCGCCAGCCGCACGATGCGCCCGGCATCGCTGCGATGGATCGCCGCCCAGCGATTCATCCCGTCGCCGAGGTAGGCCGAAACCTCTTCGGCGCGAGCGGCCGCCACGAGTCCGGCTACGAAACCATGGTCACCTTCGCCGTGCACGGTAGGAGCGAAACGCACAATGACCGTGCCGACGCCACGCTCCACGAATTCCAGCGCGAGGTTCTCGCCGCCTCCGCGCAAGGAATCGAGACCGTGGGCCGGTGAGCGGTCCTGCTCGGTGGCCACGCGGCCGGGAGCGAGCAGGGCCAGAGCGGAGGCGAGCACGAACGGCCGGTGCGAACCCGCGAGGACGTCGCCGATGGCCTGCACGGCGTCGCGCTCGGTCCGGTTGGTCCCGGCGGGATTCGCGAAGTCGTGCTTGTTGGCGAGATGAACGACGGCGTCGGCCTCCGTGGCGCCGGTGCGGATGCTGTCGAGATCGTCGAGGTCGCCGCGCCGCGCCCGGGCTCCTTTCCGCTCCAGCGCGGCGGCCGAGTCGCCCGAGCGGGCGAGTCCGGTGACCTCGTGACCGGCCTCCAGCAACTGGTCGACCACGGCCGAACCGATCCATCCGGTCGCTCCGGTGACGAATACATGCATGTCGATACGCCTTTGTGTAGGTCCGCGACCGATCGCGCGGATCAGCTTCCGCGGCGGTCCGATCCGACCGCCGGCGTTCTCTGTGGAATGGGTGACCGTGCCGCGTCACCTCTGTGCGATCAGCGAGGACGACCGACGGCGACCGGCACTCTCCGCCGGGACAGCAGCGATTGCAGCACCACCAGCCCTCCGAGGACGAGCACGGTCACGCCGACCGCCCGCAGCCCCATCTGCGCGCCCGAGACGAACGCGGTCACAACCTCGTGGGCGCGGTCGGGTGTGGTCGAGGCGAGCGCCTGGGCCATGGTGTGCGGATCGTGGTCGGCGCGGACGTCCGGTGGCAGCGCGGCGACGAACCGTGCGGTGAGCACCGTGCCGATGACCGCGACACCCAGCGCGCTGCCGAATTCGCGTGTGGTGGCCTGCAATCCGGCTCCGACTCCGGCCTGCTCCGGCGGTAGCGAACCGGCGATGGCGCCGGACAGCGTCGGAAGCGCCAGCGTCACGCCGATTCCGGTCACGACCAGCCACGCGGCGTAGACGAGGTAGGGCGTCCCCGCGTCACCGGTGGACAGCCCGAGCAATCCGCAGCCGACGAACCCGAATGCGAGCGCGGTGGTGGCGTCGAGGCCGATGCGCTGCGACAGGCGTCCGACGTGTCGTGCGCCGAGGATGATCGGCACGGTCAGCGGGACGATCCCCAGTCCGGTTCGCAGAACGCCGAATCCCTTGCCGTACTGGAGGAACGACGCGTTGACATAGAACAGCGCGAACATGCCGAAGAAGACCGTCGTCATGCCGAGGCAGGCGCTGCGCAGGCCGGGAACGCGGAACAACCGTGGATCGAGCAGCGGATGCTCGGTCTTCAGTTCGACGATCGTCCACACGGTGAAAAGTACTGCGGCGCAAGCGAACCCGGCGATGACGACCACGCTGTCCCAGCCCGCCTCCGGTCCTTGGACGATGCCGAGCAACAGCGCGACCGACGCACCGACGAGCAGCACCGCGCCGAGCGGATCGAGGCGGCGATCGTGGCGCGCCGACACCGGCGCGATACGTCCCACGAGCGCGGCGAGAACCAGCGAGATCGGCACGGCGGCGGCGAACAACCAGCGCCACGAGCCACCCGACAGGATCGACCCGCCGCCGACGTTGCCGACGACTCCGCCGATGCCCGTCATCGACGCCCAGGTGGCGATCGTCGCGCCCTTGCGTTCGGCGGGCACGGCGTGCAGCAGGACCGACAGCGTGTTGGGCAGCACAGCGGCGGCGCCGACACCCGTGATCGCACGGCCCGCCAGAAGCAGGGCCACGCCGGGTGCCGCCGCCGAGATCAGCGCTCCCACCGCGAACAGCGCCAGACCCGCGAGCAGCACTCCCTTGCGCCCGAAGCGGTCCCCGGCGGCTCCACCCGGGATGACGAGGCAGGCGAACACGATCACATAGGTGTCGACGATCCACACCAGCGCCGACGCGGACGGATGCAGCGTGCTCGAGGCGAGCATCGGGACGGCGAGGTTGATCGCGGCGACCATTCCGACGACGAGGACCACACAGGCGCACATGATCGCGAGCAGACCGCGCTGTGCGGCGGGACGGGACGGGTCTCGCGACGACGCGGCGCGATCCCGGAACATGACATCGAAGGGCATGTCCCGACGGTAGGGATCTCGATGAACTTCGTGCCACGCAACTTCGACAATAGATACTTGCGTAAGATGCAACTATGCCCGAGCAGCTGGATCTGAACCTCCTGCGGGTGTTCGACGCCCTGCTCCGGGAAGGCGGGGTCACGGCGGCTTCCGAGCGCTTGCATCTGTCCATCCCCGCGACCAGCCGGGCGCTGGGCCGGTTACGACGGGCGATGAACGATCCGATCCTGGTTCGCGCCGGGCGTGGGATGGCTCCGACTCCGTTCGCACTGCGCACCGCGCCGCGGGTGCGGTCACTGCTCGACGAAGCGTCAACGTTGATCAGCGCCGATCGCGAGATCGCGATCGGAGAGCTCGAGCGCACTTTCACCATTCGCATCAATGACGGCGTCGCCGCGACCTTGGCGACGACGGCGGTCGAAGCCACGGCCGCGCTCGCCCCCGGCGTGGTCCTTCGGTTCGTCACGGAGGGCAGCGAGAGCGCCGAGGCCTTGCGCGACGGTTCGGTCGATCTCGACATCGGCGTCGGTGACGCCGCGGCTCCCGACATCCGCACCGCCGTGCTGTACCGGGAGCGAATGGTCGGCATCGTCCGCGCCGACAGTCCGCTGGGCAGGCGCCGTCGCCCGACGTTGCGGCAACTGTGCGGGCATCCCCACGTCTCGGCCTCCCGCCGTGGACGCGCTCGCGGCCCGCTCGACGATGCGCTCGACGCGGCGGGCCTGCAACGCCACGTCGCCGCCGTCGTCCCGACCTTCGCCGTCGCCGCGCTCCTGGTCTCCTCGAGCCGTTACGTCGGACTCGTCCCGCAGCGCCTCGCCGAACAGTACGGCCCGACTCTCGGCATTCGCTGGTTTCCCCTCGCCGCGGACCTGCCGGAAGTCGAAGTGCGCCTGCTCTGGCACGCCCGTCTCGACGCCGACCCGGCCCAGCGCTGGCTGCGTGACACCATTCGCGACGCGTTGTGTGAGCCCGGCGGCGCGAAATCGGCGGAGTCCGTTCGCACGAACGGGTGACATCGTGTCGCCTCCGAGCAGGCACGGCCGATGTACGACAGCCGAATCGACGCGAATGCGGGGCGTGCCAGCGGGATTGGAATCAATGCCGTCCGGTCGCGGCGGTGGTACTTTGAACGCCGAACCGGCCGGGCACGGGGGTTTGGGACCACGACGGTCGATCAGGCGCGGCGCTCGGCATCGTTTTCGTACCGTTCGACGGACCGGTTACCGAGAATCGGGCGGTGGGGCGGGCTGCGGGGTGTGAGGTCTGTTGAGTTCCGTATGGCGCGGGCGCATGAGACGCTCGGCGGGTGGCATGGCGGAGTCCGCCGACAGCGCGCGGGACGGAAACTCACGCTTCGTCCCGAGTCCCGCGCGGGTTCGTGAGGTCGAGCATCGCACCCGCCTGCTGCTCCAGCGCATGAAGGTGCGTGAATTGCTGACCATGCGCCAGCTGATCGAGCGCTATTGCGAATTCACCGGTTCGACGGTGCTTCTACAGGAGAAGTTGCTGCCGGTCGACTGCTTCTTCGCGATCACGTTGAAACTTTCGGCGCCGCCCGACACCTATGTCATCGCGTATCAGAAGGCGACACCCGCCTGGCATCAGGACCACGGGATCGGGCACGAGTTCGGGCACATCATCGCCGGGCACTACGAGACCGGGAACGTGCATCGCCATTCGGCGATGTCTCCGGAGCGGGAATGGGAGGCCGAGTACACGGCGAACCTGCTCGCGCGGTGGGGGTACGAGGTGGGCAGGGTGCTCGATCGGCAACGCGCGCTGCGGCCCTTACAGCGGACCGAAGACCTGTCCCTGCCGTTGCAGGAGAGAATGGGCTGGCTGTGATCTACCTACCGCACGGGTGGCTCATCGCGGCGTTCGCCGCCGCCATGATCTGGAAGTCGAGTCAATACCGCCGCAACAAGGACGTCGCTCTTCTCGCGGTCGTGGGGGCCTTCTTCTTCCTCGCGTCCGGGTATGCCTTCGGCGAGTACGTCCAGAACCGCCGGGACCCGTGGTTGCTGAGCGCGATGGGTTACGAATTCGTCGGGACCGTCCTGCTGGTGGGAGCCAAGGCCTGCATCGTCGCGTTCTTCGTGCTGGCCTCCCGGCATACCGCCCAGACGAAGAAAATACTGGTCGGGCTCGGTATCCCGCTTGCCGCGTCGATCATTGTCATGGCCGCGTGCGCGGTCGTCGCGGGCCCCGGCGCGAAACCCTACGGATTCGCCGACCCAGCCGTGGTCGGCTTCAATCTCGGGGAGAAGGTGAGCACGTTGCCGATCGGGATGTTGATCGTTTTCTACTGCTTCGCCTATCTGCGTTTGCTCTCGGGGACGCCGGCCCACGGAATCGTGCTCGCCGCGATAGGTGCGGTGTCGATGCTCGCCGCCACGGTGACTTTCACCGTCCAGCTCGGGTACTACGCGGCATCGGAACGGCCACCGCGAGCGCTCGTCGCGCTGGGGCGGTGGGAGGTCTATCTGGGGCAGCTCGTATTCCTTCTGGGTGTGTCCTGGTATGGCTTGGTGATGCGGATACGAGCGGTGGTCGTCGGCCTCGCGGCATTGCGTGACGTTCTGTTGCTGTGGCGGCTGTGGCGATTCGCGGTCGGCGTGATCACCCGGTTTCTTCCGGAACGGCGGATGCCCGCCTTCCGCCTCCGGCAGCCCTTGGCGGCGGTCATGGAATGGCGGCAGGCGATGATGGTCGACATCCGTGATGCGCTGATGCTGCTCAGCCCCCAGATCGATCCGGCGTCGACCGCCACCATCTCCGGGTACGCGCGCGAACTCCAGCGCGTCGCCGCGGCCAATCGCGAGCGGCCGGTGCTGTACGGCGAACCGCACCGCGCGGCCGTGGACCAGGCTGATACGTTCGATGCCGACCGCAAACTGCTCGTGGCCTTGGCGGCCCGCCTGGGGGAGAACATGGTTCGGGTGCGTCGGCAATGGGCTCGGCCCACGGCGAAGGTGTGACCGGATGTTTCGAGCGGAGATCATCGGTTGCGGCGTCGGAGGGGCGTGCGCGGCCCTGGCGATGGCGAAAGTCGGTGCGCGGGTGCGGATCTACGAGACCGCGCCGCGCACTGCCGAGGTGGGCGGGTGGGTCACCCTGGGCCCCGCGGCGTCGACCGCGCTCGATCAGATCGGCTTGGGCGAAAAGGTCAGATCGGCCGGATTCCCGGTCGTCGGCGTGAGCACCGTCGACACGCTCACCGGGCGAACGATTTCCTTCGCCCGGACCGAACCCGGTCATCGCTGGTCCAGCACTCACATCTGGCGCAAGGATCTCCTGGCCTTGTTGCGAGAAGGGTTGGAAGAAGCCGACATCCCGTGCGAATACGGAACGCGGGTCGATCCCGGCTCGCGCACAGGTGATCTGCTGGTCGGCGCGGACGGTGCTCGTTCGGCCACGCGGCGCATACTCGGCGATGCCAGAGAACCCACCTACACCGGCCAATCGATCCGCTACGGTCATTGCCCGGTCGTGGTGCCCGGGCTCCCGACGCACGTCCTGCACTTCTGGTCGCACCCCGAAGGTGTAGCGGGCTATGTGGGGGACGACCGCGATGGATCGTTCTGGTTCAGCAGGCGCAGCGTCGCGCCCGGCACGGCGGTCGACCCGGAGGTGTTCCTCGACGCGCTGCGGACAACCCCGGTGGAGCGGGTGCTGGAGCGTTCCGAGGTGAGCGCTCCGATCGCACTGTACGAACTCGAACCCGAGGGGAGCTGGCACAACGCCGACACCGTCCTGATCGGCGATGCGGCGCATGCCGTTTCGCCTGCGGCGGGGCGTGGCGCGACCTCCGCCATCGAGGATGCGATCGTGTTGGCGAAGACCCTGCGCAGCGCGGACTCCATTGCCGCGGCGCTGGAGTCCTATACGGAAGTTCGCCGCCCGATCGCGCAGGCGACCTATCGGCCGGGCCCCGCTCCGAAAGTCTCGGCGGAGGATCTGCGGCTCTGACACGAGCGACAGCCGATCACTCAGCCCTCGGTCTTCTCGTCGCCCTCCCCGGCGGCCGGTCGGCGATAGAGTTCGTGCTGCTGGAGATCGCGCAGGATGTTGCCGACTATGGCGCCGAACGTCGATCTGCCGAGTTCGTTCAAGGTGCCGAGTTCGGACAGGCGGAAACCGATCGCCTCCACGCCCGCCTCGGAGAGCTCCGCGGCCAGCCGCGATTCGACGTCGGCTTGCTGCGCGGCCGCGCCGTCGAGGAATTCCCGGACGTCGACGCCCAGTGCCACGGAAATCCCCTCGACCGTGCGGAAACTGGGGTTGCGGACTCGTCCGAGCCGGATGTGCGAGACCTGGGCCGGGCTCAGTGGATAGCCGAGCGCGGTCGAGCGCTCGGCGATGTCTTTGTTGGAATAGCTGCGTGAATCCCGCTGCTGGGCAGCGGCGATCACCCGATTCAGATGCCGCGCGATGGGGCCGCCGTCCTCCGTCGGTTCCTCGCTGATCTCATCTCCCTCGCCGGACACGACCTGTGCCACCAACCTCCCGATTCGGCCCCGTCACCGTGCGACATGGTATCCGCCGGTAAAGGATCAGAGCGCAGCGGCTAGGCCCTTAGCGCTTTACAATCAGATCCTATCGCTCTACGCTCGTATCCGAACCGATTACGGAGATGTCACCCGAAGTCGGCTTCGTGTATCGACTGCGGAGGGGATAGCCGATCCACGAAGCCGCCGACGACGAATCGGGGAAGCCGAAGGGCAGGCGGCCACTCGCCGCCTGCCCTTTCGGCGAACCACCGCGACCACACCGGCAACGGCGACTAGTTTCGCCACTTCGCCGACGCGGCGGACGTTCTCCTCGCACCGGGTTGGTCGGCGAAGCATCGCACCACGTTTCACCTGCGGCAGGGAAGCAACCTCTGCCATCGAGGATTCGATCGTGCTGGCAAAGTCGCAGCGCTGCGCGAACTCCATTGCCGCGGTGCTGGAGTCCTACACTCCGGCCCGTCGCCCGATGGCGTTGGCGACCTATCGGCGGGATCGGCTCCATATGTCTCGCCGGGGTATTTGCAACTCTGACACTGCGGTGGATCGCTCAGTTGCCGGAAGCTTCTTCGCTGCCCGCCGCGGCTGTCCCGATCATGCTTTCAACCGGCAGTTGATCGCTGGCACACTGGATCAAATGGCCATGATATGGGGGAACGCCGTTCGATGGGTGTCGGATACTCAGCCTGGCGTCATCGAGGTGCAGTTCACCGATGCCGACGGTGTTACGCACAGCTTGATCGACAAAGTGTGGATCTTCGGCGCTGACGATTTGAGATCGGACTCGGCCTACCCAGTGCCCGTTGAGATCGGCGTGGACCTGGTCGAACAGGTCGGTGACTCGACGGTAGTCGATCTCAAGGCGGAGCCGCACAACACCGACCGCATCCGGTACATCATTCCGAGCGCGGATATCGTCCGCTGACTGCGATGGCGCCGTGGTCCTCAGAGCTGACGCGGTAGATCCGGAGATCAGCGCCCGAACCGCTGCTGATCTCCGGATAGTCTGCGCCGAGGCGGGATCAATCCAATCGGCTCAGCCGAGCGATGATCGTCGCGGCCATCGAGGCCGGGTCGCCGTGGTCGGGCCGTAGGACGATCTCGGCTTCGGTGGGTGCTTCGTAGGGGTCGTCGATGCCGGTGAAGCCGCGGATCTCGCCCGCGCGGGCTTTGGCGTACATGCCTTTGGGGTCGCGGGCTTCGCAGACGGACAGTGGCGTGTCGACGAAGACTTCCAGGAAGGGGATGCCTGCCGCTTCGTGGGCGGCGCGGACCCGGTCGCGGTCGGCGCGGTAGGGGCTGATCAGTGAAACCACGGCGACCACACCGGCTTCGGCGAACAGTTTCGCCACTTCGCCTACGCGGCGGACGTTTTCCTCCCGGTCGGCGGTGCTGAAGCCGAGATCCGAGTTGAGGCCGTGGCGCAGGTTGTCGCCGTCCAGGAGGAACGCCGGGCGGCCCGCGGCGACCAGCCTGCGCTCCAGTTCCACGGCGACGGTGGACTTTCCGGACCCGGACAAGCCGGTCAGCCAGACCGTCAGGCCGCGGGTGGCGCGCTCGTCGCGCTCGACGGCCGTGGAGTGCCAGACCACTCGGGTGGAGGGCAGGCTCGGGCCGGTGATCATGCCCGCGGCGACGGTGTTGTTGGTGGTGTCGTCGACGAGGATGAAGCTGCCGGTGGCACGGTTGCGGCGGTACGGGTCGAACAGCATCGGTTGCCGGGTGCGCAGCTGGACTCGACCGATCTCGTTGAGCGACAACGACTCCGCGTGCTCGTCGCGATGCAGCGTGTTGACGTCCAGCCGGTAGTCCAGCGAGCGCACCTCGGCGGTCGCGGCGCGGGTGCTGTGCCGGATGGTGTAGGTAGCGCCGGGTGTCAGCTGGGTGTCCTCGGCGAACCAGCACACCATCGCGTCGAGATCGCGACCCGCGGTCGGACGGTTGTTCGGACGACAGATCAGATCGCCACGGGAGATATCCAGCTCGTCGGCGAGCTGGATGGTGACCGCCTGCGGCGGAAAGGCTTCCGCGACCGGTGCGCCGCCCGGCCCCCAGATCGCCTCGACAGTGGTGGTGAAACCGGACGGCAGCACCGCCACTTCGTCGCCGGGCTTGAAGACTCCGCCCGCCACGGTGCCCGCGTACCCGCGGAAATCCTGGGCGTGGCTGCGAGTGACGTACTGCACCGGGAAGCGCGCGTCGATCAGGTTGCGGTCCGAGGCGATATGCACCTCTTCCAGATGGTGCAGCAGGGGAGTGCCCTCGTACCACGGCATGCTCGCGCCACGGTGCACGATGTTGTCGCCGTGCAGCGCTGACACCGGCACGAAGGTCAGGTCGGAGACGTCCAGTTTGGACGCGAATCGCGCGAACTCCTCGCGGATCTCCTCGAACCGTTCCTGCGACCAGTCCACCAGGTCCATCTTGTTCACGCACAGCACCAGGTGCGGGATGCCGAGCAGACTGGCCAGGAACGCGTGCCTGCGGGTCTGCTCCACCACGCCCTTGCGGGCGTCGACCAGGATCAGCGCCAAGTCGGCGGTGGAAGCGCCGGTCACCATATTGCGGGTGTACTGCACGTGCCCCGGAGTGTCGGCGATGATGAATTTTCTTCTCGGCGTGGCGAAATAACGATGCGCCACGTCGATCGTGATGCCCTGTTCGCGTTCGGCGCGCAGGCCGTCGGTGAGCAGGGCGAGGTTGGGGTAGTCGTCACCGCGGTCGCGGCTGGTGCGCTCCACGGCGGCGAGCTGATCGGTGAACAGCGTCTTGGAGTCGAACAGCAGCCTGCCGATCAGCGTGGACTTGCCGTCGTCGACGCTGCCCGCGGTGGCCAGGCGCAACAATGTGGTCGTCATCAGAAGTAGCCTTCGCGTTTGCGGTCTTCCATGCCTGCCTCGGAGATGCGGTCGTCGGCGCGGGTGGCGCCGCGCTCGGTGACCCGCGCCGCGGCGACCTCGGCGACCACCTCCGCGGGTGTGGCCGCGGTGGATTCGACGCAGCCGGTGCAGGTCGCGTCGCCGACGGTGCGGAACCGCACGGTGGACTCGTAGGGCTCCTCGCCGTCGAGCAGTTCGAGAAAGCGGGTGTGCGCCAGCAGCATTCCGTCGCGCTGCACCACCGGCCTGCGGTGCGCGTAATAGAGCGGGGGCAGCTCGATGCCTTCGGCGGCGATGTAGCTCCAGATGTCCAGCT
The DNA here is from genome assembly GCF_040642815.1 of Nocardia sp. NPDC047648. Taxonomy (NCBI): domain Bacteria; kingdom Bacillati; phylum Actinomycetota; class Actinomycetes; order Mycobacteriales; family Nocardiaceae; genus Nocardia; species Nocardia sp. NPDC047648. The sequence goes on along the minus strand of NZ_JBEYSX010000008.1, from coordinate 25,789 downwards.
CGGTCCAATTCGACAGCGGGAACACCCGGATGTGCTCGCCCGCGCGGTGCCTGCCGTTGTAGAGGTTCCACAGCTCGGGGCGCTGCCTGCGCGGATCCCACTGGCCGTACTCGTCGCGGAAGCTGAACACCCGCTCCTTGGCGCGGGCCTTCTCCTCGTCGCGGCGCGCGCCGCCGAACACCGCGTCGAACGCTCCTTCCTGGATCGAGCGCAGCAGCGTCGTCGTCTGCAATCGGTTGCGGGAGGCGCGCGGCCCGGTCTCCTCGACCACGCGCCCCGCGTCGATGTCGTCCTGCACTCGCCCGACCACCAGGCGCAGGCCCAGCCGCGCCACCGTCTGGTCGCGGTAGACGATCACCTCGTCGAAATTGTGCCCGGTGTCGATGTGCAGCACCGGAAACGGCAGCGGCGCCGGCCAGAAGGCCTTCGCCGCCAGGTGCAGCATCACCACCGAGTCCTTGCCGCCGGAGAACAGCAACACCGGGCGCTCGAATGTCGCTGCCACTTCACGGAATATGTGCGCCGACTCGGCCTCGAGCGCGTCCAGATGGGGCAGCTCGTAGGTGCTCGCCGTCGACTTCGCGTACTGGCTCACACCGCAAAACTAGAACACGTTTCGGTTATTGGTCAATGGTTTGCGCCCGCCCGAATTCGCCGTCACCGCGTCGGCGGCCGTCACCAGGGCCGCGCCACGGCGCGCGATCTCGGCCCCGGTGATGGAGCGGCCGACGTACATCGTGAGCACCATGTTCTGCCTGCCGTCACCGTCGTAGGTCGGCGCGGCGAGCAGGCTCACCGCGTGTTCTTTGCGCGGCCGCAGATCCGAGCCGAGATACACCCGCTCGCCCAGGCTTGTCACCAGCTCACCGACCAGTTCGCGCAGCTCGGGTGGCAGATCGCGGTCGGCGACACCGGCCAGCAGCGAGTACAGCCGCCGCCCGGCCGTGGTCATGCTCTCCACCAGGAATCCGCGCTCGCGGCATTCGGCGACGACTCGGCGCAGGCGCTGCTCGTCCTGTCGCAGCGGTACCGCCGGGGGTTTGGCCAGCCAGGCGTCGAACGCCGCGTCGGTGTCCCAGAGCACGTACATCAGGCCGACCGGCGGCGCGAAATGGTAGGCCGCGCCCACCTTCACCAGGCCGGGGCCCGTGCTCTCCAGCACCATGATCTGTTCGCCGACCACCGCCGACGCGGTGCAGGTGGTGTGGTAGCGCGCGGAGAGTTTCTCCAGCTCGACGCGGGCGAGCGCGGAGATCGCGAAACTGTCCTGCGCCACCCGGCCCGCGGCGATCAGCGCCGGTCCGAGCCCATAGGTGACCGTGCCCGCATCGCGCACCAGGTAGCCGCCCGAGGTCAGCTCGGTGAGGATGCCCAGGCAGGTCGGCTTGGCCAGGTCGAGCTCGCGGGCGAGCTCGGAGAGCCCGAAGCGTTTCCCGCGCTGTTCGACGAAGAAATCCAGGACCTGAACCACGCGTGCGGTGGGTGCGGACCGTCGGCCGACCATTGACCACTCCTAGAACACGTTCTAATCTTGCCTTTATTGAAATGTACCAGAGTGGTACATATTTGGAACACCGGAGAAGCCTCTTGCTTACACAGCCGTTCGCGGACGCCATCGCCGCCGCCGAGCAGATCATCACCGGAGCCGCGCACATCCGCACCGAACAGGACCTCGTCGAGGGCTACGACTATTTGGCGGGCAGCATCCGCGCGTCGTTGCAGATGGCCTGGGCCTACGAGCTGGACTTTCCGTTCTTCGTGATGTCCACCGGCCCCTACACCAAGATGGGCCTGGACAACCCCGACACCCTCTACTTCCACTCCTATCTGCGGCCGGACGCGGAATACGTGGTGACCGGCAGCCGCGGCACCACCCGCGACCTGAGCTTCCAGGTGCTCAACGGCAACTACTCGCCGGTGGACGTACCCGACAGCCTCACCGCCTTCGACGACCGTGAACTCGACATCCGCCCCGACGGGTCCTACGAGATCCGGTTCGGACCCGGTGAAGCCGGACCCGGCTACGTCCACCTGGGCGCCGACGCGGCGATGCTCGTGGTCCGGGAGGTGCACAGCGATTGGGCGACCGAGAAGGCGGGCACGATCCGCATCCAGCGGGCGGACCGGATCGGTGACGCGCCGCCGCCGCTGACCAAGGACGTGATGACCAAGCGGTACGGCGTGGCGGGCAAGATGCTGGTGTCGCGGTTGAAGACCTTCCTCGCCTTCCCGGAGTGGTTCTATCTGAACCTGCCGGTCAACACGCTGACCGAGCCCAGGCAGACCCCGGGCGGGCTGAGCACGCAGTTCTCCTCGGTCGGTCACTACGACCTGGACGACGACCAGGCCATGATCATCACGGTGCCGAAGTCCGACGCGCCCTACCAGGGATTCCAGCTGGGCAGCATGTGGTACTTGTCGCTGGACTACATCAACCACCAGACCAGCCTCACCGCCGACCAGGCGCACGTGGACCCGGACGGGATGATCCGGCTGGTGGTGAGTGAGCGCGACCCCGGCGTGGCGAACTGGATCGAGCGCACCGGCCACGCCAGGGGATACCTGCAGTTCCGCTGGCAGCGGTTGTCACGGGAGATGAAACCCGACGACGGGCCGACCGTGGAGCTGGTGCCGGTCGCCGACCTGCCCGCCCGCTTGCCGTTCTACGAGCAGGCGCGCGTCACGCCGGAGCAGTGGCGGGCCCGGATCGCGGCGCGTCAGGTCGCCGTCGCGGAGAGGATGCTCGGCTGATGCTGTTGCAGGACAAAGTGGTCGTCGTCTCCGGCGTGGGGCCGGGACTGGGGCGCGCGATCGCCGTGCAGAGCGCGAAAGCGGGCGCGGATGTCGTGCTCGCGTCGCGGACCGAGTCGCGGTTGACCGAGGTGGCCAAGGAGATCACCGAACTGGGCAGGCGCGCGGTGGTGGTGCCGACCGATATCAACGACGAGGCGGCGGCGGCCCACCTGGTGGAGGCCGCGCACAGCGCGTTCGGCAAGGTCGACACGCTGGTGAACAATGCCTTCGCGATCCCGCCCATCGTCGACCTCGCCGACGTCGACCTGGACCAGGTGCGCGCGGGCTTCGAGACGAACGTGCTCGCCGCGCTGCGCCTGACCAGGCTGTTCGTACCCGCTCTCGCGGAGACCAAGGGTTCGGTCGTGATGATCAACTCGGCGGTGCTGCGCCACTCGCGCCGGACCTTCGGGCCCTACAAGATGGCCAAGGCCAGCCTGCTCGCGCTGGCCCAGAGCCTGGCCACCGAACTCGGGCCGAAGGGCATCCGGGTGAACTCCGTCGCGCCCGGCTACATCTGGGCCGACAACCTGAAGTGGTATTTCAACTATCTCGCGCAGCAGCGCGGGATCACTTCCGAGGAGGTCTACGCCGAGACCGCGAAGACCACCGACCTGCGCAAGCTGCCCGAACCCGACGAGATCGCCGACGCGGTCGTGTTCTTCGCCTCCGCCATGGCGCGCGCGATCACCGGCGCGTGCCTGGACGTCAACGCCGGCGAATACCACCACTAGGAGATGACCGTGATCGGTAGGGACGACGTCGGAACCATCGACGATCTGCACGCCTCGGCGACCAAGGTGGTCGGGCTGGAGGATTTCGGCACCGACGACTACCGCGAGGGACTCGGGGTGCTGCTCGAGTCCTATGCCCGAGACGCCGAACTCACCCCCTTCGGCAACAAGGTCAACCGCGCCTTCCTGCGCGGCGCCTTGATCGCCCGGCTGCTCAGCGAAGCCGCCTGGAAGCAGCACCCGCAGCACGCCGACGTGGCGATCGAACGGCCGATCTTCGTGACCGGCCTGCCGCGTTCCGGAACGACGGCGGTGCACCGCCTGCTCAACGCCGACCCGGGCCACCAAGGCCTGGAGATGTGGCTGACCGAGATGCCGCAGCCGCGCCCGCCGCGGGAGACCTGGGCGAGCAATCCCGTGTACCAGCGTCTCGCGGCCGCCTACGACAAGCACCATGTGGAGCATCCGGAATTCATGGGCGTGCACCACATCTCGGCCGACCAGGTGGAGGAGTGCTGGCAGCTGCTGCGGCAGTCGGCCATGTCGGTGTCCTACGAATGCCTGGCCTACCTGCCCACCTATTCCGAGTGGTTGCGCGAGCGCGATTGGACGCCCGCCTACCGCAGGCACCGGCGCAATCTCCAGCTGATCGGGCTGCCGGATGCCGGAAAACGATGGGTGTTGAAGAACCCGAGCCACCTGTTCGCGCTGGACGCCATCTTCGAGGTCTATCCGGACGCACTGGTCATCCAGATGCATCGCGATCCGCGCACCATCATCGCGTCGGTGTGCAGCTTGAACGAGCAGGCGACGGCGCGCTGGTCGGAGAAGTTCCGCGGTCCGGTGGTCGGCGCGACGCAGCTGGATCTGTGGGCGCGCGGCGCGGAGCGGTTCCTCGTCGACCGCAAGCGCCACGACGCGGCGCAGTTCTGCGACGTCGACTACGACGCGTTCGTCGCCGACCCGATCGGCACCGTCGAGTCGATCTACCGGCATTTCGGGCTGCCGCTGACCGACGAGGCGCGCGCGGCGATGGCCGCGTTGCATTCGGAGAGCACATCGGGCGCCGCTCGTCCGGCGCACCGCTACACCCTGGATGATTTCGGGCTCACTTCCGAGCAGGTGGACGCCCGGTTCGGCGCGTATCGGGAGGCGCATTTCCCGGGGCGGTGACCCGCTCGGCCACCGGCATCGCCGTTACGACCCGCCTCGCGGAGCGCTCGGGCACCTGACCCGGCGGCGGGGCGCGAGCCTCAGGGCTGGCCGGGTTTGAGCACGATGAACAGCCCGTTCGCCTCCGCGCACAGCCGGTCGCCGTCGTGCAGGGTGGCCCGCACGTAGACCTTGCGGCCTTCCCGCCGTTCGGCCCACGCGCGCACCTTCAATTCGGTGTTCAGCGGAGTGATGGAGCGGTAGTCGACGGTGAGCGACGCCGTCCTGGTCACCGCGCCCGAATGCACGGCCGCCGCCATGCCGAGCAGGTCGTCGAAGGCGATGGCGATCTGGCCACCGTGGGCGGCGCTGTTGCCGCCGAGATGGAAGGTGCGGAAGGTGAGCCGCGCGTCGACGCCCTGCTGGGGGTGGACGTGGTCGATGAAGAACGGCGGCAGGGTGATGTTGCCGCGTGCGGGCAGGTCGAAGCGGGTCCAGTTGGGCGTCGACCACTCGTCCACCGCGGCGGCGTCGAGCTTGTCGTTCAGCTCCTTGAGGATGCCGATCGCCTCCACCGCCAGTTCGTCGGAGGGCGAGGCCAGCCGGACACGGTCCATCAGGCCGCGCACCTGCTCGATGAACTGCCCGTAGTGCGGCCCGCCGCGGGAGATGTCGTCCTTGGCGGCCTCGTGGGCGGCGATCAGCTCGGTCATCGGCCGGAACCCGCCCTCGTGGTGCTCCTTGCTCGGCAGCGAGTCGCCGGCCTGCGGTTCGTTCATGAGAACAAGTTATCGGTTGCCCGGGGAATGCTCGCCGGGCGGGTGCGGTGTCCGCCGCCGCGAGCGGTCACCGCCTAGGCTGGTGCGCGACCGGATATCGCCGCTACCCCGGCGATACCGGCACGGTTCCCCGCGGCCGGAGACGCGATCCGGCCGCGCAAGATCTGTGACCGCTTCGGCTGGCGAAAGGCATTGTGCGCATGGGTATCACCGCGGTCGTGTTCGACATGGACGGCGTCCTGATCGACTCCGAGCCGGTCTGGGAGCTGGTGCGGCGCGGCTATGTCGCGGAGAAGGGCGGACGGTGGCTGCCCGACACCCAGCAGCGGCTGATGGGGATGAGCACCGGTGAGTGGTCGGCCTACCTGAGCGGTGAGCTGGGTGTGGGCGAGCCGCCGGAGACCGTGGCGCGGGAGGTGATCGAGCGGATGGCCGAGCGCTACGACGAGGGCGTACCGGTGCTACCCGGCGCGGTCGAGGCCGTGCAGCGGATCAGCGAGCACTGGCCGCTGGGGCTGGCCAGCTCCTCGCCACGCGCGCTCATCGACGCGGTGCTCGGCCGGACCGGTCTGATCGAGTACTTCTCCGTGACCTTCTCCACCGAGGAGGTCGACCGCGGCAAACCCGCCCCGGACGTGTACGTGACCGTCGCGACGTTCCTGCGTCAGCGGCCTGCCGACTGTGTGGCCGTGGAGGATTCGAGCAACGGCCTGCGCTCGGCCCATGCGGCGGGGATGCGGGTGATCGCGGCGCCACGCCCGGAATACCCGCCCGCCTCCGATGCGCTGGCCATGGCCGCCAAGGTGATCTCCGGCCTCGACGAACTCACTCCGGCGCTGATCACCGGCTGAGCGGCTGACGGCCGGCCGGACCGGCTGGTCAGGGGCGGTAGGAGGTCAGCAGGGTGCGGGCGGCGGTGGTCAGGTCGTCCTCGAGCCATGCGGGCAGGACGGCGGCGTGGGCGTGGCGGCGCAGCGCCGCGTAGGGGAGATCCACGACCGCTCGCGAGACCGCGTCGATCTCGCGTTCGCCGTCCCGGCCGAACACGCCGTCGGCGATGCGGCGCAGGTGCTCGATCAACGGCGCGTTCATGCCGGCCAGGGTGGTACGGAACTCGGCGTCCGGCCCGCCGTCGAGAAGATCGCTGGGGCGCAGCTCGAGCAGGAGCTTGGCGTCCTCGGGTAGTTCGCGCCCGAAGCGCAGGGCGGCTCGCACCATCTCGACCCCCGCCTCCACGGGGTCCGGCCGGTCGGCGGCGGCGAGGGTGCCGTCCTGGAAGCGGCGCAGCGCCCGCAGCCACGCGGCGGCGAGCACGCCGTTGCGGTTGCCGAAGCGGTGATACAGGGTCCCGACCGGGGCTCCGCTGGCCTCGGCGATGGCCGAGACGCTGGCCGCGCGAGGTCCCTCGGCGAGCACCAGGGTGCGGGCTGCGTCGAGGATCACGTCGGTGTCGTGCTTGCGGGGTGGCGCCATGTACTAGTACGGTCCTTCTATATGGAGCGTTTGTCCTATATAGATGAGCATGCCAGATCGGTCGAGGTGAATCGCGACCGGGCGTGGAAAGCGGTGCTGAAAGTCGTGTGCCACGATCCGCACGAGCCGTCGCCGCCGACCGGGTTCGTTGTCGACTCCCTAGCGGAACCGCGCCGCTTGGCGCTGCGCGGACAGCACTGGTTCTCGAAGTACGCCCTGATCTTCGAATTGGATGAGGAGGGACCGAGCCGGACCCGCGTCCGCGCCCGCAGTTACGGCGACTTTCCCGGTCTGCACGGCCGGATCTACCGTGCGCTGGTGGTAGGGACGGGCGGTCACCGCCTGGTGGTGCGTCAGATGTTGCGCCGGATCGCGGCGACGGCATGATCCCCGGGACGGTGTGGGGCGCCACCGACGCCGAGCGCGAAACGCCCCTGCCGTGCGACGACCGGCTACCGGGCGGCTTCCAGGCCGACCGGGCGATCAGCGCCGACGCGCCGCCGGCGCTCGTCTACGCCTGGCTGTGCCAACTGCGGATCGCTCCCTACAGCTACGACCTGCTGGACAATTTCGGCACGCGCAGCCCGCGCCTGCGCGACCCGGCGCTCACCGAATTGGCGGTGGGGCAGCGGTTCATGTCCCAGTTCGAACTCGTCTCCTTCGTCCCGGGCGAGCACATCACTCTGGTCGCGGGCAAGGTGTGCGTCAACTACGCGGTGCGCCCCCAAGGCACGGGAACCCGGCTCGTGGTCCGCATCCGCTGTAGCGCACCGAAATTCGTCGCCATAGCGCTCGCCCTCGGCGACCTGCTCATGATGCGCAAGCAACTGCTGACGCTGAAGGAACTCGCCGAAGCCGAACACCGCACCGCCTCGACGGCCTAGTTCCCGTTGCCCGTCACTCCGCGCTCAGCGGTGGCGCAGGCCGATCGACCTGCACCTGAGGTGGGCGCCGTGATGACGCTTGGTCCTCGCGACGCCGTCGCCACGATTCGCGCCGCCGCAGTCATCGGCGCCCTCCGCATACGCCGCTGCCCGGCAACGGCCGTGATCGCCGGGTCGGAGTTCGTCCACGCGGGCGCCGAGCGGCGACAGTGCTCAGGGGAGGCGTTCGACCAGGTCGAACTTTCGTTGTTCGAAGCCCTTCGGCACGGTGTCGCGCACCGAGATCAGGGCGTGTGCCCAGGAGCCGAGGAGAGTGTGGTCGCCGACCGTGCGGCCGGGGACCGGTGTGGGGTCGGCGGTGAGCAAAGGCAACGGGTGGATGCGGTGGCGGACCTCGTTCTCCAGCACGGTCGCTTTGTCCACGAAGATCCGCATGTCGTGATTGAGCAGGTACCGGCCCACCGCCCCGTGTTCCGGGGGTAGCAGGGCGGCGACCGAATCGACTGTGTGAAAGAGGTTTTCGGTCTTCGGCGACCGTGGCGCACTCCGTCCCGCCCAGGTGACCCTGGCCGGTTCGGCGAGCAGTCGCTCGATTCCTTGGACCAGGTGGTGGCCGATCCTCGCGTGTTCCATGAGCCTGGCGCCCACGTCCACATAGCCGAGCACCCGGTGGTCGTCGGTGCGGAGTACCGCTCGATACAGCTGCCACACGTAGCCGTATTCCCTTCGGTGGTAGACGATTTCGTTGCATGCTCACACGCGATTGCGGTGTGGCGATTACAGCGGCGTTACCACCGTGGTGCGGCCCGACAGCCCCCTCTGGACGGGCAAATTGTCTATGGGGCTAGCGCGACGGCCATGCGGTGGGTTTGCGTGCCGCGCGCGCGGTCCAGCGCCCGTCGTCGTGGCGGACTTCCACCGGGTGCGCGAACGCCGCGGTGACGTTCTCGGTGGTGATCGTCCGCAGGGCCGGACCCGACGCGACGGCGTGGCCGTCGGCGATGAGCAGTGCGTGGGTCGTCGTGCTGGGAAGTTCCTCCAGGTGGTGGGTGACCAGGATGGAGGCGACGTCGGGGTGCGTCCGGTCCAGGGTGTCGAAGGTGTCCAGGAGTTGTTCGCGGGCCGCGACATCCAATCCGGTGGACGGTTCGTCGAACAGCAGCAGCCGCGGCTGCGCGATCAGCGCTCGGGCGATGAGCGTGCGGCCGCGCTCACCCTGGCTCAGTGTGGGCCAGAGTTCGTCCGCCTTTCCGGTCAGTCCGACCGTGTCGATCATCGTCTCGGCCCGGTCGCGCTGGTCGGCTGTCGGCGTCCAGCGCATGGGGGTATCGATGGTCGCGGTCAAGCCGGTCAGCACGACCTCGCGGATGGTCAGCGCGGAGCGCAGCGGGTGGCGCGGGTTCACCTGACCGATGCCCCGGCGCAGCCGCTGCAATTCGACGCGCCCGAGTTCCGCGCCGAGCACACGGACCGACCCCGAGGTCGGAAAGGTGACCGCGCCGCAGAAGCCCAGCAGCGTGCTCTTGCCCGCGCCGTTGGGGCCGAGCAGGGCCCAGCGTTCGCCCGCGCGCACGGTGAGCGAGATCCCGTTGATGATCTTCTTGCCGTCGCGGCGGAAGGTCACGTCGGTCAGTTCGAGCACCGGTTCGGTCACGTGAAAGCCTCTTTCAAGATGGTCAGGTGGGCGCGGCTGTACTCGGCGGCGGCGGCGGGATCGCGGGCGGCGATCGCGTCGGCGAGCTGTTGGTGCGCGGCGTGATCGGCCGGTTCCGAGGGCACCGGGCGGATCTTCAGCATGTCGATCATCGCCAGGCGCAGCCGGGGGAGGAAACTGTCGAACAACTGGGTCAGCACGTCGTTGTGGGCGGCGACGAGCACCGCCCGGTGGAACGCCATATCGGCGTCGACGTGCTCGGCCACCGGCTCGCCGTGCGCCTCGCGCGCGGCCAGCGCACGGCGAATGGCCCGCAGGTCGGCGGGGGTCCGCCGCTGGGCGGCGAGGGCGGCGGCCTCGGCCTCGATGGCGATGCGCGCTTCGATCACCGAGGCGATGGTGGCGCGGCGCAGCACCGTGTCCCACTCCTCGGTCGCATGCAGGGCGGTCACGAAGACGCCCGCGCCCTGGCGGCTGCCCAGTACGCCTTTCCCGGCCAGCTCGCGAATGGCCTCCCGCAGCGTCGAGCGGCCGACGCCGAGCTGTGCGGCCAGCGTGGTCTCACCGGGCAGGCGGTGACCCAACGGCCATTCGCCCGCCTGGATGCGGGCCAGGAGCACCTCGGCCGCCTGCGCGGCCAGCGGATGACGCCGTACCTGCGAGATCATCGGTACCTCTCTACTTGTCTGAGGAGTCGTGTAAAGTCTAGCCATCATGCGCACCATGCTTCTGCTTAGCCGCCACGGCGGGGCCTGAACGACCGGCCCCCCGCCGTGGGGCTTCGTCGTGGCCGGTCACCTCTCGTCGTGACGGCCGCAACGGCCAGGAAGCAGACCCATGACCAGCGCTTTCCCCACCATCGATACCCCCTCGGGCGACATGCCGGATCGGGCCCCGGCGTGGAATCGCCAGCGGCACTCCCGAATGCCCTCGCACCGCTACCGCGACATCTACCAGCGCGTCGAGGTCCCGCTCACCCGGCGGCAGTGGCCCGACGCGAGGATCACCCGAGCCCCGCTGTGGGTGCCGGTCGACCTGCGCGACGGCAACCAGGCACTCGCCGAGCCGATGGACCCGGCGCGCAAGCGGCGCTTCTTCGAACTCCTGATCGCCATGGGCTACAAGGAGATCGAGGTCGGCTACCCGTCGGCGTCGCAGACCGACTTCGACTTCGTCCGGCTCATCGCCGAGAACGATCTCGCGCCCGAGGACGTCACCATCGTCGTCTTCACCCCCGCCCGCCGCGATCTCATCGAGCGCACCGTCGCCTCGATCCGCGGCATCCCCAACGACGTGGTGATCCACCTGTACACCGCCACCGCTCCCGCTTGGCGTGACGTCGTGCTCGGCAAGGACCGTGCCGCGCTGCGCGAGTTGATCCTCGACGGCGGCCGCGCCGTGCTGGACTGCGCCGGGGACCTGCCGAACGTCCGGTTCGAGTTCTCACCCGAGGTGTTCAACCTGACCGAGCCCGACTACGTGCTCGACATCTGCGACCGGATGACGACCTTGTGGGACGCCACCGCGCGCAGGCCGGTCATCCTGAACCTGCCCGCCACCGTCGAGGTCGCCACCCCGAACGTGTACGCCGACCAGATCGAGTACATGCATCGCAATCTGGCCCGCCGCGACAGCGTCATCCTCTCGGTGCACCCGCACAACGATCGCGGTACCGGCGTGGCGTGCGCCGAGCTGGCGGTGCTCGCGGGCGCGCAACGCGTCGAGGGCTGCGTCTTCGGCAACGGCGAGCGCACCGGCAATGTCGACATCGCCACGCTGGCGCTGAACCTGCACGCGCAAGGCGTCGATCCGATGATCGACTTCTCCGACATCGACGAGATCCGGCGCACCGTCGAATACTGCACGCGCATGCCGATCCACGAACGCCACCCGTACGTCGGCGACCTGGTGCACACGGCGTTCTCCGGCACCCATCAGGACGCGATCAAGAAGGGAATGGCCGAGCATCGCGCCCGCTCCGCCGCGACGGGCATCGCGGAGCGCGCGCTCGACTGGCAGGTGCCCTACCTGCCCATCGATCCCGCCGACCTCGGCCGCAGCTACGACGCGGTGATCCGGGTCAATTCGCAGTCCGGTAAAGGCGGTATCGCCTACCTGCTGCACACCGAGTACGGCATGGACCTGCCGCGGCGCCTGCAGATCGATTTCGCCCGGCGCGTCCAAGCGCTCGCCGACGACACCGGTGCCGAGGTCACCGCCGCCGAACTGCGTGATCTGTTCGAGGCGAGCTATCTCGACGATCCGTCGTGGCTGGGGTTGAAGGACTGGCGCAGCACCGTCGACGGCGCGGAGACGAGCACCGAGATCACGCTGACCGTCGACGGTGTCACCCGCCGCACACGACGTCCGGGCGACCCGCTCGCGGTGCTGACCGAGGCGCTGGCCGACGCCGGATGCCCGATCGAGGTACTGGGTCTGACTCAGCAGTCGATCGGCTCGGACGACGCCGGATCGGCTCTCGCCTACCTGGAGTACCGCAGCGGCGAACACACCGGATGGTCCTGCGGCCGAGGCGAATCCGCCGTGGCGGCAGCGCTGGCAGCGGTTGTGCGCGCCGCCGGACGCTCGGCACGACGATGATCGTCTGACACGGTCGGTCCCCAGCGCTGGTGACCCGATCGAGGTGCTCGGCCGGTCCGGCACCTCGATCCGGTCCGGTGGCGCGAGCGCCACGCGCTTGACCATATCCTCGCTTCGATCGGCCGAGCACCCGGATTTCTGTCGTCAGAACATGCCGTGCGGAGTCCGGCCTGGCTCGGGCACCGGTTGCACGACGTCCCAGTGCTCGACGATCTTCCCGTCGACCATCCGCCAGATGTCGACAACCGCCTGGTCGGGCTCCGTTTCGCCGGGCAGGATCATGCGATAGTGCATGACCACGTACTCGTCGTCGGCGATCACCCGCGCGAGTTCCAGCGTCGATCCGGCCACAGGTGCCTTTGCGATGAACTCGAGGAAAGCTTCCTTACCCGAGGGGTTTCCGGGGCTGTGCTCGAGGAAGTCGTCGTGCAGCAGCGTCCGCAGCGCGTCTATGTTGCCCGCCGCGAATTCCGCGAAGCCGCGCATGGCCAGTTCCTTGTTGCGCAGTGCCGTGTTGTCGTTGGTCATGCCGCCGAGACTGACAGCGGGTGAACCGGGGTGTCGATTACATGGCAGGTAATGGCGGGTATGACCCGGTCGTCGGGATACTGGGCCGGTGAACGGTGATCGACCGGTCGGCGAGCTGCTGCGGGAGTGGCGGCACCGGCGGAAGCTGAGCCAGCTCGATCTGGCCATCCGGGCGGACGTGTCCGCCCGGCACGTCAGCTTCGTCGAGACCGGCCGCACGACACCCAGCCGATCCATGGTGCTGCACCTGGCCGAACAGCTGGACATCCCGCTGCGCGAGCGCAATCGCGTGCTGATCGCGGCGGGCCACGCTCCCGAGTTCCGGCGCCGCGACTGGACCGACCCCGCGCTGCGGCGCGCCCGCGACGCCGTGCAGCGGGTCCTGCGTCTACACGAACCGTATCCGGCGCTGGCGGTGGACCAGCGCTGGAATCTGGTGCAGGCCAACGACTGCGTGGGCGTGTTCTTCGACGACGTGGATCCGGATCTGCTCGAGCCGCCGATCAACATGATGCGACTCGGTCTGCACCCCGGCGGCTTCGCGCCCCGGCTTCGCAACCTCGACCAGGTCCGGGCCTTCCTCCTGCCCCGGCTGGGCCGCCAAGTCATGGCGACCGGGGATCCCGGACTGGCCGCGCTATACGAGGAGTTGCGGTCCTATGGCTCCCCGGGCAGTGCGGACAGCGACCCGGCGGAAATCACGTTGCCGATCCGGCTGTGTCACCGTGCCGCGGAACTGTCGTTCTTCAGCACGATCACGACCTTCGGCGCGGCCTTCGACATCACACTCGACGAGGTCGCCGTCGAGGCGTACTTTCCAGCCGACGACGAAACCGCTTCCTACCTGCGCGGACTGGCCGCACCAGGCCGGTGAGCGCCGGGCGGGATCAGCCGGACGCGGTGAACCGCTCGGCGGCTTCGCCCCGCAGGTAACCGGCGGGCAGCTTGCGCCCGCACAACACCAGCAGCAGGTCCTGGGCGCGGCCCGACAAGACCGTGCCGGAGCCGTAGCGGAAGTCCAGGTCGTCGGCGCGCAGTTCGATGCCGCCGAGTTTGGCGCCGAACAGCTTGGCGGTCCTTGGCTCGATCGTGTCCAGCACCATGCGCATCCGGTCCTCGGGCACCCGGCGGTCCAGCCCCAGCGCCACGGTGATATCCAGCCCGTGGATCACATCGTGGCTCAACGCGTTGGAAAGCCCGCCGCCCGGCGGCCGCCAGGGGTGATCGACGTTGTCCCACAGCGATTTCAGCAGGTCCGCCGCGCTGAGCGTGGCGGCGTCCACCCGGGCGGTGCGGTCGGCCATGCGGTTGAAGTTGCCGAACGCCGCGAGCATCCCCAGCGTGAATCGCGCGCTCGACAGGCGATACGGCATGGTGATGTGCGCGACTACTTCGCGTACCCGCCAGCCCGCGCACAGGGTCGGCGCATCCCAGCTCGCGGCATCCAGCCCGGCCAAGAGTTCGGCGAGTTCCGTCCGTTCCGCCGTCACCGCCCTTCGCACCTGGGTCTCGGTCATTCGTCCACCTCTCTTCGACGAGGGTGATCAAACCCCTCACGCCGTCGAGGCGCCACTCAGCGACGAAAATCGGCGGCCCGAGAACAGGCCGCGCGAGGCTACCGGATCGAGAGCAGACGAGTCCGCCGGACTGGTTTCGCGACGAAGACCGTGGTCAGCCGTAGAGGGCCCGGCGCGCCCGCCGGTACTCGGCGCGGATCTCTTGCCCGGTCGCGGCGTCGGCCGGTGCCGGAATCTCCGCGACCGAGCGCGCGGGCCAGGACGGCGGCCGGGACGCGCCGCTCAGCGCCCATGCCGCTTGCCGGGCCGCGCCGAGCGCGACGTACTCGGCCGGTTCCGGGATCGTCACCGTGACGCCGAAGATCTGCGCGGCGATCAGCGCGATCAGTCGTGAGCGCGCGCCGCCGCCGATGAGCAGCACGCGCCGCGGCGTCACCCCGATGCCGGTGAGATGGTCGAGCGCGTCGGCGAGATGGCACAGCACCCCCTCGAAAGCGGCCCGGGCCACCGTGGCGGGGCGCATGGCCTCCGGCCGTAAACCGTGCAGGCTGCCCACGGCGTGCGGAAGGTTGGGTGTGCGTTCACCGGCGAGGTAGGGCAGCAGGACCACGCCGTCCGCGCCCGCGGGCGCGGACGCGGCGAGTGATTCGAGCGTGGGCAGGTCCACGCCGAGCAGATCGGCGGTCGAGGTCAGCACGCGCGCGGCGTTGAGCGTGCAGACCAGCGGCAGGAATGCGCCGGTGGCGTCCGCGAAGCCGGCGACAGCGCCGCCGGCGTCGGCGGCGGGATGGCCTGCGCGAGCGAAGACCGTCCCGCTGGTGCCGAGCGAGACCACCACGTCGCCTTCCGCGATGCCCAACCCCAGCGCGGCCCCGGCGTTGTCGCCCGTTCCGGCGGCCACGAGTGTGCCAGACGGCGTCCGTCCGGCGGACTCCTCCGGGCCGAGGACCCGAGGCAGGGCCGGGCTGCG
Organism: Nocardia sp. NPDC047648; assembly: GCF_040642815.1. NCBI lineage: Bacteria > Bacillati > Actinomycetota > Actinomycetes > Mycobacteriales > Nocardiaceae > Nocardia > Nocardia sp. NPDC047648. The sequence goes on along the minus strand of NZ_JBEYSX010000008.1, from coordinate 10,704 downwards.
ACCGCGCGAGGCCAGGGTGAGCAGATCCTCCCGATATCTGCCGAAGGCGGGTGACCAGTAGCCGGTGCCGGATGCGTCGCCCCGGTCGGTGGTCGGCTCGGGAATGCGTCCTCCTCCTCCGCCGCGCAGCCGCCAGGTCAAGTAGTCGTGCGGCAACAGGACGTGCGCGGTGCGATCGGCGAGTTCCGGCTCGTGGTCGGCCAGCCAGCGCAGCTTGGCGACGGTCAAGGCCGCCACCGGCACGCTGCCCACCGCATCGGCCCAAGCCTGCGGCCCGCCGAGGTCGGCGATCAGTTCCGCCGCCGCGCCGGCGGAGCGAAGGTCGTTCCACAGCAACGCGTCCCGCACCGGAACGCCCGCGGCGTCCAAGGCGACCAAGCCGTGCTGCTGCCCCGCGACGGCGATCGCGTCGACATGATCGAGCAGTCCCGCGCCCGCCGCGCGCAGCGCGTCCCACCAGGCGTCCGGGGCGACCTCGGTCCCTTCCGGGTGCGGGGCCTGCCCCCGCCCGAGGATCTCGCCGCTGTCCGCGTCGCAGACGACGACCTTGCACGACTGGGTGGAACTGTCGACTCCCGCGACCGTCGTCATCCGGCCTCGATCGTCTCGCGCACTCCCATACCGACCACCTTGCACCCGATCCGTCCCGCACCGGCGCATTTCGGGTATTCGGCCGCCGGATCGGGCAGACTGTCGCGGTGAGCATCGACCCCACCGACGTGCGCATCCGCACGGGAGACGGGACGCACCTGCCGGAATTGACCGAGGACGCGCTCGGCGACCTGCTCGACGAACCAGCCGGGCCGGAACACGCGATCCTCGAGCTCAGCCGCGCCGACCAGCACGAGATCCGCGCCAAGTTGCTGCCCGACGGTGTCTACGAACTCGAGCACCGGGCCGGTTCGGCGACGGAGTCCTTCCAGATGTACACCTCCGACCCGGTGCTGGTCCGCGATGTGCTGTGGTCTTGGCTGTCCGACGATCCGTGGTGGCACGACTCCGTCGCATGGTTCCCGATCGATCCGGCGATCGCGGAACTGCGCGCCGTGCAGGACGAACTCGCCGGGTTGCTCGACGGCCTGAGCGCGATGGACGATCTCACCGCCGGCATGGACGCGGCGCTGGCACGCGCCGACGAACTCCTCGCGCTGGACTTCCCCTCGAATCCGGACGACCCCGATCAGGCCTGATACCACCAAGCGGTGGTCGCCACCTCGGCGTCCTCCAACGGAAGATAGGTCTGCGCGTCCTGCCATCCGAGGGCCTGCACGGTGACGCGCAGTTCGCGTTCGAAACAGATCGGATCGCGCACGTGCCAGCGGTACATACCGAACCGCTGATCGGGTCGATAGATCTGCTCGGGCGGCAGCACCTGGTGCAGGCCGAGATACGGCGTGGAATACGTCCGATACATCCCGTCGAGGTCGAAGTTCCAGGCGCCGCCGAAATAGTCCTCGGTGCCCGTTCCGCAAATCGTGGGATGCTCGGCGTCCCCGTCGAGGAAGAACTTGACCTCGCCCTCGCCCCACCATCCCGGCGCGCCCGGGCGAATGGCGAGGTAGGTGCCGACGTAGCGGCCGGGCCCGGGCACCGTGTCGAGAATCGTGTGCACGGCCGGACTGCCCAAGCCGGTCGTCCGCGTCCACCGCGTGTGCAGATACCCCGCGTCGTCCGGCACGTCCTCTTCGGTGAAGGTCGCCTGGTAGTACACCGGAACCTCACGGCCGCAACGATTCTCCAGCGTGATTCGCGCACGGTGCCGGAACGGCATGGGCCAGTAGCTGTTCAGGCCGCCCGCGGGCGCGACCACCACCATCTCCGAACTCAGCAGGGCCGTCTCACCCCATCCGTTGCAGAAGAAGTCGCCGAGCGGCGCCTCGATCGCGGGCCGCTGCGCGTCGTCCCAGGTCATCCGCAGTGTCAGTGCGCGAAGGACGGAACGTTCGGTGGTCAGCCAGAAATGCCTGAACACGCCGGGGCCGGAAACGTCGGCCAGCGTGGCGGTCTCCCCGTGAGCGAGCGCGATCGAAGGCGAGATCTTCCATCCCGGGCCCAGCAGCCGCGCCGCGTGTGCTCCGGTGCCGTCGGTCGCCCGCGCGCCCGCGCCGGGCGCTCCCGTCGGGTTCTCGGCGCTGACCGACCGCGTTCGCGTGCCGTCCAGCCGCCACAGTTCTCCGCCCGGCGCGGTCACAATCCCGACCCCCCGTATCGAGGCGCGGTGGGCGCGAGCCCGGCTCCGCGCGCGGAGCCCACGAGCACGATGGAATGTGATGCGACGACGGAGTCGAAATTGTCCTGGGTCAGAGTGATCGTGGGCATGAAATCCTCATATCGTTCCGCGAACCGGCTCCGCATCGCCGCACGGGCGTTCAGGACGACGCACCCGCACGGCGCTGTTCGGCCGCGAGGAAATGCGCGATAGTCGTCGTGCGATCGTAGAGATCCCGGTAGTGCCGGTAGTACTCCTCGTATTTCGCTACGCGTTCGGGACGTGGCAGCACGGTGTCGACGACCGGATTCCACGCGGAGGTGTCGACTCCGGCGGCTTCGGCGGCGAGCAGAGCGTCACCGAGGCTCGCGCCGACGGTCTCGGCGGGCAACTGCTGGGGCAGCCCGGTGACATCGGAGACGATCCGGGTCCACAGGCCGCCTTTGGTGCCACCGCCCACGGCGACCAAGCGCGCCGCCCGTCCACCGGCTTCGGTCATGGCCTCGAGATTGTGCCGCACGCCATAGGCGATGCCCTCCAGTACCGCGCGGTAGAGCTCGGCCCGGCCGTGCCCGAGGGTGAGTCCCGCGACGATGCCACGTGCGTCCGGGTCGAACAGGGGAGTGCGCTCACCGGCGAAATAGGGCAGCGCGAGCAGCCCTCTGCTGCCCGCAGGCACGTCCGCGGCGGCGACGACGAGATCGGCGAACTCGCCGCCCACGAGTTTGCGCAGCCAGTCGGTGACCGCGCCGGAGGTGGCCATACCCGCGGCGAGGGTGTACGTGTCCGGCCAGGTGCCGCAGGTGCCCCAGAGGCCGGGATGCGGACGCGGGTCGGTGAGCACCTGCACCAGGAACATCGTGGTGCCGTACATGATCATCGCGTCGCCCGGGGCGCGGACGCCGACGCTGGCCGCCTCGGCCCAGGCGTCGATGGTCCCGGTGGTGACCGGCAGCCCGGCCGGAAGGCCCGTGGCGACCGCGGCGTCCGCGCTCACCCGGCCCACGATCTCGGTGGGCCAGGCCAGATCCGGCAGGGTCCAGCCCGGCACGATCCGCTCGGCCCAGTCCGTCGCCCACGCACGTGCGCGCAGGTCGTACAGCGGTACGCACTGACTGGCCGATTGGTGGTCCAGAACGTACCGGCCGGTGAGCCGGTACACCAGGAAAGAGCTCGCCATCAGCAGCAGCTCGGTGCGTGCGGCGACGTCCGGCTCGTGCCGGACCAGCCACCGCGCCTTCGGGCCGACGGCCTGGCTGGTCAGTGGCGATCCGGCGCGGTCGAGCACGGCCCGCGCGCCGAATTCCTCGTTCAGCTCGTTGATCTCGGTCCCGGCCCTGGTGTCGACACCGTAGAGGATGGCGGGGCGCAGCGGCGTGCCCCGGGCGTCGGCGGGCAGCAGGCACGGACCGATGCCGGATACCGCCAGACCGTCGAGCGTGGCGCCGTCGGCCGCCGCCACCAGGTCGCGGGCGAGTGCGACGAAGTCGGCCCACCACACTGTCTCCGCGTCGTGCTCGACCCATCCGGGGTGCGGCATGGAAACCTCGTGCGCCCGCTCGGCCCTGGCGAGAATAGTGCCGCGGGCATCGGTGAGCACGCCTTTGGAACTCGCGGTCCCGATGTCGATGCCGAGGAACATCGTCACCGCGTGAACTCGTCCACCGTGACGTCGAGCAACTCGCACGTCGCGCGGACGGCCGCCCGGTGGTCGCCGGGCACCGCGTGGATGTGGTTGGCGCCGAAGCGGTTCAGGAAGTCCTCGGCGCGCGCGTCCAGCCGGGCGAACGCGTGCGGCCACTCCCGGGTCGACTGCTTCATCAGCGCCTCGTTGGTCTGCTGGTCGTAGTGCTCGAACTCGCCGAGCATCAGCTGCATGCGGTAGTCGCCGTCGAGACGGGTCAGCCGCGCGAGGGTCATCCGGCCCGGGGCGGCCAGATGGTGCACCGAGGCGCCGCCGGCGGGAAAGAAGAAGACCTCCGGGTACAGGTGCACCTTCGCCAGATTCTCGGCGGGATCGGCGCTGCGCGCGGCGAACCAGGTGGCGTGCTGGCCGGAATTGCAGAGGTCCCAGATGTCGCGATCGGCGTGATAGTGCCGGACGTCGGCGAACAGCACCGGGGTGCCCGCGATCCGCTTGAGCAGTTGCATGGTCAGCGCACCGTCCATGTCCGCCTCGGTGGCGCAGACGTGCGGTTCCTTCGGGCCGTTCCAGTCGTAGGGATCGTTGAGGAACGCCTCGGTGATATCCATGGTGGCGAAATACTGGGTGAGTTCGGGCTGCCCCTTGATACCCGAGAAGTCCAGTCGCCATTCGGAGATCAATTCGCGTACCGCCAGATAGGACCGGATCTGGCGTTCCAGTAGTTGCGGGGTGAGCTTCGCCCCGTCGTAGTGCACGCCCGCGGTGTGCCGCTCCAGCCACTCGCGTGCGGCCCGCGCCTCGCCCGCGTCGGCCAGTTCGGCACGCCGCACGATCTCCCACTGATCGATTTCCTCGACGTCGATGCCGAACTGCCGCTGCCACTGATCGGTATTGGCGACCGCGGTGTTCATGCCCATCGGCCGCCCGCCGAAGCGCCCGAATGTCGAACCGCGCAAGCCCGATACGGCGGCCGCGGCCCGCGCCCGCACGCCGATGGCCTCGACGAGTTCGGGATCGGACGGATCACCCCACAGCCTGCTGTGTCTGCGCCCGATCTGATCCAGGGCGCCGCCCGCGGCGAGCATGCCGACCATCCCGGGCTGCACCGGGTCGATATTCGACAGCAGCAGCAGCGGCCCGGGGATGGCGCCCGCCGCGAGCATGGTGAAATGCGGGAACGCCCAGACGGCATAGTGCAGGACGGTCAGATCGACGCCCGCCGCCGCGACGGTGCGCGCCACCGAGGTAGCCAGCGCGTTGTCGCTGATCGGCGCCGCGCCGCGGACCACATCGTGTCCGGCCGCCGCCAGCGCGGCCACCAGCCGATCCTCGGTGGAGGCGATGAAATCGGCGATGCCCGCATGCACATAGTCGCGGCCATCGGAAACACTGATAACGCCGATACGGGCCATGCCGGTCCCTCCCGTAGGTGGGGTGATCGGAGAGTTCGACTCGATCAACAGATACCAGCCGCGACCGAGCCCGGAGACGCCTTTCGCCGAATTCGCGCTCGGCCCCGTTCTCGGACCGCTTAGCGCGGAACCGTTTTGACCACGCGCGACTGCGGAAAGTCGAGCGGCGCCAGATGGACGCCGCCCTGGCCCCAGCCCGCACTGGTGATCCACCAGCGGCCGTCCGCGCCGATCACTTCGGCGGCGTGCGCCGCGATGTGGCCGACCTTGTCTCCGATGCGGAAGCGGAAAGGACTGTCACTGCGGAAGACGTCGGTGCCGACGTAATGCGGGCGCGGACCGATGAACAGGTACCACCATCCGTCGTGCCGCAGGACGTAAGGCGATTCGGTGTTGCCCGCCTCGGTGCCTTTGGTCGGGTCCGTGTACGCGATGTGGCGTTCACCCCAGTGCACGAGGTCGGTACTGGTGCGATAGGCGACGACGTGGTGACCGCCCGTCGGGGCGCTGGTCGCGCAGTAGTACATCACCCATTGGTCGCCCACGCGCACCACCATCGGGTCGCGAGCGTCGTATCCGTCGCGGAACAGCGGGCCCGCGGGCGAGCGGGTCCATCGGAAGAGATCGCGCGACGTCGCCAGGTTCATCGCCGCGGCGGTGCGGTCGGCTCCGCCCGCCGCGTAGAACATGTAGTACCGCTCGTGGGCGCCGACCACGTAAGGCGCCCACAGATGGGTTTCGCCGTAGTTCCGATCCACCAGCAACGCACGCTCGCGCGTGGTCCAGGGCCCGTGCAGCCGGTCCGCGGTGGCGTGGGCGAACTCGGTCTCGTCGAACGGGTCGGCGGGCTCCGGGTGAGTGATGCCGAAGAGGTGCCAGCGCCCGGCGTCGTCGCGGACGATCGTGTGATCGTTGATGTACCAGGCTTCCGATTCGCCGACGCCCGGGTCGTAGATCCGCGCGAAAGCTCCCGCCCGGACCACCTCCCGTGTCGTCATAGGTTCATGATGCCGCCGCGGTAGACGTCCCTGTGCGGTATCGGTCCGATGGAACTCGGCTGCTCGATGCTTCGGCAGCCGAGATCCGTGCGATGACGCTATGACTTTCCGCGGGCGGTCAGGCGCGGACGCCGACGCTGCGCCGCAAGTATTCCGCGGTCAGCGACCGGTCGTCCGCCAGGAGGGCCGCCGGGGTCCCCGCGAAAACTATTTCGCCGCCGTGCTTTCCGCCGTCCGGTCCGAGATCGATCACCCAGTCGGCCCGGGCGACGACGTCGAGGTCGTGTTCGATGACGATCACCGTGTTGCCCGCGTCTACCAGCCGGTCCAGCAGCCCGACCAGCGTGTCGACATCGGCCATGTGCAGTCCGGTGGTCGGCTCGTCGAGCACGTAGATACCGGATCCGCTGCGCCGCTGGAGATGATCCGCCAGCTTGATGCGCTGGCGCTCGCCACCGGACAGCGACGTGAGCGCGCGGCCGAGGGTGAGATAGCCGAGACCGACGTCGAGCAGCGCCCGCAACGGCGTGAGCACGCGCCGGTCTCCGTCTCCGGCCCAGAACTCCAGCGCCTCCTCGGCGGGCATCTCCAGGACGTCGGCGATCGACGCCCCGCGAATCTCGTAGGCGAGCGCTTCCTGGCGATACCTGCGTCCGTGGCAGGCCCGGCACACCGTGGTGACCGGATCCATGTACGCGAGGTCGGTGAAGATCACTCCCGCGCCATCGCATTCGCCGCAGGCGCCGTCGGAGTTGAAACTGAACAAGCCCGGCCGCACACCGTGCCGCTTGGCGAAGAGCTGGCGCAGCGGGTCCATGATGCCGAGATAGGTGGCCGGGCTGGAGCGCCGGGATGCGGCGATGGCCGCTTGGTCCACCGCGATGACCTGCGGATGCGCGGCGACGAACGCGCCGGAAACCAGCGTGCTCTTCCCGGAACCCGCCACGCCGGTCACCGCAGTGAGCACGCCCGTCGGAAACCGCGCGGTGAGGCTCTTCAGGTTGTAGGCGTCGGCATCGGTGACGGTCAGCCATCCCGTCGGCTCGCGGACGTCGTCCTTCACTCGCCGCGCCCGGCGCAATCCCGCACCGGTCGCCGTCGGTGCGGTCCGGAGCTGATCGACCGTGCCTTGGAACACGACCCGCCCGCCGCGCGAACCGGCCCCCGGCCCCATGTCGACCACATGGTCGGCGACGTCGATGACGTCGGGGGAGTGCTCCACCACCAGGACGGTGTTCCCCTTGTCGCGCAGCCGGCTCAGCAGAGTGTTCAGCCGCCCCACGTCGCGCGGATGCATACCGACGCTGGGCTCGTCGAAGATGTAGGTCATACCGGTGAGGCTGGAGCCCAGATGCCGGACCACCTTCAGGCGCTGCGCCTCGCCGCCGGAGAGGGTCGCGGTTTCCCGATCGAGCGACAGGTAGCCGAGCCCGACCTCCTCGATCCGGCGCAACCGCCCGATGGCCGCCTGCGCGATCGGTCGAGCCACCGGATCGTCCAGCCCCGCGAGCACCTCGATGAGATCGGTGATCTCCAGCCTGCCGTAGTCGGCGATGCCGAGGCCATCGATCCGGCTCGCCAGCGCGTCGGCGTTGAGCCGGGCGCCTTTGCAGTCCGGGCAGATCTCCTCGGTGACCACGGCGCGGGCGGCCGCGCGATTCCGGTCCGACAGCGCGGTGAGATCGCGCTTGACGTAGAGGCGGTCGAATCGTTCAAGCAGGCCCTCGTAGGCGTTGTTCCCCGCTGATCCGTTCCGGTTCTTGCGCGGCACCCGGAACCCCTTGCCGTGCAGGAACAACTGCCACTCCTGGGTGGTGAAGTCCCGCAGTGGCTTGTCCGGGTCGAACAGTCCCGACTCGGCGTAGAGCTGCCATTGGAAGGTTCCGACCGCGAACGGACCGAAGGTGATGGCTCCCTCGTTCAGCGACTTGCCGGTATCGATGAGCTTGCCCAGATCCGGGCGCACCACATGGCCCAGACCGCCGCACGCGGGGCACATGCCCAGCGGGTCGTTGAACGAATAGCGCGTCGCCTCGCCCGCGCTCGGCACGCTGTGCCGGGAGAACAGCACGCGGATGACCGACTGGATATCCGTCATGGTCCCCACCGTGGAACGGGAATTGCCGCCGATCGGCTTCTGGTCGACGACTACGGCGGGCGCGAGATTGTCGATCGCGTCGGCCTCCGGCCGCTCGTACTTGGGCAGCCGGTTGCGAATGAACCAGGTGAAGGTCTCGTTGAGCTGCCGCTGCGATTCGACCGCCACGGTCCCGAAGACGATCGACGACTTACCCGAACCGGAGACGCCGGTGAAGACCACGATCTTGCCCTCGGGGATCGTCAGCGACACGTCCCGGAGGTTGTTCTCCCTGGCCCCGACGATGCTGATGGTGTCTCGATGAGCATGCACGAGCCTCACGCTAGAAGCTGATGAGGTCAGGTTCTGTCCTCCTTCCCGGCCATACTGGAACCCGTGACCCAGACCGCCGCGCGCCTGCTCCAACTGCTGTCGCTGCTGCAAACTCGCCGCGAATGGAGCGGCCCGGAGCTGGCCGCGCGGCTCGGGGTCACCGTGCGGACGGTGCGCCGCGACGTGGAGCGCCTGCGCGAGCTGGAATATCCCGTGGTCGCCTCCCTCGGCGCGATAGGCGGATACCGCTTGGAAGCGGGCGCCGCGCTGCCGCCGCTGCTGCTCGACGACGAGGAGGCGGTCGCGATCACCCTCGGGCTGCGTGGCGCGGCGCAGGGCGCGATCGCGGGTATCGAGGAATCAGCTGCCCGCGCCTTGGTGAAACTGCAGCAGGTGCTGCCGTCGCGATTGCGCCGCCGGGTCGACGCGATAGACACCACCACCGTCTCGCTCGGCGGGCCCCCGGCCGGTCCGATGGTCGATCCGGAGGTGCTCGTCGCCTTGGCCGCCGCCGCGCGCGACGGCGAACGGATCCGCTTCCGCTACCGGGACAAGGTCGACGCGGAAACCGGCCGCCTCACCGAACCGCACAGTCTGGTCTCCGCCGGTCGCCGCTGGTATCTGGTCGCATGGGACGTCGATCGCGCGGATTGGCGCACCTTCCGGGTGGATCGGCTGACCTCTCCACAGCCCACCGGAATACGGTGCGCTGCCCGCGCCCTGCCCGCCGAGGACGCGGCAGCCTTCGTCACCAGCCAATTGGCCCGCACCAGGCCGGTCCGCCGAGTGGTCCTGCGCGTGCACGCGGGCGCCGAAACCCTCGCCGACGCGTTCCGCGTGCGCGCGGAGGAGATCGAACCGCTGGATGCGCACACCTGCCTGCTGCGCACCTCGGCCGATTCCCTGGAGTGGACCGCACTGCGCATCGCCCACCTGGACCTGGACTTCGAGGTCGTCGAACCACCCGAGATGAGGGATCTCCTCGCCGGCCTCGGCGCGAAACTGCTTCGTGCTGCTGCCGTCCCGCAGTGAGTGGCAGCACGCCCGCCGGACGAATAATGACCTGACCGGCATCGAGAGCGGCACTACGGTGCTGCGCACGACGCTATCGATAGACGACAGCTTGGAGATCAACGACCTCATCGCCGCACACGGTCACCTCATGGACGCCGGGGAACTCGATCGGATGGACGAGTTGTTCACTCCGGACGTCGTCTACGACCTCACCGAGCTGGGATTCGGTGAACTGCGCGGCATCACCGCGCTGCGCGAAGCGGCGCTCGCGCTCGGCGACGCGAATCCGGTCGGACACCACATCACCAATGTCCTCATCACCCAGAACGACGCGGGCACGGTCGGGGTGCGGTCCAAGGGAATCGGCATCAGCGCCGACGGCGGTTGCGGGAGCGTGACATACGAAGACGTCGTGGTGCGGGAATCCGCCGGATGGCGGATCTCCTACCGCAAGGTCGTGCCGCGTCGAGCTCCATTGGGCGGCTGACCGGGATTGCCGAACGAGCAATCGAAACGATCTTGTCGTGGCCTGAATCACATTTGTGTCATTCCGTCGGGCGCACGCCCACCGGCGCGCCTCTGACCTGCGAAAAGGCACGCTGGACAGGCGATTTGACGTAGCGTTTTCCGCCGCGTAACTTTATCCAAGTCAGAGCGACACGGACACCGACCCGGAGCCGAGAAGCGAGGCGGAGACGCCGAGCGGATGGACCGGGAAACGAGGTAGGACGAGGAGCGCCTGGCCATCACATGGCTCGAACGGGAGCCCGATTTTGATCGGGTGAACGAATGGGCTAAGCTGGAAAAGTTGCCTCACTGAAGTTCCGAAAATGTTCGGAGTGAATGTGTGTGCGTGTGTTCTTTGAGAACTCAATAGTGTGTCGATGAATGTCAGTGCCAAATGTTTTATTTGGTTCCGGCCTTTCACCCCCCGTGTGGAGGGTCGGACATTTTTGTCAGCTTTTTGCTGGCGATTGTTTTGCTGGGTTTTCGGACTCTGGTTTTTGATCTGATTG
>NZ_JBEYSX010000007.1:0-380713 GCF_040642815.1 Nocardia sp. NPDC047648 | reverse complement strand
CGGTCGGGCCGCCGAAAAAGGATCCGGTCGAGTTACCCAAGATCGAGCATCCCGAAGGCATTCCTAAGGTTGACCTACCACGGGCGGATATCGACGCGATCGGCCGCTACACCGGCGACAGTGCACCACTCAATACCGCTATCCGATCCGGCGACAATCTGACACCCGCGCAGATAGCCGAGCGTGATGCCATGAATGCCGCATTGGATAAGTGCCCCGTCTACGAAGGGCCGGTGACCCGGCGCGTGGAGCTGTCCTCGGAAGACCTGGCGAGGTACGAGCCGGGATCAACGGTGACCGAAGCGCCGTTTACCTCGGCGTCCGCCAGTTCGGCGGCTGCGAAGGATAGGCCGGTGGAAATGCAGATATGGTCGGCAGACGGCCGTTACATCGGCCATCATTCCAGTGTGCCAGAAGAACTCGAAGTCGTGTTCAAGTCCGACACCCCGTTCCGGGTGGTCGACAAATTCCCAGATCCGGAGACAGGGCGCATCATCATTCAAATGCGCGAACTGCCCCGGTCATAGAAAGGACATAGGAAATGCCGGAAGAAATCAACGGGAAAACGTTTTACGCGCCTGGCGAATATCCGCACGGCGACGATATCTCCATTGAAGAACTGGAGAAGATCAAAGCGGGATTCGCGGCATTCAACGCGCGCCGCGACGCTGTTCCGGAGGACGAGCGAATCCACTTGCGGGACCGGTTCGGCGACGAAGACAAGCTCGGCACCGACCAGGAAGACGCGTACCTGGCCGATGTAGAGGAACGCAAGAAACGCGGCGAGTACTGGGGCTGACCGGCTACCAGCTCGACTGACCACCTGGGGGGAAGGGAGGAAACACCGAAGCCCGCGAAGTCGTCGAGCAGCACTTCCGTATCGAGGGCATGACCGTCCGTGTCGGGATCGGGCCGGGTACGCATCGTATGTTCTCCTGCCAGCCGCCTAGGTCGCAGCGGCGCAGTGCCCGCCGGCCGCGCGCCAATGATCTAGGTTCTCGGCTGGGCTCCCAGGATCAACATTTGTGCCGCAGGGGGACTATCCAGGCGGGATGAGTCGGTGACCTCCAGGACCTCCAGCGCGGTTCGGATGCGATTCTCATCGCGGCTCATCAATGCCACCGGGTGCCGGCTGCGGCGGTGACCCACTTCTGACCAGCTCGTCGACGTTGGCGTCAGCGGCCTCGGTGCGGGAGCCGGTGCTCGATCGACAGCGAGATGGGCAGCTGCACGGGCGGTGACGATCAGCTCGCCGGCTGCTCCGGATGCTCTCCTCGGCGACACCGCCGGCGCGGTTGCGACCGCCGCGGGTTGCACCCGTGCCAACAAGTGGCGGCGCAAGACCACCAGCTCCGGCGCGGTTCGGTACTTCGCTGCTGCCACGATCCGAATCGGGAGCGGTAACAGCCGCCTCGTCGGCTCAGCACGTCAACACTGGAGAGTTCGGCACGGTGGTGAGGGGGCGCAGTGGTTCAGGAACTCACGCCCGGTCAGGAGTAGGGCGCGAGGGGATGTGAGCCGCAGCCCAGGCCGCCTAGCACCGACGGCGTGCAACCTCTATTCCTCTATCCTGCTCGGGATGACTTGGGGCCAAACCACATCGCCGCGAGGGGAAGCACCAGATCTCAGGCTGCGTCAGAGCCGCCCGGCGCTACGCTCGGCTCAGCAATGAGCCACGAGAAAGATCCATTTCCCCAGCCTCAGACATGAGTGAGGCCCTGGAGTTTCATCCAGGGCCTCACTGTTAGTCGGTTGTTATCGCTGGATCCGGTTCCTGTTGACGCTGAAGGACCACTCGTTGTTGCCGTCGCCGCTGCGCGTCCATGTGCAGCTGCTTGAGGCCCTGTCTTCCCTGCTGCGGGCGTTCACGCAATCGTTGCGGCTGTTGAAGGAGAACGTTTCGGTCGGCTGTGAGGGAGAGAAACCCCTGTCCGGTGGCCGGTTCCCGTCTCCGGCGGCGGCGACTCCCGCTCCGAAGAACGTGGCTGCGATTGCGATGACGCCGACGGCGAATTTTCTGCGCATTTTTTCCTCCCCTAGATGCGACGTAGATGCTATCAGACATCATCGCCATGTAAAGGGAAGTGCCGCAATGTATTTGCGCTAGATGCAGGTCAACGGCGCACCAAGACCGTGAACGGGCCGGCCTCGGTGTGAGTGAAATGCTCGTTGTCGAACAGTGCAGCAGGGAACGAGATCGTCGTGTAGGTGCGGCTGAGCCCGTTGTCGCTACGGGGGTCGCTGGCCAAACGCAGCACGTAGTCCGAGCCAGAGCGGCGGAGCACGAACACCGCGGGCGCTGGTCGGGGGCTGCGATCGAGTTCGGCGATCAACTCGTCGGACGAGGACAGTGCCGACCAGTCCTTGACCTGCTGCACGCGGGAGTTGTAGTCGGCCAACGGGTTCGAGTATCGGGCGCTTTGGGCCAGGTACCCGCGATAGGGATAGATCGCTAGCAGTGTCGTGTCACCGGTCAGTACCACTCTATTGCGCTGGGTACCTCGCGTCGTCGCGGCGATGGCCTGGTCGACGCGCCAGTATTCAGCCACCGCTGAGGTCGGGTATCCGTCCGCACGTATGCCTTTGCCGTCGGTATCGCTGTAGGCGGCACCGATTGGCACCGCGAGCACTTCGGGGATCTGCTGAGAGAACCCGATCGCACCGATCAACCAGACCGCGGCGACAACACGACCCCACGACCGGTGTTCGCGCACCATCGCGGAAACCGCACGTATCGCGACGATGGCCACGGCCACTGCGGCCCCTGCCGAAACAACTCGTACCATCGCCCCGCATTCGGCTGCGGAAACCTCGATCTCTGTAAACATCGCCGTGCCCCTCTGCCGGAGGTAGGCGGACCACACCAGTGCGGCGGCGATCGCTGCTACGAATGCAACGACCAGCCACCGCCCGAGCACACCACGCCATTGCCGGAGTCGGTCTGTTGCATCGGCCCGTTTCATCGCGACTACTCCCGCCAAAACCGCCGCGACAGTTACAGTGCTGGCAGCGCCCACGAAGGCAGCCTCGTCGAAGGCTACGCACACCCCCAGATAGGCCCCCACTCCGAGCAGCCGTGCCCACACCTGACGCGAACTGGACGCGCGACGCAGCAAACCCGCGGACGCTGCTGTGTCGCCGACCGAACCTTGTACCGCACTCCATGTGGCGACCAGTGCGGGCATCAACAGCAGGAGGCAGGTGGTGAACGCCGGATCTGGTGCGGCATAAGCCACCGCCACGGCCGCCGTCGTCGCGGCGACAACGATCGCGATATCCGCGCGGCGCAACAAACGCGACCACCACACCAGCGCGAGAACCGCCGCGATCGCGATGGACGTGATCGCATACGACTTCAACGCCTCCCAGCCAGGTATTGCAGCTACCGCCGCCACACGTCCACCCAGCCAATACCAGCCCGCTGCTCGGTCCGGTGGCAGTCCGGCATAGGTTCCATCCCGCGGCACCGCGCTGTCGGCGAAACGTCCCAATAACTCACTGCGCCACTGTTGATCAGGGGACAAACCCAGCAAGTACAGGTTCGACGCAGCCAACGGCATACCGAGGGTGATCGCCACGAACCCCGAGAGACCGATCCACGACAGCGGACGCACCAGTCTCGGGATCCACTGTCTCCCGGAGGCGTCGGCCTGCACCGACGCTCGTGCCCGCGTCAGCGCAACCGCCACACATAGCGTGGCGATCGCCGCGACTTGACCGACAGTGGTCAACGCTCGCAGCACATTCGAGGTGGTGTAGGCCGGCCAACGCACACTTGAGGCGAGCGTGATCACGACCGCCGCGACCAGTGCCGCTACACCGGCAGCGGCAACACCCTCGACCACCACCGCCACAGGCCGCGAGCCGCCATGCCTTTCACCGTCCTGCCCCTGCCCGGGCAGGAGTTGGGAATCAGCGGGTGACTTCGCGGCACCGGTGCGACCGCCACGCGAAGAGATCTGTCCGAGCAGGACCGACGAAACCTCCATGATCGGAAACTACGTGGTCCCCCACCTCTCGAAGTGCAGTGGGGGAGCTACGCCGGAGCGAAGCTCCTGGGCTGAAGCATCCTCTATCCCTCTCCTGAGCCGTTCCGGGCTGCGCGGGCGCGTGCGTATTGGACACGTTTGCGGCATCTGGGGCTGCAACAGATTTGCTTGGGGCCACGCTTGCCCGCAGGCGGTCGCGGCAAAACTTTCCCGCATCCTGGACAAACGTGCTCTTCGGATGGTGGCTCACCGTAGAGGTAGGACGAAAGAGTCTCACGTAGCTCCGGTGCCCGCAGCTCTCTCACGGCTTCCTCTATCCAGTAGACCGCCCAGTCAGGGTCATGGAAGCCGAAGTCCTTCGCAATGTCTTCGAAGGACTCTCCACGAAGGAAATGCCTGAGGATCAGGCTCTTCGGGCGGTCGGCAAGCCTTCGAGCGCTGCCGTAACCTCCTGGCGAAGGAAACTGTCCGCTACGCGGTCGGCGAGACGATCACGCTGATGTCGATACCGCTTCACCACGACTCCTCACCGTTCTCGATCACCTCTTGATCAACCGTCCGATCTGCAGGCGCCGGTCTTAGTGACGCAGTGGGATAGCGAGTTCGCCGGGAAAGGGCTGGGCGACGGCCGAATGCCTCGGCGAAGATCATGAAGATCCTCGGGACATCCTCGCGTTGTGCCCGTACCAAGGCAACGGTAGTCCCGCGACTGGAAGCTGGACCCAGAAGACCAGCCATCCACCAGCAGCTGCTCTCGGCCGTGCGCAATGGCTGGCCGAGGAAGTCCTCACCTGGGCGGGGATCGATCTGCTGATACTGCGTATCACGGCGTTGTTCCACGAGAATGTGGCAGTCCTGCACGCCCAGTCGATCCGCGAGAACAACACCTTCGGTAATAGTTTCGGAGACGCGCCGGCACCGTGGATCGCGGGCAGCGACGCGGCCGAGCTGGCGGTAACCGCGCTGCTGTACCCGGAGCGATTCTCCGGCGCCATCGTCGAGCGACTGAGTGGCTCCGAGATCGCCTCGCATACCGAACTGGCCGGCGTGCTCTCCGCGGAGCTGGGACGACCGGTGCGTTTCGAGGGGATATCCAGCCAGGCGTGGCAGGACGACTTGACCGCGCTTGCCGCAGCGCAGCAGGACACGATGATCAACGCCGATATGGCCGCACACATCAGCGCGGTCGGGGCGGCTATCCAGGCGGCCGGAGCACCGACATCGCCCGCCGACCCGGCCGGCCTCGAGCGGTTGATCGGCCGACGACCGTTTACATTCGCCGAGTTCGCCCATGAGCAGCGTGAATTGTTCGATCCCGCCTACTGACGTACCCGCCGCAGCCGGTCGGGGTGCGCCTTCTGCTCATCAAGGCTTGACACAGAGAAGAGCCCTTGGATCCACAGTCCCCTCGACGCGGGCCGGGTTCAGGCCGGTCGTCGTCGCACGGCGTCGGAGATGACTGCTGCGACGAACTTTTCGACTGCCGATGTAGTCGGTGGGCCGGGGTCGCGGCCTGTGAACAACAGGTGGGCGCCACCGACCAGGGAGAGGGTTAGTGAGTCGATGTCCGCGTCGGCTGCGATACGGCCCCGTTCGCGCTCGTCGGTCAGGTAAGTGGAGATCGCGGTCGTCGCCTCGGCGAGGATCGCCATGCCGCCGCCGGGCCTGGCTTGCCGCAGTCGGGCGCGCAGTTCGTCACGGAAGGTGATGAGCGGGATGATCGCCAGCGGAACGGGTCCGAACAGGATGGTCAGAGCGCTGGTCAGATTGGCGGCCACCGTGCCGGAGCCCACGGCGGCGCGTAGCGCACCGGCCTGCGCTTCGAGTCGCGCGGCCCGATCGAGCACGAGATCGGTGAGGAAGGTGTCGAAGTCGGTGAAGTGCCGGTGCAGAACGCCTTTGGCGCAGCCCGCCTCGTCGGTGACAGCCCGGCTGGTCAGCCCGTTCGGCCCGTCGCGCAGCAGTACGCGCTCGGCAGCGTCGAACAGTTGCTGCCGTGCGTCGCGAAGGTGCATCCCAGTCGGCACTCACAAATCCTTTCGCGGTCGATCCAGCGGCATTATTGCTCAGTGGGCATGCGCCCACTAAGGTGGGCGCATGCCCACAATGCCGCAGGAGCAACCAGCACCGTCCCAGGCGCAGCCGGGACAGTTCCAGCAGATGGCCGTGTCGTTCGGCGTGGACACACAGCGCTACGACCAGGCCCGGCCCGCCTACCCCGACGCATTGGTGGCGCGCATCCTGGCCGAGACTCCGGGGACGAACGTGCTCGACGTGGGCTGCGGTACCGGTATCGCCGGTCGGCAGTTCCAGGCGGCGGGGTGCACGGTGCTCGGCGTGGAACCCGATGCGCGGATGGCCGACTTCGCGCGAGCCCGCGGGCTGCGGGTCGAGGTGGCGACCTTCGAGGCGTGGCAGCCGGGCGACCGGATGTTCGACGCGGTGGTCGCCGCTCAGTCGTGGCATTGGGTGGACCCGGTCACCGGCGCCGCGAAGGCGGCGGGCGTGCTGCGTCCAGGGGGACGGCTGGCGATCTTCGGGCACGTGTACGAGCCACCCGCCGAAGTCGCGGAACCGTTCGCCGCCGCCTACCGGCGGGTCGCGCCGGACTCTCCGTTCAGCGGCCAACCGGCTCGGCGCCCCCTCGAGTTCTACCAAGCGGGATACGCGAAATTCGCCGACCAGATCCGAGAGACCGAACAATTCGGAGATCCCGAGCAGTGGCGATTCGACTGGCAGCAGTCCTATACGCGCGACCAATGGCTGGAGCTGCTCCCGACCACAGGCGGCCTCACCCGACTGCAGGCTGATCAGCTGGCCGAGATACTGGACGCGGTCGGAGCCGCCATCGACTCGCTGGGCGGATCCTTCACGATGGACTACACCACCCTGGCCGCGACGGCCGCACGCGCAGACACTCCCTGACGGCCGCGCTCGGCACCGCGCGAGCTACTTCGCGGCCCGGCCCGGTTCCAGGATCGCGGGGCCGCCACGGTGCGCGGCCCCGTCCGCGAAGCCGCCAACCGCGCACGCGGGCGGCGACGCCGAGCACTTCCGACGACTGGCGAGTCTCAGCGCGGGCGGCCCAGCAGGGTGTCGCGCCGGTCGGCCACCATGGCGCGAATCGCCGTGACGACGGCGTCCACTTCCGGGCGGCGGAGGGTTTCGGTGCGGGCGACGAGCCAGTAGCCGAGCGTGACGGTCACCGAATCCGCGAGGACGCGAACGAGATCCGCGTGCCGGTCGGCCATGAAGCAGGGCAGCAGGCCCAGACCGGCGGCGGCGCGGGTGGCTTCCACGTGCACGAAAACGTTGGTGGAGGTGACCGATTCGCGCATCGCGGGTACGAAACTGGAGGCCAGGTCGAGATCGTCGACTTGCAGCATGGAATCGATGAAGTACACCAGCGGATACCGCGCCAGATCGTCGATGGTGGCGGGCGCGCCGTGTTCGCGCAGGTATTCGTGGGAGCCGTACAGGCCGAGGCAGTAGTCGGCCAGATGCGTGGCGGTGGCGCGGTGTACCTGCGGCTCCCCCACCACTATCTCCAAGTCCAGGCCCGAACGCTGCTGCGATGCGCGCCGGGTGGTCGCCACGATCTCGACCGAGATCTTCGGATGCCGCCGCTGCACCTCCGCGGCGGCGGGCGCGGCGATATAGGCGCTGAAGCCGTCGGTCGCCGAGACCCGGACCACGCCCTCCAGCACCCGGTCGCCGCCGGCGTCCGCGGCCAGCGATTTCACCGCCGACTCCACCGCCTCGGCCGCGGCGAGGGCCGCCCTGCCGAGATCGGTCAGTTCCCAGCCACCGGTGACCCTGGTGAGCACTCGGCCGCCGAGCGTCTGCTCCAGCGCGGCGATGCGCCGGGAGATGGTGGTGTGGTTGATGCCGAGTTCTTCGGCGGCCGTGACGAATCGGCCCGACCGCCCCACAGCCAGGAGCACGAGGAGGTCGTCGGCACTGGGACGACCAGGCGACGCCGGGCGCATATCTGCATCTTTGCAGAGAGGCACTGCACAAATGGTCATTGCGGCGCGATTCGTCTGCACTAATACTCGGTGCAGCCAAGCATTGTGGGAGCCGTCACATCGAGAACGAAGTGTGGCCCCTGGCACGAAGGAGAAGTGCGATGAGGGAGCACAGCGCCGCAGCGACCGCGGCGGCGGATTCGGGCGCGACGACCAGCGGCTTGCGCCGCGTGGTGGCCGCGTCGATGGCGGGCACGATCGTGGAGTGGTACGAGTTCTTCCTCTACGGCACCGCCGCCACACTGGTGTTCAGCAAGGTGTTCTTCGCCAAGGACACCAGCGACCTGGACGCCATCCTGGCCGCGTTCGTGACCTACGCGGTCGGCTTCGCGGCGCGTCCGCTCGGCGGCGTGGTGTTCGGGCACTTCGGCGACAAATACGGCCGTAAGAAGCTGCTGCAATTCAGCCTGGTGCTGGTGGGCAGCGCGACCTTCCTGATGGGCTGCCTGCCCACCTTCGGACAGATCGGCTACTGGGCGCCCGCGCTGCTGGTCGCCCTGCGCTTCATCCAGGGTTTCGCGGTCGGCGGTGAGTGGGGCGGCGCGGTGCTGCTGGTGGCCGAACACAGCCCGAGCCGCAGCCGCGGATTCTGGGCGAGCTGGCCGCAGGCGGGCGTGCCCGCGGGCAACCTGCTGGCGACGGTGGTGCTGCTGGTGCTGACCTCCACGCTGTCGGACGAGGCGTTCCTCGGCTGGGGCTGGCGGGTGGCGTTCTGGCTGTCCGCGGTGGTGGTGCTGATCGGCTACTACATCCGCACGAAGATCACCGACGCGCCCATCTTCGTCGCGGCGCAGCGGGAGGCCGAGCAGATCGAGGCGACCTCGCTGAGCGTGGTCGAGGTGCTGCGCCGCTACCCGCGCGGCGTGCTCACCGCGATGGGGCTGCGTTTCGGCGAGAACGTCATGTACTACCTGGTGGTGACGTTCACGATCACCTATCTCAAGGTCGAGGTGCACGCCGACACCCAAGTGATCCTGTGGTGGCTGCTCGCCGCGCACGCCGTGCACTTCGTGACGATCCCGCTGGTGGGCAACCTGTCCGACCGCTTCGGCAGGCGACCGGTCTACCTGATCGGCGCGCTGGCCGCGGGCACCTGGGGCTTCTTCGCCTTCCCGATGATGGACAGCGGCCACAACGCGGTCATCATGTCCGCCATCATCATCGGCCTGATCTTCCACGCCTTCATGTACGCCGGGCAGCCCGCGATCATGGCCGAGATGTTCCCCACCCGGATGCGCTATTCCGGCGTGTCCCTCGGCTATCAGGTGACCTCGATCGTGGCCGGTTCGCTCGCGCCGATCATCGCCGTCCGGCTGCTGAACACCTATCACTCCGCGGTGCCGATCGCCTGGTACCTGGCGGGCGCCGCGGCGGTGAGTGCGATCGCCGTGCTCGCCGCACGAGAGACGAAGGGGCTGACCTTGGAAAGCATCGATCACGCCGACGCCGAGACCCTCGGCGCGCGGGCCGAAGTGACCGTGCGATGAGCGATTTGGCGGGGCGCAGCGCCCTGGTCACCGGCGGCGCGAGCGGCATCGGCGCGGCATGCGCCCGCGTGCTCGCTGCGCGCGGCGCGACGGTGACGGTGGCCGACGTCGACGATGTCGGCGCGAAGACGGTGGCCAGGGAACTGGGCGGCAAGTCGTGGGCGGTGGATCTGCTCGACGTCGCGTCGCTGGAAGAGCTGGAACTCGACACCGACATCCTGGTGAACAACGCCGGGGTGCAGCACGTCAGCCCGATCGAGGACTTCGCGCCGCAGCGGTTCCGCGATCTGCTCACCCTGATGGTCGAGGCCCCGTTCCTGCTGGTGCGCGCGGCCCTGCCACACATGTACCGGCAGGGCTGGGGACGGATCGTCAACATCTCCTCGGTGCACGGCCTGCGCGCCTCCGAGTACAAGGTGGCCTACGTGACGGCCAAACACGGCCTGGAGGGACTGTCGAAGGTCACCGCCCTCGAGGGCGGCCCGCACGGCGTGACCAGCAACTGCGTCAACCCGGGCTATGTGCGGACACCGCTGGTGGACAAGCAGATCGCCGACCAGGCCAAGGCGCACGGCGTGCCCGAGCAGGAGGTGGTGCAGAAGATCCTGCTCACCGAGAGCGCGATCAAACGCCTCGTCGAGCCGGAGGAGGTCGCGTCGCTGGTGGGCTGGCTCGCCTCGCCGGAGGCGAGCATGGTCACCGGCGCGGCCTACACGATGGACGGCGGGTGGAGCGCGCGATGAGGGCGCGCTCAGCCCAGCGCGGTCAGCGCCATCCCGCGCAGCACCGGCCGGGCCCGGGCGGCGGTCGCCTCGCCCGCGCTGTGCGGGGTGGAGTTGATCAGGCCGAAGACGGCGTGGGCCTGCACCCGCGCCGTCTCCTCGGGTAGCTCCGGATGCAATTCGCGCAGCACGCCCACCCAGATCTCCACGTACTGGCGCTGGGTGCGGCGGATCTCCCTGCGGGCCGGGGCGGGCACGTTGTCCAGGTCGCGGTCCTGGATGCGGATCAGCTCCGGTTCGCCGAGCGCGAAGTCCAGGTGGTGATCGACCAGTCCGGCGAGCGCCAGCTCGGCGGAGTTCGTGCCCGCCACCACCGCCTTGCCGCCGTCGAGCAGGCGCTGACTCACCCCGACCAGCAGCTCCACCAGCAGCGCCTCTTTGTTCGGAAAGTGGCGGTAGACCGCGGGACCGCTGATGCCCACGGCGGCGCCCAGGTCGTCCAAGCGCATGCCGAGGAAGCCGCGATCGGCGATCAACCGCGCTCCGGCCTCCAGCAATTGCGCCCTGCGTTGCGCCTTCAGTTGCTCGCGACGGGTGGGCGCGACGGGTTCGGCACTGGTCACACGCGTTCCTCTCCACCGACCTGGACATCTCGGTTAATCAACACTAACCTGAATTCCAGTTATCGTCGACTAACTGGACGACAGGATGGCGTGATGACCGTTACCGAAGAGGCCGTCGGAAACCGGGCCGCGCACGCGGCGCTGGTCGACGACCTGCGCGCCCGGCTGGATGCCGCGGCGCTGGGCGGGCCCGCGAAGGCGCGCGAGCGCCATATCGCGCGGGGCAAATTGCTGCCCCGGCAGCGGGTGGACCAGCTGCTGGACCCGGGAAGCCCGTTCCTCGAACTCTCCCCGCTCGCCGCGACCGGGATGTACGGCGACGACTCCCCCGGCGCCGGGATCATCACCGGGATCGGACGGGTGTCCGGCCGGGAATGCGTGATCGTGGCCAACGACGCGACGGTCAAGGGCGGCACCTACTACCCGATGACGGTGAAGAAGCATCTGCGCGCGCAGGAGATCGCGGCGCAGAACCGCTTGCCGTGCGTGTACCTGGTCGACTCCGGCGGCGCCTACCTGCCGCACCAGGACGAAGTGTTCCCCGACCGGGAGCATTTCGGGCGCATCTTCTACAACCAGGCGACCATGAGCGCCAAGGGAATCCCGCAGATCGCCGCGGTGCTCGGCTCGTGCACCGCCGGTGGCGCCTATGTGCCCGCGATGAGCGACGAGGCCGTGATCGTGCGCAACCAGGGCACCATCTTCCTCGGCGGTCCGCCGCTGGTGAAGGCCGCGACCGGTGAGGTGGTCACGGCCGAGGAACTCGGCGGCGGCGAGTTGCACTCGCGTACCTCGGGCGTCACCGACCACTTGGCCGAGGACGACCAGGACGCGCTGCGCATCGTGCGCCGCATCGTGGCCACCCTCGGACCGCGCACGCCGGTCCCGTGGGACGTCCGGCCCGTCATCGCGCCCGCCGCGCCGGAATCCGAGCTCTACGACGTGGTGCCGGTGGATCTGCGCACCCCCTACGACGTGCGTGAGGTGATCCACCGCCTGGTCGACGGGACTCCGGAGGGCGAGGGCGGCTTCCACGAGTTCAAGGCCGGCTACGGCAAGACCCTGGTCACCGGGTTCGCGCACATCCACGGGCATCCGGTGGGCATCGTCGCCAACAACGGCGTGCTGTTCAGCGAATCCGCCATGAAGGGCGCGCATTTCATCGAGCTGTGCGACAAGCGCAGCATCCCGCTGTTGTTCTTGCAGAACATCACCGGCTTCATGGTCGGCCGCGACTACGAGGCGGGCGGCATCGCCAAGCACGGCGCGAAGATGGTCACCGCGGTGGCCTGCGCGCGCGTGCCGAAGCTCACCGTCGTCATCGGCGGCTCCTACGGCGCGGGCAACTATTCGATGTGCGGGCGCGCGTATTCGCCGCGGTTCCTGTGGATGTGGCCGAACGCCCGCATCTCGGTGATGGGCGGCGAGCAGGCCGCGGCGGTGTTGTCGACGGTGCGCGGTGACCAGCTCGACAGCAGCGGGCAGCCCTGGTCGGCCGAACACGAGGAGGCGTTCAAGGCCCCGATCCGGGAGCAGTACGAAAGCCAGGGCAACCCCTACTACTCGACCGCCCGGTTGTGGGACGACGGCGTCATCGATCCCGCCGACACCAGGACCGTGCTCGGGCTCGCTCTCTCGGTGTGCGCGCAAGCCCCCCTCGAACCCGTTTCCTACGGCGTATTCCGGATGTGATGGCGATGCTGAACAAATCCGTTCCCGTCGGGTTCGACACCGTGCTCGTCGCCAATCGCGGCGAGATCGCGGTGCGGGTGATCCGCACGCTGCGCGCGCTGGGCATCCGCTCGGTGGCCGTCTACAGCGACGCCGACGCCGACGCCCGCCACGTCCGCGAAGCGGATACGGCGGTGCGCCTCGGCCCGGCCCCCGCCCGGGAGAGCTACCTCGCCATCGACCGGGTGGTGGCCGCCGCCGTGCGCGCCGGCGCGCAAGCGGTTCACCCCGGCTACGGGTTCCTCTCGGAGAACGCCGCTTTCGCCGCGGCGCTGGCCGAGGCGGGCATCGTCTTCCTCGGCCCGCCCGCCCGCGCCATCGAGGTGATGGGCGACAAGATCACCGCGAAGAACACCGTGGCCGCGTTCGGCGTCCCGGTGGTGCCCGGCATCGCCACGCCCGGCCTGACCGACGACGACCTGATCGCCGCGGCCGCCGAAGTCGGCTATCCGGTCCTGGTCAAGCCGTCGGCGGGCGGTGGAGGCAAGGGCATGCGCCGGGTGGACGATCCGGCCCGGCTGCCGGAGGCGCTGCGCAGCGCCCGGCGCGAGGCGGCCGCCGCGTTCGGTGACGACACGCTGTTCCTGGAGCGTTTCGTCACCCGGCCGCGGCATATCGAGGTGCAGGTGCTCGCCGACCAGTTCGGCAACGTGCTGCACCTGGGCGAGCGCGAATGCAGCTTGCAGCGCCGCCACCAGAAGGTGATCGAGGAGGCGCCCTCGCCGCTGCTGGACGCGGCCACCAGGGCCAGGATCGGCGCCGCCGCCTGCAACACCGCGCGCAGCGTGGACTACGTGGGCGCGGGCACCGTGGAATTCATCGTCTCCGCCGACCGCCCCGACGAGTTCTTCTTCATGGAGATGAACACCCGCCTACAGGTGGAGCATCCGGTCACGGAACTGGTCACCGGCGTCGACCTGGTGGAATGCCAGGTCCGGGTGGCGGCCGGGCAGAAGCTGGCGGTGGCGCAGGACGACATCCGCATGGTCGGGCACGCGATCGAGGCCAGGGTGTACGCCGAGGATCCCGGACGCGGGTTCCTGCCGACCGGCGGCACGGTGCTCGACCTCGACGAGCCGGAGGGCCCCGGTGTCCGCGTCGATTCCGGTCTGCGGATCGGCACGCGCGTCGGCAGCGACTACGACCCGATGCTGTCGAAGGTCATCGCGCATGCCGCCGACCGGACCGCCGCGCTCGCGAAACTCGATCGGGCGCTGGCCGACACCGTGCTGCTCGGGGTGACCAGCAATATCGAGTTCCTGCGCTTCCTGCTGGCCGATCCGGACGTGGCCGAGGGACGACTGGACACCGGCCTGCTGGACCGGCGGGTGGCCGACTTCCGTCCCGCTTCCGTCGGCGACGACGAGTTCGTCGCCGCCGCCGCCCGGCATTGGCTGCGCCGCTGGCCCGCCACGCCGCGCGATCCATGGGAGATCCCGTCCGGCTGGCGCATCGGAGCCGACGCGCCCACACCGATCCGGCTCGCGGGCGGGGATCGGGTCGAGCATGTCCATCTCTCCGGCACGCCCGGCGACGGCGCGGTTCGAGTCGGCGACAATGGTGAAATACGTTCGCTGACAGCCGCATTCACCGGTGATGGTTGCGCGGGCGTGCTCACCCTCACGCTGGACGGCCTGCGCCGCACCTACCGGGTCGCCGAGCAGGACGGCCTGCTGTGGGTGGCCGGACCCTCCGGTATCGCGGCGCTGCGCGAAGTGGCCGAGGTCAACGTGCGCGGCGGCGACGAACACGTGGGCGACGCCGAGATCCGCTCTCCCATGCCGGGTTCGGTGATCGCGGTACCCCTCGCCTCGGGCGCCTCGGGCGCCGCGGTCGCCGCGGGCGATCCGGTGGTCATCGTGGAGGCGATGAAGATGGAGCACTCGCTCACCGCGCCGGTCGCCGGAACCGTCGAACTACTGGTCGAGCCGGGCGCGCAGGTGCGCCTGGACCAGGTGCTCGCGCGCGTGGTCGCGCAGGCCGAAACGAATCACGCCGAACGAGAAGGAATCCCCACATGACCGACTTCCTGTCCACCGGCACGCTGCCGGAGGAGTACCGGGACCTCGCGCTGACCGTGCGAGACTTCGCGCGGTCGGTGGTCGCTCCGGTGGCGGCCGAGCACGACGCGAACCACACCTTCCCGTACGAGGTGGTCGCGGGCATGGCCGAGATGGGCCTGTTCGGCCTGCCGTTCCCCGAGGAGTACGGCGGCATGGGCGGCGATTACTTCGCGCTGTGCCTGGCGCTGGAGGAACTCGGCAAGGTCGACCAGAGCGTCGCGATCACGCTGGAGGCGGGTGTCTCGCTCGGCGCGATGCCGATCTACCGCTTCGGCAACGACAAGCAGAAGCTGGAATGGCTGCCGCAGCTGACCAACGGCCGCAACCTGGCCGCGTTCGGGCTCACCGAACCGGGCGCGGGCAGCGACGCGGGCGGCACCAGGACCACCGCGGTCGCCGACGGCGGCGAGTGGATCATCAACG
The DNA here is from genome assembly GCF_040642815.1 of Nocardia sp. NPDC047648. NCBI lineage: Bacteria > Bacillati > Actinomycetota > Actinomycetes > Mycobacteriales > Nocardiaceae > Nocardia > Nocardia sp. NPDC047648. The sequence goes on along the minus strand of NZ_JBEYSX010000007.1, from coordinate 365,647 downwards.
GCAGCAAGCAGTTCATCACCAACTCCGGCACCGACATCACCAAGCTCGTCACGGTGACCGCGGTGACCGGGCAGACCGGCGGCAAGAAGGAGATCTCCACCATCCTGGTGCCCACCGACACGCCAGGTTTCGTCGCCGAGCCCGCGTACAACAAGGTCGGCTGGAACGCCTCCGACACCCATCCGCTGAGCTTCACCGACGTGCGCGTGCCCGAGGAGAACCTGCTCGGCGAGCGCGGCCGCGGTTACGCGAACTTCCTGCGCATCCTCGACGAGGGGCGCATCGCCATCGCCGCGCTCTCGGTCGGGGCCGCGCAGGGTTGTGTGGACGAGAGTGTGCGCTACGCCAAGGAGCGCGAGGCGTTCGGCCAAGTGATCGGGCGCAACCAGGCCATCGCGTTCAAGATCGCCAGGATGGAAGCGCGGGCGCACGCCGCCCGGGCCGCCTATTACGACGCGGCGGCGCTGATGCTGGCGGGCAAGCCGTTCAAGAAGCAGGCGTCCATCGCGAAGCTGGTGGCCAGCGAGGCCGCCATGGACAACGCCCGCGACGCGACGCAGATCTTCGGCGGCTACGGGTTCATGAACGAATACGCGGTGGCCCGGCACTATCGCGACAGCAAGATCCTGGAAATCGGTGAAGGGACGACGGAGGTGCAGCTGATGTTGATCGGACGGGAGCTGGGCCTGTGACCCGGCGTACGGTCGTGCAGCGCGGCCTGTGGTTCGAGGAGTTCGACACCGAGGTGATCTACGAGCACCGCCCCGGCCGCACCATCACCGAGGCGGACAACGTCCTGTTCACCACGCTGACCATGAACACCCAGGCGTTGCACTTGGACGCGGCGTTCAGCGACCGGTTGCCGCCGTTCCACCAGCGGCTGGTGAACTCGATGTTCACGCTGTCCACCTTGATCGGGCTGTCGGTGGCGCAGCTGACCCAGGGCACCATCGTGGCCAACCTCGGGTTCTCCGAGGTCGCGTTCCCCAAGCCGGTGTTCCACGGCGACACCTTGTACGCCGAGACCGTGGTCACCGACAAGCGCGAGTCCAAGAGCCGTCCGGGCGAGGGCATCGTGACCTTCGCGCACACCGGGCGCAACCAGCACGGCGACGTCATCGCCACGGCCGTCCGCAAGACGCTCGTCCGCAAAGCCCCAGAGGGCCCGGCGTGAGCGGTCAGGGCCGGAGGCGGCAGCGCAGCGTACCCACGCAGGCCCCCGCTCACGCCGACAACAGACACAGCGTGAGCGGTCAGGGCCGGAGGCGGCAGCGCAGCGTAACCACGCAGGCCCCCGCTCACGCCGACAGCAGACCAGACACAGCGTGAAAGGACACGGTATGAGCTGGCAGATGGCGGGCCCGGCCTGGTTGTTCTGCCCGGCCGATCGCCCTGAACGCTTCGCGAAGGCCGCGGCCGCGGCGGATGTGGTGATCCTCGACCTCGAGGACGGCGTCGCCGCGCACGACAAGGCGGCGGCGCGCAAGGCGCTGGTGGACACCCCGCTGGATCCGGCGACCACGGTGGTGCGGGTCAACGCGGCGGGCACCGAGGACCACGCGCTCGATCTCGCGGCCCTCGCAGGCACCGCCTACCGGCGGCTCATGCTGCCGAAATGCGAGTCGGCCGAACAGGTCGCGGCGCTGCCCGAGCACGAGGTGATCGCGCTGATCGAGTCGCCGCTCGGCGCGCTCACCGTCGGCCATGTGATGACGGCGCACAACGCGATCGGCGTGATGTGGGGCGCGGAGGATCTGGTGGCCGGGCTCGGCGGCACCGCGAGCAGGCACGCCGACGGCGGTTACCGCGACGTGGCCCGCCACGTGCGCTCCAGCACGCTGCTGGCGGCCAAGGCCTACGGCAAGTTCGCGCTGGACTCGGTGTTTCTGGACATTCGGGATCTGGACGGGCTGCGCGTGGAGGCACAGGACGCGGTCGCGGTCGGGTTCGACGCCAAGGTCGCCATCCATCCGAGTCAGGTGGCGGTGCTGCGCGCCGCCTACGCGCCCTCGGAGGACGAGGTCACCTGGGCGCGGCGGGTGCTGGAGGAAGCGCCGAAGCACCGCGGGGTCTTCGCCTTGGAGGGCAGGATGGTCGATGGCCCCGTGTTCCGGCACGCCGAGCAGATCGTGCGGCGCGCCGACCGCGCCTGAGCACCGAGTTTCCACAGTCAGGAGGACCGCGATGCAGCCGCAATGGGTGCCGACCGAAGAAGACATAGCCGCAGCGAAAGTCACCGACTTCGCGCGATTCGTCGCCGAGCGCACCGGCGTGCGCACGGCCGACTATCACGCGTTGTGGCAGTGGTCGGTGCAGGATCTCGCCGGGTTCTGGCACGCGCTGTGGGACTATTTCCAACTCGGCGACGTCGCGGGCGAGGTATTGGCGAACGCCGAGATGCCGGGGGCGCGATGGTTTCCCGGCACCCGGCTGAACTACGTGGACCAGGTGATCCGGCAGCTGCGCACCGACCGGCCCGCGATCAAGGCGGTCAGCGAGGACGCGCCGATCCGGGAGGTGTCCTGGGCCGAATTGATCGACCACACCGCCGCTTTCGCGCAAACGCTGCGTTCGCTCGGTGTGCGGCCCGGTGACCGGGTGGCGGGGTATCTGCCGAACATCCCGGAGGCGGTGATCGCGTTCCTGGCCACCGCGAGCATCGGCGCGGTCTGGAGCGCCTGCGGGCAGGACTATTCCCCGAAAGCCGCGCTGGATCGGCTCGGGCAGCTCGAACCCACCGTGCTGGTCACCGCCGACGGCTACCGTTTCGGCGGCAAGGCGCACGACAAGCGCGAGGACGTCGCCGCCTTGCGCGCGGGCCTGGACAGCTTGAAGGGCACGGTCGTGGTGCCCCGGCTCGGGCTCGAGGTACCGGACGCGACCTCGTGGGACGACGCGATCACCAGCACCGAGTCGCTGCCGCCGGTGATCACCACCGAATCGGTGGATTTCGACCATCCGCTGTGGATCGTGTTCTCCTCCGGCACCACCGGCCTGCCGAAGGGCATCGTGCACGGCCACGGCGGCGTGCTGCTCGAACATCTCAAAGCCGTTGCCCTGCAATCCGACATCGGCCCCGAGGACACCTTCTTCTGGTACACCAGCCCGAGCTGGATGATGTGGAACTTCCAGATCGCCGGCCTGCTGACCGGGGCGACCATCGTCACCTACGACGGCAGCCCGACCGCTCCCACCCCAGACGCGCTGTGGCGCATCGCCGCCGAGGTCGGGGCCACCGTGCTCGGCGCCAGCCCCGGCTATGTGCTGGCGTGCATCAAAGCGGGCTCCGTACCGCGGACCGATCACGACCTGTCGGCGCTGCGCGCGGTCGGCATCACGGGTTCCTCGCTGCCCACCTCCTCGGCGCTGTGGCTGGGCGAGAACGTCGGCGAGCACGTCCAGGTCTCCTCGATCAGCGGCGGCACCGACGTGGTGTCCGCGTTCATCGGCGGCGTGCGCACCGTGCCCGTGTGGCCGGGCGAGCTGTCGGCGCCCTATCTCGGCGTCGCGCTGGACGCCTACGACCCGGCGGGGCAGCCGGTGCGCGGTGAGGTGGGCGAACTGGTCGTCACCGCGCCGATGCCGTCCATGCCGGTCGCCTTCTGGCGCGACGAGGACGGAAAGCGCTACCACGACGCGTATTTCGACATGTACCCCGGCGTGTGGCGGCACGGCGACTGGATCACCATCACCGACCACCACAGCGTGATCGTGCACGGGCGGTCGGATTCCACGCTCAACCGGCACGGCATCCGGATGGGCAGCGCCGATATCTACCAGTCCGTCGAACGGCTCCCGGAGATCGCCGAGGCACTGGTGATCGGCGCCGAGCAACCCGACGGCGGCTACTGGATGCCCCTGTTCGTGACGCTGGCCCCCGGCGCCGAACTCACCGACGAGCTGAAAGCCCGCATCAACAGCACCATCCGCACCGAGGTCTCCCCCCGCCACGTCCCGGACGAGATCATCCTCGCCCCCGGCATCCCACACACCCGCACCGGCAAGAAACTCGAGGTGCCGATCAAGAAACTGTTCCAAGGCGCCGACCCGGCCCGCGTCGTCGAACGCAGCGCGGTGGACAACCCGGACCTGCTCGACTGGTACGGCGCCATCCGGCGCGGCGGGCAGGGCTGAGAACTCGAATTCGACTAAGGCGCAGTAGTTTCGCGGGTCACAACAACCTAGTCGAGGCTGCCCTGTGGCACGACCCAGACCTGGGGCTGCCTCGTCACTGCCGCGATGTGCTCGAAATCCGCGTCGTAGTGGATCAGTACGGCCCCGTGGAACTCGGCAACGGCGGCAGTGAGCAGATCCACGATCCCCGCGGCTCGGTGGTGACCTTTGCGTGCCATCAATTGCTGGACTTCTTGCGCGCGGTCGGCGATCGTCTCGTTGATCGGCAGGTTGACGTAGAGAGCGCGACGGCGCTGGCCGATGTTCTGCACGTCTGCGAGGTTGCGGCCGGAGTAACCCGCTTCCAGATCCACCGTGACGCAGGTAGCGGCCGCACGGTCGGCGATGAGCCCGGCGATCACCGCACGCACTGGCTCATGCCCGAGTCTGGCGCTCGCGGAGGTGTCCACGAGATGGAGTCGCAGAGGAGTGGTTTCGGTCAACGGCGCGCCTCGCGCATTACTTCGGCATCACCGATATCCTGACCGACGCCGAACCCGTACGGATCGGTCAAGACCTGTTCGATGCGGCGTCTCCGCTCGGCGACGAATTCCAGCGCCGCGTTCACCGTGTCCTTCTTGGTGGTGGTCCCCAGTTCCTTGGCAGCGAGAGCTAGGGCTTCGTCGTTCAGATCGATCATAGTCTTCATATATACGAGGATATATTCGCGTAAACCCGTAAAGCAACATGCCCGACGGCGGGCACGCTACGGCTGTCAGCCCCTGCGCATACTCACGTTCGTCCTTCGCCAGGCACCCCGCACCGGCGAGAAGCCGGAAGTGCAGATAGCCGCTCCGAACGGCGTCGCCGAACGCCGCGCGGTGGACAACCCGGACCTGCTCGACTGGTACGGCAGCATGCGGCGCGGCTGAGGGTCCCGGGTTCGACCGGGGTGCGGCGGGTTCCTATCCGCGGTAGGCGCGGCCGCCGATCGACGCGGTGAAGACCGCCGGCCGTGCGCCGCGGGTGGCGGCCAGGTTGCGCTTCTCCTGCGGGGTGAGCCGATAGCGCGCCGCGATCCGCCGTGCCGCGGCGATCACGTCGCCCAGCACCGGCACGGGGTCCACCGGGCGCAAAGCCGAGGCCATGACGAACTCCTTACCAGAAAGACGCACCGGTACAGTCGAATTCGGCCGACACGTGGTCGCGAGGTATGCGGTTCGCGGAGATCCGCGCTTCCGGATCGACGCGGGCCCCGGGCGGCGACTGCGCCCTGGCGGTGGCCTTCGGGCATGGACCGGCGTCCGGGTTTCTCCTAGCGTGGAAGCGACAGCCAGTCCGATACCCGCGTGGAGGTGGCATCGTGGCCGCACAGGACGTCCGAGAGCGGACCGAGCACGAGGGGTTCCCGCCCGGGCCGCCGCTGCCGCCGCTCGTGCAGAGCGTGTTGTTCCAGCGGGACCGGGCCCGCTTCCTCACCGCGATGGCGCGCCGCTACGGCGACGTCTTCGCCCTGCGGGTTCCGCCGTTCGCCGACCGCGTGGTGGTGTACTCCCGCCCCGAACACATCAAGGAGATCTTCGCGGGCGACCCGCACGATCTGCACGCGGGCGAGGGCAATCAGATCCTGGGCGCGATCATGGGTCCGCATTCGCTGCTGCTGACCGACGAGGCCGAGCACGCGCGGGCGCGCAGGTTGCTCATGCCCGCCTTCAACGGCTCCGCACTGCGCGGCTACCGGGCACTGATCACCGAGATCGCGGCGGCGGAAGCGGGGAGCTGGGCGGCCGGGTCCACGGTGCGCATGCTGGACCGGATGAACGCGCTCACCCTCGAGGTGATCACGCGGGTGGTCTTCGGCGTGACCGACGAGCGGACCAAAGCCGAACTGAGCCCGCGACTGAACCGGATCGTCCACCTGAACCCGCTGATCTTCCTGGGCTTCAAGGACGACCGAATGCGCCGGATCGGGCCGTGGCGGAAGTTCGCCGAGAACCTGACGGCGGTGGACGACCTGCTCTACGCCGAGATCGCCGAACGGCGGCGCGCGACCGATCTGGCCGAGCGCGCCGATGTGCTGTCGCGCCTGCTCCAAGTCGGCACGGGCGACGACGACGCGCCGCTCACCGATGCCGAGCTGCGCGACCAGCTCATCACCCTGCTGCTGGCCGGGCACGAGACCACCGCCTCGGCGCTGTCCTGGGCGCTCTACGAACTCGCCGCCGACCCCGAGATCCAGCGGTCGGCGGCGGAGGCCGCGCGCACGGGCGACGAGAAGTACCTCGACGCGGTGCTCAAGGAGGCCATGCGGTTGCACACCATCATCTCCGGCACCAATCGAAAACTGACCAGGGACATGACGATCGGAGGACGGCGGCTCCCCGCGGGCACCGTGGTCGCCACCTCCATCGTCCTCGCACACCGGCGTACCGATGCCTACCCCGACGTCGCCGTGTTCCGTCCGGCTCGCTTCCTGGACGGCGCGGTGGCGCCGAACACCTGGCTGCCGTTCGGCGGGGGCGTGCGGCGATGCATCGGCGCGGGGTTCTCGCTATTGGAAGGCGTCACCGTGCTGCGGGAAGTCCTCCTCCGCCACGCCCTTTCGCTGCCGGCGGACGGCAAGCCGGAGCGCGGCAAGGTCCGCAACATCACCACCGTGCCGGGCGGGCGGGCTCGGGTGGTGATCAGCCCGCGCGGCTGACAAATATGTGAACAACGATTCTTTGCATGATCTGCTGTTGTACTGGCTCTATCGTGGTGTAAGTTTATCTTTGTTCGACAGCCTGTCCGGCCTGGCGCGCATGGTGCCCCTACGCTCGGCCGATTCCGGTTGTCGACTTCCGGACGCACCGGCGCGCACATCCCGCCTTATCGCATGCCGGCGCGCACCGGAGAACAGGTATGGCTCCCGGGGGCCGCTCATCCCCGGGAGCCGTATCCCGCGACGCGGCGACCCCGGCCATACGGCCAGGTCGTTACGATGTTCCTCATGAGTGTCGACAATCGCCGTACGGCGCGGAAGGCGAGCAGCGGCGACTCGGCACCTCGGGAGATCCGGCGCAGGCCGAAGAATCGCCGTGCCCAGATCGCCGCGGCGTCGGCGGCCGCGTTCGGCGCGCTGGGCTACCACGGCGTGAGCATGGACGACATCGCCTCCGGCCTCGGGATCAGCTCCGCGGCGCTGTATCGCCACTATCCGAGCAAGTACGCGCTGTTCCGGGAGGAACTGCTGCGCGTCGGCCGGGCGATGACCGAATCGGTGGAGCTGCCCGAGGAGGCGGCGGACCGGCCCGCCGAACAGCGGCTCCAGCACGTACTCGACGCGCTGATCGCGGTCACCATCGACAATCGCCCCACCGTCACACTGGTGCGCTGGGAGGTCAGGTACCTCGAGCCGGACGACCAGATCACGCTCAACGACCAGCAGGCCACGGTGCTCGGCGCGCTGGGCAGCCAACTCGCCGCGCTGCGCCCGGAACTCGCCGAGCAGGACGTGCGTGTGCTGCGCGCCGCCCTGCTCAGCACGATCACCAGCATCGCCGACCACCACGCCGCCCTCCCGGTGAAACCTCTTGCCCGCCTTCTGCATTCGGCCTGCTGGGCGGTCGCGCACGCGAAGCTGCCCGCCACGCGGCCGGTCGAGCCGGTCGCGGTGGTGGAGATCCCGGACTCCTTCAAACACGAACTGCTGCTGCGCAAGGCGGTCGAGCTGTTCCACGAGCGCGGCTACCCCAACGTCAGCGTCGAGGACATCGCCACGGCCGCAGGACTTTCGGCCGCCTCGGCGGTGTACCGGTTCTACCGCGGCAAGAGCGACATCCTGGCCGCCGCGTTCCGGCGCGCCGCCGAACGTGTTTCGGGCGCCGTCGGCCCCGCCGTGGCGGCGGCCACCAGCTCCGAGGACGCGCTCACGGCGCTGATCACGCAGTATGTGGCCGGATCGTTCGCCGAACGCGCGCTCACGTTCGTGTATTACACGGAGTTCCAGCACGTTCCGGTCGAGGAGCGCACGGTGCTGCGCAATATCCAGCGGCTCAGCGTCGAGGAGTGGGCCCGGTTGCTGCGCGAGGTGCGCCCGGAACTCGCTGCGGCGGAGGCACGCATTCTGGTGCACGCCGCCTTCGCGGTGGTGGTCGATCTGGGCCGCGCCTTCGGCGACGAGCCGCTGGCCGCCCAGGATCGGGTGCGGCTGCTGATGCAATTGGTGCTGTTCGGGCGGCCCGCACGCTAGCCCGGTATGTTATCGAGAATTCTCGATCAACCGGCTCTATAGAGCGACATGAGGGCCGGTTCACAGCTTCTTTGTGATCTATCATTCACTTGTTCCCCAGGCAGGGCAGCATCGGCGTACCAAACGTTGGCTTGGGCTACCATCGCGGCATGGGTGCCCAGGACCGCCACGCTGCGGACAAGGCGGCCGACGGGACACCGGCACGGGTGATCCGGCGCCGCCCACGCGACCGCCGCGCGCAGATCGCGGCCGCGTCGGCCGAGGCGTTCGGCGCGCTGGGCTACCACGGCGTCAGCATGGACGACATCGCCTCCCGGCTCGACATCAGCTCCGCGGCGCTGTATCGCCACTATCCGAGCAAGTACGCCCTGTTCCGCGAGGAAGTGCTGCGCTTGGGCACGGTCAGTCAGGAAGCGGCCCGGCTGCCCGATGCCACCGGCCTGCCCCCAGCGCAACGGCTCGAACGCGTGCTCGACGCCCTGATCGACGCGGCGATCGCCAACCGGCGCAGCACCGCGTTGTTGCGTTGGCAGCGGCGCTACCTGGAGGACGCCGACGCGGCCACCCTGGCCGATCAGCTCGCGGGGGTGAACGCGGCGCTCACCTCGCTGCTCGCGGAGACCAGGCCCGCGCTGCCCAAGGCCGATCGCTCCGTGCTCGCCGCCGCGGAGCTGAGTGTGCTCAGCAGCATCGGCGATCACCACGTGTCGATTCCCGTGCGGGCGCTCACCGCGCGGCTGACGGCGGCCTGCCGCGCACTCGCCGCGTGCGAGCTGCCGCCTGCCGGTACCACCGAAGCGGGGAGCTTCGCCGCGACCGAGATCCCGCTGACCTTCAAACACGAATTGCTGCTGATGCGCGCGGTCGAGCTGTTCCACCAGCGCGGATACCCGAACGTCAGCGTGGAGGACATCGCGACGGCCGCCGGGCTGCCCGCCTCATCGGCGGTGTACCGGTTCTACCGCGGCAAGGGCGACATCCTCACAGCGGCGTTCCGCCGGGCGGCCGATCGAGTGTCGGCCGCCATCGGGCCCGCCGTCGCCGCGGCCGAGACGCCGGAGCAAGCGCTCGACACCCTGATCGAGTTGTATGTGGCGGGCTCGTTCGCCGAGCGCGAGCTCACCTTCGTCTACTACGCCGAGATCAGCAACGTGCCGCCGGAGGAGCGCACCGTGCTGCGCAACATCCAGCGGCTCAATGTCGAGGAGTGGGCCAAACTGCTGGTCGGCGTGCGGCCCGAGCTGTCGGCCGCCGAGGCGCGCCTGCTGGTGCACGCCGCGTTCGCACTGGTCGTCGACCTGGGTGAGCGTTTCGGCTCCACCGACCCGGCGTGCTCGCCGCGCCGCGTGATCCGCCTGATGCAGGCGATCCTCTTCGACCGGCCCGCGGTCCCCACGCCGTAGGCCGCCGATTCGCGGACGAAACGCCCCACAAGTGGCACATGACTGCGCCATTTCGCGAGTACGCCCTCGGTGGTGTGCCACTCGCCGCGGGTGGGCCGAGTACGGTGGGGCTCGTGCCATCCACCGGGGGGATGCCGGTGCGCCGGACGCGAGGCGCAGGTGTCGATGTCGGGTCGGCCGGGGACCCGGTGGGTGTTTACGCCACCGGCGAACACCGCGGTGGGAATCGACCTCGCGACAGCGCTGTTGCGGCAGGGAGCGCGCGCACGTACCGGCGCGACTCGGGTAGAGCATTCGCGCAGTTTCCGACTTCGGAAGGAACATCCACATGAGCACAAATCTCGACGCGCAGACCGCGGCGGCGTCCGGAACCTTCGCCATCGGCGGCGATCTTCCGGTGCATCGGCTCGGGTACGGCGCGATGCAGTTGACCGGCCCCGGGGTGTGGGGCGACCCCGAGGACCCGGACGAGGCGGTGCGCGTTCTGCGCCGCGCGGTCGAGCTCGGCGTCAACTTCATCGACACCGCCGACTCCTACGGCCCGTTCGTCAGCGAGAAGCTGATCCGTAAGGCCCTGCGGCCTTACCCGGAGGACTTGGTGATCGCCACCAAGGCCGGTCTCACGCGTCAGGGGCCCAACGAGTGGCGCCCGGTCGCCCGGCCCGAATACCTGCGCCAGCAAGCCGAACTCAGCCTGCGCCACCTGGGTGTCGACCGCATCGACCTGTACCAGCTGCACCGCATCGACCCCCAGGTGCCGCTGGCCGACCAGCTCGGTGAACTCGTGGCGCTCCAGCAGGAGGGCAAGATCCGGCACATCGGCCTCTCCCAGGTCACCGTCGAACAGCTGCGCCAGGCACGCGAACTCGCCACCATCGTCTCGGTGCAGAACCTGTACAACCTGGCCAACCGCGCCGACGAGGACGTGCTGAACTACGCCGAGCAGGAGAACATCGGCTTCATCCCGTGGTTCCCGATCGCCACTGGCCAACTCGCCGCCCCCGGCGGTCCGCTGGCGGCCATCTCCGCCGACCACGGCGCGTCCCCCGCCCAACTCGCCCTGGCCTGGTTGCTGCGCCGCTCCCCCGTGATGCTGCCGATCCCCGGCACCTCGAGCGTCGCGCACGTCGAGGAGAACATCGCCGCCGCGCGAATCACGCTGAGCGACGAAGAATTCGAATCCCTCTCGGCAGCCACCCAATAGACGGGAACTGCCCGCCCGAGTAGCACATCGGCGAGAGGTCTACTCGCGATTCGCCGCAGCCGTGTGCCACTCACGACCGGTGGCGGCGGCGAGGTGGGTGTGGGTCGATGTTCCCCTCCGACATCGACTCTGGATTGGAAGTATGGGGGGACGGTGGTACCGGTCGGGACTCCCTCGCCGAGTCCCGACCGGTGAGTGAACTGCGCTGTCTGGCGGATTACGCTGGGCGGCAACGAGTTCGGCGCGCCGACGGTCGGTCAGCGCGAGTATCCGTCGGCCCGGCTGTCGGGGATGACGCGGCCGGAGGCGACCAGGGTGCGGAAGGCCGCCTGCTTGCGGGGGCAGGCGTCGGCGCGGCAAGGGCGGTGGCCCTGCATCACCCGGTGCGCCTGTTCGATGGTGAACGGATGCTCGGGCGGACGGTGCGCGTCCTCGGCGCCGCCGTGCGGCAGACACGATCCGACACCGATGATGGCGGCCACCAGCAGCGTGCACGCGCCGAGCATGCTCAGCAGCGGTTCCACGGCGGATTACTGGCCGGCGTCCTGCCGGAAACAGAACGCCGACGCGGTTAGGTACTGACGGCAGCTCGCGCCGTGACCGGCGTGGACGGCGCAGAGAAACCGTGCGCGGTCGTAGGTCAGACCGAGCGGTTCCTGCGTGCAATCGCGGCTTTGTACCAGCCACAATTCTCTGACGTCCGAGTGCAACACGTCCATCTTTCACCTCCACTTGAGCAGTGCACCCGGCACCGAGAAGGCGCCGCCGGATCGCGCTCGACACGGATGGATCGGGCCGTGTCGGGACCGTGCGCCGGGTTCCGGACAACGGGCGCCCTCGACAGGGTTTGGGCGGACCCCCGATGCCGGGTGCGGTTCAACAGTGCGCGTTGCGATTCGGTAGATAACAGACCCGAATGCGGTAATTGCGAGTACTTTCCGTTTGTAGCGGCCTGGAGCGAGGAAGAGAGACCTATGGTGGAGGTCGACTGGACGGGCGAAGCTGTACATGCGCTTCGCACGGCGATGAAGCGAAGCCGTTACGAATTCGCGCGTCTGGTGGGCGTCACACCGCGCACCGTGGTCCTGTGGGAGAACGGCCGGACAACCCGGATGCACGCCGCTAGCCAGCGTCTCCTCGACAGAGTCCTGTCGCAGGTCGATTCCGTCGTCGCCGAACGATTCGAGCGTGCGATCGTCACGGGCCGGGCGACCGCCCCCGACTACGAAAGCGCCGATTCGGCGCCCGAAAGGCACACCAAGCTCGGTAGGGAAATCGGGCTCGACAAGGAAGTCGAGGAAGACGACGTGAGAAGGCGAGAACTGCTGGCCTGCATCGGCGCGGGCCTGGCAGGCCAGGCGGCGGACCTGGTGGCGAGCGAACCGGAACGGATGCTGGCAACCCTCGACGCGGGGTCGATCAGCGAACGGCGACTGGCGTTCCTGGAGCAGTCGGCCGAGGTCCTCGGCACGCGGGTGGTACAGGTGCCGCCGCACGAACTGCTGCAGACCGGGCTCGAGCAATTCCGGATGGTCCGAAGCTGTCTCGGCGAACGGCAGCCCACCCATCATCAGGTCCGGCTGGTGCGCACGGCGGGCAGACTGGCGAACGTGGTCGGCGAGATCCTCTTCAACGAGGGGCATTTCGGCCAAGCCCGGATGTGGTACGCCACCGCGATCCATGCCGCGCAGGACATCGGCGACCGCTATTCGGAGGACATCGCCCTGGCCGGGCTCGCGTATTTGCCCACCTATAGCGATAAGCCGAAGGAAGTTTTGCAGTTACTCGACGGCCGATTGCAAGAAAATCCGTCCTACGGCGCGGCCGCCGCGTGGTTGTGGGGAATGGCGGCGCGCGCGCACGCCAGTCTCGGGCACGCCGACGAATTCGCCCGCTGTATCACGCGATCGGCATCGGCTTTGGAAGACGTCGGGCCGGAAGACCTTTCGGTCGGTATTTTTTCTTTCCGCCCCGAGAAACTCGCCTTTTATCAGGCGATCGGATATTCCCGCCTCGGCCGCGCCGAGGAGACCGCCGTGGCGGCCGCCCGCGCGATGGCGCTGTACGACCCGTCGGAGACCATGGAGCCCGCCTTGGTCCGCTTCGAGCACGCCACGGCGCTGCTGGCCTCCGGCGAGATCGAGGAAGCCTGCGCGGTGGCGACCAGCGCCATCACGAACGCGCACACCTACGTCGGGCTCACCGTCACCCAGCGCGCCAAGCAGTTCGACTCGGCGCTCGGCGGCCTGCGCACCAGAGCCGTCGGTGAATGGCGTCAGCATGCGCACGCGGTGATCGAGTCGGCGCAGGTCAAGGCCTGAGGCGGAGCGCGCCGGTCGGCAGGGGGGATGGGGACCGGCGCGCCCCGCGCATTCAGGTGGTCAGTTCGCCTCGCTGGACATGGCCACGATGAGCGACTTGGGGCGCATGTCCACCCAGTGCGTCTCCACGTACTCCAGGCAGGACTTGCGATTGGCCGCGCCGTACGCGATGGTCCAGCCACCGGGGACGGCGGCGAAGACCGGCCACAGGGAGTGTTCGCCCTCTTTGTTGATCAGGACGTAGAACTTGGCGTCGTCGTTCTCGAACGGATTGGTCATTGCGGGTTTTCCTTCTTCCTGGTCGGGTCAGGGGGGATCTAGGGGCGCTCGGTGTCCGCCATTGCCGCGGTGAGGACGTGGCCGATCCGCGCCAGCGCGGACTCCGAGGTCATCCGCCAGTGCGAGGCGTGCACCGCGTGGTTGTGCACGGTGCCGTCCACGGCGTCGGCCCAGCTCGCGGCGCCCGCGGCGCCGGTGGGATCGTCCAGCGCGGCGGTGAAGTACAGCAGGTTGCCCTTGTACGGGCGGGGACGGTAGCGCCGGATCAGCTCCAGTGATCCGGCCCCCGCGCTCAGCACTCGGTCGAGGCGGTCGGCGCCGAACGAGGCGAACGGCTCGGGCAGCTGTGCGATCCGGCGCGCGAGGCGGGGCAGGTCCAGTTCGGCATAGCCGTCGTCGGCCGCTTCGCCGAGCAACCCGCCGAGCAGATCGGCGACCGGCAGGGCGGTGGCCTCCTCGGCCTCGACCCGCAGCGAGCTGTCCATCATGGCCAGGACCGCGACCCGCTGGCCCTGCTCCTGCAATTGCGTCGCCACCGCGTGCGCCAGGACGCCGCCGAGCGACCAGCCGAGCAGGTGGTACGGCCCCTCGGGCTGCACGGCGCGGATCTCCCGCACGTACCGGCGCGCCCAGTCGTCGATGGACTCCGGAAGGCCCTCACCCGAGTTCAGCATCGGCGACTGGATGCCGTACACGTCCCGCTCCGGGTCCAGGTGCGCCGCGAGACCCGCGAACGACCACGCCACGCCACCGGCGGGGTGGATGCAGAACAGCGGCTCCCGAGCGCCGCCGGTGCGCAGCGCGAGCACGACGTCGAACGCGGCGGCCGCGTCGACCCGGCCGCGACCGCGGCGGTGCTGCTCCAGCTGGGCGATCAGGCGCGCGGGCGTCGGCGCGGCGAACAGCCAGAGCACCGGGATCTGTTCGCCCAGAGCCGCGCTCAGGCGGGCGGCCAAGCGGGTGGCCAGCAGCGAGTTGCCGCCGCGTTCGAAGAAGTTGTCGTCCAGGCCGACCCGCTCGGCGGCGAGCACCTCGGCGAAGTCCCCACACACGGCACGTTCCAGATCGGTGCCGGGGGCGCGGGATTCCCCCGCGTGCGGCTCAGGGCGCGGCAAGGCCGCGCGATCGACCTTGCCGTTCGCGGTGAGCGGCAAGGCCTCCAGTTGCCGCAGCTGCGTGGGCACCATGTAGCTCGGCAGGACATCGGCCAGCGCGGCGCGCAGCGCGCTCGGGTCGAGCCGCTCGGCGGCGGTGAAGTAACCGGCCAGCACGGCGTTCGCGCCGTCGGTGTCGTAGGCGAGGACGATCGCCGCGCCGATCTCGGGCCGCGAGCGCAGCGCGTGCTCGATCTCGGCGAGTTCGATGCGGTAACCGCGGATCTTCACCTGGAAATCCCGCCGCTCGACGTACTCGAGGTTGCCGTCGGCGGCCCAGCGCACCATGTCGCCGGTGCGGTACAGGCGGGCGCCCGCGGGCCCGAACGGGTCGGCCACGAACCGTTCCGCGGTGAGTTCGGCTCGGCCGTGGTAGCCGCGGGCCAGCTGCGCGCCGCCGAGGTACAGCTCACCGGTCACCCCGGCGGGCACCGGGTGCAGCCGGTCGTCGAGCACGTAGACCCGGTTACCGGATTGGGGCGTGCCGATGGGCACCAGCGCCTGCCGGACATCGGTTTCCGCCCGGAAGCGGGTGACCGACACCGCGGCTTCGGTGGGTCCGTAGAGGTTGTCGATCCCGGCCGCGGTGAGCGCCGCGACCCGCCGCACCGTCGCGGCGGGCAACGCCTCGCCGATGACGAGCAACCGGCGAAGCGAACGCGGCAGCCTGCGCTCGCCGGAGGCTTCGGCCAGCATCGCCAGCAGCGAGGGCACCAGGGTCAGCGTCGTCACCGACGCGCGGCGAACCAGGTCGAGCAGGCCCGCCGGGTCGCGCTGCGCGTCCTGCGGGGCGAGCACCAGCCGGGCTCCGGTTCGCAACGCCCACCAGTACTCCCACACCGACAGGTCGAAGGCAGCCGAGGTGAGCACCAGCGCCGCGTCGTCCGAGCCGAGCACGTATTCCGACTGCATCCAGTCCAGCTGATGCGCGACCGCCGCGTGCGGCACCGCCACACCCTTCGGCACACCGGTGGAACCGGAGGTGAAGATGATGTACGCGGTGTTCGCGGGCGAGAGCGCGGCGATCCGTTCGTCGTCGCGCACCGGATGGTCGGCCACGGTGTCGGCGACGGTCGAGATATCGAGCACCACACCGTGTTCCGACGCCGTCACGGGCAGCATCGGCTCGCGCGCCGAGGTGAGCACCAGGTGCGGTCCCGCGGCGGCGAGCACGCTCGCGGTGCGTTCCAGCGGATGCGCCGGGTCGAGCGGAACGTACGCGCCGCCGGCCGTCACCACCGCGTACATCGCGACGAGCAGGTCGACGCTGCGCGGAATGGCCAGCGCCACCGGCGCCTCCGGGCCGATCCCGCGTGCGATGAGCACACGGGCCAGGCGGTTGACCCGCGCGGCGAACTCCGCGTAGGTGAGGGTGGTGGCGTCGTCGACGATGGCGACCGCCTGCGGGGTCCTGGCCGCCTGCGCCTGGAACTCGGCGATCAGCGTCGTCGCGGCGAAGGCCTGCCCGGCTCGGTTCCAGGTCACCAGCACGCGCTCGGTCTCGGCCGGGTCCAGCAGCGCGAGATCACCGACGGGCAGCCACGGGTCCGCGCACACCGCGTTCAGCAGCCGTTGCAGGCGGGTGGCGAACCCGGCCACCGTGGACTCGTCGAACAGGGCGGTGGCGTAGGTGAGCGAGGCCGCCATGCCCGCCGGGGTTCCGCCGGGACCATAGCGGTCGGTGACGACCAAGTGCAGGTCGAACTGGGCGACCTCGGAGTCGAAATCGGCGGCGGTGGCGGTCAATCCGTCCAGCGAGAAATCGGCTTCCGCCTGGTTGTGGAAGGAGAAGCCGACCTGGAACAGCGGATGGCGGGCGGTGGACCGCTCCGGGTTGAGCACCTCGACCAGACGCTCGAACGGCACGTCGGCGTGCGCGAAGGCCGCGACATCGGTGGCGCGGACGCGAGCGAGCAGGCCCGCGAAACCCTCACCCGCGTCGACCCGGGCCCGCAGGACCAGCGTGTTGACGAACATGCCGACCACGTCGTCGAGTTCGGCCGCTCCGCGCCCGGCCACCGGCGTGCCCACCGCGATGTCCGCGGTGCCCGAGAGGCGGGCGAGCAGCACCGCGAACGCCGCGTGCAGCACCATGAACAGCGTCGCGCCGGATTCGCGGCCGAGTTCGGTCAGCCGGGCGTGCACGTCCGGGGCGATCGCGAAATCGACGTGCCTGCCGCGCGTCGCGACCACGGCGGGGCGCGGGCGATCGGCGGGCAGGTTCAGCTGCGCGGGCAGATCGGCCAGCGTCTCGGTCCAGAACCGGATCTGACGCGCCAGCAGCGAAGCGGGATCGTCTTCCGCGCCGAGCAGTTCGCGCTGCCACACGCTGAAATCGGTGTATTGCACCGGAAGCGGCGACCAGTCCGGCGCGGCTGCGCGTCTGCGTGCCGCGTAGGCGAGCATGACGTCGCGGGCCAACGGCGCCAGCGACGAGCCGTCGGCGGCGATGTGATGCACCACGACGACGAGCACGTGCTCGGTCACCGGATCCGCCGCGGCGCCGTCGACCGGAGCGAACAGCCGAGCGCGGACGGGGACGGTGTCGGTGACGTCGAACCCGCCGCCGACGAAGTCGGCCACCGCCGCGGCGAGATCGTCGGTCGCGACGGCGATGGGCGCCAGCACCGGTGTGCTGTCGGCGACCGGCAAGACGACCTGCACCGGCCCGGACGCGTGCAGCGGGTAGACCGTGCGCAGCACGTCGTGGCGGGCGACGACGTCGCCGATCGCGGCGTTCAGCGCCGCCACGTCCAGCTCGCCGGTCAGGCGCACCGCGAGCGGGATGTTGTAGGCGGTGGACTGCCGATCGAGGCGGTTGAGGAACCACATTCGCTGCTGCGCGAGCGAAAGGGGCACGGGGCCGGTCAGCGCGCGCCGGGTGAGCGCGGGGCGGGGTGCCGCACCGGAGGCGATCTCCAGCGCGCGGGCCAGCGCGGCGACCGTCGGGTGCTCGAACACCGCGCGGACGCCGACGGCGACCGCCAGCCGGTCCCCGAGCCGCGCGGCCAGCTGGGTCGCGGTCAGCGAGTTGCCGCCGCGAGCGAAGAAGTCGTCGTCCGCGCCGACGCGCTCGAGTCCGAGGACCTCCGCGACCGTTCGCGCCACCGTTCGCTCGACCTCGGTGCCGGGCGCGCGGAACGGCGCCGCGCGAAGCTCGGGCCTCGGCAGCGCGGTGCGGTCGAGCTTGCCGACCGGCGTCAACGGCAGTTCGTCCAGTACCAGCAGGCCGCTCGGCACCATGTACCCGGCGAGCGAGCGAGCGGCGTGCGCCAGCAGGTCGGCGACGACGATCGTGTGGCCGGGCGCGGCGACGACGTAGGAGACCAGCGACACCGCGCCCGAGGCGTCGGTGTGGCCCACGGTGACGGCCGTGCGCACCGTCTCGTGTGCCGCGAGCACGGCGTCGATCTCACCGAGTTCGATGCGCAGGCCGCGCACCTTCACCTGGTGATCCGAACGCCCGACATAGCGCAGTGCGCCCGACCGGGTCCAGCGCACCAGGTCACCGGTCCGGTACAGCCGTCCGCCCGCGGGGCCGTAGGGGTCGGCGACGAACCGGGACGCCGAAAGACCGGGCCGCGCGTGATATCCCCGGGCCAGGCCCGGACCCCGCAGGTACAGCTCGCCGGTGACGCCGACCGGCACGGGCCGCAGCCTGCCGTCCAGCACCAGCGCGGACATGCCGTGGATCGGCGTGCCCAGATCGAGGGGATCGCCGGGCCGCAACGCCGCGCCGATCGTCGCGATGACGGTGGTCTCGGTGGGGCCGTAGGTGTTGTGGAACGACCGGCCGGGCGCCCAGTGCCGCACCGTGTCCGGGCCGTAGGCCTCGCCTCCGACCGTCAGTTGCCGCAGGCAGCTCAGCTCGGCCGGGTCGAGCGTCGGCAGGACCGCCGGGGTGAGGAACGCGTGCGTCACCCGCCGGTCGCGGATGAGCGCGGTGAGTTCCGCGCCGCCGTAGACGCCAGGGGGCGCGATCACCAGCGCCGCCCCGGCGGACAGGGCCAGTAGCAGTTCGAGCATGGACGCGTCGAAGCTGGGCGAGGCCACGTGCAGGACGCGCGCGTCGGCGGTGACGGCGTACCGGTCCCGCTGCGCGAGGGCGACTCCGGCGAGGCCGCCGTGCGTGGCGACCACGCCCTTCGGCGTGCCGGTGGAGCCGGAGGTGTAGATCATCCAAGCCGGGTTCTCCACCCGCACGGGGCGGATCAGCTCGGCGGCATCGATCGGTGCTCCGCTGTTGCGGCGCATCCGCGCCGCCGTGGACGGCGCGTCCAGCACCAGCCAGTCGACGGCACCGGGCAGTGCCGCGCGGCAGGTGGCGATCGTCAGGCCCAGCGCCGCACCGGAATCGGTGAGCATGTGCGCGATCCGCTCGGCCGGATAGGTGGGGTCGACCGGGACGAACACCGCGCCGGTCTTGGCCACCGCCCACACCGCGAGCACGGAGCTGATCGAGCGCGGCACCGCCACGGCCACCACGTCCTCGGCGCCGATTCCGTGTCCGATGAGCATGCGCGCCAACCGCGACGACTGCTCGTCCAGCGTCCGGTAGGTCAGCTGCCGGTCGCTCGCGACCAGCGCGACCGCGTCCGGATCGAACGCGACCGCGACGGCCATGAGTTCGGCCAGCGTGTGCGGCGGCACCGGCGCGTCGCCCCGGCGGCCGAGCAGGTCGGCGCGCTCGGCGGGCGCCAGCAGGTCGACCGTGCCGATCGGCGCGTCCGGTCGCGCCGTGAGCGCGCCGAGCAGCCTGCCGAAGCGGCGCAGCACGGCGCGAGCGGTGGCGCCGTCGAACAGGTCGGTGGCGTAGTCCAGTTCGACCGCGAGATGACCGTCGGCGTCCGGCTCGGCGGACACGGTGAACTGCCAGTCGAATCGGGCCACCGGCTCGTCGAACTCGACGGCGGTCAGCTCGAGGCCCGGCACGGTGAAGGGGCCGGTTCCGGCGTTCAGGTAGCTCAGCGCCACGGTGAACAGCGGATGCCGGGCCTGGGAGCGCTCGACGCCGAGTGCGTCGACCACCCGGTCGAACGGCACGCCCGCGTGCTCGAAGGCGGCGAGATCGGCGGCTCTGGTCCGGGCGAGCAGGTCGGTGAAGGAGCGGTCCTGGTCCGGGCGGACGCGCAGCACCACGGTGTTGACGAACATGCCGACCAGGTCGTCCAGGGCCGCCGCGCCGCGGCCTGCCACCGGAGTGCCGATCGGGATGTCGTCGGAGCCGGACAGGCGGGCCAGCAGGACGGCGAGGGCGGCGTGGACCACCATGAACGGCGTCGCGTCGTGTCGCGCGGCCAGTTCGGCGACGCGCGCGGCGACACCGCCGCCGATTCTGGCCCGCACGTTCGCGCCGCGCCCGGTCGCGATGGCCGGACGTGGACGGTCGGCGGGCAATTCGAGTTCGTCGGGCAGGTCGCGCAACGTCTCGGACCAATACGGAAGCTGCTGCGCGACGGTGCTTTCCAGCTCGGCGTCCTGCCACAGGGCGTAATCGGCGTACTGGGCGGCGAGAGCGGGCCAGACCGGGCGCGTGCCGAGGACGCGGGAGAGATAGGCCGTCAGCAGGTCGCGCAGCAGCGGGCTCATCGAGTAGCCGTCGGCCGCGATGTGGTGCACCACCGCGACCAGTACGTGACTGGCGGCGTGCTCGCGCAGCAGTGTGGCGCGCACCGGGACCTCGGCGGTGACATCGAAACCGGCGGCGCGGATTTCGGCGATCCGGTCGTCGACGGCACGGCCGTCCGGCGCTTCGACCGTCAATCGCACGGCGGCGCTGTCCGGCGGCAGGATCACCTGGTGACCCGCGCCGGTCGCGTCGGCCGGGTACAGCGTGCGCAAGCTCTCGTGCCGCGCCACGACGTCGGCGAACGCGGCCACCAGGGCGTCGACGTTCAGTTCGCCCTCGATGCGCAGCGCGACCGGGATGTTGTGGGCGGGCGAAGCCGGGTCGAGCCGGTTGAGGAACCACATGCCGCGCTGGACGGGCGCGAGCGGAATGCGTTCCGGGCGTGGCCCCGCCACCAGCGGCACCACCCGCTCGGTCGCGGCGGCGTCCGCGGTGAGCAGTTCGGCCAGCGCGCCCACGGTCGGCGCCTCGAACAGCAGCCGAACCGGGACGCGGCGACCGAGCCGGTCGCCGATCCTGGCCAGTACCCGGGTGGCGCTGAGCGAGTTGCCGCCCAAGGCGAAGAAGTGGTCGTCGAGGCCGATCGGGCCGGAGCCCAGCACCGATTCGACGGCGTCGGCCACCACCCGTTCGGCGGGCGTCACCGGGGCGCGGTAGGCGACGCGGTCGAACACCGGTTCCGGCAGCGCCTTACGGTCCAGCTTGCCGGAGACGTTGAGCGGGAAGGCGTTCAGCGTGACCAGCGCCGATGGGAGCATGTACGACGGCAGCGCGGCCGCGGCGGCGCGCAGCACCTCGGCGTCCGACAACGCCGCGCCCGGCGCGGCGGTGAGGTAGCCGACCAGGTGGTCGTCGCCGGTGACGGTGGTTACCACCCGGGCCGCCGCCTGCGCCACTCCGGGGGCGGCCGCGAGGGCGGCCTCGATCTCGCCGAGTTCGACGCGCTGGCCGCGGAACTTCACCTGGAAGTCGGTGCGGCCCAGATACACCAGTTCGGCGGTGTCGCCGCCGGTGTCCCAGCGCACCAGGTCGCCGGTGCGGTACATCCGCTGCCCCGGCGCGCCGAACGGATTGGCCACGAAGCGCTCCGCCGTGAGATCCGGCCTGTCGTGGTAGCCGCGCGCGAGCTGGACGCCCGCGAGATACAGCTCGCCCGCGACGCCGGGCAGCGTCGGGCGCAGCCGCGAATCCAGCACGTAGACCCGGCTGTTCCATTCCGGGTTGCCGATCGGCAGGACGGTGCGGTCGCTCTCGCCCGTCACGTCGCGGTGGGTGATGCTCACCGCCGCTTCGGTCGGGCCGTACAGGTTGTGCGCCCGTGCGGCGCTCACCGCGCCGAACGCCCGCACGGTCTCGGCGGGCAGCGCCTCGCCGATGACGAACACCGTGTGCAGCGACTCGAGTGCGGCGCTGTGCCCGGCGGCCGCGACGTGCCCGGCGAAGACGCTGAGCATCGACGGCACGAAATCGGTGACGGTGACTCGTCGTTCGGCGATCACCTGGGTGAGGTAGCCCGGGTCGCGGTGGCCGTCCGGTGCGGCCAGCACCAGTGTGGCGCCGACGCGCAGGGGCAGGAAATAGCCCCACAGCGACACGTCGAACGTGGTCGCGGTCTTTTGCAGGTACACGTCGTCGGCTGTGAGGCCGTATCGCGATTGCATCCAGGTCATCTGGTTGACGATCGCCGCGTGTGACACGCTGACGCCCTTGGGTTTTCCGGTGGAGCCACTGGTGAAGATCACATAGGCCGGGCTGCCGGGGTGGATCGGCGCGGAACGTTCGTCCGCCGCGATGGGGTCGTCGCAGTAGCCGTCCAGCGCGATGGCGTCGACCAGGACGGTGGCGACGGACTCGCCCGCGTCGATCCGATCGGCCGTCGTGGTGAGCACGGCCACGGGCCGCGCGGTCTCGAGAATGTGCGCGATGCGCCGCGCGGGGTGGTCGGGGTCGATCGGCACGTACGCGCCGCCCGCTTTGAGCACGGCGTACATCGCGATCACCAGCTCCGGTGAGCGCCGGATCGCCAGCGCCACCAGCGATTCGGGGCCGACGCCCGCCGCGATCAGGTGGCGGGCCAGCCGGTTGGCGCGCCGGTCGAGATCGCCGTAGGTCACGGTGGACGCGGGCGTCGCGCTGTCTGGCACGAACACCAGCGCCGGGTCATCGGGCGTCGCGGCGGCCTGCGCCTCGAATTCGTCGAGCAGCAGTTCGTCGGCCAGGGCGGTGTGCGCGGAGTCGTTCCACTCGGTGACCACGCGGCGCAGTTCGCCCGTGCCGAACAGATCGATGTCGCCGACCACCTGTTCCGGGTCGGCGGTGACCGCGGCGAGCAGGCGGGCGAAGCGCGCGGCGAAGGTCTCGACGGTGGCGGCGTCGAACAGATCGGTGGCGTAGGTGAAGCGCAGCGCGTCGCCGGTGACAGTGAGCTGGAGGTCGAACGGCGTTGTCTCGTAGTCGAATTCGTGCTCCGCCACGGCGACGCCCGCCATGTCCAGGGTGACCGGCGCGAGGTTCTGGAAGAACAGCGCGATCTGGAACAACGGGTGCCGGGCCTGCGAGCGCGGCGGGTCGAGCGCCTCGACCAGGCGCTCGAACGGCACGTCGGCGTGGGCGAAGGCGTCTAGGTCGCCCTCGCGCACCCGGCGCAGCACAGCGGCGAAGGTGTCCGAGCCGGGGACCCGCGCGCGCAACACCACGGTGTTGACGAACATGCCGACCAGATCGTCCAGCGCCGCGTCACCGCGGCCCGCGACGGGCGCGCCGATCGCGATGTCGTCGGTGCCGGACAGCCGGGCCAGCAGGGTGGCCAGCGCGGCGTGCACGACCATGAACGGTGTGGCCTCGTAGCGCGCGGCCACGGCGGCGATGCCGTCGCCCACCTCGCCGGGCAGCGTCGTGGTCGTGCTCGCCGCGGCGTGCGAGGCGATCGGGGGGCGCGGGCGGTCGGCGGGCAGGTCGAGCTGAGCGGGCAGCGCGCGCAGCGTCTCGCGCCAGTACGCCAGCTGCCGCGCGGCCACCGAGCGCGGGTCGTGCTCGGCGCCGAGCACCTCGCGCTGCCAGAGCGCGTAGTCGGCGTATTGCAGGTCGAGTTCGGTCCAGACCGGGGCGGTGCGCGTCGCGCGGGCCGCGTAGGCGGCGGCCAGATCGCGGGCCAGCGGGCCCATCGAGAAGCCGTCGGCCGCGATGTGGTGCACCACCAGGGCCAGCAGGTGATCGCGGTCGGACCGGGTGATCAGGCCGATGCGCAGCGACACCTCGGCGGCGAGGTCGAAGGGGGCGGCGACGAACTGCCGCAGCGCGCCCGCCGCATCCAGCACCTGGATCGCCGGAACGTGGGTGGCGTCGAGAATGCGCTGGTAGCCGATGCCGTCGTGGTCGGGGTACACGGTGCGCAGGGTTTCGTGCCTGCCGACCAGGTCGCCGACGGCGGCGGCGAGGGTGTCCGGGTCCAGATAGCCGGTGAGGCGGACCACCACCGCGATGTTGTGCACGGTCTCGGCGGGATCGAAGCGGTTGAGGAACCACATGCGCTGCTGCGCGGGCGAGAGCGGTACGCGTTCCGGACGCGGCCGCGGCCCGAGCGCGGGCATGGCGCCCGTACCCGCGAGCCGTTCGGCCCGTGCGGCCAGCGCGGTCACGGTCGGCGCCTCGAACAGCAGGCGCACCGGGATCTCGGCGTCCAGTTCGGCGCCCAGCCGGGCGGCGACCCGGGTGGCGATCAGCGAGTTGCCGCCGAGGGCGAAGAAGTCGTCGTCGGCGCCGACGCGCTCGACGCCGAGCAGCGCCGCGACGATCCGCGCGACGGTCGCCTCGACGCGGGTGGCCGGCGCCCGGTAGCCCGCGGTCGCGAACTCCGGCGCGGGCAGTGCGGCCCGGTCCAGCTTGCCCGAAGCGTTGACCGGGAACCGCTCGAGGACGACGAACGCCGTCGGCACCGCGTACGCGGGCAGTTCGGCGCTCAGCGCGGCACGCATCTGCTCGGTGTCGATCGTGTGGCCGCCCGAGGCGACCAGGTAGGCGACCAACTGATCACCCAACCGCTCGTCCGAACGGACCAGCACCACCGCCTGCGCGACCGCGGCCGACGCCAGCAGCGCCGATTCGACCTCGCCCGGCTCGATGCGCAGCCCGCGCAGCTTCACCTGGAAGTCCGTCCGACCCAGGTACTCCAGTTCACCGTCCGGCCGCCAGGCCACGAGGTCGCCCGTGCGGTACATCCGCGCCCCGGCGGGCCCGAACGGACCGGCCACGAACCGATCGGCGGTCAGTTCCGGGCGCGCCACGTAACCCTGCGCCAGCTGCGCGCCTGCCAGGTACAGTTCCCCCGGCACGCCGACGGGCACCGGCCGCAGCCGGGCATCCAGCACCAGCAAGCGGGTGTTGGCCACCGGCCTGCCGATCGGCACGGACACCAGGTCCTCGTCGGTCACCTCGTGATAGGTGACGTCGACAGCGGCCTCGGTAGGGCCGTACAGGTTGTGCACCCGCGCTCCGATCAGCTCTCGCGCCCGCTGCGCGGTAACCGCGGGCAATGCCTCGCCCGATGCGAAGACGCTGCGCAGCGTAATGCACTCACCTGTGCGTGGCTCCGCCAGGAAAACCCCCAGCATGGAGGGCACGAAGTGCACCGTCGTGACGCGCTGCTCGACGATCACGCGCGCCAGATACGCCGGGTCGCGATGACCATCTGGACGAGTGACCACCAGCCGGGCACCGAAAGCCAAGGGCCAGAAAAACTCCCAGACGGAAACATCGAAGGTGGCGGGGGTCTTTTGCAGCACCACGTCGTCGGCGGCCAGCGGATAGGCCGACTGCATCCATGTGAGGCGATTCACGATCGCCCCGTGGGTGACCGCGACGCCCTTCGGGCGTCCGGTCGATCCCGAGGTGAAAATCACATAGGCGGTGTGCCCGGGCGCGGGTGACCCGAGCCGGTCCAGGGCGGTCAGCGGGGCGGTGGAGTACCCGGTCAGGTCGAGCCGGTCGATCCGGACCTGTCGTGCCGCGCCCGCGTCCAGATCGAGGCCGGAGGTGAGCACGCACACCGGTCGCGCGGTCGACAGCACGTATTCCAGCCGCTCGGCCGGATGGTCGGGGTCGAGCGGGACGTACGCGCCGCCCGCGAGGGTGACCGCGTAGATGCCGAGCACCAGGTCCAGCGACCGGCGCATGCCGAGCGCGACCGGGGTGCCGGGGCCGACGCCCTGCCCGGCCAGCCAGCGCGCCAGCTGTCGCGCCCGTCCGGCGAACTCGGAGTAGGTGAGCGTCGCGTAACTACTCATGTGGGGGTGGTGGTCGGGCGACGAGTGGGCCACGATGTGTCCCTCGACCGTGACCGCGGGCGCGTCCGGAGTCCTGGCCACCTGCGCCTCGAACAGCGAGACCAGCGTGGCGGCCGGGTCGACGGCGGCGGCGGTGTCGTTCCATCGGTCGAGCACCAGCGCCCGCTCCGCGTCGTCCAGGAGTTCGAGGTCTCCGACCCGCACCGAAGGATCGGCCACCGCGGCCCGCAGCACCCGCGCGAAGCGAGCCCCGAACGTCTCGACGGTGGCCCGGTCGAACAGGTCCGTGGCGTAGCGCAGCACGCCGCGCAGCGCGTAACCGGTCTCCGCGCGGTGCTCGGTCAATTCCACCGCCAGGTCGAACTGGGCGACGCGATTGTCCAGCGGATAGGCCGACACGGTGAGACCGGGCAGGCGCAGCACGGTGTCGTCGTACTGCTCGAAGGTGAGAAGCGTCTGCACGATCGGCGAATGCGCCTGCGAGCGAACCGGGTTCAGCTCCTCGACCAGGCGCTCGAAGGGAAGGTCGGCGTGCGCGAAGGCCCGCACATCGGCCTCGCGCACGCGAGCGAGCAGTTCGGCGAAGGACGCGTCCGCCGCGATCGGCGTGCGCAGCACGAGGGTGTTGACGAACATGCCGACCAGGTCGTCCAGCGCTTGTTCGCCGCGTCCCGCGACCGGGGTGCCGATGGCGACGTCGTCCACTCCGGCCAGCCGTGCGAGCAGCGCGGCATAGGCGGCGTGCAGCACCATGAACATCGAGACCCCGCGCCGCCGGGCGAGTTCGGCGATCGAGTCGGTGAGGTCGGCGGGGATCGCGAACTCGACGGTGGCGCCGCGCCCGGAGGCCACCGCAGGGCGGGGGCGGTCGGCGGGCAGCTCCAGCACCGGCGGGAGTCCGTCGAGTTCGGCCCGCCAGTAGGCGATCTGGGTCGACAGCGCCGAGTCCGGATCGTCCGCGGAGCCCAGCGCGGCGCGCTGCCAGAGGGTGAAGTCGGCGTATTGCACGGGCAGCGGACGCCACGACGGCGCCTCCCCTGCGGCGCGCGCGGTGTAGGCCGTCATGAGGTCGCGGGCCAGCGGGGCGGTGGAGACGCCGTCGGCGGCGATGTGGTGGACCACGACGGCGAGCAGGTGATCGTCCGGCGCGACGCGGAACAGGGTGGCCCGCACCGGGATACCTGCGCACAGGTCGAAACTCTCGGCGGTCACCGCGAGTACCGCGCCGCGCAGGTCCGGTTCGGTCACCTCGATCGGGTGCAGCGGCAGCTCGGGCACATCCGCGCCGCTGAGCACCACTTGGGTCGGGCCGTCGGCATCCGCCGGGAAGACGGTGCGCAGCGATTCGTGCCGATCGATCACGTCGCGCACGGCAGCCCGCAACGCCGCCTCGTCCAGCGCACCGGTGAGCCGGATGGTGATCGGAATGTGATACACCGCCGAATCCGGATCGAGCCGGTGCAGCAGCCACATACGGGTCTGTGCCAGCGACAACGGGATTCGAGCTGGACGCTCGGCCGGGGCGAGCGCGGGCCTTGCGGTGTCCGGGCGCTCCGACCGGGCGACCCGCGACGCCAGCCCCGCCACGCTCGGCGTCTCGAACACCTCGCGCACGGTCAGCGCGCACCCGAAGGCGGCGTTGACCCTGGCGACCAGCCGCATGGCCAGCAGCGAATTGCCGCCGCGGGCGAAGAAGTCGTCGTCCGCGCCGATCCGCGTCGCACCGGTCAGGTCGGCGACCAGCGTGGCGAGCACCGCCTCGGTCCCCTCCCGCGGTGCACGGAACTCCCCCGCGGAGGTGAGCTCGACGGCGGGTAGCGCCGAGCGGTCGAGCTTGCCCACAGTGGTCAACGGCATCTCGTCGAGCACGACGACGTGGGTGGGCACCATGTACGCGGGCAGCTGGGCGCGCGCCTCGTCGAGCACCGCCTCCGGCGCCACGTCCGCCCCGGTGACGTAACCGACCAGGCATTCCTGTCCCGCGCTGTCGCGGGCCACGCGCACCGCCGCGTTCGTCACGCCGGTCGCGGCGGCGAGAACCGCCTCGATCTCGCCCAGCTCGATCCGCTGGCCGCGCAGTTTGACCTGGAAGTCGTTGCGGCCCAGATACACCAGATCGCCGTCGCGGTTCCAGCGCACCAGGTCACCGGTCCGGTACATCGTGCGGCCGGGCACCCCGAACGGGTCGGCGACGAATCGTTCGGCGGTCAGTCCCGGGCGGGCGTGATATCCGCGCGCCAGTTGGTCACCCGCGAGATACAGCTCTCCGGTGACGCCGATCGGCACCGGGCGCAACCGGGCGTCCAGCACGTAGGCCCTGGTGTTCCAGCACGGGCGGCCGATGGCCACGTCCCGGCCTGCTCCCGCGTCGGCGTCGGTGAACTCGTGGTAGATCGCCGAGATCGCCGCCTCGGTGGGGCCGTAGGCATTGTGCACCGCGCCGTCGAAGCTGCCGCGCAGCGCGGCGAGCAGGTCCGGGGTGAGCGCTTCGCCGCCGCAGTGCAGGTGCCGGAACGACCGCAGCGCGTCGCCCATGCCCTCGCCGAGCAGCGCGGCCAGCACCGAGGGCACGTACTCGGCGATGGTGATGCGGTGTTCGCGCAACAGGTCCGCGAAGTAGGTCAGGTCAAGGTGCCCGCCGGGGCGGGCGATCACCAGCGGCGCGCCGACGGCGATCGGCAGGAAGCATTCCCACACCGACACATCGAAGGTCAGCGGCGCGCGTTGCAGGATGCGGTCGGACGCGGTGACCCCGTAGCGGAATTCCAGCCACCGCAGCTGGTTCATGATCGCGCGGTGCGTGACGGCCACGCCCTTCGGCCGCCCGGTGGAGCCGGAGGTGAACAGCACGTAAGCGGTGTTGTCCGGGCGCAGCGCGGCGACGCGCTCGGCATCGGCGACCGGGCCGTCGGCGACGCCGTCGAGGTCGAGATCGGCGAGATCGAGGACGGCCACACCGTCCAGTGCGGGCAGCGTCGCGCCGCCCGCGATCAGCACCAGCCGCGGCGCGGCGCTTCCGACGATCTGCGCCAGGCGTTCGGCCGGGTGCGCCGGATCGATCGGCAGGTACGCCGCGCCCGCGCGCACGATCGCGTACATCGCCACGAGCATGTCGATCGAGCGTGCGGCGGCCAGGCCGACGATGTCCTCCGGGCCCACACCCGCCTCGATCAGCCCGCGGGCCAGCCGGTTCACCCGGGAGGCGAACTCGGCGTAGGTCAGCGCCGCGTCCTCGAACCGCACGCCGACGCGCTCGGGCGTGGCGGCGACGCGGGCGGTGAGCAGATCGTCCAGCGTCTCGGCGGGCAGCGCGTGCGCGGTGGCGTTGCGGTCCGACAGCAGCATGCCGCGTTCGGCCTGCGACATCAGCTCGACCGCGCCGACCGGGATGCGGGCGTCGCGCACCATCGCGCACAGCACTCGTTCGAACGCGGCGAGGAATCCGGCGACGGTCGGTTCGTCGAACAGGTCGAGCGCGTAGTGCAGGTGCACGTCGATACCGTCCGGCGCGCCGTCGGCGGTGTAGCGGTCGGTGAACGTCCAGTCCAGGTCGAGCTGGATCGGCGCCGCGCCCACCTCGAGCGCCGCGATGGCCAGCCGGTGCAGCCGGAACTCCGGCGCGGCCTGGTTCTGCAAGGTCAGCGCGACCTGGTACAGCGGTGCGTGTGCCTGCGAGCGAACCGGGTTCAGCACCTCGACCAACTGCTCGAACGGCACCGCCGCGTGGTCGAAGGCGGCCAGGTCGGCCGCGCGCACGGACGCCAGCAGTTCGCCCATGGTCGCGTCCGGGCGGACCTCGGTGCGCAGCACCAGCGTGTTGACGAACATGCCGACCAGCTCGTCCAGCGCTTGCTCGCCCCGCCCCGCGACCGGCGCGCCGATCACCACATCCGCGCCCGCGCCATAGCGGCTCAGCAGCACGGCCAGCGCGGCGTGCAGCACCATGAACGGCGTCACCCGGTGCGCGGCGGCCAGGTCGTGGATCCGCTCGTGCAGTGCGGCGTCCAGCCGGCCGGTCAGCGCGCCGCCCCGGTTGGTGGCCACCGCCGGACGCGGCCGGTCGGACGGAAGCGTCAGCACCTCGGGCAGCCCGGCCAGCCGATCGATCCAGTAGGCCAGCTGACGCGACAGCACCGAGGCCGGGTCGTCGGCCGAGCCGAGCGCGGCGCGCTGCCAGATCGCGAAGTCGGCGTACTGCACCGGCAGGGAACTCGGTGCGGGCGCCATGCCCGCGCACCGTGCGACGTAAGCGTTGGCCAGGTCCCTGGTCAGTGGCGCGAAAGACCAACCGTCCGCGGCGATGTGATGCACGACGAACAGCAGGATGTGGACCTGCTGCGCGCCCGGCCGGTCGTCCTCGACGCGCAGCAGGCGGACGCGCAGCGGCACCTCGGCGGTCACATCGAAGCCGGTGCGCGCGGCGGCGGTGACGAGTTCGGGCACCTGCTGCGCGGGAACCGGCCGTGTGACCAGTTCGACCAGTCTCGTCCCGGCGGGAAGCACCAATTGGGTCGCGCCGTAATCGTGTTCGGGATAGATCGTGCGCAGCGTCTCGTGCCGGGCGATCACGTCGGCGATCGCCGCCTCCAACGCGGGCACGTTCAGCGCCCCGGTGAGGCGCAGCGCGAACGGGATGTTGTACGCGCCGCTGGTGGTGTCGAACCGGTTCAGGAACCACATGCGCTGCTGGGCGATCGACAACGGGATCGGGCCGCCGCGCTCCTGCGGCGTGAGCGGCGGCAGCGCGACCGCGGCGGTCTCGGCGGGGCCGTCGATGGTGATCCGCCGTGCCAGCGCCCGCACCGTGGGCGCGTCGAAGATCGTCCGCACCGCCACCTCGGCGCCGGGGGCCTTGCCCAGCCGCGCGGCCAGCTGGGTGGCGCTGAGGGAGTTGCCGCCGAGGGCGAAGAAGTCGTCCTCTGCGCCCACCTCGGTCACCCCGAGCAGGGCTTCGAAGGTCTCGGCGACAAGCGTTTCCGCCGCGCCGGCCGGGGGCAGGAAGGTCGCGGGCGCGAGCACGGGCGCGGGCAGCGCGGATCGGTCCAGCTTCCCGGAGGCGTTCACCGGCAACCGGTCCAGCACCACGAACGTCTGCGGCACCATATAGCCGGGAAGCCGCCGGGCCACCGCGTCACGCACCGTCGCGATCTCGACCGGCTCGTCCGTCACGAGGTAGGCGACCAGCTGGTCACCCGCGCCGCGATCGTCGCGTACCACAACGGCGGCCTGGGTCACGGCGGGCATCGCGAGCAGCGCCGACTCGATCTCGCCGAGTTCGACGCGCAGGCCGCGGAGCTTGACCTGGGAATCGGTGCGGCCGAGGAATTCCAGCTCGCCCGCGCGGGTCCACCGCACCAGATCGCCGGTGCGGTACATCCGTTCGCCGGACGGACCGAACGGGTCGGCGACGAACCGGTCACCGGTGCGGCCCGGACGGCCCAGATAGCCGCGCGCCAGCTGGACACCCGCGAGATACAGTTCGCCGGGCACACCTTCCGGCACCGGCCGCAGCCGCGCGTCGAGTACATACGTCCGGGTGTTCCAGATCGGCTTGCCCATCGGGACGGACTCGAAGTCGGTGTCGCACACCGCGTGGAAGGTCACCTCCACCGCGGCCTCGGTGGGCCCGTAGCCGTTGTGCACCCGGGCACCGGTGAGTTCGCGCATCCGGTGGGCGACGCCGACCGGCAGCGCCTCACCGGAGCAGAACACCTCGCGCAGCGAAGGCGCGTCGAACTCGCCCGCCACGAAGACGGCCAGCATGGACGGCACGAAGTGCGCCGCGGTGACGCCCTCGGCACGCATCAGGCGCGCCAGGCACGCCGGGTCGCGATGCCCGTCCGGCCGCGCCAGCACCATGCGTGCGCCGACCTGCAACGGCCAGAAGAACTCCGGCACCGACACGTCGAAGGTGGCGGGCGTCTTCTGCAACAGGACATCCCCCGGCCCGAGCGCGACGTACGCCGACTGCATCCAGCGCAGCCGGTTGACGATGCCGCGATGGCTCATGGCCACGCCCTTCGGCGTGCCCGTGGAGCCGGAGGTGAACAGTACGTAGGCGGTGTTGTCCGGGCGCAGCGCAGCGCGCCGGTCGGCGTCGGTGAGCGGGGTGTCCGGGTAGCCCGACAGGTCCAGCCGATCGATCCGCGTCTCGGGCAGGCCGCAATTCAGCTCCGCGCCCGCGGTCAGCACACACACCGGCGCGGCCGTCTCGAGGATGTGCGTGGTGCGCTCGGCCGGATGGTCGGGGTCGATCGGCAGGTAGCCGCCGCCCGCCGCGACCACCGCGTACATGCCGACCACCAGGTCGACCGAACGGCGCATGCCAAGCGCCACCAGCGTTTCCGGGCCGACGCCCCGGCTGACGAGCCACCGCGCCAAACGGTTGACCCGCCCGGCGAACTCGGCATACGTCAGTGTCGAGGAGTGGTGGTCCGACGACGAGTCGGCCGGTGTCGGCACGTCGAAGGTGATCGCCGCGGCGTCCGGTGTGCGTTCGGCTTGCGCGGCGAATAGCGAGGCGAGCGTGTCGGATTCGGGCAGCGGATGCGCGGTGGCGTTCCATTCCCGCAGCACCCGCGCGCGTTCGGCGTCCGACAACAGTTCGATGTCACCGATGCGCGCCCCCGGATCGGCCGTGGCGGCGGCGAGCATGCGCCGGAACCGATCGGCATAGGACTCGGCCGTCACGGCGTCGAACAGGTCGGTGGCGTAGCGCAGGGTGGCCGACAGGCCCGCCGATTCCGACCGCTCCGCCACCACCAGGTGCAGATCGAACTTCGCACCGCTGTCGGGAATCTCGACCGGGCGCACCGACAGCCACGGCACCTCCACGGCCTGTCCGTCGAAGGCGGACGTCGCCGCCTCGAAACTGAGCATCACCTGGAACAGCGGGTGCGCGCCGGCGGAGCGATCCACGGCCATGGCGTCCACCAGCCGCTCGAACGGCAGATCGGCGTTGGCGAACGCGGCCAGGTCGGCGTCGCGGACCTCGGAGAGCAGCCCGGCAAAGGAGGCGTCGGCGGCGACCCGCGTGCGCAGTGCGAGGGTGTTGACGAACATGCCGACGAGGGCGTCCAGGGCCCGCTCGCCGCGCCCGCCGACGGGCGAGCCGATCACGATGTCGGCGCTGCCGCTCATTCTGGCCAAGGTGGCGGCGAAGGCCGCGTGCAGTGTCATGAACAGTGTCGCGCCGCTGCGCCGCGCGAGCGCGCGCAGGCCCACGGCCACCTCGGGCTCGATCACGAAATCGACGGCCGCCCCCTCGTGCGACGCGACCGCGGGGCGCGGCCGATCGGCGGGGAGCGGCAGTTGCGCCGGAGCGCCGTCCAGCACGTCGCGCCAGAAGCGCAACTGCTGGTAGGCCAGGTCGCCGGGGACGTCCTCGGCGCCGAGGAGTTCCCGGTGCCAGAGGCTGTAGTCGGCGTACTGCACGGTCAGCTCGTCCCAGTCCGGGCGCAAACCGGTCAGGCACGCGAGGTAGGCCCGGACCAGATCGGTGACCAGCGGCGCCATCGACAAGGCGTCGGCGGCGATGTGATGCACGACGAACACCAGCACGTATTCGTCGCCGGTGACGCCGCGCGCCTCGTCCACCCGGTCGACGGCCAGCAGCGCGACCCGGCACGGCAGTTCGGCGGTGACGTCGAACCCGGCACGGACGATGCCGATCACGGCGTCGCGCACCGCGGAGCGGTCGATGGGCACCGGATGCAGGCTCAAGCCGATGTCGGCCGCGTCGAGGACGGATTGGTAGGGGCCGCCGTCGGTTTCGGGGTAGGTGGTGCGCAGCGTCTCGTGCCTGGTGAGCACGTCGAGCACGGCGCGCTCCAGCGCGGCCACGTCCAGGCGACCGGTCAGCCGCAGCACGATCGGCAGGTTGTAGACGCTGTCGACGCCGTCCTGACTCTCGACCCGGTTGAGGAACCACAGTCGCTGCTGCGCGGGCGAAAGCGGCACCCGTTCGGGCCGCTCCCGGCGGACCAGCGCGAGCCGCTGGGCTCCCTCCGCGCCGAGCCGTCCGACGGCGGCGGCGAACCCCTCCACCGTGGGCGCGTCGAACAGCGCGCGCACCGGCACGCGCACGCCCGCGGCCTCGCCCGTGCGGGCGGTGACCTGGGTGGCGTCCAGTGAGCTGCCGCCGAGGGCGAAGAAATCGTCGTCCAGCCCGACTCGCTCGGCTCCCAGCACCTCCGCGAACACCGCGGCGACCAGCCGCTGCGCGGCGTCTACGGGCGGGCGGAAACGCTCGGCGGCGAGCACCGGGACCGGCAGTGCCGCGCGATCGAGCTTGCCGCTGGTGTTCACGGGGAATTCGTCCAGTTCGACCAGTGCCGTCGGCACCATGTAAGCGGGAAGCCGCTGCGCCACAACGGCTTTCACCGCGTCGAGGTCGACTGTCACGCCGGGCGCCGCGACCAGGTAACCCGCCAGGAAGTCACCCGCCGGTCCGGTGACCAGCCGTGCCGCGGCCTGCCCGACCTCGGGCACCGCCAGCAACGCGGTCTCGATCTCGGCGAGCTCGATGCGCCTGCCGCGGAATTTGACCTGGAAGTCGGTGCGGCCCAGATAGATCAGTTCGCCGTCGCCGCTCCAGCGCACCAGGTCACCGGTGCGGTACATGCGCGCGCCCGGCGCGCCGAACGGGTTCGCGACGAAACGATCGGCGGTGAGGTCGACGCGCCCGTGGTAGCCGCGCGCCAGCTGCGCACCCGCCAGGTACAGCTCGCCCGGCACGCCGATCGGCGCGGGCCGCAACCGTCCGTCCAGCACGTAGACCTGCGCGTTCCACTCCGGCTCGCCGATCGGCACGTACGGTGTGTCCGCGTCGGTGACCTCGCGGTTGGTGATGGACACCGCCGCCTCGGTGGGGCCGTAGAGGTTGTGCAGGCCCGCGGCGCACACCTGCCGGAACGCCGCGACGGTGTGCGGAGGCAGCGCCTCGCCGATGACGAACACCTCGCGCAGCGAGTCCAGTTCGCCCGGCTGCGCGTGCGCGGCGAACACCGTGAGCATCGACGGCACGAAGTCGGTGAGCGTCACCTGGTGGCGGGCAATGGTTTCGGCGAGGTAGCGCGGATCGCGGTGCCCGTCCGCCGCCGCGAGCAACAAAGTGGCGCCCGCCCGCAGTGGCAGGAAGTACCCCCACAGCGAGACGTCGAAGGTGCTCGCGGTCTTCTGCAAGTACACATCGCCGACCCGCGGACGGTACTCCGCGTGCATCCAGGCCAGCTGGTTGGCGATGGCCTGATGGCTCACCGCCACGCCTTTCGGCTTGCCGGTGGACCCGGAGGTGAAGATCACGTAGGCCGGGTGCTGCGGGTGCAGCACGCCGCGGCGTTCACGGTCGCCGATCTTGCCGGAGGGGTAGGCGGAGAGATCCAGTTCGTCCAGGTGATACACCGGCGCGGAAGCGGTCTCCGCATCGAATCCGGCCGCCCGGCTGGTCAGGATCGCGTGCGGGCGCGCGGTGTCGAGGATGTGACCGATGCGTTCGGCCGGATGCGCCGGATCCACCGGGACGTACGCACCGCCCGCCCGCGCCACCGCGTACATGGCCACGACCAGCTCGATCGAGCGCGGCAGGGCCAGCACGACCAGCGCCTCCGGGCCGACGCCGATCCCGATGAGCATCCTGGCCAGCCGGTCGACCCGGTCCGACAGCTCGGTGTAGCTCAGCCGCTCGGTACCGGCGACCAGCGCGACGGCATCCGGCGTGCGGCGTACCTGCGCGTCGAAGCCCTCGTGCAGGAAACGGTCCGCCACTTTGTGCCCGCTGGCGTTCCAGCTCGCGGTGACGTAGTCCAGTTCGCCCGCGTCGAGCAGCGGGAGATCCCCGACCGGCGCGTCCGGGTCGTCCACCGCCGCGCGCAGCAGCCGGACGAACTTCGCCGCGAACTCCCGCACGGTCGTCGCGTCGAACAGGTCGGTGGCATAGGTGAATTCGGCACGATATCCGTCGGCCGCGTCGGAGACCGTGAGCTGCAGATCGAATTTCGCGAAACCGGGATCGAAGTCGACCGGCTCGACGTCCAGACCGGGCATGACGGGCGCGATCGGCCCGATGTTCTGCATAAACAACGCGACCTGGAACAGCGGGTGACGCGCGGCCGACCGCGCCGGGTTCAGCGCTTCCACCAATTGCTCGAACGGGATGTCGGCGTGCGCGAAGGCGCGCAGGTCGCGATCGGCGGTATACGCGAGGAACTCGGCGAAGCTGCGCGCGGCGTCCACTTCGGTGCGCAGCACGAGCGTGTTGACGAACATGCCGACCAGATCGTCCAGCGCGGCCTCGCCCCGGCCCGCGACCGGCGTGCCGATCGCGATGTCGGCGGTGCCCGACAGCCGGGCCAGCAGGGCCGCCAGCGCGGCGTGCAGCACCATGAACGGCGTGGCGCGAACGCGCGCCGCGACCGTCTCGAGGTCGGCGCGCAGGGCGGCGTCGAGGGCGAACTCGTGGGTCGCGCCCTGATAGGAGGCCGCGGGCGGGCGCGGCCGATCCGCGGGCAGCTCCAATTGCGCGGGCAGTTCGGCCAATTCGGCGCGCCAGAAGGCGAGCTGGCGCGCGGCCACGGAGTCCGCCTCGGTCTCCGCGCCGAGCACCCGCTGCTGCCAGAGCGCGTAATCGGCGTACTGCACCGGCAGCGGAGCCCACTCCGGCGCCCGGCCCTCGCGCCGCGCTCCGTA
Organism: Nocardia sp. NPDC047648; assembly: GCF_040642815.1. Classification (NCBI taxonomy): domain Bacteria; kingdom Bacillati; phylum Actinomycetota; class Actinomycetes; order Mycobacteriales; family Nocardiaceae; genus Nocardia; species Nocardia sp. NPDC047648. Next base: position 329,345 of record NZ_JBEYSX010000007.1, on the reverse strand, counting down.
GGCGGTGGTCAGGTCGCGCATCAGCGGACCGAGCGAGAAACCGTCGGCCGCGATGTGGTGGACGACGAGCACCAGCGTGTGGTCCTCGGGCCCGCAGCGCAGCAGGCGCACCCGCACGGGAATCTCCTCGGCGACGTCGAAGCCCTGCCCCGCCGCCCGGCGGATCGCCGCGACCAGCCGGTCCTCCGGCACGTCGGCGGGCGTCAAGTCGAACACCGCGTGCACCCGCCGCACGGATTGCGCGGGCCCGTCGGCGGTCTGCGGATACACGGTGCGCAGCACTTCGTGCCTGGCCACCAGATCGGTGATCGCCGCCGACAGCGCGGAGACCTCGATCGGGCCGCGCAGGCGCAATGCGACCGGGATGTTGTCCACGGCGGCGGCGCCCAGGTCGCGGGCCTGCTCGAGGTCGGCGTCGAACCGGTTGAGGAACCACATGCGCCGCTGCGCGGGCGAGAGCGGAACGTGCTCCGGGCGCGGTCGGGCCACCAGCGGCGGGCGCGCCGGGCCGGGACGCGACACCGCGGCCACCGCGGCCACGGTCGGGCGGTCGAAGAAGTCACGCACGTCGACGGTCGCGCCGAGGGCCGCGGCGATCCGGGCGATGGCGCGGGTGGCGAGCAGCGAATTGCCGCCGAGCGCGAAGAAATCGTCGTCGGCGCCCACCCGTGGCAGGCCGAGCAGCTCGGCGAAGACCGCGGCCACCGCGACCTGCGCCTCGGTCTCCGGTGCCCGATAGGCCGGTGCGCCGGAACCGAATTCCGGCTCCGGCAACGCCCGGCGGTCCAGCTTCCCGTTGGCGTTGAGCGGCATCGCGTCCAGCGGGGTCAGCAGCGTGGGCACCATGTACTCGGGCAGCTCGCGCCGGACGTGCTCGAGCACATCGGCGGCGTCGATCGAGTCACCGACGACATAACCGACCAGATGATCACCGCCGGTCCGGCGGTGCAGTGTCACCGCCGCCTGGGCCACCGCCGGATGACGCGACAGCGCCGCCTCGACCTCGCCGAGCTCGATCCGCAGGCCGCGCAGCTTCACCTGGAAGTCGCTGCGGCCCAGATATTCCAGTTCGTCCGGGCCGCCCTCCGCGCCGGGCGCCCAGCGCACCAGGTCGCCGGTGCGGTACATCCGCTCCCCCGCCGGGCCGTCGGGGTTGGCGACGAATCGCTCGGCGGTCAGGCCAGGGCGGGCCACATAGCCGCGGGCCAGTTGCACGCCCGCCAGGTACAGCTCGCCGACGACACCGCGTGCCACCGGGCGGAGGCTGTCGTCGAGCACCAGCAACTCCGTGTCGTCGGCCGCGACGCCGATCGGCACTCCGGCCACGTCCGCGCCGGTCACCTCGTGCGCGGTCACGTCGACGGCGGCCTCGGTGGGCCCGTACAGGTTGTGCAGGGTCGCGCCGCAGATGTCGCGGAACGCCGCGGCGGTGGCGGCCGGGAGCGCCTCACCCGAGGCGAAGACCAGCCGCAGCGAGTCCACCGCGGCCGCGCACGGTTCGGCGACGAAGACCGCGAGCATGGACGGCACGAAATGCGCCACCGTGACGGCGCGCTCGCCGATCACGCGCGCCAAGTAGGCCGGGTCGCGATGGCCGTCCGGCTCCGCCACGACCAGCCGGGCGCCGACCTGCAACGGCCAGAAGAACTCCCACACCGACACGTCGAAGGTGAACGGCGTCTTCTGCAACACCACGTCGTCGGCGCGCAGCCGGTACATCCGCTGCCGCCAGCGCAGATTCGCCACGATCGAGCGATGCGACACGGCGACGCCCTTCGGCCTGCCGGTCGAGCCGGAGGTGAAGATCACGTAGGCGGTGTCGTCGGCCGACCGGGTGACCGCGGGGGCGGCAGGTGCGGGCGGGCCCGCGAACTCGTCGATCCGCAGCGTCTCGACCGGACGCCCGAACTCGGGTTCGTCGTGCGTAGTGGTCAGCACGAGCACCGGATCGGCGACCGCGAGCACGTAGGCGATGCGGTCGGCCGGATGATCCGGGTCGATCGGCACGTACGCACCGCCCGCCTTCAGGATCGCGTACATGCCGACCATCAGGTCGATCGAGCGCCGGACCGCCAGGCCCACCAGCGTGTCCGGCCGGACGCCGCGTTCGACCAAGTGCTGGGCCAGCGCGTTGACCCGGCCGTCGAATTCGGCGTAGGTCAGGGTGACGCCCGCGTAGTCGAGCGCGATCGCGTCCGGGGTGCGGCGTGCCTGCTCCTCGAACAGGCTCACCAGCGTCTCGACCGGTGCGGCGGCGGGGGCCGGGGCATCGGGCACGGCGGCGAGCGCGTCCTCGAGCAGTGCGTCCAGCACCGCGCCGAGCGCGCCGTCACCGGACTCCAGCAGCGCGGGCAGCCTGCCGGAGACCACCACGGGGACCAGCGCATCCGCGCTCATGATCTCCGACAGCGCCGCGAGTTCCGCGGCCAGCGCCGCGTAGGTGAGGGTGACCTCGCCGTGGCGCAGCGCCACCCGGTGCGGCTCCCGTCCGGCGACGGTCGCGATGAGGCCGGGCAGGTCGTCGATGCCGTAGGCGCGACGGACGGCGTCTGCGTGGGTCATCAGCGGTTTCCTTCCGAATCGAGAGCCCGCGCCGAGTCGGCGAGCAGCGCCTCGGCGGTGGCGGCCAGGGTGCGCAGCAAGGCCGTCAGGCCACTGCCACCGAGTTCGGCGAGCAGGCCGGGCACCAGCCCGGCGAGCGAGACATGGATGAGTGCTTCGGGTTTGGCCGCCGCGCCCATCGCCCTCGCGACAGTCGCGAGTTTCGCGTCCAGTTCGCCGAAGCGGACCCACCGATCACCGTGCTCGAACGCTGGTGCGCCGGGCGCGGCCTGCGCCGCCCGAGCGATCAGAGCGGGCAGGTCCGTCGCGGTCGGCCTCGGCCGCCGTTCGTGCGCGGACCGGATGTCTATCGCGCGAACGGTCACCGCCGGATCCGCCGCCACCGTCTCCAGCACGCGCAGCAACCGGTCGCCGAACGCCCGCGCGGTCGGCTCGTCGAAGATGTCCGTCGCGTATCCGACGCGCAGCTCCAGACCGGCGCCGGAGCGCTCCAGCGCGGTGACCTGGAGATCGAATTTCGCCTCCGCCGAGGCGAGATCGACCGCCTCGACCGCGAGTCCGGGCAGCTCCACGGCGGCCTGCGGCATGTTCTGGAAGGTGAGCAGCACTTGACACAGCGGCGCGTGCGAGCCGGAACGGGTGACGCCCAGCGCATCGACCACCTGATCGAACGGGACGTCGGCGTGCGAGAGCGCCGCCAGATCGCGCCGGGTGGCCTGCCGCAGCAGTTCGCCGAAGCTCGTGCGCGGGTCGACCTCGGTGCGCAGCGCCACGGTGTTGACGAACATGCCGACCAGCTCGTCCAGTTCGCGGACGCCGCGCCCCGCGACCGGGACACCCACCGTGACGTCCCCCGCGCCGGACAGCTTCGCCAGCAGCACCGCGAGCGCGCTGTGCACCAGGGTGAACAGCGTGCCGCCGTGTTCGCGGGCCAGTCGCTCCAGCCGGGCGGTGCGCTCGGCGTCGATCTCGCGGACGACGGTAGCGCCCCGCATGTCCCGGCGCGCCGGGCGCGGGCGGTCGGTGGGCAGGGACAGTGATTCCGGCGCTGCGGCCAATTCGGTTCGCCAGAAGGCGAGTTGGCGGGCGACCAGGCTGTCCGGATCCGCGGGATCGCCGAGCAATTCGTGCTGCCAGGCGCTGTAGTCGCGGTACCGGATCGCCGGTGGGGCCCACTCCGGCGCGCGACCGGCGGATCTGGCCAGGTAGGCGCGCACCAGGTCGGCGGTCAACGGCGCGATCGAATACCCGTCCGCGCCGATGTGGTGCAGCACGACGACCAGGAGGTGTTCGTCGGCGGCGGTGGCGAACAGGGCGGCGCGCACGGGCGGCGCGGCGGCGAGATCGAATCCGAGGGAGACGAATTCCGTGATGCGCGCACTCAGTTCCGCTCGCGGAACCGGGATCGGCGTCAGGTCGACCGGCGGCGCGGCCACGACCTCTTGGACCGGTCCCGCTTCGGTATCGGGGTACCTGGTGCGCAGCGTCTCGTGCCGGTCGAGCACATCGCCGATGGCCGCCGACAGCGCCGCCACGTCCAGCTCGCCGCGCAACCGCAGCGCCGCGGGGATGTGATAGGCCGAGGAGTCCGGCGCGAGCCGGTCGAGCACCCACATGCGTTGCTGCGCGGGCGCGAGCGGCACCGGCCCGGTATCCGCGCGGCGAACCAGCGCGGGCGGGGCCGCGCCGCGCTCGGTGTGCGCGAGGCGTTCGGCGAGCGCGGCCGGCGTCGGCGCGTCGAACACCGCGGCCACCGGGACGTGGCCGCCCAGCGCCGCGCCGAGCCGGGCCGCGAGCCGGGTGGCCATCAGGGAGTTGCCGCCCCTGGCGAAGAAGTCGTCGTCCACGCTCACCGTCCGCAGGCCGATGACCTCGGCGAACGCATCCGCGACCAGCCGCTCCAGCGCACCGGCCGGTGCGCGGGAAGCCCCCTCGGCGAACACCGGCTCCGGCAGCGCGGTGCGATCGATCTTGCCGTTGGCGGTGAGCGGCAGCGCCGCCAGCACGACCACGGCGGCGGGCACCATGTACCCGGGCAGGTGCGCGGCCACGGCTGTGCGCAGCGAAACGGCCGAGTCGGCGTACGACTCCGGATCCGCTTCGGGCACAGCGGCATAGGCGATGAGCCGCGTTCCGGCGCGTTCGTCGGCCCGCGCCACCGCGACCGCCGCGCTCACCCCGGGCTGCCGCCGCAGAGCGGCCTCCACCTCGCCGAGTTCGATGCGGAAGCCGCCGAGCTGCACCTGGAAGTCGGCGCGCTCCAGGTATTCCAGCGTGCCGTCGGGACGCCTGCGCACGATGTCGCCGGTGCGGTACATCCGCTCGCCCGCCGCGGCGCCGAGTTCCACCGCGAACGGATCGGCCACGAAGCGGTCCGCGGTCAGCGCCGGACGCCGCTGGTAGCCCCGCGCCAGCTGCGCGCCGGCGAGATACAACTCGCCGGGCACGCCGACCGGCGCGGGCCGCAATCGCGCGTCCAGCACGTAGACCCGGCTGTTCCAGACGGGCGACCCGATCGGAACGGTGTGCTCCGGCGGTGTGCGCACCGGGAACGCGGTGATCGACACCGCCGCCTCGGTGGGACCGTAGAGGTTGTCCAGCGCGGTCCCGGCACGGTGGCGGCGCAGGAAGTCCGCGGCCGTGCCGGGCGGCAGCGCCTCGCCGATGGCGAGCACTCCGCGCAGGGTTTCCGGCAGCGCGGCTCCCGGCTCCACCGCCAGCAGCATGCCGATCAAGGCGGGAACGGCGTACAACACGGTCACGCCGTGGCGGCGCAGCAGCGCACGCAGCTGGTCCGGATCGCGTTCCGCGCCGGGTGCGGTGATGATCAGGCGTCCTCCGGTGACCAGCGGAGACCAGAACTCCCACACGGACAGGTCGAAGGTCGCGGGCGTCTTCAGCAGCACGGCATCGTTCGCGCCGAGACCGAATTCCCTGGTCAGCCAGGCCAGCTGATTCACGATGGCGCCGTGCGGGATCGTCACACCTTTGGGCAGGCCCGTCGAACCGGAGGTGAAGATGACGTAGGCAGGATGCTCCGGACGCAGCGCTCGCACCCGCTCCGCGTCCGTGATCGGGGTCGAGGCGAATTCGGTGAGGTCGAGTCGGTCGACTTCCATCGCCGTGCGGTTCGTTCCGGCCGGTAAGCCGTCGCGCGAGGTGGTCAGAAGCACGGCGGGCGCGGCGGTGGACATGATGTGGGCGATCCGCTCGGCCGGATGGTCCGGATCGATGGGCACGTACGCGCCTCCGGCGCACACCACGGCGTACATGGCGACGACCAGTTCCGGCGAACGGCGCATCGCCAGCACGACCGTCGACTCCGGGCCGACACCGTGCGCGATGAGCTTGCGCGCCAACCGGTTCACCTGTTCGCCGAACTCGGCGTAGCGCAGCTCGGCTCCGGTCGTCGCGTCCACCAGCGCGACCGCCCCGGGGGTGCGCGCGATCTGCGCGGCGATCAGATCCGCCAGCGTGGCGCGCGGGACCGGCTGCCGCGTCCGGTTCCATTCGGCCAGCACCAGCGACCGGTCGGTCCCGAGCAGATCGATGTCGCCGACGGGTAGGTCCGGGCGGATCGCGACCGTTTCCAGCACCCTGCGCAGCTGTGCGGCGAACCGGAAAGCGGTGGGCCGCTCGAACAGATCGGTGGCGTAACGCAGCGCCAGCTCGATGCCGTCGGGCGCGCCGTCGGCGTCGTAGGCGTCCACCGCGAACAGGTGCAGGTCGAATTGCGCCACGCCGTTGTCGAAGTCGAGTTCGTCGACCTCGAGGCCGGGCAGCCGCAGCTGTCCACGCTCGTGGTTCTGGAACGAGTAGCCGACCTGGAACAGCGGGTGCCGCGCGGTCGAGCGCACCGGGTTGAGCACTTCCACCAGGCGCTCGAACGGCACGGTGGCGTGTTCGAGCGCCGCGAGGTCGGCGGCCCGCGCCCGCGCCAGGAGTCCGGCGAACGGCTCACCGCCGTCGACGCCGACGCGCAGCACGAGGGTGTTGACGAACATCCCGATGACGTCGTCGAGTTCGGCCGCGCCGCGCCCGGCCACCGGCGTGCCGATGGCGATGTCACCGGCGCCGGACCAGCGCGCGAGCAGCACCGCGAACGCGGTGTGCACCACCATGAACAGCGTCGCGCCGTGCCGCCTGCCGAGCGCGACGAGGTCAGCGTGCAGCCGCGCGCCGATCGTCAGCGGCACCTTGTCCCCGCGCAGGCTCGGCTTCGCCGGACGGGGGCGGTCGGTGGGCAGCGCCAGCTGGTCGGGCAGTCCGGCGAGGGTCTCGCTCCAGAACGCGATCTCGCGGGCCGCCACCGAATCGGGGTCGTCCTCGGCGCCGAGCAGAGCGCGTTGCCACAGGGCGTAATCGGCGTACTGCACGGCGAGCGGCGTCCACTCCGGCGGCGTGCCGCCGCGGCGCGCGGTATAGGCGAGCATCAGGTCCCGCACGAACGGCGCGATGGACGAGCCGTCGGCGGCGATGTGGTGCAGCACTCCGGCCAGCACGAAGTCGCCGTGCCCGTCCGCGGGGCGCGCACCCGCCCTGACCACCCGCAGCAGCCGCAGCCGCAGCGGGACCTCGGCGGTGACGTCGAAGGTCGTCTCGGCCAGCTCCCGAATGCGCCGCGGTACCTCGTCTTCCGCGATGTCGATCGGCCGCAGCACCGGGGTGGCGTCGGCGGCGTCGGCGATGAACTGCACCGGTTCGCCGTCGACCTGGGGATAACGGGTGCGCAGCGCCTCGTGCCGGGCGACCACGTCGCCGAGCGCGGCCTGCAACGCGGCCACGTCCAGCCGCCCGGACATCCGCAGGGCCACCGGAATGTTGTAGGCGGTGGAGGACGGGTCGAACCGGTTCAGGAACCACATCCGCTGCTGCGCGGGCGACAACAGCATCCGCTCCGGACGCGGCGCCGGCGCCAGCGCGGGCCGGGTGCCGCCCACGGCCACCGTGCTCGCCGCGACGGCCAGGTCCGCGACCCGGGGAGCTTCGAACAGCGCCCGGACCCCGACCGTCCGGCCCAGCGCCGCGCCGATTCGGCTGACCGCCTTGGCGGCCAGCAAGGAGCTGCCGCCGAGCGCGAAGAAGTCGTCGTCGGCGCCCACGGGGCGTGCCGCGCCGAGCACTTCGGCGAACACCTCCGCCACGACGCGTTCGCTCGGGGTGGACGGCGGCCGGTAGACCGTCGATTCGAACCGTGGCGCGGGTAGCGCCGCACGGTCGAGCTTTCCGTTGACGGTCAACGGGATTCGCCGCACCGGCACGATCGCGGCGGGCACCATGTGCTCGGGCAGGCGGTAGGCCACGGCTTGCCGCAGCGCGGCGGCATCGATCGAGCCGTCCGAGTCGTCCGAGTCGTCCGAGTCGTCGACAGCCACCACGTACGCCACGATGCGCGGTTCGTCCACCAGGTCGGCGCGCACCACCACGGCCACCTCCCGCACCGCGTCGCACGCGTCGAGCAGCGCGGCCTCGATCTCGCCCAGCTCGATACGGAAGCCGCGCAGATTCACCTGCTGGTCGGCGCGCCCGAGGTACTCCAGCTCACCGTCGGAGGTCCAGCGGGCCAGATCACCGGAGCGGTAGGTGAGCGAGCCGTCGCCCGCGTACGGGTCCGCGACGAAACGGGCGGCGGTCAGGGCGGGACGGTGCAGGTAGCCGCGCGCCAACTGGCCGCCGGATACGTAGATCTCCCCCGGCACACCCACCGGCACGGGCCGCAACCGGTCGTCGAGCAGGCGAACGGTCAGTCCCGGCAGCGCCGTACCGATCACGCTCGACGACCCGGTGTGCCGGTCGATCTCGCGATAGGACACGTGCACCGTGGTCTCGGTGATGCCGTACATGTTCACCAGGCGGGGCGCGTCCGGATAGCGGGCGAACCAACCGGCCAGGCGCTGCGGCTCCAGCGCTTCGCCGCCGAAGATCACGGTGCGCAGGGCGAATCCGGCTTCCGGTCCGGCCGCATCGGCGGCGACGAGCTGGTAGAACGCCGACGGCGTCTGGTTGAGCACGGTGACCCGCTCGGCGATCAGCAGATCGCGGAACTGCTGCGGCGAGCGCGAGGTGTAGTAGTCGACCACCACCACCGTGGCGCCGGTCGACAGCGGGCCCCACAGTTCCCACACGGAGAAGTCGAAGGCGTACGAGTGGAACAGGGTCCACACGTCCGCAGGCCCGAAACCGAAGCGCCGCCGTGTGTTGTCCAGCAGCCGAAGCACGTTGCGGTGCGGCACCACGACGCCTTTGGGCCTGCCGGTGGAGCCGGAGGTGTAGATGACGTAGGCCGTGTGTGCGCGATGCAGCGGGGCGCGCCGGTCCGCGTCGGTGACCGGCGCGCCGCTGAACTCCGTGAGGTTCGGCGCGTCGACGTCGATCACCGGCCCGCCGAACCAGCCGCGCGGCAACTCGGTGGCGGCTCCGGCGATCGCGCAGATCGGGCGGGCGTCGTCGAGGACGTATTCGATCCGGTCGTCCGGGTAGGCCGGGTCGATCGGCAGGTACCCGCCGCCCGCCTTGAGCACGGCGAGCAGGGCGACCACCAGTTCCGCCGAGCGGGGCAGCGCGACGGCCACCAGCGTTTCCGGCCCGACGCCCGCGGCCGCCAGCCGCCGCGCCAACCGATTGGACCACTCGTCGAGTTCGGCGTAGGACAGCGACCGCGCACCGTCACGCACCGCGACGGCGTCCGGGTCCAGCGCGGCGGCCCGCGCGAAACGCTCGGCCAGGTTGCCCGCCACATCGGCGACGTCGTCCCCGCCGACCGGCCATTCGTACAGCGCGCGGTGCTGTTCCTCGGCGCTGAGCAACTGGATGTCACCGACGACCACCGTGGGATCGGCGGCGATGGCGGCGAGCACCTGGGTGAACCGCCTGCCGAGCACGGCGACCGCCGACGCGTCGAAAAGGTCCGTGGCGTAACGGATCTCGACCTGCATGCCGTCGGCGCGACCGTCCCGGTCATTGGACTCCAGCACGGTGAACTGGAGGTCGAATTCGGCGACCGGCGCGTCGAACTCCTGCGCGCTCACCCGCAGGCCCGGCAGCTCGAACTCGGGCAGGGTGAAGTTCTGGAAGCTCAGCGCCACCTGGAACAGCGGATGACGGTTGCGCGATCGGGTGGGCGCGAGCACTTCGACGAGGCGTTCGAACGGCACGTCGGCATGCGAGAGCGCGTCGATGTCCTGGTCGCGGGTCGCGTCCAGCACGGTCTCGAAGCGGGCTCTGGAGTCGACGGCGGTCCGCAGCACCAGCGTGTTGACGAACATGCCGACGAGCCGGTCCAGTGCCGCGTCGCCGCGTCCGGCGACCGGGGTGCCGATCGCGATGTCCGAGCCGCCGGACAGGCGGGCCAGCAGCACCGCCAGCGCCGCGTGCACCGTGCTGAACAGCGTGGTCTCCCGCTTGCGCGCCAGCTCGCCCAGTTCGCTGTGCAGATCGGAGTCGATGCGCAGGCGGTGTGTCGCGCCGCGATGCGACGAGACCGGCGGGCGTGGACGGTCGGTGGGCAGTTCGAGCTGTTCCGGCAGGCCGTCCAAGGCGCTGCGCCAGTAGTCGAGCTGCCGCTCGGCGTCGGCGGAATCGGCCTGCCAGAGCGTGTAGTCGGCGTACTGCACCGGCAAGGCGTCCCATGCGGGCGCTGCGGCGGCGCGACGCGCCAGGTAGGCGGTCATCAGATCCTCGGCCAGCGGTCCGAGGGAGAATCCGTCCGCGGCGATGTGGTGCAGCACCAGGGCGAGTACATACTCCTGCGCCGCGTCGTCGATCACGAACAGCACTGCGCGCAGGGGTGTCTCGGTCACCAGATCGAAGGGCGCGGCGGCCAGCTGCCGAAGCCGTTCCGGCAGTGCCGTTTCGGTCACCCGCACAACCGGGACGTCAGGCGCGGTGGAGGGCAGGACCCGTTGCTCGGGGCCGTCGGGGCCGTCCGGGTAGACGGTGCGCAAGGTCTCGTGCCTGGCCACCAGGTCGGCCAAGGCCGTGGTCATCGCCGCGAGGTCGAGATCACCCGAGAGGCGCAGCGCGACCGGGATGTTGTCGATCGCGCCTGCTTGCCCGTCGGCGTGGAAGCGGTTGACGAACCAGACGCGCTGCTGGGCCGGGGACAGCGGAATCCGGTCCGGCCGCGGGAGCGGGCGCAGCGGTGCCCGACCGCCATCGCCGCGGTGCGATTCGGCCCGCGCGGCCAGCGCGGCGACCGTCGGCGCGTCGAACAGCGCCCGCACCGGCAATCGGGTGTCGAGCGCAGCACCGAGCCGGGCCACCAGCCGGGCGGCGGTGAGCGAGTTGCCGCCGAGGGCGAAGAAATCGTCGTCCAGCCCTACCCGGTCGACGCCGAGCAGCTCACCGACCGTGGCGGCGACGAGTTTCTGTACCGGTGTCGCGGGCGCGCGGAATCGCGCGGACTCGACCGCTGGTGCGGGCAGCGCGCGGCGGTCCAGCTTGCCGGAGGCGTTGACCGGGAACTCGGTCAGCACGACGTACGCCGAGGGCATCATGTACGCCGGTAGCCGCCGGGTGAGCGTCGCTTCGACCGCGCCGAGATCGACTCGCGCGCCGGACGCTTCGATCAGGTAGGCGACGAGGCGCTCACCGGCTCCGGCGTCGTCGCGCACGAGTACGACCGCTTGGGCGACTTCTTCCAGGCCGGTCAGCGCCTGCTCGATCTCACCCAACTCGATGCGCAGACCACGCAACTTCACCTGGAAGTCGGTACGGCCCAGGTACTCCAGCTCACCGTGCTCGGTCCACGCCACCAAGTCACCCGTGCGGTACATCCGCGCGCCGGGAACCCCAAACGGGTTGGCCACAAACCGGTCACTCGTCAGATCCGCACGCGCGAAATAACCCCGCGCCAGCTGCACACCCGCCAGATACAACTCACCCGCCACACCCACCGGCACCGGACGCAGACGCGCATCCAACACATAAACCTGCGTGTTGAACACCGGCGTACCGATCGGCACCGTCTCGGTATCCGCATCGACGACCTCATGGAAAGTGACGTCGACCGCCGCTTCCGTCGGACCGTAAAGATTGTGCAACGCGGCACCGGTCAACTCACGCAAACGATGCGCGGGCTTCGGCGGCAACGCCTCACCCGAAGCGAACACCAACCGCAACGAATCACACTGCGCGGCCCTGGCATCCGCCACGAACACCGCCAGCATCGACGGTACGAAGTGCGTAACCGTCACCCGCTCGGCGCCGATGACCTCCGCCAGATACGCCGGATCACGATGCCCGTCCGGCTTTGCCACCACCAACCGCGCACCCACCTGCAACGGCCAGAAGAACTCCCACACCGACACATCGAACGTCGCAGGCGTCTTTTGCAACACCACATCATCGGCGGTCAGCTGGTAGGCGGTCTGCATCCACACCAAGCGGTTCACGATCGCCGCATGCGAGACCGCGACACCCTTCGGACGACCCGTCGAACCCGACGTGAAAATCACATACGCGGTGTTCGACGCGGTGACCGTCCCGAGCAGGTCCGCATCGGTCAGCGGTTCCTCGGCGTAGTCCTCGGTGTCGAACAGGTCGACATCCAGCACCGCCCACAGCCCACTGCCGGTGGCCGGATCGGGCAGCTCGAGCCCGTCCTCGGAGCGGGTCAGCACGCAGACCGGACGCACCGTCCGCAGGACATCGGCGACCCGCTCGGCCGGATGCTCCGGATCGATCGGGACATAGGCTCCTCCCGCCGCGAGCACCGCGTACAGCGCCACCACGAGATCGGCCGACCGGCGCATGCCCACCGCTACGGGCTTCTCCGGGCGCACACCGACCGACACCAGCAGCCTGGCCATCCGGTGCACCCGGCGCGCGAACTCGGCGTAGCTGAGCGATTCGCCCTCGAACCTCAGCGCGATCGCCTCGGGCGTCCGGGCCGCCTGCGCCTCGAACATCGACACCAGCGTCGCGGCCGGATCCACCGGGTGCCGGGTGGCGTTCCACGCGTCCAGGACGAGGGCGCGTTCGCCGGGACTCAGCACATCGATCGCGCCGAGGCACACCCGTGGATCGGCGACCACCGCGTCGAGCACCCGGTGCAGGCGCCACGCGAACGTCTCGACGGTGGCGGGGTCGAACAGATCGGTCGCGTATTCGAACACCGCGGCGAGCCCGGAACCGTCCGCCGCTTCCACCACGGACAGGTGCAGATCGAATTTGGCTGTGCCCGTGTCGATATCGAGTCCGGTCGCGGTGAGGCCGGGCAGCTCGAGTTCGGTCCGCGCGGTGTTCTGCAAGTCGAGCATCACCTGGAACAGCGGATGCCTGGCCGCCGACCGCTCCGGCGCGAGCACCTCGACCAAGCGCTCGAACGGCGCGTCGGCGTGGGCGAAGGCGGCCAGGTCGCGATCGCGCACCGCAGCGACCAAGTCGGTGAACGTCAGATCGGCCCGGACGTCGGCGCGCAGCACGACCGTGTTGACGAACATGCCGACCAGGTCGTCGAGCGCGCGGTCGCCGCGACCGGCCACCGGGGTGCCGATCACGATGTCCCGCTGCCCGGACAATGTGGCCAGCAGCGTGGCGAACGCGGCGTGCAGCACCATGAACAGCGAGGCGTTCGCCCCGTCCGCGATCTCGCGCAACCGGCGCCCGGTCGCGGCGTCGATGGTGCAGGCGTGGCGCGCGCCGCGACCCGACGCGGCGGCCGGGCGCGGTCGATCGGTCGGCAGCGCCGACACGTCCGGCAGGCCGGCCAGTTCTTCCTGCCAGAACCGGATCTGTTCGGCCAGTATCGAATCCGGGTCGTCCTCGGAGCCCAGGCTGGCCCGCTGCCACAGTGCGTAGTCGGCGTAATGGACGGGCAGTGGCGTCCAGTCGGGCGCGACGCCCGCGCGGCGCGCATGGTAGGCGCGCATGAGATCACAGGTGAGCGGTGCGAGCGACCAGCCGTCGGCGCCGATGTGGTGCAGCGCGACGACGAGCACGTGCTCGTCGTGGCCGAGGCGCAGCAGCACCAGGCGCACCGGCGGCTCGCGATCCACCCGGAACGGTGTGGCCACCGCTTCGCGAACCCGATGCATCAGCGCCTGTTCGCCGATCGTTTCCACGACCAGCTCGACCCGCGCCTCGTCGACCGGCAGCACCAGTTGATACGGGATACCCTCCGCCGCGGGGAAAATGGTGCGCAGCGACTCGTGCCTGACGAGCACGTCGGCGACCGCTTCGGCCAGCGCCGTCTGCTCGAGCGCGCCGCGCAGCCGGATGGCGGCGACCAGATTGTCGGCCACCGACGCCGCGTCGAACTGGTTCAGGAACCACATGCGCTGCTGCGCGTAGGACAGTGGGACCAGCGTCGGGCGCGGCCCGGCGACCAGCTGCCCCCGGTTACGCGCCGCGCGGCCGCCGGACAGGTGCGCGGCCAGCGCCGCGACGGTCGGATACTCGAACAGCGCCCGCACCGGCACCTCGGTGTCCAGCGCGTCCGCCAGGCGGGCCGCGATCTGCGTGGCGACCAGGGAATTCCCGCCGAGTGCGAAGAAGTCGTCGTCCGCGCCGACCGGATCGACGCTCAGCACCTGTCCGAACACCGCGGCGACGGTCCGCTCCTGTGGCGTGCCGGGCGCGCGGAAGGTCTCGGTGACCGGCGCGGGATCCGGCAGCGCACGGCGGTCGAGCTTGCCGGAGGCGGTCAGTGGCATGGCGTCCAGCGGGACGTACGCGGTGGGCACCATGTACGAGGGCAGCACCCGGCGCAGCCGTCGCGCCAACTCCGCGGCGAGCCGTTCGGGCGCGACGGCGCCGACCACGTAGGCGGCCAGCGTCTCGCCGGACGGCTGCGCGACGACCCGCACCGCCGCGGCGCGCACGTCGTCCATGGCGAGCAGGGCGGCCTCGATCTCGCCGAGTTCGATCCGCTGGCCGCGCAGCTTCACCTGGAAGTCGCCGCGGCCCAGATACTCCAGCGCGCCGTCGCGGCGGCGACGCACCAGATCGCCGGTCCGGTACATCCGGCTGCCCGCAGGCCCGTACGGGTCGGCGACGAAACGCTCCGCGCTCAGGTCGGCGCGGCCGTGGTAGCCGCGCGCCAGCTGCGCGCCGGACAGGTACAGCTCGCCGACCACGGCGTCCGGAACCGGTCGCAGCCGCGCGTCGAGGACCATGGCCCGGCTGCCCGGCACCGGACGCCCGATCGGCGCGGGACCGCTCGCGGCCGGGTCGACGGGGGCGTGCGTGGCGTGCACGGTGAATTCGGTGGGCCCGTAGAGGTTGTGCAGCCGCGCGGGGCTCACCGCGGCGAACGCGGCGGCGGCCTCACCGGTCATCGCCTCGCCCGCCACCAGCACGGTGCGCAGGGACGCGATCGCGTCCGGCGCCGCGGCGGCGGCGAACACCGTGAGCATGGACGGAACGAACGAGGTCATCGTCACCCGGTGCGCGGCGATGGTCGCGGCGAGGTACCGGGGGTCGCGGTGCCCGTCGTGGGCGGCGACGACCGTCCGCGCGCCACGGGTGAGCGGGGCGAACAGCTCCCACACCGAGACGTCGAAGGTGGCCGGGGTCTTGAACAGCACCACGTCGTTCGCGTCGATCCGGTATTCGCCCGCGATCCACCCGATCTGGTTCACCGCCGAGTCATGTTGCACCGCGACGCCTTTGGGACGGCCGGTGGAACCCGAGGTGAAGATGACGTACGCGATGCCGGAGGGGTGCAAGGGGTCCAGGCGGTGCGCGTCGGTGACCGGGGCGTCGGAGTAGTTCGCGAGATCCGGGGAGTCGGCGGTGATGATCGGTGTCGCCGGGCGCTCCGCGAGCGCGCACCGATCGGCGAGTTCCGCCCCCAGGTCGTCACCGGAACGGGCGAGCACGCAGACCGGGCGAGCCTCCGCGATCACCTGCGCTATCCGGGCCGCGGGCTGGTCGGGGTCCACCGGCACGTATCCGCCGCCCGCGGTCAGCACCGCGTACGCGGCCACCACGAGGTCGGCCGAACGCCGCATGCCCAGGACGACCGTCCGCTCCGGGCCGACGCCCGCGACGATCAGCCTGCGCGCCAATCGGTTGACCGCGCCCGCGAACTCCGCGTAGGTCAGCCGCCGTTCATCGTCCAGTACCGCGACCGCGTCCGGGGTGCGCCGCACCTGCGCCTCGAAGGCGGTGAGCAAGGTCGCCGCCGGGTCGCGGGCGCCCGCCTCGGCCTGCCCCGCCGCGAGGGCGCGCGCTTGCTCCGCGTGGTCGAGAAGGGGCAGATCGCCTATCGCGATCCCGGGATCGGCGGTGGCCGCCCACAGGAAGCGGATCAGCGCGCGGGCGTAGCCGGCGATGGTGTCTTCGTCGAACAGATCCGTGGCGTAGCCGAATTCCGCGGGAACCCCCGCCGGTGCCGGACCTTCCCCGAGTCCGGCGCCGGCGGAGTTCTCGGTGACCGTGAGCTGGAGATCCAGCTTGGTCACTCCGGTGTCCAGGGTACTGGTGGCGACCGACAGTTCGGGCAGTTCGAAGGCGATTGGCTCGGCATTGTCGAACGCGAGCAGCACTTGGAACAGCGGGTGGCGCGCCTGCGAGCGCGGCGGATCCAGCGCGGCGACCACCTGCTCGAACGGCAGCTCGGCATGCCCGAAGGCGGCGAGGTCCTGTTCCCTGACCCGCTCGAGCAGGGCGGAGAACGGCTCGACGGCGTCGACCCGGGTGCGCAGTGCCAGGGTGTTGACGAACATGCCGATCAGGTCGTCGAGGGCGCGCTCGCCACGACCGGCGACCGGGGTGCCGATCACGATGTCGCCGCTGCCGGACAGTCGCGACAGCAGCGCGGCCAGCGCGGCGTGCGTCAGCATGAAGGTCGAGATGCCTTGTGCGCGAGCGAGTTCGCTCATCCGAGCGGCCAGTTCGCCGGGTAGCTCGAAGCCGAACACCGCGCCCCGGCCGGAGGCGACCGCCGGGCGGGGGCGATCGGCGGGCAGGTCGAGCTGATCGGGCGCGCCCGTCAGCGTCCCGGTCCAGAACGCCAGCTGGGTGGCCGCGAACGAATCGTCCGGGGAGCCGAGCAGTTCGTGCTGCCAGAGGCTGTAGTCGGCGTACTGGACCGGTAGCGGGGCCCAGGCGGGCGCGACGCCGCCGCGGCGCGCCGCGTACGCGCTCATCACGTCGCGGGCGAGCACGCGCAGCGACAGACCGTCGGCGGCGATGTGGTGCAGGACCAGCGCGAGCGCGTAACCGCCGTCGTCCACCGCGAAGATCCGGGCGCGGAGGGGAATCTCGCGTTCCAGGTCGAAGCCCCGCGCGGCGATCGCGCTCAGGCGCCCGTCGAGTTCGGCGGCGCCGATCGCCTCCGGCGCGCCCGCCACCTCCGCCACCGGCAACACGATCTGCCGTGCGGCCGGGCCGCCGCTGTCGCCGGGCGGCAGCGCGGGGAAGATCGTGCGCAGCACCTCGTGCCGGATGACCACGTCCTCGAGCGCCTGCCGCAGGGCGGTGACGTCCACCGCGCCGCGCAAGCGCACCACGAACGGCATGTTGTAGCTCGCGCCGGATCGCTCGAACCGGTTGAGGAACCAGATGCGCTGCTGCGCCGGAGAAAGCGGAACCAGCGGCGGCCGTGGCCGTGCCCGCAGCTGCGCGACCAAGGACGCGCCGCCGGATCCACCGGCCCGCTCGACGAGTGCGGCGAGTTCGGCCACCGTGCAGGCGGCGAACACGTCGCGGACTCCGAGCGGGCAGTTCAGGTCGGCGGACAGCCGGGCGGCGACCTGCGTGGCCACCAGACTGTTTCCGCCGAGTGCGAAGAAGTCGTCGTCGCGACCGACCGGCTCGTTACCGAGCACTTCGGCGAACACCCGCGCGACCGCGAGTTCCACGGCGGTGGCGGGCGCGGTGTAGCCGGTCGAAACCCTGCTGGGAGCGGGTAGCGCGCGGCGATCCAGCTTCCCCGAGGCGTTCACCGGCAGTGTGTCGAGCACCACGTAGGCGGCGGGCACCATATATCCGGGCAGCGCCTCGGCCGCCGCGGCGCGCAGCCGGTCCGTGCGCACCGCACCCGGCTCCGCTTCCACGACGTAGGCCACCAGCTGCTCGCCGACGCCCGCGTCGTCGCGCAGTACGACCACCGCGCGGTCCACCGCGTCCACCCGGCCGAGCACGGCCTCGATCTCGCCGAGTTCGATGCGCAGGCCGCGCAGCTTCACCTGGAAGTCGGTGCGTCCGAGGTATTCCAGTTCGCCGTGGGGAGTCCACCGCACCAGGTCACCGGTGCGATACATCCGCCCGCCCGCCCGCGCGGGCCGGTCGCCGAACGGGTCGGCCACGAACCGCGCCGCGGTCAGCTCCGGTCGCGCGACGTAGCCCCGGGCGAGCTGTACCCCCGACAGATACAGCTCACCCGGCGCCCCGACCGGTACCGGCCGCAGCCGCGAATCGAGGACGTAGAGCCTGGTGTTGAACACCGGCGCGCCGATCGGCACCGAGAGGGTATCGGTGTCGGTGACTTCATGGAAGGTGACGTCCACCGCCGCTTCCGTGGGACCATACAGATTGTGCAGCCGCGCGCCGGTCAGGGAGCGCAGCCGCTGGGCGAGCGCGGCGGGCAGCGCCTCCCCGGAGGCGAACACCGTGCGCAGCGACGTTCGATACGCGTCATGCCGGTCCGCGAGGAAGGCCGCGAGCATAGACGGCACGAAATGTGCTGTGGTGACCCCGAATTCGTCGATCGCCCGGCGCAGATAAGCGGGATCGCGGTGCCCGTCCGGCTGGGCGAGCACCAGCGTCGCGCCGATCTGCAGCGGCCAGAAGAATTCCCATACCGACACGTCGAACGTCGCCGGGGTCTTCTGTAGCACAACGTCTTTCGCGGATAGTCGATAGGTCTGCTGCATCCACACCAATCGGTTCACGATCGCCCGGTGGGTGATCGCGACGCCCTTGGGCAGACCGGTCGATCCCGAGGTGAAGATCACATACGCCGGATGCTCGGGTCGCAGGGCCGCGACGCGTTCCCGGTCCCACACCGGCGCGGCGGCGACGGCTTCATCGACCCGGTCCACCCGCAGCACCGGCAGGCCGGCAGGTACGGGTGGATGAGCGTCCCCCGCGGTCAGCACGCAGGCCGGACGGGCCGTGGCCAGGATGTGCGCGGTGCGCTCCGGCGGGTGGTCCGGGTCCAGCGGCAGGTAGGCACCGCCCGCCGCGAGCACCGCGTACATCGCGATCACCAGTTCCGGCGAGCGCGGCAGGTGCAGCGCCACCACCGTTTCGGGTCCCACACCCAGCGCGATCAGCGCGCGCGCGAGCCGGTGGCTGCGCTCCGCGAGATCACGGTAGGTCAGGTCCGGCGCACCGGCGGCCCGCAGCGCCACCGCGCTCGGCGTGCGGGCCGCCTGCGCCTCGAACATCGACACCAGCGTCGCCATGGGAGCCGAGCCCGCCGAGCGGCCCGGCAGCCGCGCTTCCACGTCGAAATCCGTCTCGTTCCAGATCCGGGTGCTGACCTCGAGTTCCAGCTCGGTCGCGACGTCGACGGCGGCGAGCGCGGTATCCGGCTCGGTGGCGACAAGGCGCTCCAGGTAGCGGAGGAACCGGGCGTGCTGCCGTGCGATGTCGTCGGCGGTGTACAGGCGCGGGTTGGCCTCGAAGTCGACGTGCACCCGGTCGCGGTCGCCGTAGTAGACGTTGAGTCCGAGGTCTTCCACCGGGCCGGTGGACAGCACGTGGTAGCGCCCCACGGTCGCGCCGAGGGTGAGATCGGTGCGGAACAGCATGATGTTGGCCAGCGGCCCGAACAACCCGCGGTGCGCGAGACCGGCGACGTGCTCGGCGTCGCGCTGGATGTCCTCGTGCCGGTAACGCTGGTGGCGCAGCGCGCCCGCGACCTCGACGCGGGTGGCGCGCAGCAAATCGCCCCAGCTCCCGCCGACGGGCAACCGCAGCGGCACGATGTTCGACAGCATGCCCGCCGAGCGCCGCAGCGCCGCGGTGGTGCGCGCGGTCACCGGCAGGCTCAGCACCGCCTCGTCCCGGTCGGTCAGCCGTCCGAGGTAGGCGGCGAACGCCGCGAGCAGCACCACCGCGATCGTCGAATCCTGGCTCGCGGCAAGGGAGCCGATCCGCTCGACCAGCTCGGGGGCGAGCGCTCGCCCGGCGATCCGGTTGGTCGCGCAGCGCGGCGCGCAGCGACCGGCGAGGCTGGTCGCGCCGTCAAGCCCGGCCACCCGCCCCGCCCAGTGCGCGCGATCGGACTCGAAACGGGGGCTTTCCCGGTAGGCGAGTTCGGCCTGGGTCAGCGAGGCGAGCGTCCCTGGCCGCACCGCCTCGGGTTCGGCCCCGAGCACCCGGGCGGTGTACAGCTCGGCCGCCCGCATGGTGTTGGTCAGCGCGCCGTAGCCGTCCAGCACGATGTGATGGACCCGCAGGTACCAGAAGTACCGGCGCTCGGCGACGCGCAGCACGGCGCCCGCGAACAGCCGGTCGGCGCGCAGGTCGACCGGCGCGCTCGCGTCGGCGCGCATCCAGTCGTGCGCCGCGGCCACCGGGTCGGCCTGGTCGCGCAGGTCGATCAACGGAATGTCGACCGAGAGCCCGGAGTCGACGTACTGATGCGGGACGCCGCCGGATTCGCCGAGCCGCACCAGCACCGACTCGTACTCGCGCGCCGCCTCGCCCGAGACCTCTTGCAGCAGAGCGGCATCCAGCTCGCCGCGCACGTCCACGTACTGGGCGACGTTGATCGGCACGTCCGGCTCGAGCAGCTGGGCGTACCAGACGCCGAGCTGGGCGGGCGCCAGGGCGAACGGCTCGGGTGCGGCCTCGGACGGCTTCGGCTCGACGGAACGCTGCGGCAACGCGCTGTACCCACCCAACTCCGTATCGTGCACCAGAGCCTCCTACTCGGCGAAAGAACCGCTGTCCGAACGCTTTTGGGCAGCACGAACAAGCCGCTACACCCGGCTGCCCAGTCCGGGCGCATGGCGTGAACACCACGTGCGATTCGATGAGAAGCGCGAGCGATGCGAAGGGCATCGCGCGGAATTCGGCAGATTTACGCGAGATCGGCGACCGGGTGGTCACCGCCGCGGCGAGCGTCGCGTCCGCCGACGTTCTCGCCTAGCGTTCGATCGATCCTCCAACGTCATCGCCGTGGAGCGGACGCCACGGTTATGTCAGCTACGTCACACGGTCGTCATCCGTGCAGTGCGAACATTAGGCGCTTCTGTAATAAAAAGGAACTATTTGCACTAAAAACTTCTGGACAGACGTCCAATGCGGCTACCAGCGGCGGAAGTCCAGGACAGACCTGGACGCGCGACCGTGTTCGATCACGGCGAAGCGTGCGCACACCGATGGCTGTGCAGATTATGGGCCGAAACGTTGCATTCGCGTTGCATCGGCGCCGAGGCGGCGATCCAGCACCCGGATCTTGGCCTCGATCTGCGCATACAGCGGAGAGTCACGATCCACCGTAGCCCGGTAGGCCGCCCATGCCGCGGCGTCGTCGCGCCCCTCCGGGCAAGCGGTCCACCGGCGCAGCGCCGCGGCGTCTCCCGATCCCAGCACCGCGGTGCGCAATCGCACCCGCAGTTCGTCGCGAATGTCGATGATTCCCGGCGCGGTCGAACGCGGCAGCACCGGCCCGGCATAGAGCCGTAATGCCGAATCGACATCACCGGAGTCGAGCGCGGCGCGCAGCGCCTCCACATCGGTTGCGACGGGAACGCAGAGACGGTAAGGCCGGGAGCCGAACACGGTCGGGCCGACCACCGCCCGCAATCGGGACACGGCCGCCCGAATGGTGCCGTTGTCCAGATCGGTGTCATCGAGCAGCAGCGCGAGGTGATCGGCGCCGAGCCCCTCCGGATGTTCGGCCAGCAGCAACAGGATCTCGGCATGCCGCTGCGACAAGGGCACCCGATCATCCGCGACGCTCAATTGCGGCTGCCCGAGGCCGAGCACGTCGAGCGCGAGCCGGCCCGCCGGGTGCGGCGGCGCCGGGTCGCGTCGGCCGCGACCCGTTCCGCGCTCCCCGGACCGCATCGCGGTGAGCAGCAAGTCCATCTCCGCGGCGGTGGCAGTGGCCTTGACCAGCGCCAGGATCTCCGGTTTGGCCACGCGGACGCCGCCGGCGATCATCAGCACGCCGACCAGCCGCCCGTCCGGATCGTGCACCGGCGCCGCAGCGCCGGTGAGCTGGTGCATCCGGTGCAGGAAATGTTCCGGACCGTGGATCCAGGCGGCGCGCCCGGTGCGCACCACCAGGCCGACCGCGTTCGTGCCGATCCGGCGCTCGCTCAGATCGTCGCCCGCGCGCAGGCCGATCTCCGCGGCGGCCGCGACCTGCTCGGCGCCGCCGTGCACCGAGAGCACCCGGCCGAACTGATCGGCGACCACGACGATCAAACCCGTTCTGGCCGTGTCCTGTACGAGCAATTTGTCGATCAGCGGCATCAGGGCGGCAATCGGATGGGCTTGGAGATAGCGCTGCAAATCGGCCCCGCGCAAGCCGCGACCGTCGACCGCGTCCATCGGATCGATCCCGCCACGCACGCTGCGCAGCCAGGACTCCAGCACGGCAGGGCGCAACAAACCGGCGAGCCGGGCAAGGTGATCGCCGCCCGCGCTGAGATATCCGTGCGCCTGCGCGGCGTAGACTTCGAGCGCACCGAGTTGGGCGCCCGGCTCGACGCCCGGCCGTGGGGGTCGCCCACCTGCGATGTTGCTGACCATTTGCCTTTCTTTCCGCCCCAAACTGTACCGGCGCATACCGGGCGGCACCGATCGATGTTCGGGTTTGTCCGCCAGGTCACACCCGAGGACGACCCCGGCAAATTGTGACCTAACCGTCTTTCACTTATGAGACCAGATGCGCGGCCGCCTTTTCCGCGATCATCATGGTTGTGGCCTGCGGACCACGCCCCAGTGGCACCGGCACGACGGACAGATCCACTATCGACAACCCGGTTACTCCGTGCACCCGGCACAGCTCGTCCACCACGGCCGCCGCGTCGTTTTCCCGGCCCATTCGGCAGGTGCCGGATAAATGTTGCGAAGTGGCGAGATTCGCGCGTAACCAAGCGTCGAGATCCCCGGTCCGCGGAATCGGATCGACCGGCCGGGCGTTCATCCGGCGCAGCAGCTCGCCCGCGGTCGCCACCGCTTCGCCCAGCCGGACACGATCGGTCTCCGAGGCGAGGTATCGGTAATCGATGAGCGGCGCGACGCCCGGCTCGGCCGATCGCAAGCGGAGCGTCCCGGAGGACCGCGGGCGCATCAGCGTGACGCCGAGCCTGCGCACCCCGGGGGTGAAGGACACGGCGTACGGGCGGATTTCGACATCACCGACCTCCAGCACGGTCTCCAGCGGGACGGTCGGCGGTTCGGCCAGGTCGAGCAGGTAGGAGATCCCCACTTCCGGATGGTCGCCGAGCCAGGCGCCGACCGGTGCGGCGTGCACGACCGGGATGCCGAGCGGTCGAAGCTGCCGCGGGTCGCCGATGCCCGAACGCAGCAGCAGCGCGGCCGACTCGATCGCCCCCGCGCAGAGCACAATGCGGTCGGCCCATTCGACTCCGCTCTCGCCGTCGCGGAGCCACTCGACGCCGACCGCCCGCGTCCCGTCGAAACGGATGCGCGTGACCAACGTTTCTCCGCGCACCGTCAAATTCGGGCGGCCCAGAGCGGGCAGCAGATAGCCGATGGCCGGGCCGATCCGTCTGCCGTGGTCGCAATTGCACGGCACGGCGCCGACACCCTCGCCGCTGTCGGGGGCATTGAGATCGGGCACCTCGGCGAACCCGGCGGCGAGGCAGGCATCCGTGAACACCGCGCTGACCGGGGCGGGATCCGCGGTGCGCAGCACCGGAATCGGGCCATGATCACCGTGCCAAGGCCGATCGCCGAAGTCCAGGTCGCGCTCGGTCCGGCAGTAGAACGGCAGCACCGCGTCCGACGACCAGGTCTGCGAGCCGCCGAGCACCCGGCTCCAGTCCTCGAAGTCCGCCGCCGTGGCGCGGACGAAGTAGCCGCCGTTGACCGCGCCCGACCCGCCGATCACCTTGCCGCGCACGATGGTTCCCGGCACGGGCGGGTCCTCGGCGAGAACGACCTCGTAGCGCCACAGCCACCCCACTTCCGGACCGATCGGCAACGCCGCCGCGTCCAGCAACTCGGCGGGCATCGCGTCGAGGTCCGTCCACAGCGCACCGGCCTCGAGCAGCCACACCGCGTGCGCCGGATCGGCGCTCAACCGCTCGGCGAGGACACACCCGGCGGTACCGCCCCCCACGATGAGTGTGTCGGCCATTCGGACTCCCGTTCAGTAGCCAAGATCCACAGGTCGTCGCGGGTCGTACGAGTCGATCAGCGTGCGGGCGTGGTGGGTTTCAGCGCTTCCACGCTGCGCGCGCGAAACGCGCCGAGCCACAGGCCGGTGCCGTAGGCGATGTCGTCGAGACGCTTGTATGCCACGTAGCGCACGGGATCGAGGCCGCCCGCGTCCCGGTGGGTGAACCAGTCGGCCAGGCCGTCGGCGATGGCCATGGTGATCGCGATGCGCCGGACGCGCCGCGACAGGACCATCGCCACCAGCGTGATCGGCCAGTAGTGCCTGCACATCGCCGAGGCCATCCGCCAGAGCCCGGCGAAGAAACCGCGCGCCAGGTAGATCGCGGCGATCCGGGTGGGGTTGTCCAGTTCGGCGAAAACGCGCCGCAATCGGGCCAGCGCGGTGATCAGGGTGCCGATGCCGCCGAGCAGCCCCCATTTGGTCAGCGTGGCGAACAGGAACGCGGCCAGCAACGTCCAGGACGGCACCGACAGCGGTGACACCGTGCCCGCGTGCCGATCGCCCAGCGGCGCGGCGCCGGTGCCGTAGAACAGCTTCCGGCCGAACCAGGCGCGGAAGCGGACCCGGTGGTCGTGCGCCACGTGCGCCGCGGGCTCGTAGCGCAGCCGCCAGCCCGCCCGCTCCAGCCGCCAGCACAGGTCGACGTCCTCGGCGACGTGCATGGACTCGTCGAAACCGCCCTGTTCCAGCAGCGCCCTGCGCCGCGCCAGCAGCGCCGCGCTCGGCACGTAGGACACCAGCCCACCCGAGTGCACGGCCGCCTCGCGCCTGCCCAGGTCGAGCGAGGAGCGGGTGTGCTCGTAGCGCGCCAGCGCGTTGGACTCCGGGTCCAGCGCGACGATCCGCGGGGCGACCAACGCCACCCCGGGGTCGCTGAAGTGGCCGAGCATCACTTCCAGCCATCCGCTGCGCGGCACCACGTCGGAGTCAAGGAACGCGACGAAGTCGGTTGTCGCCGCGCGCAAGCCGGCGTTGCGCGCGGCCGCGGGCCCCTGCTTGCGGTCGTGCCGCAGCACGGTCACCCGGCAGCGGGTCCCTCGGTTGCGCGGGATCCGGACCGGCTGGTCGGACCCGTCGTCGACCACGATGACGTTGTGCCCGCGCAACGCGGCGAGCAGGCGGGCCAGACCCTCGGCGTTGTTGTGCAGCGGCACGATGACGGTGACGTCCTCCGGCGACGGCAGCAGCCGGGGGCGGGGATTGGCCACTCCGGAGTCGAGCAGCCGTCTGGCAACGACGGCGGACTTCGGGCCGGTCACCTCGAGGTACCCGTCGCCGATCATCTCGGCGGCCTCCGGGGCAAGTCGCAGCAACCTGGCCGGCGAACCGCCGATCAGAACCCGCCCGCCGGAGTATGCGCGTACCCGGGGATCGATCCGCACCCCGAATCCATCGGGCAGGCGATCATGGCGCATTCTTGGCATGCTAGGCGGAGTTTCGCGGCCGGACATCAACAGTACGGAAAAAACGGCAGATTTCCGGGCGAAACCGGCCCGCCACCGGAAGCGGCCTGCGCCGCACCCGATGCCGAGAGTTCGCCGACAGCCGTTTCCCAGCATCCGGCAACGCGACGGCTATCGCCCGGTCGTGGACCGGACGATAGCCATGACCGCACTGCTAGCACACTTTTGGCAAACATCATTGCCTCAGGCCAGCGGACTCTCGTCGCAAGCCCGCGACGGGCGGCGTTCCGGCGCGAAGCCGGCCGGGCGCGTCGCGCTCAACGTCAACGGGACCGGTGTACTCTTACGCCCGCCCGCGCGGGGGGCGACCCGGCGGGAATGGTCGACCGAAGAACGCGGGATCATCCGCGCGGTGTCGGCCAGCGCCGCCTCGCCGTAGCCCTGGACGCACTCCGGATCCGGACCGTCGGCGGGCAACCCGGTAAAGAACTTCGCCGCCATGCAGCCGCCCCGGCAGGCGTCGTAGTAATTGCACGACGCGCACGCGCCGCCGCCGCTGGGCTCGCGCAGCTCCCCGAACAGGTCCGAGGACCGCCACACGGCGCCGAAACCACCGTCGGCCACGACGTTTCCGGCACGGAATCGATCGTGGATGGCGAACGGGCAGGCATAGACGTCACCGACCGGATCGACCA
The DNA here is from genome assembly GCF_040642815.1 of Nocardia sp. NPDC047648. Taxonomy (NCBI): domain Bacteria; kingdom Bacillati; phylum Actinomycetota; class Actinomycetes; order Mycobacteriales; family Nocardiaceae; genus Nocardia; species Nocardia sp. NPDC047648. Next base: position 303,405 of record NZ_JBEYSX010000007.1, on the reverse strand, counting down.
GGCAGACCACCCGGCCCGCGCCGCACATGTTCAACCCCGGCAGCGTCTGACCGAACGCCGAGAGATGGAAGAACGAGTCGCCGGTGAGCACACCCTCCCCGTTGCGCAGCAGCCAGTCGTAGAGCACCCGCTGCTGATCGGGCGTCGGGTGCAGTTCGTCCCATACGTCCGCACCCCGCCCCGACGGCCGCAGCCTGGTCAGTCGCAAGGTGGCGCCGTACCTTTCGGCGATGGCGCGGAACTCGTCGAGCTGTCCGATGTTGTGCCTGGTCGCCACCACCGACAGTTTCGCGTCCCGGAAACCCGCCGCGGCGAGGTTCTCCAGCGCGCGAATGGCCATGGCGTAGGAGCCGGGCCCGCGCACGGCGTCGTTGACCGCGGCGTCGGCGCCGTCCAGCGACACCTGCACGTCGACGTAGTCGCTGGCCGCCAGCCGGGCCGCGACCTCGGGCGTGATCCGCACCCCGTTGGTGGAGAACTTCACGCCCACGTGGTGCGCGGTCGCGTAGTCGACCAGCTCCCAGAAGTCCGGGCGCACCGTGGGCTCGCCGCCGCCGATGTTCACGTAGAACACCTGCATGCGCTCGAACTCGTCGATCAGCGCCTTGCACTGCTCGGTGCTCAGCTCGCGCGGGTCCCGGCGGCCCGAGGAGGACAGGCAGTGCACGCAGGAGAGGTTGCAGGCGTAGGTGAGTTCCCAGGTCAGGCAGATCGGCGCGGCCAAGCCGGACTCGAAGCGATCGACCAGGCGCACCGCCCCGCCGGACGCGACGGCCTCCGCCACCGGAGCGGCGTTCGTGATCGCCGCCGGCATCGGCGCGCCTTCCGGCACACCGATGATCATGTCCGAATCGGCGAGCTGGGTCAGCGCGTCGACGTAGACGCCCGCGCCCGCCTCCGGCACGCCTGCCGCGTGCAAGGCGGTGCGGGCCGAGGCGTGCTCCGGCAGCGAGCGGACGATCTCGACGATCCGCGGACTCTTCAGGAAGGACAGCTTGCGCGTGCCGAAGTGGTAGAGCAGCGCGCCGAACGGCTCCGGGCGCAGCGCCACACGCGGGTGCAGCTGCCAGCGGGTATCGAGATCGAGCATCGTGGTCCGCCGCCCGTCAGTAGACGCCGCACATGCCGTCGATGGACACCTCTTCGATGAGGCTCTCCTCGACCAGCGGCGCCTCTTCGGCCGACCGCGCGGCGGCGGTCTCCATCCGTCCGGTGTTGTCGGTGTCGGCGTGTCCGTTGGACCCGTATTCCGGCATGGCTACCTCCGTGAGGACGATCCGTGTGCGAACTGCTCGGTGCAGTTCGTGCTCACACAATAACGTCATCAACTGACAAAAGAACAGGTTTCAGTCACCGAATCCGTGCGGCCCGAGATTCCGGCCGCCGCTCGACCCGCGCGACCGGCCCGTTCGCCGCTCGCCGAGTACAACAGGCGGCGACGGGAGCGATACCCGGCGCTCTAGACTGCGGATGGCAAGCAGCGGAACAGAATGTGACGGGCAGCACAAGCCCGCGGTGGTAGAGGTGGCATGGGAGTCGGACGAATGCGGGCGAACGGGGGCGGCGGCACACAGTGGTGTGCGCATCAGGCCTGGAGGCGGAAGCTTGCGTAACCACGGTGGGCCCGCGAGCACCACGAGTCGAACGCTGTCGGAGTCCGAGATCGTCGAGGCCGCGCTGCGGGTGGTGCGCGAAGACGGCGTGGAGAAATTGTCGATGCGGCGACTATCCCGCGAACTCGGCGTCTCCCCGATGGCGCCCTACTACTACGTCGCCGACAAACGCGAGCTGCTGGACCTCGTCGCCAGCGCGGCGCTGACCGGAGTGCGCACGCCACCGGCCGAATCCGGGTCGTGGCAGCATCGGCTGCGCGACCTGGTCGACCAGATCGACGAGAAGCTGCGCAAACATCCCGGTCTCGGCGACATCCTCATCGAGCAGATGCTCGGCAAACAGCTGGACCTGATCGCCGCGATCATGGACATCCTGGACGACGCGGGCTTCGGCGACCGCAACATCCTGGCCGCCTACGCGACCATCCACACCTACCTGTTCGGCCGCAGCCGGGTGAACCCGCGCGACCGCTCCGCCCCCGCCGACGTCACACTGCCGCCCGTGGTCGAGCGGGCCACGCGGCACATCGGCGACCTGCGCGGACGCTACTCCTACGACTTCGGCATGGAGGTGCTGATCGCCGGGCTGGAGGCCCAGCTTGTCCGCCAGGCGACGCCCGACGTACGATGAAACTGAAACACGTTCTAGTTTTTGCGTCGCGGGTAGCCCGTGCCAGGTTCGAGAGGACGACATGACGACTGTCGAGGTTCCACACGGCTCGCGCTCGGTCGTGCTGCGGGTGTCCGCGGTCATCACCGAGACGGCCGACACTCGCTCGCTGGTCTTCGACGTTCCCGACGAGCTGGCCGAGAAGTTCCGCTACCAGCCGGGGCAGTTCCTCACCCTGCGCATCCCCAGCGACCGGACCGGCTCGGTGGCGCGGTGCTACTCGCTGGCCAGCTCCCCGCACACCGACGACCGCCCGAAGGTGACCGTCAAGCGGACCGAGGGCGGCTACGGGTCGAACTGGGTGTGCGACAACGTGAAAGAGGGCGACCGGATCGAGGTGCTGCCGCCCTCGGGCGTCTTCACTCCGAAGGACCTGGACGACGATCTACTGCTGTTCGGCGCCGGCAGCGGCATCACGCCGGTGATGTCCATCCTGAAGTCGGCACTGGCCCGCGGCACCGGCCGCATCGTGCTGGTCTACGCCAACCGCGACCACGAGTCGGTGATCTTCGCCGGTGAGCTGCGCGATCTGGCGGACAAGCACCCGCAGCGGCTCACCGTGATCCACTGGCTGGAGTACCTGCAGGGCTTGCCGACGGCCGACGCGCTGGCCACCCTGGTCGCCCCCTATCGCGGCTACGACGCGTTCATGTGCGGCCCGAAGCCGTTCATGGACCGGGTACACGACGCACTCGCGCAACTGGGCGTGCCGCGCGCCCGCACGCACGCCGAGGTGTTCAACTCGCTGGCCGGCGACCCGTTCGCCGACCAGGCGCCGGTCGAGGTCTCCGACGAGGAGGCGGCCGACGCGGCGACGGTCGAGGTCGAGTTGGACGGCGAAGTCCACCAGCTGAAATGGCCGCGCAAGCAGACGCTGGTGGACATCATGCTGGCCAAGGGATTGGACGTGCCCTATTCCTGCCAGGAGGGCGAATGCGGTTCGTGCGCGTGCACGGTGCTGGAGGGCAAGGTGGAAATGGACAACGCCGAAATCCTCGACCCGGAGGATATCGAGAACGGCTACATTCTCGGCTGCCAGGCGCATCCGGTGACCGACCACCTGAAGATTCAGTTCTGAACCATCCGCCATTTCGAACGCAATTTTGCGTTCGCCCGAAATCGGGCCATTAGCCGATCGATTGCGCCGCCTATCGCGCGCGGTATTCGGCGCGCACTTCGGGCGGTAGATGTTCGGTCGCGTAGCTCAACGCGGTGCGTCCCATGGCCGGGGCGTGCCGGTCGAGGAATGCGGTCAGCAGGCTCCGGTCGACGCGCTTGCCGACTTCGCGCAGCATCCAGCCCACCGCCTTCTGGATCAGATCGCGCCGATCGCCGAGTAGCAGCTCGCTCAGCGCGAAGGTGGTCGAGGCGTCACCCGCCTTGATGAAGGCGAAGGTGGACAGCAGCGCCACCCGCCGTTCCCAGAGCGATTCGGACCGCGCCAGGTGGAACAGCAGGTCACGCGGTTTGTCCAGCAGCCACGGGCCGACGATGTTCTCCGCGGACACGTCCACGAGATCCCAGTTGTTCACCCGGCCGCGCCGCACGGCCGCCAGATACAGCTCAACCACGGCGGCGCGCGCGGCGTCGTCGAAGGAGCGCGGCCGGGACGCCGCGGCGAAGCGCGCGTTCAGGATGACCAGCGCGACGAACCGGTCCTCGTGCACGTCGCTGTCGAGCAGCTTGTCGATCTCGTCCAACGGAAGCGCCGCGAATCGTTTCGCGACACCACGGCTCACCGGGACCCGCACGCCGAGGAACACGTCACCCTCGCCGTACTCACCGGGCCCGGATTTGAAGAACCGCTGCAAGTGCGTCGCGTCGTCCGGATTCGCCAGTTCCCGCAAAGCCGTCCGCACGTCCGCCGCGGTCACCGAGTCGCCCATCGAACCACGCTCCCGTTCCGATCGCTCCGTGCGCTCACCGCGGCCCCGTCCGTCGGCGCGTGCCTGGTGGTCAATGCCGCCCCATCCGTCGACGCGGACCCGGTCGTCCCGCCCCAGTCGCAGACGCGGCCCCAGTCATCGGGCGCGGCCCCCGTCGTCGGCGCGACCCCATCCTTTGGCGCGACCCCAGTCGCCAATGACACCCCCATCGCCAACGCCGCCCCAGCCGCCAACGCCGCCCCAGCCGCCAACGCCGCCCCAGCCGTCGGCGCGACCCCGTCCTTCGGCGCGACCACAGTCGCCAATGACACCCCCCATCGCCAACGCCGCCTCGTCCTTCGAGGCACGCCCGACCGCCGACTCGGCCCCAGTCGCCAACGTGGCGCCAATCGTCAACGCGGCGGGCGCGATGCCGGACCGCGGTTCATCCCTGCGCGCCCAGCACACGGCCCGACTCGAAGGCGGACGCGCTGGCGGGCAGCGCACCGGGGCGTCCGCTGTTCAGCACCCGGACCTCGCCGTTGCCGGTGCTCGGGCGGCCCAGCGCCTCGATACGCCGGATCGTCTGCGCCGCAACGGCTTGCGCGCTGTCGAACAGACGGACCCCGTTCGGCAGCGCGGCGACGATCGCGTCGATCACCAGGGGGTAGTGCGTGCAACCGAGCACCACGCCTTCCACGTCCGGCGGAGTCCGCGCGGCGGCGCCCGCGATCGCGTCGTGCGCGGCGGCCAGATCACCGCGGTCGATCGCGTCCGCCAACCCGTGGCATGCCACGCCCACCACGTCGGCCTCCCCGCCGAATTTCGCGATCAGATCGGCCTGATACCTACTCGCCGTGGTCGCCGCGGTGGCCCAGACCGCCACCGATCGGCACACGGCCGCCGCGGGCTTGATCGCGGGCACGGTGCCGATCACCGGAACGTCGGGCCCGACGTCCGCGCGCACGTGCTCCAGCGCCGTGACGCTGGCGGTGTTGCACGGCAGGACGATCACCTCGGCCCCGGAACGAAGCGAGGTGCGCGCGGCATTCACCACCCGCTCGACCACCCAGTCCTCCGGCTTCGGCCCCCACGGCGCGCCGTCCGGGTCCAGTTGCAGCAGCAGATCCACATCCGGCCGCAATTTGCGCAACCAAGCGGAGGTGGGCAGCAACCCCAGACCCGAGTCGATGAGCGCGACGATCACCGCACCACCGTATTACAGCCTCATGACAGCGCCGCCAGCCGTTCGTGGCCCGGCGAACATCCCCACGACAGCCGCGACCGATTCGCCGACCGCGTAGGAGTTCGTTCGCGCCTGCCGCGAAGGCCGCTCCTCGGACGGCAATGCCCTACCGAGCCCGGCAGCAAGCCGCGCCGCATTCGACCGGAGGTCTGCCGGCCGTCGAGCCGAGGGGGGCAGCCGCGTTTCGCCGGAATGCCCCGTCTCACCCGGCAGCCGACGCGAGATCAGCTGGGCGCGAGCAGTTCGGTCACCGGAGCGCCCGCGGCGATCTTGGCGCGCGCCTTCATCACCTGGGCGGTCATGCCGGCGCCGACGACGCCGGTGAGGTTGCCTCCCTGGGAGTAGTAGGCGAGGAACTTGCGGCCGTCGTCGGAGGCGATGTGCACCTCGTCGGCCGCGCCGGGGGTGCCGAGGGCCTGGATCTTGACGTCGTACTGGTCGCTCCAGAAATACGGGACGCGGGCGGCCGTCGGCGGCTGCGCCCCCAGCAGCGCGCAGGCGACCAATTTGGCCTGCTCGCCCGCGTTGGTCCAGTGTTCGACGCGTTTGCGGGAGCCGGTGTCGTGCAGCCAGGCCGCCACATCGCCCACCGCCCACACGCCTTCGGCCGAGGTGCGCCCCACCTCGTCGGCGAGCACGCCGCCACCGGCCGACGGCTCCGCCAGCGCGATCCCCGAATCGCTCAGCCACTCGATCGCCGGGCGCGAGCCGACCCCGATCACGACGAGGTCGGCGGCGATCTCACCACCGTCGGACAATCGGGCGCCGCGCACCCGCCCCGCGTCGTCGCCGACCAGCGTGTCCACACCGATGCCGCAGCGCAGATCGACCCCTTCCGCGCGGTGCATCCGCGCCACCAGTTCGCCCACTTCGCTGCCGAGCACCGAGGCCAGCGGCGTCGCCTGCGGTTCCACAAGCACGACATCCACCCCTTGGGCCCGGAAACTCGCCGCGAGTTCGCAGCCGATGAATCCGGCGCCGACGACGAGCGCCGTCCCGGCGCCGCTGAGGTCGGCGCGCAGGGCGACGGCGTCGGAATGACCGCGCAGCACGTGCACCCCGGCGAGATCGGGCAGGCCGGGAAGGCGGCGCGGGCGCAAGCCGGTGGCGATGATCAGCTGGTCGTAGTCCAGCGTCGTTCCGTCGGCGAGGCGGACCCGGCGCGCGCCGGTGTCGACCCCGACGGCTTCGGTGCCCGCACGCAAATCGATCCGCTTCTCGGCGAAGAACTCGCTCGGACGCAATGTGGTGTCGTCGGTCTCGCCGCGCACGAACTGCTTGGACAGCGGCGGCCGGTCGTAGGGCAGCCGCGGCTCGTCACCGATGAGCACGAGTTCACCGGCGTAGCCCGCGCGGCGCAGTTCCTCCGCGGTGCGCAGGCCGGCGAGGCCTGCTCCGACGATCACGATCGGCGCGGTCATGCGGCCATCCCTTCCTTGGAACCCGGCAGCCGATCCCACGGAACCGGCGGTGCGACGAAGCTCACCCTAACCTCTGCTTGCTGCATTGCCCTGTGACGACCATCACGCATCAATGGTCGGGCAACAGCCGCGCAATCGTGTTCGTTCCGATATTGATCGGGCGGTCAATCAGAGCTATACCGAGGAAAGCACACACTCACAGCCTCAGGAGGTACCCATGTTCACCGAGAGCCGCGCGCAAGATTTCCTGGCTGTCGTGCTCGGAGCCTTCGCCGCGCTGTCCCCCCTCTGGGTGGACACCAACGACAACGCCATGTGGTCGCTGATCGTGCTCGGCGTGCTCATCGCTCTCACCGGTCTGGCACAGATGGCCCGCCCCGACATGGCGGCGGCGGACTACGTGATGGGCCTGTGCGGCGCACTGCTGTTCCTGTCCCCGTGGGTCATGGACTTCACGGAGTACCGCAGCGCATCCTGGACCGCATGGGTAGTCGGCGTGGTGACGGCGGTGGTCGCGGTAGCGGCGCTGCCGACGGTGTCGGGACGTCTGCACGACATGGCGCCGCATCACTGACGCAGATGCCAGGAACCCGGCGGGCCGGGCGTCGCCGCAGCGCGAAAGCCGACGGCGACGCGCGGCAACTCATCCTCGACGCCGCGGAGAAACTCTTCGCGGCACAGGGATACGACGCCACCGCGACGGCGGCCATCGCCGCCGCGGCGGGCGTCCCCAAAGGACTCGTCTTCTACTACTTCCCGACCAAGGACTCGATCCTGTCCGCCTTGATGTCCGAACGGGTGCCCGCCCAGCCGATCGATGACATCGGCACGGTGGTGGCCCCGGGAGATCCGGCGACCAGCCTGGTCAACCTCGATGCCGCACTGAACCTGCGCGACCACCACTCGTCGGTGCTGCGGGTGATCCTGTGGCGGGAAGCCGACACCCATCCCGACGTGCGACGACAACTGCGCCGCCTGCGCGTCCAACTGCTCGAGGTCACCACCAAGGTGCTGCAGGCGAGCGCCCCCGCCCCGGTGCGGCCGGGCACCCTGCGCGCGTGTGCGGCGGCCTGGGTCTCGGCGATGTTCGCCATAGCCAGCACCGACCGGCTGCACGCGCTCGACGGCCTGCCACTGCCCACCGCCGAGGAGGTGCTGAACGTCGCGCAGGTGGTCGCCGCCGGGATGACCCAGATGGGGTGACGCCGGAGTTGTCCACAGCCGGTGTGTTATCCACATTCACTGCCGCGGCGGGTACTCCGGGGGCGCCGGACGATCACGATCGTCGGTATGGAAGCACCGCAACTGATCTCACGCCGGCAAGCACTGGCCTCCGGGCTGTCCGACAAATCGCTGCACCGGCTGTGCCGAACCGGGCAATGGCAGCGCCTGCGCGCCGGGCACTATCTGAACTCGCCGGGCTCCGGTCTTGGCGAGGCCGGCAGGCATCTGCTGATGACGCTGGCGACCGCGGAGTCCACGTCCGACTCCGCCATCACGAGCCACTGTTCGGCGGCGGTTCTGCACGGCCTTGCGCTCTGGGGCATCTCGCTCGACCGCGTCCACCTGACCAGGAATCGGATCAACGGTGGCCGGCTGAGCAGACGGGTCGTTGTCCATTCGGCGCAGGTCGAACCCGATGAGATCACCCTGGTCGACGACATACGAGTGACCACACCGGCGCGGACGGTCCTCGATATCGCTCGCTCGGAAGGGTTCGAACAGTCGGTCGCGGTCGGGGATTCCGCGCTGCGCCGAGGACTGACGACCACGACGGAACTGCGCGAACACCTTCGCCGCGCCCGGCACCGGCCCGGCTGCCGCCGAGCCGCCCTCGTCCTCGATTTCCTGGACGGCCGCAGCGAGGACGTCGGCGAATCCCGCAGCCGGATCCTGCTGCACCAGGCCGGTCTCCCCGCTCCGCAGGTGCAGGCTCGGGTCTTCTCCGACGACGAGATCTGCGTCGGCCGCGTGGATTTCCTGTTCCCGGACCTCGGCGTGATCGGCGAGTTCGACGGAACGATCGACCGTCGAGCCACACCCCGCGGCCCGGTGCCCGCCGCACAGATCAGCACAGCGGAGCAGGAGCGCGAAGCGCGGCTCCGTGCCCTCGGCTGGGTAGTGGTCCGCTGGCGCTGGGACGACCTTTCGGCTCCAACCCGCCTGGCCGACCGCTTCCGCGCGGCCATCCGCGCAGCCGCCGACAAGCGTCGCACCGGCTACTGGACCCCCACCCCCAAGCCATGAGCAGCCCGCCCACCGGACCGACCGAACGTCCGGAAGCCATCGCCCGGCCAGAGCCCGGGCCGCTGCGGCAACCGGCGGCGTACCGGCCACGCCAAGGGGCTGCGATGTCTCGGTCTGCGGCGAGGATGTGGCGGGGACATGCCGGGGCCGAATGGTCCCCTGCGCGCCGCCGAGTCGCTCGATGGGGAACATCGAGTAGCGGTGCGGGTCTCGACCACCGGCACCATGTCGCGCGGACCGTCGGCTGCGCACCGGGGATCGCGCACCTCCGTGCTCGATCGCACCGGTCGCCCACCACGCAGTGGCGCCGAACGCGGAAAACGCCCGGAGCATACTGGTCCGGTGAGTCACGAGCCTTCCGCGCGTGGAGTCGAGACGCGGCCGTTCCCGCTGCTCCCCACACCCATTCAGGTATCCGACAACGTGCTCGCCGACCTTCGGCAACGGCTGGAACTGACGCGCTGGCCGGTCGACGCGGGCAACGAGGACTGGTCATACGGTGTGTCGCGAGGCTATCTACAGGAACTGGTCGAGTACTGGCGCACCGGTTACGACTGGCGTGCCGCCGAGGCCGCGATCAATGCCTATCCGCACTACTTCGTCGAGGTCGACGGGGTACCGGTGCATTTCATGCGGAAGCCGGGCGTGGGGCCCGACCCGACGCCGCTGATCCTCACCCATGGGTGGCCCTGGACCTTCTGGCATTGGGCGAAGGTGGTCGATCCGCTGGCCGACCCCGCCGCATTCGGTGGCGACCCGGCCGACACCTTCGATGTGATCGTCCCGTCGTTTCCGGGATTCGGCTTCTCCGCACCGCTGCCGCACAACCCGGACATGAACTTCTGGAAGGTCGCCGACCTCTGGCACCTCCTCATGACCGAGACGCTCGGGCATACGAAATACGCCGCGGCGGGCTGCGACGTCGGCGCCCTGGTCACCGGGCAGCTCGGGCACAAGTACGCCGACGAGCTGTACGGCATCCACATCGGCTCCGGCCAGAAACTCACCTTGTTCGACGGCGACCGGGGCTGGGACATCAGTGGCGGCAGACCCATCCCGGAGGGCATACCGGCGGCCGTGCGCGACCGGATCATCGAACTGGAACGACGTTTCGCGGTCCATCTGGCCGCACATGTGCTCGAACCGAGCACGCTCGCCTACGGGTTGTCCGACTCACCCGCCGGGCTGCTCGCCTGGATCCTGCAACGCTGGGTGAGCTGGAGCGACAACGGCGGCGACATCGAGTCCGTCTTCGACAAGGACGACCTGCTCACCCACGCGATGATCTTCTGGGTCACCAATTCCATCGGCACGTCGATCCGCACCTACGCCAACAACAATCGCTATCCGTGGACGCCGTCGCACGACCGGCAGCCCCCGATCGAGGCCCCCACCGGCATCACCTTCGTCGGCTACGAGAACCCGCCCGGCGTCACCACCGACCGTCGTGTGCAGGCCTTCGTCGACAGCGACCGGGGCGATTGGTACAACCACGTCAACCTCACCGTTCACGATCGAGGTGGTCACTTCATCCCGTGGGAGATACCGGACCGATGGGTCGAGGATCTGCGCCGCACCTTCCGTGGGCGCACCCCATCCACGTCCGGAATCAGGGGCTGAGCGAAGTCGTTCGCAACCCGACGCGCCCTGGCATGCGCGCACACGCGGACCCGGCCGCACCACTCTTGGGCGCCGGTTCCGGGTGTCACCGAGATGTGCCTACCGGCGGCGCGGGACCCAAGACGGGGCGGTGAGTATGTGAACTGCCCCAAGGAAAGCCGGCTCACCGGATTCGCCCCGTAAGGTACCGATCATGGTGCCCACCGAGAGGTCCGAGTTGGTGCGATCGGTCGTCGAGTCCTACCTGCTCGACGGAGCGCGCCGGTACAACCGCACCGAGGTCGCCGAGCAGTCGGGGGCGACGACGGCGCTCACCAAGCGATTGTGGATCGCGCTCGGTTTTCCGTCGAGCATCGGCGACGAAGCGGTCGACTACGCCGACGCCGACGTCGCGGCGGTGCGCGACTTCGAGCAGCTGAACGTGTTGTCCTCGGCCGACACCAAGCAACAGTCGGCGACCGTGCGCACGCTCGGCCAGGGCATGGCACGCCTGGCGGAATGGCAGGTCGACCTGGTGCTGGCGGAGATCGAGGAGCGGATCGCCCGAGCCGAGCCCGGTACCGACCCCGAGCAGGCGGTGCGCACCGCCACCGAGGGTGCCATCGCCACGCTGGAGCAGTTGAACATCTACGCCTGGCGGCGCCATCTCGCCGCGGCGCTGTCGCGCTCACTCGACCCGGGGACCAGCGCCGGTGAGACGGTACGGGAACTGGCCGTCGGTTTCGCCGACATGGTCGGCTACACCAGGCTGACCAGGCATCTGCATCCCGACGAGCTGTCCATGCTGCTGGAGGCGTTCGAATCGACCACCACCGCCGCCATCACCGAGAACGGCGGATGGGTGATCAAGAACGTGGGCGACGAAGTCATGTTCGCCACGGAAACCGCCACCGAGGCCGCCCGCATCGCGCTGGCCATCCAGGAGTCCACCATGATGGTCGGCGGCACCCCGGACCTGCGGGTCGCTGTCGCCTACGGCCCGGTCCTGCAACGCTTCGGGGACCTGTACGGCTCGGTCGTGAACATCGCCTCCAGGCTCACCGGCGTCGCCCGGCCGGGCACCGTCCTGATCGACGACCACGCCGCCGCCGCGCTGGAGGGCGACCCGGCATTCGCCATCAGGCACCTGCGCAGCGTCCGGGTGCGCGGCTTCAACCGGCTGCGCCCGCACCTGCTGCGCCGCAACGACAAGAACGGCAGGTAGCCGAGACCGCGTGCCGCCCGCCCGGGGCGGCCGCCCTAGGCTCGTCCGGTGGACAAGGACTGGTCACAGCTGCGCGCCCGTTGTCTCGTCGAGGAGGACGCGACGATCCTGGCCCTGAACAAACCTGCCGGGATCTCCGTCACCGGCGAGCGCCACGACACCGACCTCGTCGAACTGGCCGCCGAAGCGGGGGAAACGCTGTATCCGGTGCACCGGATCGACAAGGTGACCTCCGGCCTGATCCTGTTCGCGAAGGAACTGCGCGCGCACGGCGAGCTGACCAGGCAGTTCAACAAGCAGACCGCCGGGAAGGCGTATCTGGCCGTCGTGGCCGCCACCGGCCTGCCCGATACCGGCGTATTCGATCTGCCGCTGAGCGTGGGCCGCAAGAACCGGGTGCGGATCGCGGCGCCCCGCGAAAGCATCCGCCACGAGGCGGGCCGATGGTTCGTCGACGACGCCGACCTGCTGCCCGCCAAGAACTATCCCTCGCTCACCCGGTTCGCGACGGTGCTGCGCGGCCCGGAGCACACCGTTCTCGCGCTGCGCCCGGTCACCGGCCGCCGCCACCAGATCCGTGTCCACCTGGCCTGGACCGGACACCCGATAGTCGGCGACCCGTTGTTCGACCGCTCCGGCGCCCATGCCCGGACCTACCTGCACTCTTGGCGTCTCGGCCTCGCCGCCTCGTGGCGCACCCCGCCGGAACTGACGTTGACCGCCGAGCCGGACCCCGATTTCTGGCGCCCGCTGGACGCACCCGCCGAACCGGCCGCCCTCGAACGCGCTGCCCACTCGCTGCGGACGCTCGGCTAGCGCCGCCTTCCCCTCCGCACCGACCACGGCCTCCTCGCCTGATCGTCGACCGCCGAACCGCTTCCTCGTGCCTGCCTTCTCCGTGCCCGGTCTCCGGCTGGTACGGCCGCGACCTTGCCGGCGGCTGCCCCCGGGGAGGGGTGGTTCGGGCAAACCAACCGTCCCGCCGCTCACCCCAGAGCGATGAACGGCGGCTAGCGATCGGTCCACAGTCATCCCCAGGCAACGCCCGGATCCCACACAGCCGGTAAGGGCAGCCGCGTGGAGGTCCACGTCGATAGGTCAGTTCGACGCGGTGCCGAGGAGCGAAGATCCGCATCAGCAGGTGAATTCGGTCGAGTCGGCGCGCGGCCGCGAGTGGAAATCCGCGTCAGCGGGTCAGTTCGGCCAGTTCGGGGAGCGGCCGAGGAGCAGGAGGATCTGATCGAGGGTCGGGGTTTCCTCCGGAACGGACAGTGCCGGGGCGAAGGCTGCGCCGGGGGCGGTGCGTTCGGGCCCGTCGGGGACGGCGAGGGCGATGCGCAGCGCCGCTTCGGCCACGTCGGGATCGAGGGTGACGGTTTCGCCGATCGATTGCGCTACATCCCAGGCGTGGACGACGCTGTCCACGAGGTGGAAGCCGATCGCCAAGTGGGCCGGGATGCCGCGATCGGGCAGTACTTCCGGCAGCAGCAGTGCTCGCTCGAAGACGTCCTCCGCGGCGAAGCCCGCGAGCACGTCGTCGGCCGAGGCGCGATAGTCGGCGACCGGATCGTCGGACGCGCGAACGGCCCAGGCATCGGCATCGCCGCTGCCCCGCGCGGCGGCGGCGAAGCCGTGATTCTGCGCGATCATGTGTTCCAGCAGGTCACGAAGGCGCCAGCCGGCGCAGGGTGTTCCGGAATCCAGTTGATCGGGACGCACGCGGGCCACGGCCTCGACACTCGCTCGAACCGACCGGGCGTGCTGGTCGCGCAATTCTTTCAGGGAATCAGTAAGCATGCGCCTATCGTATGCTTAAGCTTACGAATTTCCAAGCAGTATCGTCGGTCCATGTCCAACGCTCGTCCCGATCTGGCCGCGATGATCGTGCCGCTCGTGCGGGCGCTCATCGCCGCGGAAACGCCCATCCTGGAGCGCCACGAACTCTCCATGTGGGGCTACTCCGTCCTGCTCGGCCTGGATGCGGAACCGGTCTACACCCAGGCGGCGCTGGCCAAGGCGATCGGCGCGGACAAGACCCGCATCATCGGCGTGCTGGACGAGTTGCAGCGCCGGGGCCTGATCAGGCGCGAACCGGACCCGTCCGACCGGCGGGTCAACCTGGTGTCGCTGACCGACGAGGGCCGCGCCCTCCGCGACCGCGTCCAGCGCGACATCCAAACCGGCGAGGAGAAACTGCTGGAGCAACTCCCCGCCCAGGACCGCCGAGTGTTCGTGCGCGCCCTGCGCACCCTCTCCGCCGCGGTATCCGAGCAGTCCAAATCCTGACCGCGAACCTCACGCATTGTGTCCTGGGACACACATCTCCGAGCACCATTCACAGGGTGGCGAGCGTCATGACGACTCGTAATGCGCAGGTCAACTAGCCTGATGACGTGCGGCAGCCGCAGCGCGCGCACAGTCTGACGCAATGCAGCGAACCCCTAGCGAAAGCGAATGCCGATGATCCTGGTGGCTCAGGTCAGCGACACCCATTTCGATCTCGGCGCCCGCAACGCCCAGCGTGTCCAGCGGGTGATGGAGTTCTTCGCCGGGTTGCGCCACAAGCCCGACGCCATCCTCGTGACCGGCGACATCACCGATTCCGGCAAAGCCGAGCAGTACGCGGAGGCCAAGCTCGCGTTCGACACCGAGATCCCGGTGTACGCCATCCCCGGCAACCACGACGACCGCGCGGGCTTCCGTACCGCCTTACTCGGCGAGCCCGCCTCCGACGCCCCCATCAACCGCTCGCACCGAATCGGTGATCTCACCCTCGCGCTCTTGGATTCGAGCATTCCCGGGGAGCCCGGCGGACGGCTCGCCGAGGAGACCTACCGTTGGCTGAGCGGCGTACTCGACGCCGCGCCCCCGGCCGAACCGATCCTGCTCGCCCTGCACCACCCGCCCGCGCACCTGTACAGCCCGATCGTCGACGGGATCTCCCTCGCCGATCCCCAGCGGCTCGCCGACCTGGTGGCGGGTGACGACCGGATCGTCGCCGTGCTCACCGGGCACGCGCATTCCGCCGCGACGACCACCTTCGGCGGACGCCCGCTGCTGGTCGGCCCGAGCACCGCGTCGGTGCTCAGCGGCGAGTGGGAACTCGACCTGCCCGACCACGTCATGGACTACGCGCCGGACCCGACGATCTCGCTGCACGTTATCGGCGACGATCACCGGCTCACCACCCATTTCCGAACGGTTCCGATGGGCGGCCGGATCGGCGTGCAACCGGCTTGAGCGCGGTTTACCCGGCACCAGCCGGGGCAATCGGGAGGCACGAGACGCCTACCCGGGAGGATGCACCATGGTCGACCTGCCAGCCGCAGTGGTGAAGAGCGCGTTCGCGACCGGAGCGCGGATCCGGCATGCGCGGGTGTTCCACCCGAACGGGTTGCACCTGGCCGGTCGTCTGCACGCCGAACCCGAGTTCGAGCCGCTGTTCGGCAGCGGCGAACGCGCGGTGATCGCGCGGCTGTCCAAGGGCGTCGGACTACCGAACGGCCTGCCCGACGTGCTCGGCCTTGCGTTCCGAGTACTCGATCGGGACGACGAGCCCTGGGACTTCGCGCTGGCCACGACGGGGCAGGGAGCGCTGGGCCGGCTGGTGATCACCCCCGCGCGCGGCTGGGCCAGCGCGCGCTACGGCTGCCTGATGCCCTACCGGATCAGCAACTCCGCGCCGACCTGGTTCTTCGCCGAGCCGGACGGTGTGCAGCCCGCGTCGGCGTCGCTCGAGGCGATGCAAGCCCATCTCAACGAGGATCTGGTGAGCTTCACCCTCAGCGCGGGCCGTCTCGGCGGACCCACCTGGCGGGTCGCCGAAATCACGCTGCGGCCCGCCGAATCCGCCGAGCACCGCACGGATTACTTCGATCCGATGCTCAACCACCCGGCCGAGGTGGAGTTGTTCCCCAAAGCCATCGGCAAGATCCGCGAACTGGCCTACACCGGCAGCCGCAGCGGCCGCGGCGAAGGGGCTTAGCGCCGGACGACGCGTTCGCGGCGATAGGCGGCCGGGGTGTTACCGGTCCACCGCTTGAAGGCGAAGATGAACGTCGAGGCTTCTGCGTAACCGAGGCGGATCGCGACATCGCTCACCGACAGCGGTGTGGCGGTGAGCATTTCCTCGGCCAGAGCACGCCGCACCTCGTCCAGCAACGCCCGATAGCTGGTGCCCGCCGCGTCGAGATGCCTGCGCAGCGTGCGCGTGCTCATGTTGAGATCGTTCGCCACGGCGTCGATGCCGGGCGGCGCGGCGAACCCGTCCGCGCCGCCGCGCGGGACCAAGCGCTCGCGCACCTCGGCCGCGATGCCCGTACGGGCCCTGCGGCGGTGCACCAACTCCCGGCACTGCGCCAGGCACATCGCCCAGGTGTGCTCGTTGGCCTGCGGCAACGGCTGCTCCAGCAGCATGGGTTCGATGGCGAACAGGTTGCGCGGCATGTCGAACCGCGGTGCCACGAGGGTGACGTCCGCGATCCGATCGGCGTAGCCCGGTGCGGGAAAACGGAATTCGGCCCTGGTCAGCGGCAGGCGCGTACCGAGCAGATCGCTCATCACCTGATGCATCGCGGTGACGTCGCGTTCGACGAGGAACTGACGCACATCCGTCGGCACCGACTCGTCGTGCACCACCGCGACGAACTCGTTCTCGCCCCACTCGGCCACCGGTAGGCAGAAGGTGAAGCTGAGGTCCAGGTAGCGCAGCGCGAAGCTGATCGCCTCCCCCAGCGTCGGACTGCTGACGCAGGCGAAGCCGAAGATGCCGAAGGTGGTGATCCGGTAGCGGCGCCCCACCTCGACGCCCAGCGCGGGACGGCCGGCGAGTTCGCGAACGAGGTTGCGGATGACCGCCAGTTCGGTGTGCGCATCGATCTGCGCGTCCGGATCGCGCAGTTGCTGCTCGGTCAGCGCGGTGCCGTGCAGCATGCGCGCCGCGGGCACGCCGTGTTCGGCCGCGTAGCCGACCATCAGCGCCACGCTGGCCACGCCGCGCGGAAAGTTCCAATCGCGGATATCCGGATCCTGTACCCGCTCCACGCGGACATTATGGCCGAATTTCTCTATGCGACGGCACGGCGGCTCCTACAGTGGAGATAACTACGGTCGGAGTGAGGAGTCTCACATGACAACGCGCGGTCGGCCGTCGATCCTCATCATCGGCGCGGGCTTCGGCGGCATCGGCATGGCGATCGAGTTGCGCCGCAGCGGCTTCGACGACATCACCGTGCTAGAACGGGCCGCCGACCTCGGCGGGGTGTGGCGGGAGAACACCTACCCCGGCGCGGCCTGCGACGTCCCCTCACCGCTGTACTCGTATTCATTCGAACCCAAGCCGGACTGGCCGCAGCGGTACTCGGGGCGTGCCGCCATCCACGCCTACCTGCGCGGCGTCGCCGAGCGGCACGGCGTGCTGTCGGCGATTCGCTTCGGCGCGAGTGTCACCGACGCCGAATTCGACGACGCCACCGGCCGGTGGACCGTCCGCACCGCCGACGGGGACAGCCGCGTCGTGGACGTGCTGATCTCGGCGGTGGGTCAGCTGTCGCGTCCGTCCCTGCCCGCCATACCCGGCATCGACACCTTCGCGGGACCGTCGTTCCATTCGGCCGAGTGGGACCACGACGTCGACCTCCGCGGCAAACGCGTCGCCTGCGTCGGCACCGGAGCGAGCGCTGTCCAGTACATCCCCGAGATCCAGCCCGAGGTCGCCCATCTCACGCTTTTCCAGCGCACACCGGCCTGGGTGATCCCCAAGTTCGACACCGACTACTCGCCGATCCAGCACAACCTGTTCGCGCGGATGCCCGGCGCGCTGCTGGCCGAACGATTCGGGTGGTGGTCGATCGCGGAGTTCGTCTCGCTCGGACTGGTCGAGGTCCCCGCCATCGCCCGGTGGGTGGCCCGCATCGCCTCCCGGCACCTGGCCGAGCAGGTCGAGGATCCACAGCTGCGCGCGAAGCTCACCCCGGACTACCCCATCGGGTGCAAACGCGCGCTGTTCTCCAACGACTACTACCCCGCGCTCACCCAGCCGAACGTGCGGGTGGAGACCACCGCCATCAGCGAGATCACTCCGCGGGGCGTACGCACCGCCGACTGTGCGACGCACGAGGTGGACGTGATCATCTACGGCACCGGCTTCAAGGGCACGGAGTTCCTGTGGCCGATGGAGGTCTACGGTCGCGGGGGCCGCAGGCTGGCCGACGCCTGGGCCGACGGCGCGCACGCGTACTACGGCATCGCGGTGCCCGACTTCCCGAACCTCTTCCTCGTCTACGGGCCGAACACCAACCTCGGCGTCGGCTCGATCATCTACATGATCGAGTCGCAGACCCGCTACATCCGTCAGGCGGTGCGGTGGCTGGCCGACCACCCCGGCCACTGTGCCGACGTCCGGGCGGACCTGGAGGAGGACTACAACGCCGCGCTCCAGCAACGCCTGGCCCGCACCCCGTGGAACTTCTGCGCGAGCTGGTACCGCAATTCCGCGGGCCGCATCACCAACAACTGGCCCGGCTCGCAGACCAGCTACCGCCGCCGCACCCGGCGCTTCGACCCCCGCCACTACACCCTCGACCCGGTCTCGTGACGAATCGCACGGCTGCCGGCCGGGCTCGGATTCGACTCGACCCGGCACCGCCCGCCGGGCTGGCAGACTTGTGCTGTGAATGAACTGGCCCGTCCGGGCGCATCGGAGCAGCGCGGGCCGCTGCGTCCGATCGAGCTGGCCACCGGCGCCGTGCTCGGTGGAGCCACCGTCGGGCTGGTGACCATCGGATCGGTGATCCCGTTCGCCGGCGCGCTGCAGTTGGTCGCGGCGGTCCCGATCGGGCTGATCGCCCATCGCTTCCGGCCGCGCGCCCTGATCACCGCGACCATCGCCGCCACGCTGGTCACCTTCGTGGCGGCCGGTATGGCGTCGGCGACGGTGCTGGTCGCCTCGGCCACCATGGGCGGCATCATCGGCACCGTGAAGCGGCGCGGCGGCGGGCTCGTCGCGGTGCTGGGACTCTCGCTGCTCACCGGGCTGGTGTGGGCCGCGCTCGCCGTCGGTTCGCTGCTCGTGCTGTCGAGCGCGCGCGAGCTGGTCTTCGACAACATCCGCAACGGCGCGCGCGGCCTGCAGGATCTCGCCGCCCAGGTGGGCGTGACCCCGCTCGGGCGGGTCGTGGCGGATCTGGCCGACGCCGTGCTGCGCTCGTGGTGGGTGTGGCTGGGCAGCGGCGTCGCGCTAGGCATGATGGCCACCGGGGTGTGCTCCTGGTATGTCCTGGGCTCGGTTCTGGACCGGCTCGACTGGCTGCCCGGCCGGGACCGGCTCGACGCACCGCTCGACGACCGGCCCGTCGGGCCGCTGCCGGTCACGCTGCAACACGCCGGGTTCCGCTACCCCGGCGCCGGTCGCGACGCGCTCAGCGACGTCGACCTCACCGTCGCGGTCGGGGAATTCGTCGCCGTGGTGGGGCACAACGGCTCGGGCAAGTCCACGCTGACCCGGTTGCTGGCCGGTCTGCCGCCCACCTCGGGGTCGGTGCGCCGGCCCGGCTCGGCCGGACTGGGGCGGCTGGACGGCACGGCGCTGGTGTTGCAGCGACCGGAGAGCCAGACCCTCGGCGTGCTCGTCGCCGACGACGTGGTGTGGGGATTGTCCGCGGACCTGGCCGCCGAGGTCGACGTGGAAGGACTGCTGAGCGAAGTCGGTCTGGCCGGAATGGGCGGCAAGGAGACCGCGACGCTCTCCGGCGGTCAGCAGCAGCGGCTGGCGGTCGCGGCGGCACTGGCCCGGCGGCCCGCACTGCTGATCGCCGACGAGGCGACCTCCATGATCGATCCGGACGGACGCGGGGAACTGGTGGAACTGCTCGCGGGCCTGCCCAAACGCCACCCGATGGCGGTGGTCCTGGTGACCCACCACGAAGCCGATGCCGCGGCCGCGGACCGGGTCGTGCACCTGTCCGGTGGACGGACGGTCGCGCACCTGCCCGCGTGGCCCCGTCCGGCACGCGCCGCGCGCCGCAGGCCGATGGGTGAACCGGTCCTCGAACTGCGCGATGTCCGGCACACCTACAACCGCGCGACGCCGTGGGAGGCGCCCGCGCTGCACGGCGTCGACCTGTCCGTCCGGCAGGGCGAAGCGCTGCTCGTCGTCGGCGGGAACGGCTCCGGCAAGTCCACCCTGGCCTGGATCATGGCCGGCCTGATCGAACCGAGTTCCGGCCGGTGCGAACTGCGCGGGAAGCCGGTCGGCAAGCAGATCGGCGGGGTCGGGCTCGCGTTCCAGCATTCCCGCCTGCAATTGCAGAAGCAGACCGTCGGCGCGGAGATCGCGGACTGGGGCGGACGCGCCACCGGCTCCGGCGCGGTCGGGCGCGCGCTGGACGCGGTCGGGCTGGACCGGTCGCTGGCCGCGCGCTCGATCGAGGAACTCAGCGGCGGGCAGGCCAAACGGGTGGTGCTGGCCGCGATCGTGGCCAGCCATCCCCAAGTGGTCGTGCTCGACGAACCGCTGGCCGGACTCGACCCCGAGGGCCGAGCCGACATCGTGGAACTGCTGGCCCGGCTCCGGGATGCCGGTTTGACGCTGATCGTCATCTCGCACGACGTGGCCGATATGGCGGCGGTGTGCGACCGCACGGTGCACCTGCGCTCGGGACGCATCCTGAGCGCGGAATCCGCGTGGGCGGCCACCCCGGTGCCGAGCGAGGCGGCCGCGCGAGCCGACTCCGGAGCACTGCGCGCGCCCGGTGAATCGGCCTGGCGGCTCGAGCACGGAGGTCGATGATGAGCACCGTTCTGCTGCGTCAAGTGCCCGTCGCCAGTCCGGTGCACCGGCTGTGGGCGGGCACCAAGATCATCGGCGTTTTCCTGATCAGCCTGGTGCTGATGTTCCTGCCGTCCTGGCCGGTGCTCGCCGTGATGACGGGGTTTCTGGTGATCGTGGGCTTCGTCGCCCGACTGCCGCTCGGCACGCTGCCGCGCCCGCCCTGGTGGTTCTGGGCGCTGTTCGTCGTCGGCGGCCTGCTCACCGTCCCCGTCGGCGGTGCGGCGGTGCTGCGCTACGCGCAGATCGCGATCTTCACCCTCATCCTGGTGACCGCTTCGTTCCTGATCGCGTGGACCACACCGATGGGTGACGTCGCGCCCGCCCTCGCCAAACTGGGCGCGCCGTTGCGCAGGCTCAGGATGCCGGTGGACGAATGGGCTGTCGTCGTCGCGCTCACCCTCCGCGGTCTGCCGTTACTCATGGAGGAGATCCGGGTGCTGCGTGCCGCCCGTCGCCTCCGCCCCAAGGACCGTATGCTCGCCCGCGCGGTCGACAACCCGCTCATCGACATCCTCACCGCGGCCATGGCGGTGGCCACCCGCCGGGCCGGTGAACTGGGTGAGGCGATCACCGCACGCGGCGGCACCGGGCAACTCACCGCCCATCCCAACGCTCCCGGCCTGCGCGACGCGCTCGCTCTCGTGCTCGTCTTCGGCGTCTGCCTCGGCTCCGTCGCACTGCACTCGCTGCTCTGATACGCGCGAGGGAAGTGACGGTGCCGAGCGGGAACAGGTGAAGAACCGGGTCCCGGTCGGTCGCGGCCCCTAGCTGTTCACGGGCGGAATTCCGGCCCCGGATTCGCCGAATATTTGCAGACCGCCCGGCATCACGCGAGATAAGACCCGATCGATGACGCGGAACGCACTGCCGGCGGTTCACGTACCGTGCTTCGGCGGGAGCGGTAGCCGTCGACTCAGTCCGGTGACGCCCGGCCACCTGCTCACGCCACGGCTCGGCCGCCCGGATCACGGCCACGCCGCGCCCCTCCTCACACGCGTCCCGAGCGTCGCGAAAGACACTGCCGTGCTGGAGATTCCACCCGGCGCACCACCGCGTACGCGTGCTTCGGATGCAATGCTTCGATTCGAAGATCGCACCCCACCGCCCGAATGAAGCCCGAACGGACCCCTTCGAACGCCGGTATTGCTCGATCGATAAATAGCGGAAAGCTATAACAGCGTCGCTGGACAAAGACGGAAGATTACCCTCTGAATTCGTGTCCCAAACCCCTTCGGCCACAGTACAGTTATCACTCGGAAGTAACTGTCTTTTGGATCACATCACGGATGTACACGCCGATGGGGGAAGGAAATTCGGTGTGCGCCGCGTTCTCTATTGCTCGAAGCCTGATGAAGATTGGAAACCGAGAAATGATTCTGCGGAAAGTCACTGCCGCTGTCGTGCCACTGGTCGCCGCGCTCACGGTGGGGTCCGCTGTCGCGCACGCGGAACCGGGCGCGACAGCGGTTCCGGACATCGGCTACCAAGCCGAGCTGATCGGGAACAAGGTCGTCACGACGCTCACCGCGGGCACGTTCGAGGTGCGCGGCGACGCCGTCGACATCAAGGACGCGGCGGGTGCGGTCGCGGTCACGCTGCCGCTCGCCTTCCGGCAGGACGGGCTCGAATACCCGATGTCGCACGTGGTGCGGGACGCGGGCCGGGTGCTGGAGCTGACCGTCGTCAAGGACGCGGCGCAGGCGCGCCCCGCGGCCACGCCGGTCGCGTCGCCGTTCGAGAACCAGCGCGCGATGGACGCCTTCCTCTCGCAGTTCGGCATCGCCACCGCGGTCGGCGGATTCATCGGCACGGTGATCGGAGCGCTCGTCGGTCTGACGGGCATCATCGGCGGACCCGTCGGTATTGCCACCGTGCTCGCCGGCGCGGGTATCGGCGGCATCATCGGCACCATCGTCGTCGGCGGACCGGCCCTGATCATCGCCGGTATCGATCTGATCAGCACGCTGGCCGCCCCGCCCGGCAGCACCAAGTGGATGGACACCACCGGGCGTTCGCAGAACTGACCGGTGCCCCTGGCGCTACGCGCACCGAATCGACCGCGATTCGGTGCGCTTTCGTCTGTGCGGACAGTTGATGGTTCGCCCGAAGCGCCCGACGTATCCGCGGCCGCCGACGGGATACGGTGCCGCACCGTCGGCGGCTCCCCGACACGAATACCGCCGTCATACACCCGCGCCGTCGACGAAGACGCACCGTCGATGGCTTCCGAGATCAACGCCGCCCTCACGCAACCACATTGGTCGACGGATACGGTGCGCGCCGACCAGCGCCCACGATCAGCCGGTCGTCCTTACCGCTCCCGGCATCCGGCGGCCACCGGCAGACCCGCGAACCGGTCGCCCAGAAAGTTCATCGCGCCCGGCGCCTCACCGATCGCCGCCGGATTGTGGGTGGGCAGCATCGAATGCACCGAGGTGATCGCCGCTCCCCGCGCGCAGTACCGGCCGACCAGGTCGGTGAAGCCCGCCACGGGAATCACGTCGTCGGTGCGGCTGTGGTACAGGTACATCGGCGTCTCCGGCGCACTGCCGCCGAGTTCCTGGGCGTCGGTCGCGGCGCGGAAAGCCGGATGCGACAGCAGATCCGGGACGAGGGCGAAGTCGTCGACCCGCGCGCCGACATACTTCGGCACCAGGTCGGACCCGCACATGGTGGCATTCTCGGCCAGCGCCGCGCGCCCCCGATCGTTGAGCAACGCCAGCACGCCGTTGCCGGGGTCGTTGCGCGCGAT
Organism: Nocardia sp. NPDC047648; assembly: GCF_040642815.1. Lineage (NCBI taxonomy): Bacteria > Bacillati > Actinomycetota > Actinomycetes > Mycobacteriales > Nocardiaceae > Nocardia > Nocardia sp. NPDC047648. Next base: position 279,937 of record NZ_JBEYSX010000007.1, on the reverse strand, counting down.
GGCGAACAGGATCAGCAACGCCAGCCCGGCCTGCACGGTGCCGTCCGCCTCGCGCGCTATGGCGGGCCAGTCCGCCGGAACGCCACCCGAGGTGATGCCCGCGAACCGGACGTCCGGCGCGTACCACGGCTGCATCTGCGCCGCCCACAGCGTGGCGAACGCGCCGCCCGAATAGCCCCAGGCGCCGATGGGCGTCGCGGGCCCGAGCCCGGCCTGCGGAAGATCACGGGCCGCCCGGATGCCGTCCAGTACTCCGTGTCCGGAGTTCACCCCGTCCAGGAACCGGGACCGCGGACCCTCGTAGTCGCCGGCCACCACCGCCCACCCGCGCCGCAGTGCCTCCGCCATGAACGGCGTGTCGATGAGGGTGTTCACCGCGCCGCTGTCCCAGCCGCCGCGCAGCGCGAACGACGGCGCGCACCGCGTGCCGAGACTGTCCTCGGGCACCTGATACGACAGCAGGGGCCGGGCGCCCGGGCCGAACCACGGCAGCATGGGGACCATCACGGTCGCCACGTCGGCCACGGGATCGTCGCTCGCGTCGGTGCTGCGATACTTCACCTGCCATGCCGAAACAGGCAAAGGGAGCCCGAACAACGCGATCGGGCGGGAATCCAGCACGGCGCCGTTGGGGTAGCGCTCGAGGTCCGCGGGAGCCGCGTAGAACGGGTCGTGGTCCGGCGAGGGTAGCTCGGCGTGTGCCGCCGGAACGGCGGCAAGAGCGATCAGCGCGGACAGCGCGATCCCCAGGATCGCGGTGCGCACCGGGCGGTTGCTCGCCCGCGCGGTGACGGGCGCTGCGTGCACATCCTTCATCAGGGCCTCCCCAGTCCCGGCGAGGCGGTGAGTGTCCCGGTGCGGTCGACGCCGGTTCACCTGGCCTCCAGACTTCAACGGTACTGCGGGGCGGGCGGACCCGGCAACGGACGATCGCAGGTCACACCCACCGCCGCCGCTGTCCGCGGGGCTGGCTACAGTGTTGGCCAAAACGTCCCTGGCGCAATCGAATAGCTGTCCGGCGTTACCCCGCCCACAGCGCGAGCGCAACGAAAAGGAGCACCCGAGCATGCGGCATGGCAACGGACTGGACATCCCCGAGGGACTCGCCGACGTGTGCGCGCCCGATCGGATGGCGGTGATCGTCTACGACATGCAGGTCGGCGTGCTCAGCCAGTTGCCGGACGGCCCGGAGATCATCGAGCGGGTGGTTCGGGTGGTCGACGCGGCGCGCTCGGGTGGCTACCCGGTGATCTTCCTGCGCCATTTCTTCCTGCCGGAGCGGCTGAGCGGAGCATTCGCACTGCGCATGGCCATGAGCTGGCAGCAGGTGGATTCGGTGGACGAAGTGCGCTTCATCCTGCAGCGCGACACCCCGGCATTCGAGCTGGTTCCCGAGCTGCGGCCGCGCGCGGACGAGGTGGTGTTCGACAAGACGTCGATGTCGGCCTTCGAAGGGACTCCGCTGGCCTCTACGCTGCGCGATCTGCGCATCGGCGCCTACGCGATCGCGGGCGTCGCCCTGGAGATCGGCATCGCGCCCACGGTCACGCATTCCACCGATCTCGGGTTCGTCCCTGTGGTGATCAGCGACGCGGTCGGCGGCCGGGACAAGGAGGCCATGGCTCGGGCCTACGCGGATTTCGAATTCCAGGGCCACGCGCTGGTGACCGATATCGCCACCATCACCCCGCTGCTCGCGGGCGGCAACTGACCCGGAACGGGACCCGGCCACGACCGGGTCCCGTTCGACGCTCACTTCTCCCGCAGGGCTTTCTTCGCCGCGTCCTGGGCGGCGTCGACCTGGCTCGTGAACTTGTCGCCCGTCTTCTCGTCGACGAGGTCGCCCGCCTTGTCGATGACCGCGTCCAGCTTGTCCGCGTTCTTCTGGGCCAGGTCCATCGCCTTACCCGCCAGGTTCTTGAAGTCCACCGTGCACTCCTCGTTTCGCGCTGGGAACAACCGCGAGACAACCCTACCCAGCGCCCAGCCAAGCCGGATGCCACAACCGGCCCGTCTCGGTCCAGTTCATGAACCGCACGGTGCCACCGAGTTTCGGCGTCACCCACACCGCCTCCTTGCGTTCCTCGGCGGTGAGGTCGTTGTCGAACGGCGAGGTCTTGCGCTCCAGCTTGCGCAGTCGCGCGGCCAGTTCCCGCATGGCCGAGTCGTCGAACCCGGTGCCGACCCGTCCGACGTAGACCAGCCTGCCGTCGTGCGGAATACCGACCAGCAGCGATTTGAACTCTCGCGCCGTGCTGCGCCGCCACCCGCCGATCAGCACCTGCTGAGTGCGCCAGTTGCGCTGCTTCACCCAGGCATGCCCGCGCTTACCCGGCAGATACACCGAATCCTTGCGTTTCGCGACCACGCCTTCCAGCCCGTGCTCCTGGCTGTAGCGCAAGGCCTCGGCGCCGGAGCCGTCCAGTCGCGGCGGCACCACCATCGACGGCGCGTTCGCGGCGAGCGCCTCCAGCACCCTGCGACGATCGGAATACCTTTTGCGCAGCAGCGACGTACCGTCCAGGTACAGCACGTCGAACGCGACGAACACCGCCCGCGCCGCGTCGGCTTGCAGCAGGCCGAGGTTCGCGACGCCGTGATCGTCGAAGACGACGGCCTCGCCGTCCAGCACCACCTGATGCCCGGACAATTCCCGCCGCAGCGCCGCGATGCGCGGATAGCGGTCGGTCACGACGTTGCCCGCCCGGCTGTGCAACGTGATCGCGCCGGAGTCGATCTCGGCGATCAGCCGGAAGCCGTCCCACTTCGTCTCGAAGCACCACTCGTCCGCGCCGAGATCGGCGACGTCACCGTGCGTCGCGAGCATCGGCGACAGGCCGCGCGGAAGCGGCGAGGGCCCGTCGGCGGGACGAATGATCCGGCCCGGCGGCTGCCGCACGTGCGGTTCCTCGGCGCCGTTCCCCTCCCGCATCAGATGCATCAACCATTGGTTGCCGTTGGTCTGGATCAGCGCGTACCGGCCGGTGAGGCGCTCGCCGTGGAATCGCACGATGACCTCGTCGTCGCGCCACTTCTCGGTCTCGTAGGTGCCGGAGTCCCAGATCGTCATCTCGCCCGCGCCGTACTCGCCCTTCGGGATGGCTCCGTGGAAGTCGAGATACCCGATCGGATGGTCCTCGGTGTGCACGGCGAGGCGGTTCTGCTCGGGAGAGGTCGGCGGGCCCTTCGGCACCGCCCAGGACACCAGGACCCCGTCGCGCTCCAGCCGCACATCCCAGTGCAGGCGCCGTGCGTGGTGCTCCTGCACGACGTAGCGGTTGTCCGCCCCCGGCGCGGGTGGCTGCGCGGGAACGGGCTCGGGCGTGCGGGACGGATCCCGCATCGATCGATACTTCGTCAACGCGTCCGGGCCCGCCCCCGCCGCGGACGAGCCGTTTCCCGCTGCTTGCGCATCCAGTTCGACGAGCAGATCACCGTCCGACCGGTATCTGGCGAGTACTTCGTCGAACCGCAGATGCCGCAGCTTCTTCCGGTTCTCGATCTCTTTCCAGGTGCGTGGAGCGGCGACGTTCGGCTCCGGCCGCCCCCGCATCGAGTAGGGCGCGATGGTGGTCTTGGCGGCGTTGTTCTGGCTCCAGTCGAGGAAGACCTTGCCGCCGCGAGCCGCCTTCGCCATCGTCGCCGTGACCAGGTTCGTGCGCAGCCGTTGCAGATTGGTGGCCACCTGTTTCGCCACGGTGGACGCGCCGTCCGAACTCAGTTCGCGGTCCAGCGGCACGTAGAGGTGAATTCCCTTGCTGCCGCTGGTCACCGGGAACGTGCGCAGACCGATGCCCTCGACCATCTCGCGAACCGCGAGCGCCACCTCGGCGCATTCGGCGAGCCCGACTCCCTCGCCGGGGTCCAGATCGAAGACCAGCCTGGTGGCCGGGCCCATCTCGTCGCCGTCGAAACGCCATTGCGGCACATGCACTTCCAGCGCGGCCTGCTGCGCGAGCCAGGCCAGCCCGGCCTCGGAATCGATCAGGGGGTAGACGACCTTGCGATCGGAATGCCGCAGGGTGCGCCGCTGTATCCAGGAGGGGGCGTGCGACGGGAGATTCTTCTCGAAGAAGGACGGTTCGTCGACGCCGTTGGGCCAGCGCTTGCGGGTGACCGCCCGCCCGGCGACATGCGGCAGCATGGCAGGCGCGATCGCCGAATAGTAGGCGATGACTTCGCCTTTGGTGGTTCCGGTGGCCGGGTACAACACCTTGTCGAGGTTGCTCAGGTCAACCTCGATACCACCGAACTCGCGGCGGGCCACCATATCCGAAGTGTAGCGGCGGAGACCGGTCGTGGTCTCCGCCGCTCGCTCAGGCGTGCGGTCCGGACTGGTCCGGCGGGACCACCTTCTTGGCGGCCTCCTTGCCCTTGGCGATCTTGTCGGTGTACTTGCCGTGCGTCTTCTGGTCGATGAAGTCACCGGCCTTGTCCACCGCTGAATTGATCTTGTCGGCGTTCTTGGCCGCCGCGTCCTTACCCTTGTCGACCAGGCCCTTGACCGTATCCGCGAAACTCATCGCCGTGATCCTTCCTGTCGCCAACTAACAGAAGTCGTTCACTCCACATTCTCCCACCAAGAATCCGCAGGTGGGGCACTCGACGGGTCCACACGCTGCCCGGGCACGGGCACCGCGACCTCGGTGCCCGCCGCCCGCGCCGCGGCCACCATGCGCCGGACCGGCTCGGACCAGCCGTGGAAGGCGAGATTGAAGGTGGCCCAGTGAATGGGCACCAGCAATCCGTAACCGGCATTCCCGCCGCACAGATCGGCGTGTGCCCGGACCGCCTCCTCGGGATTCATGTGCACATCCGGCCAGCGCTCGTCGTAGGCGCCGATCGGCAGCAGCGTCAGGTCGAACGGACCGAGCGCCGCGCCCGCCTCGGCGAACGCCTTGGTGTAGCCGGTGTCGCCCCCGAAGTAGGCGCGCCGCGTCGGCCCGACGATCGACCACGAGGCCCACAACGTGGTGTTGCGCAGCAGGCCGCGCCCGGAGAAATGCCGCGCCTCCGTGCAGGTGAGCACGAGATCCACGCCGTCGCGGTCCCGGCCGAGTTCGGTGAGCGACACCGAACCGCCCCAGTCCAATTCGACGATGCGATCCTCCGGCACACCCCAGTGCCGCAAGTGGGCGCCGATACCGATCGGCACCAGGAACGGCGCGCTCTGGCGTGCCACCAGCTCCCGCACGGTCCACTTGTCCAGGTGGTCGTAATGATCGTGCGAGATGAGCACCGCGTCGATCGGGGGCAGGTCGGCCAGCGGCTGCGGCACCGGATGCATCCGCGCGGGCCCGACCAGCGCCGACGGCGAAACTCGCTCGCTCCACACCGGATCGGTGAGAATGCGGTACCCGTCGACCTCGACCAACGTCGTGGCGTGGCCGTACCAGGTGACGGCGAGCGCGGACGCCGCGGTCGGCTGCTGTGGCGTCCGCAGCGGGATGGGGCGCCGCGGCCTGCCCGCGTTGCGCTGGGTCAACGCCGAGACCAGCAGCGAGGGAGCCGAACCCGCCACCACCTGGCTACTGGGTTCGGTGTTGTGGAACTGGCGGTCGCGATAGGTCGCCGCGCCCACCGCGTACGGCTGGATCGCCGAGATCGAAGCGCCCATCGCCGAAGGGATGTCCCATACCGCCCGGACCACCCAGGTGATGCCGAGCGTGCCCGCCGCGGCGCCCGCCATGCGTCTGATGTCCATCATCGCCCCACGAATTTCGCGGCGCGCTTTTCCTGCCTGGCCAAACGACCCTCCTTGGCATCCTCGCTCGTCCACGCGGCCTCCAGCGCGGCGCGCTGCTGCGCGGTCTCCGGATCACGCGTTCCGTCATCATTGAGCACCAGCTTCATATGCCGCAGGGACAGCGGAGCCAATGCCGCGATCTGCTTGCCCCAGGCTTGCGCGTCGGACGCCGTACCGATCCGGTTGGCGAACCCGAAGGCGTAGGCGTCCACGGCCGATATCTGTTCGGCCCCCAGCAGCACCGTGCGCGCCGGACCGCCGCCGATCAAGGCGACCAATCTGCGCACAGTCCACCGATCCACGCTGATGCCCAGTTTCGCCGCGGGAATGGCGATGTACGCCTCCGGCGAGACCACCCGCAGGTCCGAAGCGAGCGCCAGCTGCACGCCCGCCCCGATCGCGGCGCCGTTGATCGCCGAAATCACCGGGATCGGCGCGGATTCGATGGTGTGCAGCGTTTCCAGCCACTCGGACAGGAAATCGCCGGAGTACACCCCGGACAGATCGGCGCCCGCACTGAAGACCGGGCCGCGCCCGGTCAACACGATGACTCGCGCCTGGTCGGCGACAGCGGCGAGCACGGCCTCGCGCAGCAGCGTCACGAGTTCGTGGTTGAGCGCGTTGCGGCGCTCTTCCCGCTGAAGTTCGATGGTGACCACGTCACCGTCCCGGCTGACCCCGAGCATGCGACCTCCCCGACTGAACGGTCCGTCTGATCTCTTCACTCTGCCACAGGGGACTACCCATTCCGCGCCGGGCGATACGATCACCGGCTGTGCCGACCGACTTCGACATCCTGGTGATCGGCGCTGGTCAGGCGGGACTGTCGGCCGGTTATCACCTCCAGCGCCTCGGGCTGCGGCCCGAACGGCACTTCCTGCTCGTCGATCGTTCCCCCGGGCCCGGCGGCGCGTGGCAGTTCCGCTGGCCCTCCCTCACCCTGGACACGGTCAACCGGGTGCACGACCTGCCCGGCATGTCGTTCGCCGAGACCTTGCCACCGGGTTCGTCGTCCGCGCCCGCGGCATCCGCCGTGCCGCACTACTACGAGCTGTACGAGAAGCGGTTCGACCTGCGCGTTCACCGCCGGGTATCGGTCACCGTGGTCTGTGATCGCACCGAGGAAGGCGACCCGGCCGAGCGCGGCGCCGTGCTCGGCGCGGAGACCGACGCGGCCGGCCTCATCCGGGTTCGCGGCCTGATCAACTGCACCGGCACCTGGGAGAATCCGTTCGTTCCGCACTATCCCGGAGCGCAGACTTTCACCGGTCGCCAGCTGCACACCCACGACTATCACAGTGCCGCGGAATTCGCGGGCAAGCACGTCGTGGTGGTCGGCGGCGGCATATCGGCCGTTCAGCTGCTCGACGAGATCTCCCGGGTCACCACGACGACCTGGGTCACGAGAACACCGCCGCGCTTCCGCGAGGGCCCGTTCACCGAAGAGGCGGGGCGAGCCGCGGTCGCGCTGGTCGAGGACCGGGTCCGGCGTGGGCTGCCGCCGGGATCGGTGGTCTCGGTCACCGGGCTGCCGCTCGACGACCGGTTACGAGCGGCACGAGCGCGCGGCGCGCTCACCCGGCTGCCGATGTTCGAGCGCATCGAGCCCGACGGCGTGCGGTGGGCCGACGGAACCTTTCAGCAGGCGGACGTGATCCTGTGGGCCACCGGCTTCCGCAGCGCCCTCGACCACCTCGCGCCGCTGCGACTGCGCGGGCCCGGCGGCGGCATCACCATGGCGGGACGGCTGGCCACCCAGGTAGCCGCCGATCCGCGCATCCATCTGATCGGCTACGGGCCGTCGGCCAGCACCGTGGGCGCCAATCGCGCGGGGCGCACGGCGGCGCTGGAACTCACCCGGCACCTCGGACTGCGCTGACGGTGCGCGGTCCGAGTCGTCAGTCGATCAGCCCGAGCGTGAGGGTATCCGGGTCCCCGCCGATGCGTGAACCGCTGTCCAGGCCGTTGATCGCGTCCATCTGCTCCGCGGTCAGCTCGAAGCCGAACACGTCGAAGTTCTCCGCGATCCGCGACGGCGTCACCGACTTCGGGATGACGACGTTGCCCAGTTGCAGATGCCAGCGGATGATCACCTGCGCAGGCGTGCGACCGACCTCGGCGGCCACCCGGGCGATGGTGGCATCGTCGAGCAGTGTGCCCTGTCCGAGCGGACTCCACGCCTCGGTCGCGATCGCGTTGGCGGCGTGGAACTCACGCAGTTCGCGCTGCGCCAAGCTGGGGTGCAGCTCGATCTGGTTCACCACCGGGATCTCACCGGTCTCGGCGATGAGCCGCCGGATGTGCGCGACCGTGAAGTTCGAGACGCCGATCGACCGCACCCGGCCCTGTGACTTCAGCGCCTGGAAGGCGCGGAAGGTGTCCACGAAGCGGTCGGCCACGGCCACCGGCCAGTGGATGAGGTAGAGGTCGAGGTAGTCGAGGCCGAGCCGCTGCATGCTGGCGTCGAACGCGCGCAGCGTCGAATCGTAGCCCTGGTCGGAGTTCCACAGCTTGGTGGTGACGTAGATCTCGTCGCGGGGCAGGCCGTATTCCCGGATCGCCCGGCCGGTGCCCTCCTCGTTTCCGTAGATCGCGGCGGTGTCGATGCTGCGGTAGCCAACCTCGAGCGCGGTGGTGACGACCGAGAAGACGTCCTCGGCGGGTACCTGGAACACGCCGAAGCCGAGCTGCGGGATCACGTTCCCGTCGTTCAGCACGATCGAGGGAACGGTGCTGGTCTCGCTTTTGAAGGTCACATTCCGACGGTAGAAGTGTGGCGGCGAACCGTCAATCACGCGCTCTGGTGTGTTGGCCTGCAATTTGCTGGTAAACCTGAGGTCAGCCCGTCATACCGGGCAGACCGAGCCGCCGGTACCGCGCTTGGCGCGCCGCGAGCAACTCCGGTTCCGGCCGTGCGCGCAAGGTCGCCAGTTCGTGCGCGATCGCGGCGACCATCCGCCGGGCGAAGTCCACCGGTTCGTCCGCCGCGTCGGGAAACTCCGGCACGATCCGGTCCACCACGCCGTCGTCCAGCAGGTCGGCGGCACCGATCCGTTGTGTCGCGGCCAATTCCGCAGCATGGTCGGTGTCGCGGAAGACGATGGCGCTCGCTCCTTCCGGCGGCAGCGGGGCGAGCCACGCGTGCGTGGCGGCGAGCACCCGGTCGGCGGGCAGCAGCGCCAGCGCGCCGCCGCCGGTGCCCTGGCCGAGCAGCACCGAGACGGTCGGGGTGTCCAGCGTCACCAGATCGGCGATGCAGCGGGCGATCTCGGGTGCCAGTCCGCGCTCCTCCGCCTCCTTCGACAGTGCCGCGCCCACCGTGTCGATGACCAGCACCAGCGGCAACCGCAACTCCCGAGCAAGCGCCATACTGCGCCGCGCCTCACGCAGCGCCGCCGGGCCCATGGTGTTCTCGCCCTGCTGGCCGCGCCGGTCGTGCCCGAACACCACGCACGGCCTGCCCCGGAAACGACCGAGGGCGAGCACGGCGGTGCGATCGGACTCGCCCTGACCGGTGCCGCTGAGCGGAACTCGTTGCGTCACATGACGTAAGAGCTCCCGGATGCCGGGGCGCTCTGGACGGCGGGAGATCAGGACCGACTGCCACACCCGATCGTCCGCAGCGTGGCTTCGCCCTTCATCCAGCCGAAGTCTTTCTGCTTCAACGCTTTCGGAATCCTGAGCATGGACCGGCGCGACCGAGCTCCGCGACCGCTCTGCGACCGGCTCGGAATTCGACTGCGCCGCAGCGGAATCAGGCAGCTCGATGCCGCTGAACACGCTCAGTGCGCGATGGGCGATGCGGCGGAAGACCGGGATCGTCAGGACCCCGTCGATGACGCCGCGGCGATACAAGTTCTCCGCGGTCTGTACGCCTTCCGGAAAAGGCCTGCCGTACAACGCTTGATAGACCCGTGGGCCGAGAAACCCGATGAGCGCACCGGGCTCGGCGAAGGTAATGTGGCCCAACGAGCCCCAGGAAGCGAAAACGCCACCCATCGTCGGGTTGCGGAGGTAGACCACGTAGGGATGACCCGCCGACTTGTGGGCCGCCACCGCACCGGCGATCTTCACCATCTGCACGAAGGCGACCGTGCCCTCCTGCATCCTGGTCCCACCGGAGGTCGGCGAAGCGACCAGCGGCAGTCCCAGTTCGGTGGCGCGCTCGACCGCCGAGACGATCCGCTCCGCCGCGGCCACGCCGATCGAGCCGGCCAGGAACCCGAACTCGCAGGCGATCACGGCCACGCGGCGACCGCGCAGCAGCCCTTCGCCGGTGAGCACCGATTCGTCGGTACCCGCCGCGACCGCCGCCTTTCGCAGGGCATCGCGGTACCGCGGGGAAGCGGCCACCGTCACCGGCGGCCGATCCCAGCTGACGAACGAGTCCGTGTCGAGCAGCTGCTCGAGCAACTCTCGCGCCGAGGTACGCACCGGGCGAGCCTATCCGGCCCTACCCGGTGCTCCGGCGAGCCGCGCGAGCACTCAGTAGCCCTGCATCACCTTGCGCAGCGCGTACTCGGTGAGCGCGACCAGCGCCTGCTTGGCCGGCTCACGACGACGCGCGTCGATGGACAGGATCGGCACATCGGCGGGCACGGCGAGCGCCTGCCGGATGTCCTCGATCGGGTACCGCGGCGCGTCGTCGAATTCGTTGAGCGCCACCAGGAACGGCAGGCCGCGCGCTTCGAAGTAGTCGACGGCCGCGAAGCTGTCCTCCAACCTGCGGGTGTCGACCAGCACGACGGCGCCGATGGCGCCACGGATCAGGTCGTCCCACATGAACCAGAACCGATACTGGCCAGGCGTGCCGAACAGGTACAACACCAGATCGTCGGCGAGACTGATCCGGCCGAAGTCCATCGCCACCGTGGTGGTCGACTTCATCGGAATGCCGGTCAGGTTGTCGATCCCGGCGCTGGCATTGGTCACCAACGCCTCGGTGCGCAGCGGAACGATCTCCGACACAGCACCGACCAACGTGGTCTTCCCGACGCCGAAGCCACCGGCGACCACGATCTTCGCCGATGTCGGCTTGCTGGTACGGGTGTCGACCTGCGCCGTCGAATCAAATACGCCGGAGTCCACTGAGAACCCTTTCGATCAGCTCGCGACGCTCATCGTCGCTGGAATCGTCTTTCAAAGTCGCCGATACGCGTACGTGCCCGGCCTCGATCAAATCGGCCACGAGCACACGGGCCACCCCGATAGGGATGCCCAATCGGGCTGCTACCTCGGCAACGGACGGCGATTCTCTGCACAACTCCACGATTGACGTCTCGATGTTGGTCAGTTCGAACTGCCGCTCGAGGGCGACCGGATGCGATGCGACGAGAGCCTCCAACGCCAACTCGACCGCGGGCCTGGTACGGCCTGCGGTCAGTGAGTATGGGCGTACGAGGCTCGGCTCGGCGCTCCCCACGCGGTGATCTTCTATGTCCATCCCACCATCAGGAACCCATCGTGACGCGTGGCGTGGCCTGAACAGTCTGGCCAACACGCTCGACCAACAGAGCCATCTCGTAACCGACCTGACCGATGTCACACGAAGTGTTGGTCAGCACCGCGAGATAGGAACCGTCGCCGACAGCCATGAGTAGCAGGTAGCCGTGCTCCATCTCCACGACGGACTGGAGCACGGTGCCGCCCTCGAACAGATTCGAGACGCCGACCGACAGGCTGGCCAGACCGGCCGTGACGGCCGAGAGCTGTTCGGCGCGGTCGACGGGCAGCTGGGCACTCGCGGCCATGAGTAGGCCGTCCGCCGAGACCAGGACGGCATGGGCTACGCCAGGAACCTCGTTGGCAAAGTTCGAAACCAGCCAATCCAGCTGACGATTCGTACCACCTAGATCGGGGTTCATCGGTCTCCTTTATCTCCGGTTAGGTTCATTGCTCTCATTGCGCGGCCATCCCGGACGCCCTGCTGGTGACGACTCAAGCTGGACCTGATCGTTTCTGGGTCACGGCGCGGCGCCCGATCCGCCGCACCGCTTACGCCGCCGGGGACAAGCCTTCCGCCCGGATTGCGTTGCGGCAAGCCGGCAGCCGTTTTCGTCTCGGGCTGCGCCTCGCTGGCACGCCGAGCCGCTTGCCAACCTTCGTCACCCGGCGATTCGAAGGAGGCGGCCACCTGGGACCGATCCGCGTTGGGATCCGACAGCCACGCCGACATCATCTCGGCGAAGATCGGCGTTCCGCCCATCAACGCACCCGACTCGTCCGCGGGCTGCAACCTGGTCTGGAAGAACGAGGCCGTCTTGGCCGGGTTGGACCGGAAGCTGTGCTTGCCCGGATCGCGTCCCGGCGCGGTGGCGGGCTGCTCTTCGCTCGCGGCGTGCTGGCCACGTTGCGGCAGCGCGATACCCGGCGGCACCGGCTGGCGCTGCGGCGCTTGCGCGCCCGGCTGCCGTTGCGGCAGACCGGTCAGCCCGCTCTCGCGCTGCGGCGGGCTCGACGGTGCGGGCGGACGCTGCGGCAGACCGTTCACCGCACCCGCCTCACGCTGCGGCAGACCGTTCGAAGCCGAATCCCGTTGCGGCAGACCGTTCACAGCGGGCAGCGCGCCGGAGCCCGGCTCACGCTGCGGCAAGCCGTTGACGGAATCGCGTTGCGAAAGGCGATGGGCGCCGGAATCCCGCTGCGGAAGACCGCCGGTGGGTTCGCGCTGCGGCAGCCCACCGGGCGCGGCGTCGCGCTGCGGGAGGTCGGGCGCCGGATGCCGCGGCGGCAGGCCGGTCGAGCCGGGCTCCCGCTGCGGCAGACCACCCAGGGCCGAATCACGCGACGGCAAACCGGTGGAACCCGGCTCACGCGACGGCAAACCGGTCGATCCCGGCTCACGCTGCGGCAAGCCGCCCAGAGCCGACTCACGCTGCGGCAATCCACCGGAGGCGGAGCCACGCTGCGGCAGACCGGTCGAACCCGGCTCACGTGACGGCAGACCACCCAGGGCCGACTCACGCGACGGCAAACCGGTGGAACCCGGCTCACGCGACGGCAGACCACCCAAGGCCGACTCACGCGACGGCAAACCCGTGGAACCCGGCTCACGCGACGGCAAACCGGTCGATCCCGGCTCACGCGACGGCAAACCGGTCGATCCCGGCTCACGCTGCGGCAAGCCGCCCAAAGCCGACTCACGCTGCGGCAACCCACCGGAGGCCGAGTCACGCTGCGGCGCACCGTTCGAACCCGGCTGCCGCTGCGGTAGGCCGGTCGGACCCGGCTCACGCGACGGTAGACCGGTGGAACCCGGCTCACGCTGCGGAAGGCCACCGGCGGACTCACGCTGCGGCAGACCACCCAAACCGCTTTCCCGCGGCGGCAGACCACCCAGACCGGTCTCGCGCTGCGGCAGACCGCTCGCCGGGTCGCGCTGCGGCAGACCGCCGGAAGCGGCTTCGCGCTGCGGCAGGCCGCTGGACGCGTCCCGCTGCGGCACGCCGTTGGTGCCCGGCTGCCGCTGCGGCAGACCGGTGCTCGGCTGCGGCACACCATTGGCACCCGGCTGACGCAGGGGCAGTTCGCCCGAGTTCGGGTCGCGCGGCGGCAGGCCCGAACCGGACTGCTCCGCGGGACCACCGGGCTGGCGCGGCGGCGGACCGCCAGGGGTGAGATTGCGCTTGGGCAGGTTGGCCGCGGCCAGCTTGCCGCGCTGCGGACCGCTCGGCGCCTGCTGTCCTGGCGCGGGCCGCAGGCTGGTCGCCGACTGCTGCGCCTCCGAGCGCATACCGCTCGACGACATCGCCGAACCCGGCTGCCGCTGCGGCAGTCCGCCGGGGCCGGTGGGGATCGGACCGCTGGGCGTGCCGGTGGGCTTGGCGGCCACCGGAATCGGGCCGCTCACCCCGGGATCGACAGTGACCATGACATTGCCCCCAGGAGTCCGGGTGACGGCCCGCATCTGCATGGACGACGGACGCTGCGGCGCGGCGGCCTGCGGCGAGGGCTGCGGGGTGACGGGCTGCGGCTGCGCGGTGACGGCCTGCGCCGCGCTCGGCTTGCCCGCGACGATCAGGCCGACCGGCACGTGCACGGTCACCGTGACACCGGGATCGCGCGCGGTGTCGAAGGTCGGGCGCAGCCGCACGGTGAGGCCGTGCCGCTCGGCGAGCCTGCCGACCACGAACAGACCCATGTGGCGGGCCGTGTCCGGCCCCGGCTCGGCGGTCTGCTCCAAGCGGTGGTTGATGTCGGCCATCTCGGCGGGCGGCATACCGATGCCGCGGTCGGCCACCTCGATGAGCAGGCCCTGATCGTGCGCCTGCGCGAAGGTGAACTTGACGTCGGTCTCCGGCGGCGAGGCGCGCAGCGCGTTGTCCAGCAACTCGGCGAAGAGGTGCGCGAGGTCGGAGGCGGCGGGTTCCTTCAGCGAACCGCGCGGCGTGGCGCCGAGCTTCACGCGCTCGTAGTCCTCGACCTCGGAGATCGCGGCACGCAGCACGTCGGCGATCTCGACCGGGGCGGACTTGGCGCGGCGCTGCCTGGTACCGGCCAGAATCAGCAGGTTGTCGCCGTTGCGGCGCATGCGGGCGGCGAGGTGGTCGAGCCGGAAGAGGTTCTCCAGCAGGCGCGGGTCCTTCTCGTCGTACTCCATCGCCTCGATGAGGGTGAGCTGATGGTCGACGAGCGACTTCGAGCGCCGCGCCAGGGTCTCGAACATGTCGTTGACCTGCGAACGCATCTTCGCCTGGTCACTCGCCAGGCGCAGCGCCTGGCCGTGGATGTCGTCGACCGCGCGGGCCAGCTGGCCGATCTCCTCGGTGCTGCGCACCGGCATCGGCTCGAGCGGCACCTCTTCCGGCGAGGCGCCGGTGCGGAGCTGGGCGACCTCGTGCGGCAGGTCGCTCTCGGCCACGCGCAGCGCGGCCAACCGCAGCCGGTGCAGCGGGACGATCATCGAGCGGGCCACGAAGACCGCGAGCAGGAGGGCGGCGAGGATGGTCGCGATGACGACGGCGGTGTAGGTCCACGCGTCGCGCTGGGCGGTGGTCACCAGCGAGTTCATCGCGGAGTCGATGTCCTTGGTCGCCTTGCCGACGACATGCTCGTAGACCGCGAGGCTGTCGGTCAGCGACTTCTTCAAGTCGCCGACGGGAAGCTGGCCCGCCTGCGCCTGCGGGCTGGTCAACAGCGCGATCCTGGTGTCGATGCCCGCGCGCAGGTCGGCGATCGAGGTGTCGCCGTCGGAGAAGCGATGCGCGAGCACGTTGAGCAGCGCGCGCTCGGTGTTGGAGGCGATGAGGAAGTTCTGGACGCCGGACTGCTGGGAGCGCAGCACCTCGGGGAAGGCGGCGAGTTCGCTGACCAGGGTGGCACGGGTGTTGAGCGAGTCGACCAGCCGCAGTTTGGCGGCGTCGACGGCGGTGTCGCTGACCTGGCCGACCGTGGTCTCGACGATCCGGACGCTGTCGCTGCGGACGCGGTCGATCAGGGCGAGAGTGTCCGACGGCGGGCCGGTGGAGACCGATTTGCCCTGGGCACGCACGCCCTTGGCCTGGGTGAGCATGCTGTCGATGGCGGTGCGCGCGCCGGGCACGCCGTCGAGCCTGGTGACCGCCTTCTCGGCATTGGCGATGGCCTTGTCGAGATCCGCGAGGTTCTGGTCGGTCACCACGGACTGGTTGGAGCCCAGCGAGATCATCTGCGAGCCCGCGGTGGTGGCGGTCTGCGCGCTGAGCGCGGTGACCGAGGGGATCGCGGCGACATTCTCCGAGATGTCGGCGAGCCGGTTCGAGTCCGCGAACTCCGATGAGATCCTGGACACGCCGAGCCCGACCGCGACCGCCAGAGGCACGGCGAGCACCGCCGTCACCTTCCAGCGCAGGTCCCAGTTGCCCAGAGCCCAGCGGCTGCTGCCGGACCTAGCGGCGTCACGCATCTCCCACTCACTTTCCAAACTGGCCTCTACCACGCGCCATCAACCGAACCTCCACATTCGCGTGCTTGGCTCGACAGGTGGAGCTGGCCGAGAGCTGCGGCTGGCCGAGAAATTGCGTCTACGACGGCCCAAATAAGTGACATCAGATTCTAACGGATCAATAACTTCTTGGGTGACTGGGCGTGATGTCGCGATCATTGACCTGCCGGTTCCAGGCAAAACCAAAGGTAGCGGCACCCACCCGGGCGTCGCGTGAAGTCTGCCACAATCAACCAGATCTATCGAGGCGGGCATCGAGGCGAGGCTAGGGAGTCACGGGGTTGAACGTGCGGCACGAGTATCGACCGGCCTATCAGACCAGCTTGGTGGATCCCGCCGAGTTCTGGGCCGGCGCGGCCGAAGCGATCGACTGGGACGTGCCTCCGGCGCAGATCGTCGATACCGGCGCCCGCCCGGTGGCCAGGTGGTTCTCCGGCGCTCGCCTGAACACCTCCTTCAACGCGCTCGACCGGCACGTGCACCCCACCACCCCCGGCGCTCCGGATCTCGCCGATCAGCCCGCCCTGATCTACGACTCGGCCATGATCGGCTCCACCGTCGTCTACACCTACGCCGAGCTGCTCGACGAGGTGTCGCGGTTCGCCGGTGCGATGGCCCGGCTGGGCGTCTCGGCGGGCGATCGGGTGGTGATCTACCTGCCGATGATCCCCGAGGCGGTGATCGCGATGCTGGCCTGCGCTCGCATCGGCGCGGTCCACTCGGTGGTGTTCGGCGGCTTCGCGGCCCCGGAACTGGCCGCCCGCATCGATGACGCGGAGCCGGTGCTGATCATCACAGCCTCCGGCGGCCTGGAACCGGGCAAGAAGATCGAATACCCGCCCATCGTGTTGCAGGCGCTTGATCTCGCCGAGACGACCGCGCCGCGCACGGTGATCGTCAAGCAGCGCCCGCAATTCGACACGATCCCTTTCCCCGCGCCGCAGCCCGCCACCGAGTACCTGCCGAGTTCGGCGCAGACCGTGGCCGCGCAGTGGCTGGACTGGGACGACGCGGTGCGCGACGCGCCCGCGGCCGATCCGGTATCGGTCGCCGCCACCGATCCGCTCTACATCCTCTACACCTCCGGCACCACCGGTAAGCCGAAGGGCGTGGTCCGGGACAACGGCGGGCACGCGGTCGCCCTCGCCTGGTCGATGCGCAACATCTACGACATCCACGCGGGGCAGGTGATGTGGGCCGCCTCCGACGTGGGCTGGGTGGTCGGTCACTCCTACATCGTCTACGCGCCGCTGCTGGTCGGAGCCACCACGCTGCTGTACGAAGGCAAGCCGGTCGGAACGCCGGACGCTGGCGCGTACTGGGAGGTGGTCGACAAGCACAAGGTCGAGGTGTTGTTCACCGCCCCGACCGCGCTGCGCGCCATCCGCAAGGCGGACCCGCGCGCCGAGTTGGCCCACCGCCACGACCTGTCCTCACTGCGCGCCCTGTTCTGCGCGGGCGAACGCCTGGATCCGGCCACCTACACCTGGGCCGAGGAAACCCTGCTCGCGGGTCGCTCGGACTGCCCCGTGGTGGATCACTGGTGGCAGACCGAGACCGGCTGGCCGATCTGCGCGAACCCGCTCGGCCTACAGCGCCTGCCGATCAAACCGGGCTCGGCCTCGGTACCGATCCCCGGCTACCGACTACGCGTGCTCGACTCCTCCGGCAACGCGGTGGCGCCGAACACCGAGGGCAACATCGTCATCGGCCTTCCGCTGCCGCCCGGCACGCTGACCGGACTCTGGCGCGACGACGCCCGCTACGAGCGCTCCTATCTCTCCGCCTATCCCGGTCACTACCTCACCGGCGACTCCGGCTACTTCGACGAGGACGGCTACCTGTATGTCCTAGGCCGCAGCGACGACGTGATCAATATGGCCGGGCACCGGCTCTCGGCGGGAAGCATCGAGGCGGCCATCGCGGGGCACGAGGCGGTCGCCGAATGCGCCGTGATCGGGCTGCCCGACGAACTCAAGGGGCACCGGCCGCTGGCCTACGTGGTGCTCAAGTCCGGTGTCGACATCGATCCGGACCGCCTGCGCGACGAGCTGATCGAGCGGGTGCGCACCCAGGTCGGCGCCATCGCCACGCTGCACGACGCCGTCGTCGTGACGGCGCTGCCCAAGACCAGGTCGGGCAAGATCCTGCGTAAGACCATCCGGCAGATCACCTCCGGTGAGACGTTCGAAGTGCCCTCCACCATCGAGGACCCGGGCGTGCTCGCGGCGCTGGAGCAGCAGATCCGCGCGGCGCGTCCCGAGTGGCGGGACCCGGCGCAGGACAACAGCGACAACGCCGATGACGTGGTGGCGCCCGGCGTGGATCCGGTTGTGCCGTCCTAGGTTCCATATCGCCGGTACAACGTCCTCAGAGTTTCCTCAGAGGATGTTCAGATCGGTGCCAACCGTTCGAAATAGCCTCGAGACCGCCCCGAAACCAAATCGATGATCTGGAGGCAACACATCATGAAACGTTCCGTAGGCCGCCCCGCCGTCGCCGCTCTCGCCGCAGGTGGATTCGCCACGGTCACGTTGTTCCTGAGCCCCGCCATCGCAGGCGCGGGCCCGATGGAATACGCAGAGCCGCTGCTGACCTCGGACTGCTCGTTCGCCCAGGTCGACGCGGCGCTGCACGACAAGGCGCCGCAGCTGGCCGCGGTGCTCGACGCGAACCCGAGGCAGAAGGCCGAGTTGCAGCGCAGGTTCGACCAGCCGGTCGAGCAGCGCCGGGCCGAGTTGCGGCGGGCCATCGACGAGAACCCGGACGCGGTGCGCCAGGCGGAGAACGACCCGCGGACCGCGCAGTTGCGCGACACGATCCGGGTCGTGGCCGAGACCTGCCACAGCTACTGATCCCGCGCGGACATGAACGACTCGCCGGGTTCGCTCCGGCACCCCGGCGGGTCGTCGCGCGGGATGTGAACCCCTTGGCCCGCGCGCCCGACTCGCACAACGCGAGGTTTCACCGGAGGCGGGGAGCAGAATGGATGACGTGACCTCGACTCCGAATCCGACGGTCCTCGTTGTCGACGACGATGAGGACGTGCTCGCCTCGGTCGAGCGCGGGCTGCGGTTGTCCGGCTTCCAAGTCCTCGTGGCCAGGGACGGCGCGCAAGCGCTGCGCAGCGTGAACGAGAACGCGCCCGACGCCATCGTGCTGGACATGAACATGCCCGTGCTCGACGGGGCCGGGGTGGTCACCGCCTTGCGCGCCATGGGCAACGAGGTGCCGATCTGTGTGCTGAGCGCCCGTGCGTCGGTGGACGACCGCATCTCCGGACTGGAGTCCGGCGCCGACGATTACCTGGTCAAACCGTTCGTGTTGAGGGAGCTGGTGGTACGGATCCGGGCGCTGCTGCGCAGACGGTCCGACGCACCCGCTCCCGCCACACCGGGCGCGGTCACCGTCGGCCCGCTCGAGGTGGACGTCGCGGGGTATCGCGCGCTGCTGCACGGCCGCGAGATCGAGCTCACCAAGCGGGAATTCGAGCTGTTGTCCACGCTGGCCAGGAACGTGGGCGTGGTGCTGAGCCGGGAGCGTCTGCTGGAACTGGTGTGGGGGTACGACTTCGCCGCCGACACGAACGTGGTGGACGTCTTCGTCGGATACCTGCGCCGCAAACTCGAGGTGGACGGCACTCCCAGGCTGCTGCACACGATCCGCGGCGTCGGATTCGTGCTCCGAGCACCGAAATGACCGTGCCCGCCGCCGCACCGCCGGAACCCCGTCGGCGCCGGTCGTTTTCGCTGCGCACCCGGGTCGCGGGCGCGGCGGCCGCGGGCGCGGTCATCATCGTTACCCTGATCAGCCTGATCAGCATCCGTGCCATCGAGCGCAACAACGTGCAGCAGTCCGACCAGCAGCTCGCCGTCGCGGCGCGGATCGTGCTGATCGAGCCGCAGCTCGCGGTCCGGTTCATCAGCCTGACCGGGCTGAACAACGACATGGCCGTGACCGTCCGGGACAACGGCGATGTCGTCGCGAGCACACCCACCGAACTGCCCTCGCAGCCGACCGGTTCGCGCACCGTCGCGGTGAGCGGCACCCCGTACCGGATCCTGACCACCACCGAGAATCAACCCGCGGGCCGGGTGGTCTCGCTCGGCATCCCCGCCGCGGGCGCCGCCGAGGCCACCGCCGAGCAGCAACGGTGGGTGCTCGGCGGCGCTCTGCTGGCCATCGCCGCCGCCGCGGGGCTGGGCTGGTTGCTCGCGGGCGCGGCGGTGCGTCCGATCGTGCGGCTCACCCGGCAGGTGGGCGCGCGCAGCGCGTATCCCGATCCCCGCGATCCACAGGCGCGGGTGGAGGGCGCGGGCGTGCACGAGGCCGAGCAACTGGCCGACGCGGTGAACACCATGTTGCAGCGGGTCGACCAGGCGCATGCCCAGACCGCCGCGGCACTGGAGACCGCCCGCGATTTCGCCGCCGTGTCCGCCCACGAGCTGCGCACCCCGCTCACCGCGATGCGCACCGACCTCGAGGTGTTGCGCACCCTCGACCTGGACGAGGCGCAGCGGGCCGAGATCCTCGACGACCTGCAACGCAGCCAGGGCCGGGTGGAGACCACGCTCGCGGCGCTGGAGCGGCTGGCCACCGGCGACCTGACCAACGAGCGCGACCACGTGGCCACCGACGTCGGCGACCTGTGCGACCAGGCTGCACACGACGCCATGCGGCATTTCCCCGGCCTCACCGTGCGCATCGATTCCGACGCCGAACTGGTCACCCGCGGCCTGCCCGCCGGGCTGCGACTGGCGGTGGACAACGCCTTGGCCAACTCGGTCAAACACGGCGGAGCCACCGAGGCCCTGGTCTCCGCGCACCGCGGGCGGGGCGGTCACATCGTGATCTCGATCGACGACAACGGCCGCGGCATCCCGCCGGAGGAGCGCGAAGCCGTGTTCGACCGCTTCTTCCGCGGCAGCCAGGCGAGCAAGGGCGGCTCGGGCCTCGGCTTGGCACTTGTGGCCCAGCAGGCCCAATTGCATGGTGGCCGAGCCTATTTCGACGAAGGCACGCTCGGCGGAATCCGCTTGGTCCTGGATCTGCCCGGCTCTGTTTGATTTCCAGCGCCTGCGGCGCTGCGTGTTCGCGGCCCCTTTATGGCTCGCGTCCGAGTGGCCGCCGCTGGCGACTTCGTCGCGGACGCGGCGGCCACTCGGACGCGAGCCGGGCCGCGAACGGAACATGCTCGGTCTCGCTTCGCTCGAAACCGGGAGCTGAGCCGACGAGCTGGGGGCGTAGGCCGAGGCGACTTCGCCGACACGGTGGCCGACCACCGCGGCAGGGTGGATGCTCGGCAAATTCGGATGGCAACGCCGGAATCATCGACCGTGTGCGCGATCCGCTCGACGGGGTACATCAACGCGGCCTGGACCAGGAAGTTCGCCGGCTGTGCGGCCTGCCACGCCACTGCACTGCGGCATGAGAGACGCCGACGGGTGCGACTATCGCGAAGAAATAGTTGGCGCAACCAATTATTAGCTGTACAGTTGGTTATCCCAACATTGGGAACGCCAACGAAAGGGCCGTCATGTCCACCGATACCCTGCTCGCCGACCGCATCGAGATCGCCGACCTGTTCACTCGTTTCGCCCGCCTGCTCGACGAGAAGCGGTTGGCGGACGCCGGCACCGTCTTCGCCGACGATGTGGAGGTCCATTCGCCGCGAATCCGAGTTCGCGGCATCGACAAGGTCGTGGAATTCATGCGACAGTCCGAGGTCGAAGGGGAACTCACCCAGCACACGACCACCGACCTGCTGGTGGACGTCGACGGCGACCGGGCCGCGGCCTCCGCGAACTCGTTCGTGTACTTCTACCGCGACGGCCAACCGCCCCATCAGACCAGCGGACTGCGCATGACCTGCACCGTGGTACGCACGCCCGCGGGCTGGCGGCTGCGCGAGACACGGATCACGCTCGCCTGGACGCGCAAGGACTGATCGACCCTTACTCAACCCTCAGAGAAACGCCCAGGGGCGCGCCATAACTCGCGTTTATGGTCTGCGACGTGATCGAAAAACGGGCCCGCTGGGGCATTCTCGCCGTCGCGCTCCTCTCGGCCGGTGCCCTCGGCGCCGGAATCACCGCGTGTACCGGGAATGATCGGGGGCCGACGGGAATCGCTCTGGTCAACGCCGATACCGGGCCCACTGGTGCGCGCGTGGTCGAGGCGTTGCAGGACGCGGGTGGTTACGAATGGACCGCCGCCGCGCCGGGCGAGGCGAGCACCGGCGACTACGCCGCGGTCATCACGCTGCCCGCCGATCTCACGCAATCGCTGGGCACCCTGGCCGGCCCCGAGCCGAAGCGGGCCGAGGTCACCGTGGACACCAACGAGGACGCCGACGCCGACCTGGTGCACGGCGCGGTAACCGAGGTGACGCATCGGATCGGGGCGGTGGGCGTCGACGCCGCCCTCACCGCCGTCACCCAGGCCAGGACCCAGCTGTCCCAGGTGCGGTTCACCGCCCAGCTGCTCGACGCGGGCGTCGGCGCGGCAGCCGCGGGGGCCGACCAGTTCAGCGCAGGCGCCGACCAGCTGCTCGGCTTCCTCGAGTCAGCCAGATCGGGTTCGGCGCAGCTCACTTCGGCCATCGCGCTGCTGAATTCCACCGTCGACGGCGCCGCCGCGCAAGCCGGCCGGCTCGCCGCGGCCCTCGACTCGACCGGCGTCACGATCGCGCAGGTGGAACGCACGGCGAACACGGTGAGCGGCGGTCTGGACCAGATCCTGCCGCTGTTGCGTGCCCTGCCGTTCGCGAACGATCCGGCGCTGGCCGACATCATCGGGAAATTGGACGCGCTGCGCAGCGTGTCCGCGCAGGCGGGCTCTCAACTGACGGGCCTCGGTTCGCTCGTCGGCGGCGCGGTCGACCCGGACACCGATCTCGGTACTCTGCTTCGCACCGTCGTCGACCGCCTGACCGGTGCGAGCGCGCAACTGTCGGAGGGCGCGAAGCTCGCCGAGGGCCTACCCCAGCTCGCCGAACAGGGCGGCCCCCAGCTGGTCGACGCCATCGGCCGGCTCACCGGCGGCGTGAACCAGTTGCAGAGCATCGTCCGCAACCTCAACACCCAGACCGACCAGGCCGTAGCCGCCCTCCCCCAGCGCAGCGGCAGCCAGCAATCCGCACTGGCCTCCGCCCTCACCGACCCCGTCGAGATCGTCCGG
This sequence comes from Nocardia sp. NPDC047648, assembly GCF_040642815.1. Lineage (NCBI taxonomy): Bacteria > Bacillati > Actinomycetota > Actinomycetes > Mycobacteriales > Nocardiaceae > Nocardia > Nocardia sp. NPDC047648. The sequence continues at coordinate 257,090 of NZ_JBEYSX010000007.1, read as the reverse complement.
CGATAGGCGGATACGACGATGGCCCGTGTTCCTCAGCGGAACACGGGCCATACATCTCACGATTCGCGGGCGGGCACTGTGCCGCGCCGCCGAATCAGTTGGCGTTCAGCAGGTCGATCACGAAGACCAGGGTCTTGCCGGACAACCGGTGACCGGCTCCCGCCGGGCCGTAGGCCAGCTCCGGCGGGATGGTCAGCTGACGACGACCGCCGACCTTCATCCCGGGGATGCCGTCCTGCCAGCCCTGGATCAGGCCGCGCAGCGGGAAGGTGATGGACTCACCGCGGTTCCAGGAGGAGTCGAACTCTTCGCCGGATTCGAATTCGACACCCACGTAGTGCACTTCCACGGTGCCACCGGGCACGGCTTCCTTGCCTTCGCCCTCGATGATGTCCTTGATCACCAGCTCGGCGGGCGCGGGCCCTGCCTGGAACTCGATCTCCGGTTTGGTCATTCGGCTATCCCCTTCGATAGGTGATGGATGGATTTCGTCAACGATTGGTGATCTCGCGGTAGTCGCGGGCGCCGTAGCCGGTGTAGATCTGGCGCGGACGGCCGATCTTCAGCGGTTCGCTGTGCATCTCACGCCAGTGCGCGATCCAGCCGGGGAGTCGGCCCATGGCGAACAGCACGGTGAACATCCGGGTCGGGAAGCCCATCGCCTTGTAGATGACGCCGGTGTAGAAGTCGACGTTCGGGTACAGGCGGCGCTCGATGAAGTAGTCGTCGGTGAGCGCGGCCTCTTCCAGGGCCTGGGCGATGTCGAACAGCTCGTCGTGGCCGCCGAGCTTGCTCAGGATGGCGTCGGCGTGCTTCTTGGCGATCGAGGCGCGCGGGTCGTAGTTGCGGTAGACGCGGTGCCCGAAGCCCATGAGCTTCACACCGTCTTCCTTGTTCTTGACCTTGCGGATGAACTCCTTGACGTCGCTGCCGCCTGCCTTGATGCTGTCGAGCATCTCCAGCACGGCCTGGTTCGCGCCGCCGTGCAGCGGGCCCCACAGCGCGTTGATGCCGCCGGACACCGAGGTGAACAGGTTGGCGTCGGACGAGCCGACCAGGCGCACGGTCGAGGTGGAGCAGTTCTGCTCGTGGTCGGCGTGCAGGATGAGCAGCATGTCCAGCGCCGCTGCGACCTCGGGGTCCACCTCGTAGGGCTCGGCCGGGAAGCCGAAGGTCATCCGCAGGAAGTTCTCCACCAGGCTCAGCGAGTTGTCCGGGTAGAGGAAGGGCTGGCCCACGGACTTCTTGTAGGAGTAGGCCGCGATGGTGGGCAGCTTGGCCAGCAGCCGGATGGTGGACAGCTCGACCTGTTCGGGGTCGCGCGGGTCCAGCGAGTCCTGGTAGTAGGCCGACAGCGCGTTCACCGCCGAGGACAGCACCGGCATCGGGTGCGCGTTGCGCGGGAAGCCGTCGAAGAACCGCTTCAGGTCCTCGTGCAGCAGGGTGTGCCTGCGGATGCGGTCGGTGAAGTCCTCGAGCTGGGCCTGGGTGGGCAGCTCGCCGTAGATCAGCAGGTAGCTGACCTCGATGAAGGTCGAGGCCCCCGCGAGCTGGTCGATCGGGTAGCCGCGGTAGCGCAGGATGCCCGCCTCACCGTCGATGTAGGTGATCGCCGACTTGGTCGGGGCGGTGTTCATGAAACCCGGGTCGTATGTCACGTACCCGGTGCTGGCCAGCAGCTTTCCCAGCTCGATCCCGTCGTTGCCCTCGGCGGCCCTGGTGACCGTCATCGGGAACTCGCCGCCGGGGTAGGAAAGGACCGGCTTGGCGTCGTCGTCGACGTTGATGATGTTCTCAGCGGGCACGGAAGGATCCCTCTCAGGCTAGAACCACAGGCACCGGCGCGGTCGGCACACGATGCGCTTGCCTCAACGCTAGCCGTTCACCGACGCGGACAATACCGGAGGGTAGTCCTGCGGCGGCTCACAAACACATCCCGGCGCGGTGAGGTCCCGCAGGCACGGAGCGGAGCGGTCGCGGTGCACGTCACACGGCGATTTCGGCGTGAGCGCGCCCGACACGGTAACGGGTGAAAGCCGGAAACGCGACCGCCGCGAGCACCACGCCCACCACCACGAGCGTGCCTCCACCGGCAGCGGCAACAGCTGTACCCAGGCTCGCAGCCGCGAAACCGTGGGCAACATCACCGACGCGCGGGCCACCCGCGACGACCACGGTGAACACCCCTTGCAACCGCCCGCGCAGATCGTCGGTGGCCACCGTCTGCAGCATCGTGACCCGCAGCGCGGCCGAGACCATGTCCACCGCGCCACCGAAGGCCGAGCAGGCCAGCGCGATCCACAAGCCCGCGCCGAGGGCGAGGCCGTCGCCGGTGCATCCGACGGCGATGCCGAAGCCGACCATGGCCAGCCCCCACAGCGCGATGCACACCAGTACGGCGAGGCCCTGCCTGCGGATGCGCGGAATCCAGCCGGAGAACACCCCGCCGAGCACCGCGCCCGCCGACATCGAGGCGAACAGCAGGCCGAGTGCGACACCCCCGGTCGCCGGGTCACCGAAGGTCTCGTGCGCGATCTGCGGGAACAGCGCACGCGGCATGCCGAACACCATCGCGATCACGTCCACCGCGAACGACGCGAGCAGCACCCGCTGCGTGGCGAGGTAGCCGAAACCGTCCAGCACCGTGCGGAATCCGGCGCGGCGCGCCGTTCCGGTTGGCGGCAGCGCGGGCAGCCGCCACACCGCCCAGAGGGTGGCCAGCAGCGCGACGGCGTCGATCAGGTAGAGCGTGGCGAGGCCGACCACGGGAATGAGCGCACCGGCCAGCACCGGCCCGGCGATGGCGCCGAACTGCATCACCGTCATGTTCAGCGAATTCGCCGCGGCCAGTTGGCCTTCGGGCAGCAGGCGGGGAATGGTGGCGCTGCGGGTGGGCTGGTTCACCGCGAAGAACGCCTGTTGCACGGCGAACAGGCCGAGCACGAGCCACACGTTCCGCACCCCGGCCGCCGCTTGCAGCCAGAAGGCCAGCGCCGTGAGCCCGGTGCCCGAATTCGTGATCAGCAGGAGTCTGCGCCGGTCCAGTACGTCGGCGAGGGCGCCGCCCCACAGGCCGAACACGATCAGCGGCACCAAGCCGAACAGCCCGGCCAGTCCGACGTAGCCGGAACTGCCGGTGATCTGGAAGATCTGCTGCGGCACCGCGACCACCGACAGCTGCGCGCCGATCATGGTGACGATGCCCGAACTCCACAGGCGTCGGTAGTCCGGATTTCGCAGCGGAGTGATGTCGGCGAGCAGTTTCACCGCCGCAGCGTACGCAGTCGTCGCGACCGGTTCGACGCGACAATTGTCACGGGCGCGCCGGGAATACGTCAGGGTTGCAAGCGCTCGACCGTGGTCGTCCCGTCCTCGATCCGCACCCGGATGCGGTTGTGCAGCCTGCCGCGCCGCCCTTGCCAGAACTCGACCTCGTCGGGACGCACCAGGAAGCCGCCCCAGTGCGGCGGTACGGGGATCTCGTCGACATCGGCGAACCGCGCGGTCGCCTCGGCCAGTGTGCGATCCAGTTCGGCGCGCGAGCCGATCGGCTGGGACTGGCGCGACGCCCAGGCGCCCAGCTGCGAGTCGCGCGGCCTGGAACGCCAGTACGCCGCCGTCGTCTCGGCGGGGACGCGCTCGACCGCGCCGCGCAGATGCACCTGCCTGCCCAGCGCGGGCCAGCCGAAGGTGACCGCGGCGTACGGCACGGCGGTCAGCTGCGCGCCCTTGGCGGAGTCGTAATTGGTGTAGAAGATCACACCCTCCGGCGAGAGCCCTTTACACAGCACGGTCCGCGCGACCGGTCGTGGTGTGCCGTCGGCCACCGACACCGTGGCCAGCACCATGGCGTTGGGTTCGGCGATGCCCACCGCGGTGGCCTGTTCGATCCAGTGCCGCAGCAACGGCTCCCAGCCACCGGCGAGCCAGGTCTCGTCCAGGTCGACGTCGTCGTTGCCGCCGTGCGGAAGGCCGCCGTAGTCGACCCGCATGGCCGCCAGATCCGATGAAGTGTCCAGGTCGCGCATGGGCCAGACGTTACTCCCCGGTAGTAGCGAGCTAAGGTTTTGATGATCGGCATGTGCTCGTCAAATCCGACATCTTCCCATCGGCGAGAACGTGTGAACCAAGTGCAAGGAGAGTCGCGACATGACTACCAGCCCCGCGGTTTCCGGTGGGCAGGCCACCGTCCCCAGTGATTTCGTCGGCGGCCTCGAGGGCGTGGTGGCGTTCACCACCGACATCGCCGAACCCGACAAGGACGGCGGCGCGCTGCGCTATCGCGGCGTCGACATCGAGGACCTGGTCGAAGGCCGGGTGACCTTCGGTGACGTGTGGGCGCTGCTGGTCGACGGATCGTTCGGGCGCGGCCTGCCGCCCGCCGAACCCTTCCCGCTCCCGGTGCACACCGGCGACGTGCGCGTCGACGTGCAGGCCGGGCTGGCCATGCTCGCGCCGATCTGGGGCTACCAGCCCCTGCTGGACATCGACGACGAGACCGCCCGCGAGAACCTCGCCCGGGCCTCGGTCATGGCGCTGTCCTACGTCGCGCAGTCCGCGCGCGGCATCTACCAGCCCGCGGTCCCGCAGAAGAAGATCGATGAGTGCACCACGGTCACCGAGCGCTTCATGACCCGCTGGAAGGGTGACCCCGACCCGCGCCACACCGAGGCCATCGACGCCTACTGGGTCTCCGCCGCCGAGCACGGCATGAACGCCTCCACCTTCACCTCCCGGGTGATCGCCTCGACCGGCGCCGACGTCGCGGCCGCGCTGTCCGGCGCGATCGGCGCCATGTCCGGTCCGCTGCACGGCGGCGCGCCCGCGCGGGTGCTGCCGATGATCGAGGAGGTCGAGCGGACCGGTGACGCGCGAGCCCTGGTCAAGGGCATCCTGGACCGCAAGGAGAAGCTGATGGGCTTCGGTCACCGGGTCTACCGGGCCGAGGACCCGCGCGCCCGCGTCCTACGCGCCACCGCGAAGCGGCTGGCAGCGCCGCGCTACGAGGTCGCCGCCGCGCTCGAGCAGGCCGCCCTGGCGGAGCTGCGCGAGCGTCGTCCGGACCGCGCCATCGAGACCAACGTGGAGTTCTGGGCCGCGGTGATCCTGGACTTCGCCGAGGTGCCCGCGCACATGATGCCCGCCATGTTCACCTGCGGCCGCACCGCGGGCTGGTGCGCGCACATCCTGGAGCAGAAGCAGCTGGGCAAGCTGGTGCGCCCGGCGGCCATCTACACCGGCCCTGGCCCCCGCAAGCCCGAAGAGGTCGCGGGCTGGGCGACCATCGCGCACACGTAGCCGAAGGCCACACACGCACGGCCGCGAGCCGGGCGTGACCGCGGAAGACGTTGTGCCGCTGTCACGTCCGGCTCACGTGGCATCCAGGGGAGCCAGAGGTGAACGGCCGCGAAGCCTATGGATCGCGGGAACCGGGTCGGCGCGGGAGGCCGCCGACGAAGTGTGGGCCGACCACGAGTCGCTGGCCGCGCCGACCGGCGCGCCGCCGCGATTCTTCCGCGTGGGCACCGCGCATTACGGCGATGTCGCGATGTCCATCGTCAACGAATTGGGCGAAACTCCGGTCGGTTTCGGTATCAACGCCGATTTCGGCGACCGCGCCGGCCGCCGAAGTGCAAGCGGCGACGAATGCCGCCGCGCCGGGCGTATTGCGCTGGCGCATATGCACCGGCCGCGTTCGAGAACCGCGGAGGGTATGGCCGCGGCGCTGCCGAAGATCCGCGCGATGGGTTTCACCTTCGTGCATCCATAGCGGCTCGGCCGATTCGCCCGCGGTTCACTCCTCGAGGGATGCGATCCAGTCGACGGCGACCGTTTCGCCGTGGTCCACCTCGAAGAAGGCGACCTCCAGATGCTGGCCGAGGTCGACGAGACGGATGGCGTTCAACGGCACCGGCTGGACCAGCCGCACCCGCCACGGTTTGGCCTCGTCCCAGGCGCGCAGTTCGAGGTCCAGACGCAGCACCGGGTCGTCGCGACCGGAGTAGTCGGCCGCGACCGGCGCGGCGGCGAGCACGGTGGCGTCGGCGCGGCGGCCGTCGGCGAGGATCTTCGCGATGCTCGCCCGGCCGGATTCCTCCAGGTCGGGCACGTACAGCACGAGGCGATCACGGTCGCGGGGGTCGACCCGGCAGCACACGACATCGCCCGCACGCATCCATTCCAGATCCGCGTCGGCCACCCGTTGCCGCACCCTGCTCTCGTAGGGGAACTCCCCCGCCAGCTGCACCCGCACCCAGAACACGTGCCCTGGTTCGGTGCGCCGCGGACGCACGCCGAGGATCGTCGCGGTCCCCGACTCCCCCCGGATCAGCAACTCCCGCCGCATCGCGTCCGAGACCGTCGCACCGCGCAGCCGGAAATTCCGTGCCCGCTCGCGCAGTCGCCACCCCGAGTTAGCTGACGCCATGCTCATGGGCGCTTACGTTAGCCGGAGTGTGGGCGTCGCCACAGCGATACCACCGACTACCCTGTTCGCCATGACCTCTGCGTTTCCGACCATTCCCGACGATCTCAAGCCCGCCGACGGACGGTTCGGTTGCGGCCCCTCCAAGGTGCGTCCGGAGCAGCTGCAGTCGCTGGTGAACGTCGGCGCCTCGGTGTTCGGAACCTCGCATCGGCAGAAACCGGTCAAAGACGTGGTGGCGCGCGTGCGCTCGGGCTTGCGCGAGCTGTTCGGCCTGCCGGACGGCTACGAGGTGGTGCTCGGCAACGGCGGCACCACCGCGTTCTGGGACGCCGCCGCGTTCGGTCTGGTCCGGGAGCGTTCCCTGCACCTGACCAACGGTGAGTTCAGCTCGAAGTTCGCCGCGGTGACCAAGGGCAACCCGTTCATCGGCGATCCGATCGTGGTCTCGTCCGAGCCCGGCAGCGCGCCGGAGCCGGTGTCGGACCCGTCGGCGGACCTGATCGGCTGGGCGCACAACGAGACCTCGACCGGTGTCTCCATCCCGGTCCGGCGTCCGGCGGGCTCGGACCACGCGCTGATCGCCATCGACGCCACCTCCGGCGCGGGCGGCCTCCCGGTGACCATCACCGACGCCGACGTCTACTACTTCGCCCCGCAGAAGTGCTTCGCCTCCGACGGCGGCCTGTGGGTCGCGTTGATGAGCCCGGCCGCGCTGGCCCGGGTGGAGGAGATCAAGGCGTCGGGCCGCTGGACGCCCGATTTCCTGTCGCTGCCGATCGCGATCGACAACAGCACCAAGGACCAGACCTACAACACCCCCGCGCTGGGCACCCTGCTGCTGTTCGCCGACCAGATCGAATGGCTCAACGGCAACGGCGGCCTGGACTGGGCGGTCAAGCGCACGCTGGACTCGTCGTCGCGGCTGTACTCCTGGGCCGAGTCGAGCGAGTACGCCACTCCGTACGTCACCGACCCGGCGCACCGCTCGCAGGTGGTGGGCACCATCGATTTCGCCGATTCGGTCGACGCGGCAGCGGTGGCGAAGATTCTGCGCGCCAACGGCATCGTGGACACCGAGCCGTACCGCAAACTGGGCCGGAACCAGCTGCGCATCGGCATGTTCCCGGCGATCGATCCCGACGACGTCAGCCAGCTGACCCGCGCCATCGACTGGGTCGTGCAGAATCTCGGCTGAGCGCCGTGTAATCGGATCCGACGGCCGCAACACGCCCGGGATCGACACGCCGCAGAATTAGGCGCAGCGGAGCAAACAGAGCAGATTAGCGGGGCGCGGACGTCTCTCCGGAGATTTCCGTGCCGCGTGTCCTGCCCCATTAATCTCAGATGTGCACTACTGTTTCGGAAAGTGGGCGGTGTCGCGAGTCGACGCGATAAGGAGGTAACGGTGCGTGAACTTCGAGTGATCGGGGTGACGCCCGACTCCACGCACATCGTGTGTATCGACACCGAGTCCGGTCAGAAGTTCCGGCTGCCCGCCGACGACAAACTGCGAGCCGCCGCGCGCGGAGACCTTGCCCGATTCGGCCAGATTGAGATCGAAATGGAAGCAACTATGCGTCCCCGCGATATCCAGGCCCGTATTCGCGCAGGGGCCTCCGTAGAACAGGTCACCGAAGAATCCGGAATGCCGGCCAGTCGCGTCGAGCGATTCGCCTATCCGGTCCTGCTGGAGCGAGCCCGCGCCGCCGAACTCGCCCAGAAGGCGCACCCGGTCCGCCCCGACGGTCCCGCCGTGGACACCCTTATCGATGTCGTCACCGCCGCGTTCACCGCGCGCGGACACAACATCGAGGGCGCCGAATGGGACGCCTGGAAGGACGAGAAGGGCTACTGGGTCGCCCAGTTGCAGTGGCAGAACGGGCGTTCCGAGATCGCCGCGCACTGGCGTTACCAGCCGGACGCGCATGGCGGCTCGGTCTCACCGCTCGACGATCCGGCTTCCGATCTGATCGATCCGGACTTCGGGCGCGCACTGCGCGGGCTGGCGACGATCGTGCCTCCCGAACCCGAACCGGCCCCGCCGCAGCCGGAACCGGTGGTCGAACCGCGTCCCGCCCCCGCCCCAGCTGCGCCGCCCACCCGGACGGCGAGCAGGCAGAGTCAGCCCACGCTGGACGAATACTACGAGCAGCGGGCCGTCGCGGCCGGCGGTAGCGCCGCCGCGATCCCGGCGGCAGCCACCGGCGCCGCTCCCGCCGCGGCCGGTACCGCGACCCCCGCAGCTGCCGGTAACTCGGTGCCCGCCAACGGCGCCGCGACCACCGCGACCGCCACGGCGGAGCCCACCGCGCCCGCGCCCGCCGCCACCGAGGAGCCCGCGAAGCCCGCGGCCAAGGCTCCGGCGAAGCCGAGTCGCGCCAAGCGCGGCAAGGCTCCGATGCCGTCCTGGGAGGACGTGCTGCTCGGGGTGCGCAGCTCGGGTCACTGAGCCCTTCCCCGCCACGCCCGGTCTTGCGGGTAGTACCGATCCCGGACGCGCGAGCGTGTTCGAGTTCCGGACAGTTCCGTGCAGCGCCCGTGCGCTCGCGAAAACTGTGATCACGAACCGATGTTCGCGGCGCGAAGCCGCACCGCGACCGGTGCGGGGCGAGTAAATTTTCGGTGTGGTCGACAACGTGCGTCGGCGCCGGGCAGGTCACCGCAGCGGTGCGCCGGTCGGCGCCTCCGGGCGTTGCTCGAAGTTCGCGGAGTTGATTCGTGCGACTATCGGGAGGTGCCGGAATGCTATCCAAGGCTTGGTCGCTCTGGTACGTCGACGCACCCGATCCCCGTACGGTACTGCGCGCGAACCACAATCCGGATCCCGCGGCCGCACTGGCACTGGCGAAGCAACTGCACGAGGACCGCGATGTGCGGCCGGTCATGGTCGGCACACTCGCGGGTTGCGCGGGCCCGGCCGCCGATGAGGTGTGCATCGGCTGCTTTCCCGGCGTGACGGTGCTGTGCTCGGCCCAGTCCGCGCGCATCCACCCGACCGAGATCCCGGAGTTGCTGGTGCGCCCGCTTGCCTCGGAGCACACCTACTTGGTGTCGTTCGACGTCGAGCACGGCTGGGGCGCGTTCGCCCATTGGGAGCGCGGCGAATTCCGCAGGTCGTTCAGCTCGACCCGGGTGCGCATCCTGGAGGACGAGGGTCTTCCGCTGGTGTGGGAGCGGCCGTACTGGGCAGGCGAGCATCCGGTGCGCCGGCGCGCGGGCGAACTGCCCGACCCGCATTCGCTGCCGTTCGATCCGCCGGACTTCGCCGACGCGGCCAACGACGAATGGCTCGGGTTCCACTATCGCGAGCCGGCCGCGCCCGGCGTGCTCGCGCCGGGCGACATCCCCGTCTGCAAGTTCGCGCTGCACGCCAAGGGCACGGTGCCCGATTCGCCGGTGCACAGCGGGGCCGATGGCGGGGCGCACAACCCGGCGCGCAGGCGCGGCCTGTTCGGCTGGCTGCGCGGACACGACCCCGTCGGCTAGCCGCCGAGCAGCAGCACGATCCATCCGAGCAGCACACCCGCCGCACCGCCGCCGATCACCCACCGCGTCACCGGAGCGAAACGCCAGCGCCAAGCGGTGGGCGCGGCGCCGCCGACCGCGACCAGATTCACCGCCACCGCGAGCAACGGGTGCACTTCGGCCAGCGCGGCCCCGAACGAATACACCGCGACCGCGGCCAGCAGCGCCACCATCACCGCCACGGTCAGCCCCGCACCCCAGGGCGTCGGGTCCTGGTAGGACGGATACGGGCGATACGGTCCGGTCACGCCGTTCTCACCCGCTCGTATAACGCCATCGCGGCCGCCGTCGCGACATTGAGCGAATCGGTGCCGGGCGTCATGGGAATGCGCGCGCGGACGTCGGTGGCCCGCATGGCCTCCTCGGTCAGTCCCGGTCCTTCGGCTCCGAGCAACAGCGCCACCCGCTCCCCCGTCATCGCCGCCGCCAGATTCGCCGCCGACGGATCGGGAGTAAGAGCGATGATCTGGAATCCCTTGCGCCGCAGTATATCCAGCCCGGCGGGCCACTGCGGCACGGACGCGAACGGAACTCGCAGCACATGCCCCATCGATACCCGCACGGCGCGGCGGTACAACGGGTCGGCACAGCGGTCGCCGAACAGGATCGCGTCGGCTCCCAGTCCGGCCGCGTTGCGGAACATGGCGCCGAGGTTCTCGTGGTCGTTGACGCCCTCGAGCACCGCGACGGTGCGCGCCTTCTCGAGCACCTCGTCCATGCCGAGCTCGGCAGGGCGGCGGGCGACGGCCAGCACGCCGCGGTTGAGGTGGAACCCGACCACCTCGGCCATCACCTCGGCCGTCGCGCGGTAGTACGGCACGTCGACGGCCGTCAGATCGTCGGCGAGTTCGACTCGCCTGCGCTCCACGCCGAGCAGCGCGGTGGGCGCGAAGCGCGAATCGAGCATCCGCTGGACCACCACGACGCCCTCGGCGATCACCAGCCCCTTGCGCCCGGGCAGATCGGGCCTGCGGTCGGCCGACTTGAGATCACGGAAGTCGTCGACCCTGGAATCCGCGGGGTCATCGATATCGATCACTTCGGCCACCGCTCCATCCTGCCGGGCGGCCGCGGCACGGGCCGAATCGGTGTTCGCCCGGCGGTCGCGAGCCACGGATAATCCGGTGCGTGCGGTTGCCCGTACGTGGGATCGTCGAGGCATGACCTCCCCGGGAATCACGGTTCGGTCGGCCACCGCGGACGACGCGCCCGCGATCACGACGCTGGTCGAGACCTCGTTCGGCACCCGCTACGACCCGGCCGAGATGCGCGGGACACCGCTGCTGTTCCCGGTGGAGAACTCGATCTTGGCGGTCGAGGCAGGGGAGGTCGTCGGGGTCACGCAGTCCACCACCATGACGGTGACGGTGCCCGGCGAGCGGACCGTGCGGGTGTGCGGCATCTCGGGCGTCGGCGTGGCGCCGACGCACCGGCGGCGCGGCATCCTGCGCGCCATGTACACCGAGCAGCACCGGCGCGTCGAGGCGGCAGGCCTGCCACTGACCATGTTCACGGCGAGCGAAGGCGGCATCTACGGCCGGTTCGGCTACGGCACCGCGACGCGGGAGAACGCGGTCGGCATCGACCGCCGGTTCGCGGCGTTCCTTCCGTCGACGCCCGATCCCGGCGGTGTCACGCTGCGGCCGCCTGCCGACCTGCGCGCGGCCGCGGAAGCGATCTACGACCGCTGGCGCAGGCTGGTGCCCGGCGCACAAGTGCGCCCGGCGGCGGCCTGGGACCTCGTGTTCGACGATCCCGAGCGTTATCGCGAGGGCGGCAGCACGCTGTTCGGACTCCAGCACGCCGACGGCTACGCGCTCTACCGGTACCACGCTGACGGCAGGGCGCGGACGGTGGAAGTAGTCGAACTGCGGACGGTCACCGCCGAAGCGCACGCGGCTCTGTGGCGGGCCCTGCTGGGCCTCGATCTGGTACGACGGGTGGATGCCGTGCTCACCGACCACGACCCGCTGCCCTATCTGCTGACCGATCCACGGCTGGTGCGCACCACCGCCCGCTACGACGGACTGTGGCTCCGCCTGATGGACGTCCCTGCGGCGTTGACGGCGCGCGGCTACGCGGACGACCTGGATGTGACGCTCGCGGTGACCGACCCGTTCCGGAACGCGGGCGGCACGTTCGCGCTGCGCGTGCGGAACGGGCAGGCGGAATGCGAACCGACCGATCGCGCGGCCGATCTCGAACTCGGCATCGACGTGCTCGGCAGCATGTATCTGGGCGCGTATCCCGCGCGGGTGTTCGCGGCGGCGAACCGGTTGCGGGCCAAAGATTCCGCCCACATCCGCGCACTCGACGACGCCTTCCGCGCGGAACGCGACGCGATGCTCGGCTGGTTCTTCTGACGACCCGCACCGCACAGGCGCCGCGGGCTGGCATGCTGGTCTCATGAAGCCGATTCAGCTGGTTCTCAACATCCTGTGGCTGGTCTTCGCCGGGTTCTGGCTGGCGCTGGGCTACATCCTGGCCGGCATCATCTGCTTCATCCTGATCATCACGATTCCCTTCGGCATCGCGTCGTTCCGGATCGCCGCCTACGTGCTGTGGCCGTTCGGGCGGACCACTGTGGAGAAGCCGGGTGCGGGCGCGGGCTCACTGATCGGCAACATCATCTGGTTCATCGTCGCGGGCTGGTGGCTGGCGCTGGGGCACCTGCTCACCAGCATCCCGCTGTTCGTCTCGATCATCGGTATCCCGTTCGGCTGGGCCAACCTGAAATTCATCCCGATTTCGCTGTTCCCGCTGGGCCGGGAGATCGTGGACAGCGACCGCCCGTTCGGGGAACGGTAGCCGCGCCGACCCTGTTACCCCGCGACAGTTGTGTGATCTGCATCACAGAGTGTTAACGAAATCACATCTCCGTGCGAATGTTAGCTAGAAGGTAACTGATCTTTTCCAGTGCCCATCGCGCCCCGAGCGGGTGCCGAGCCGACCGCACAGGAGGGCTCCACCATGACCGACCGCACCGCCCGCAGGCCCGACTCGGAGACCGCCCCGCTCGCGCCGATCGCGGTGACCCTGGGGCTGCTGCTGCTCATCGGCGCGGGCGCTCGCCTCACCCATCTGCCCCGATGGGCCGACGACTACGGCGTCCTGGTCTATCCGGCCTTCGTCCTCTGCCTGACCATCGCGGGCGGCCTGCTGTGGTGGGGCGGCGGGATCATTCTCCGGCTCGTCCGCACCAACCGTTGATCCGGGCCGCCATCGGCGGCGAGTCGATGAATTCCGTTGCGCTACTCGGACTCCGCGACGATCTGCTTCATGATCGCCACCGCCCGGGTCAGCACGACGAGCTGCTCCTCGGTGAGCGTCGACAGCTGCTCGGTCATCCACGCCTCACGCGCGCTGGCTTCATCGGCGATGAGCGCGCGGCCCGCCGGGGACAGCGAGACGATGATCTGACGGCCATCGGTGGGATGCGGGTTGCGTTCCACCAGATCGAGGTCGGTGAGCGAGGCGATCACGCGGGTCATCGAGGGGGGCTGCACGCGTTCCTTCGCGGCGAGCGCGCCCGGCGTCATCGCCCCCTCGCGCGCGAGGGTGGCGAGCGCGGAGAGTTGCGTCAGCGAGATCTGCGAGTCGGCACGACGGCCGCGCAGGTGTCGCGTCAGTCGAACGACCGCCAGCGAGAGCTCACCAGCAAGGGCTCTGACATCCGATGGCGTTGTCACAGTGGCAAACGATACGGGACCGGGGGCGGCCGGTCGCGGCTTCCGGCCACTGGCGGACCACTCGTCGCCGCGCGGTCGGCGGAGCTCCTCCAACCGGGCCGATTAGGCTGAGCTCGTGACGCAGAAAGTCCCGCAACTCCCACCGCGCCTCACCGATCCGCGCCCCGTGCTCGCGGTCGGCAGCGCGTTGTGGCTGATCGCCACCGTGGTGGTGTGGGCGGGCGGCGACCGGTGGGCCCCGGCCCGGCCGGTCTGCCTGATGGGGCTGGTGGTCGGACTGATCGCGCTCGTCATCTATCTGGTTCAGCGGCGCGGCGCGCGGCGCGGGGACAAAGGCGCGCAGACCGGTTTGTAGCCGATCGGCTTACGGTCGGCCGATCTCGAATTCGTCGGTCGTGCCGGTGATCGGATAGAGCGCGCCACCGGGATCGAGACGGGTCGCGTAGTGCCGGAAGCGATGACGTCCCGGCTCGGCATCGAGGGGGATGTCCCAGGTGAATCGGGCTATCGACTCGGCGAGACCGCGCTTGCTCCAGTGGTATCGCACCGCCCACTCGCCCTCGTTGGCCACTCGTACCCACTCGCCGGACGCATTCCTGCGCTGCACTTCCAGGAACGTCCCGTTGCGGCGGTTGTCGTGCTTCGGGTGCGCCGAGACGAATTCGGCCACCACTCGGTCGCCGGGGCCGTAGGACGGATTCGGCTGCACCAGTACGTCACCGAACCCGCGCCCCGGCACGGCGGCGTCCGGACCGGCGCCCGGCTGGAAGTTCGGTTGCAGATGGGACACATCGCGCGGCGCCGGACCGCGCGGCACCGGCGTGCGGGCGGCGAATGCCGTGGCCAGCCGGGTGAACTCCTGCTGATAGGCGCACAGGGTGTAGCGGCCGAACAGCGTCGAGGCGCCCTCGTACTGCTGGGAGTCGTATTCCTCGGGCGTGGTGACGTATTCGTGGTAGGCGTTCGCGTATCCCTGCATGAGCACCTGCTCCAGCGGGACGTTCAGCGCCGCGGCGACAGCGCGGCGGATACGCAAACCCGACGTGATGGTGAATTCGCCTCCCGCGGCGGCCAAATAGAGCTCACCGATGCGAACGAGCTGGATCGGCAGCACATTCGGCACCCAGGCCACCGGAGGCAGCAGGCCGAGCGGCACCGCGATCGCTTTCGGCGCCTGCGCGTCCGCCAGCCAGGCCGGCGCGGGCCGAGCGGGATCGCCGAGCGCCTCGAGAAACGGATTGCGCACACCCTCCGGAATCGGGCCGCCGGGCAGGCCCGGACCGTCCTCGACGCTGCCCGCGATCAGCGAGACACCCGCCGCGGCCGGTGCGGTGCGCCGCGGCAAGCCGTCCGGTGTGAAACGGCCGTCCACGGCGATGTCCGCCAGATCGATGTAGCAGAGCATCCCGTCCACCGGGCCGGAGATCTGCCGCGCCCGCGCCGCCGCGTCTTTCGACGCCGCGTACTGCCGCTCACCCAGGATGCGGGTGTTCTCGAATTCGTCCTCGGTCGGCCCGGAGCCCTGGCGCAGATTCAGGTTCGGGGACATGTCACCGGCGTTGGTCTGCGCGAAGGCGGCGACGAACGCGGGCTCGCCGTCCAGATAGCGCACACCGTGCTCGATGTGCTCGGCGGAGAACGAGGCGTAGCCCTTGTTGTCCGAGCTGATCAGCCGGTTCGCGTTGGTCATCGACGTGTTGTGGGTGGCGAACCAGGTGATCGCGCCCGCCATCCGCCCGCCCTTGCGCAGGACGAGGGTGGTCACGGCGGGGTCGATGGCGTCCGGGAAATGTTGTTTGTCCGCAGGCGGATTGAGCTCCCAAGCCACCCGCGAGCGGTTCACGCTCGCGTTGCGCAGTTCGGCACGGCCGAGCGCGAGCCGGCCGGGCCCGAGATCGGCGTGCGCGGCGGCGATCGCCTCGACGATCCCGTTCACCTCGGCGTCGTACACCTGCTGCTGGAAACCGAGGATGGACAGGTTGTAGGCGTAGTCGTTGCTGGAGCCGCCACACGTCGCGTGCGAATGCGTCGAGGTGAGCAGCACGTTCTGCTCGGTGTACAGATCGCCGAAGCGCCGGGCCAATTCGGTGAGCACGCCGCGGTGCACGGACTGGAAGATCATCCCGTTCTCGGCGACCACGAAGACGATCCGCCGCCCCGCGCTGCCGATGACGAATGCCCGCGCCCGGGGGCGCAGGTGGATGCCCGCGGTCTGCTGTTCGAGCTGGGAGTAGCCCATCATCCCGCATTCGGCGGCCGGGCCGGTGATGTCGGAGAGTCCGACGCCGATCTCGTAACCGCCGGATTCCGGCGCTGCGGCCGCCGGAGCGGCGAGCGCGTCGGTCATCCCGGGCACCGTCGCGGCCGCGAGCGTGGCCGACCCGATCGCGGTCCGAGCCAGAACAGTTCTACGCGACACCGGCATACCCGTCTCCCTTCTGTCCCGATGCAGCGAACCACACAACTGGTCACTCGTCCAGTCAAAATTTTTCCGGCCCGTGAATTGACTGCGCGGGCGCTGGGCGCTTAACTCCCTTGGGTGTCCTCCCGATTGAGCGTCGAAGAACGACGGGCCCACCTTATCGAGGCCGCGATCGGCCTTGCCGAGAAAAAGGGCGTTGCGGGCGTGACCACCCGCGATGTCGCTCAGGCGGCCGGTGTCTCGCTCGGTGTGGTGCATTACTGTTTCGAAAACAAGGACGCGCTGATGACCGAGCTGGTCAAAGCGTTGTCGATGGAATTACGCGATTCTGTCGACGCAAACGAAACGGTATGGCAGGACGTCGGAAGTGGAAAAGAAGCCCTTCAAAAATTGATCCGCGCGGGACTGGAACTCATGTGGCTCAACATTGAAGCCACTCCGGAACGGCAGCTGCTCACTTACGAAACAACCACTTACGCGTTGCGCGAAGGCGAGCAAACCCCGGCGAAACTCGCGATCGCGCGCGAGCAGTACAACTTCAACGACTCCACGGTCGCCGACATCCTCGAGCACGCGCGCGACGCGACCGGCACGCGCTGGTCGGTCCCGGTGCAGACGCTGAGCCGGTTCACGCTCAACGTCATCGACGGCGTGGTACTGCGCTGGCTGGTGGACAACGACAGCGAGAGCGTGCGCGCACAGCTCGATCTGCTGAGCGAGATGCTCACCGAGAACGCCGCCCAGTAGCCGCCCGCTCAGCCGCGCGGATGCGGCGCGCGGACGTGCACGGCCGAGCCGGTCTGCCACCAGGGCACCGCGACCGTGGCCTCGATCGCGCCGCTCAGCCGCACCGTCAATTCGTGGTGCACGACCAGCTCGCCCGCTTGCGGGGGCAACGCGAACAGCTGCCGCAGCACGACGCCCAGCGGCTCCGCCGCCCAACTCGTGCGGCGGCCGGTATCGGCCACCTCGGCGGTAACGGCCTCGGACACCAGCGGCAGGTCGAGCAGAGCCGCCAGGGCCGAGGCGGTTTCGGTCTCGCCCGCCACCAACCGGTCCGGCGGTACCGCCAATCCGAACCACGCGCGATCGAGGACGAACGTGTCCGCCGGATCGACCACGGCGCCGGTGAGCGCGCGCACCCGGTCGGGTGGTCGCAGGTCGGTGAGATCGAGCAAGCCCGCGGCGACGGCAGCCGCCAGACGAGCGTGCGTGCGCGAAACCACCTCCGGCGATGGCGTTCTCGATGGGTCCGCGAGCGCCTCCAACAGCGCGGCGGCCAGCTCGTCGGTGATCGTCTCCGGGTCGGCGAGGATCGCGCGGCAAGCGTCCGGATCGACGCCTGCGACGGCGAATGCCGGTAACAGCCCGTCGAACTCGGTGTCGGCGGGATGACGGAACAGTCCCAGCGGAGTGCTGTCGATCCGCGCGTATCTGCGCAGCCACCATGCGGTGTAGCCGTCGGCGTCGGCCAGCAGGCGACGGGTGCGGGGCGCGGCGGCCAACTGCCGCAACGCTTCCGACCAGGCGGCATCGTCGACCAGGTCGAGGTCGCGCACGGCGACCAGCTCCGGCGGATCGTCCGGCAGCGTGGACCACCAGTGTTCCTCGTCGTCCAGATCGTGGTCCGGACCGGTGGGATCGGCCTCGGTGATCACACCGAAATCCCAGCCGACGCCGATGGCGCGCAACGCGTCCGCGCCGTAGCGCTCGACCAGTTCCGGGTCCACCGTGCCGAACGGCGCGTCGGGCACGAGCAGATCGCGCAGCGGCGCGCCGGGCAGCAGCAGTTCGTCGGCCGGTCGCGCTTCACCCTCGGTGTCGGGCAGTTCGAGCAGCCCCAGCCAGGACGGCAGTGCCTCCGGAGCCGCGTGGGCGGCCAGACGCAGGATGGCATCGGCGGTGTCGGGGTCGTCCGGGTGATCCTCCAACTCGGCGCGCAAGCCCGGGTCGGTCAGGAGATCCTCGGCGGTGGCCGACCGCGCGCCCAGCCGAGCCAGCAGGGGATGCGCGGCCTCGGGATGCGCCAGCCTGGCCCAGTGCACCGGGATCGCGACCTCGAGCTGATCGTCCAGCACCACGGTGCGCGGTCCGGTGACGAGCCTGCCGTCGGCCAGCGGCACCGCCAGCGCGCCCAGTTCCTCCGCCGCGAGGAGATCCACCACGAACGGCTCCAGTGCGGCATAGAACTGCCGCCACCAGCTCGGCGGCCGCTCCAGGCCCCCGGACAATTCCGCGAGCCGCGCCAACCCGAGCCGGTGCACGTCCAGCGCACCCATGGCCTCGGCGTGCGTCCGCCCGGAGAGGTCCGGGATCACCAGCGGACCGGCCACCTCATCGAGCAGGGCGGCCAATTCCGGAGTCAGACCGGTGAAGACGTGGGCGCGAGTGGGGATGGCCACGTCCTGTGGGTGCGCCACTCCGGTGGCCGACGGCGACCGGGTGATGTCGAACGGAATCGGTTCGCCTGACACCGAAGTGCCGCTCGGTCCGGCGGTCCGGTCTTCGGCCGTCCAGGTGCTCGGCAGATCCGACGACTCCATCGCCGTATGCGGACCATCGCCGGGCACATCAGCCGCCCCGGCAGTCCGGATACCGCGCGGCTCGGTGCTGAGCAGGTCTGACGAGTCGATCGACGCATGCTGCCCCGCACCGTCGAGTGTGCCCCGTGCTTCTGGGTCGGCCGCGGGCGATTGTTCATGCGGCAGTATGTCGTCCGCTTCGTGCGAAGCGAGGGTGTTCGATCCGGCGTAGCCCGCGGTGCGGGGCTGGAGGTCCGCGGCGAGCGGCTCGGCGTCGACGAGGCCTTCGTGTGTGCGCCGGTGGCTGACGACTACGGGCAGCCATGGCCGCGTTTGCAATTCGCGCAGGAGCGCTTCGCGCAGCAGACCATCGGCCTCGCTGCGGGCGAAACCAGGCGTGGGGACGAGCACGAGCCGGTCGCGTGGTGGCAGGGCGCGAGCGAAATCGGCGTAGCCACGAGCCAAATCGGCGAGCCGGGCGCCGGGGAGCAACCTGCGGCGATCCGGCTGCATCGGAATGTCGGCGACGAGCAGCGCGGGCAGCGACAGTTCCTCGTCGGACCTGGTCGGCGCCCGCAGCACATCGGGGGTGGCCGCCACCGGCCTGCCGTCGCGCACCGGCAGCAGCCAGCGAGCGCGTGGGGTGCGGTACTGCCACCAGGTTCGCTGCTCGCTGCCCGGGCCGTCGACGTAGACCTCGTGCATGCCGTCACCCATGTCCTCGGCACTGCTGACGAATTCGTCCGCGCCGACGTGGATGCGGTGCAGGGCGGGCAGTTCCAGGAGCAGATCGACGGCTTCGGCGCGCATGGCGGCCAGCAGCGCGTCGGCGTCGACGTCCGCGCGCAGCCGCAGCACCACCTCGGTGTCGAGACCAGCCGCCGGTCGCGCCTCGGTCGGCCAGGCCAACCGCAGTACCGGAGGATCGAATTCACCCGCTTCGACGGCGGGTGTCCGGATCTCGTTGTCTTTCAGAGCTTCCCGGGTCTCGGTGCGGGAGAACCGCAGCGATCCGGAGGAAGACCGGAGCTCGATGTCCTCGCTCACCGCGAGTACCGCGGTGAAACCGACGCCGAACCGGCCGACCGAACCGTCGCCGTGTTTCCCCGAGGCGCGCAGAGCGGTGAGCGCGTGCACACCGGAGACGTCCAGCGGCGCACCGGTATTGCCGATGTGGAGGTCACGACCGTCGAGCCGGACGACGACGGCGCCTGCCACGCCCGCCTTGCGCGCGGCGTCGGCGGCGTTCTGCGCCAACTCGGTCAGCAACCGGTCGCGGTAGCCCGCGCGCACCAAGTCGCTCTCGGTGGCCGCGTCCTCCCGCAACCGCGTCGGCGAATCACGCCAGGCGGCCAGCACGGCCGCGCGCAGCGCCGAAGTGCCGAACGGATCGGCGGCCTCGCTCAGTTGCGCGGCGATGACTGGATCTCCGGCCGTGCCCCGGCCTCCGGCGCGTCCTCGGTGCTCGCGCCGCTGTCCTGCTCGGCGACCGGCACGTCCGCAGCGCTGGACTCCGGGCGGCTGGGCGCGTCGGCGGAAACGCTGTCCGAACCACTTTCATCGGCAGCAGCAGCGCTGTCCGCCTCATCGCCGGTGCCGAGAGCCCGGCTGGTGTCGATGTCACCCCTAGCCGCGTCCGACTCGTTCTCGGCGGCGCCCACCGGACCCGCATCAGCGGCCGGCGTGGTGCCGTGAGCGGTCGGCGGCTCGGCGATGCCGTCGGCGCCGGGCGTCGCACGCACCGAGGACCGAACGCTCGAATCGGTGGGATCTATGTCGCCGACCGCGCCGGCGCCGACTTCGGCCCCGGTCACAGCCGCCGTCGTGTCGGTGGGCTGGGCGGGGGGCGCACTCGGAGCCTCGACGGTGGCGCTTTCCTCCGCTACAGCGGTGTTCTTGTCACTCTCGAGAGCCGCAGGTCCTTCCGCGACGCCGTGCTCGGTGGGGACCTCGGTGGCGTCCTGCGCGAGGGCAGCGTCCTGGGCGTCTACGGCATTCTCGGCAACCCCAGGCGTCTCACTGATCGCAGCGGCCTCAGCGCCCTCCGCAACCGCAACGCGCTCGGCGTCCTCCGCGACCACAACGCCCTCGGCGACCGCAGCGCCCGCAACGTCCTCCGCGACCTCCGCGACTACAACGCCCTCGGCGTCCTCCCCGCCCGCAACGCCCTCAGCGACCGCAATTCCCTCGGCGTCCTCCCCGACCGCAGCGGCCCCCGCAACCTCGATTACCGCGGATTCCCCGGCGACAGGAGCGGTCTCGATGTCCGCAGAGCCCTGGGAGACTCCCACGTTCTCGACGTCCGCAGCGTCCCCTACCACCGCTGCACCTTCGGCGACTTCGGCCTCCCCGGCAACCGCAGTACCCCGGGCGGGTGCGGCGACCTCGGCTGTTCCCGAGTCCGTACGGCCCTCGGTGATCTCCGTCGCCTTCTCTGCCCGCTCGGCAGCCGCACGGCGCCGCTCGCCGCGCGTGGATGCCGTCTTGGCCGAATCCTGTTGAGTGCGAGAGCTTTCCGTCTCGAGCGAGATCAACTCGATGGCCGCGTCGTCGTACGCCTCGTAGAGCGGGGAGCCGCCGCCGGTGGGGATCTCGGTATCCGAGTGCGCGCCGCAGCCGTAGGCCACGTGGACGACCTGCCCGTCCGCGCCCATGACGTTGCCGCAGACACCGAACGCGGCGCGCAGCGCCCCGGCCAGTGGCAGATAGAAGCCGCAGCTGCCGCAGGTGGCGGGCGCGGCCTTGGCCATCTCCGTGTCGGGACCGTGCTCGGCGTACCAGCGCTCGGCGGCCTCTTCGCGTCCTTCCCTGCTCAGCACCTTGGTGCGGCCGAGACCGATTTCGTAGGCCACTTCGTCGACCACCGGATCGCCGGTCGCGACATAGCCCGGCACCAGGCGCGGATCGCCCGCTGGCGGGGCGAGCAGGTCGCCCGGCGCGAGGTCCCCGGGGCGAACTCGCTGCTCCCAGGGCACGAACTCGGGCGCGACCAGGGCTTCGGGCCCGGGCAGCAGCGCCGACTCGCTGACCGTCGCGTGGCCCGCGCCGGGCGGGGCGGCCACCACGACCGCCCACTGCCACCCGCGATAGCCGGGCAACGTGGCCGCGAAACGGTGGGTCGCCGCGCTCTCGTCCTCGGCGATCACGCCGAGATGCGCGCCCACACCCGATGGCTCCAACTCCAGGAGCGCACGGCGGGCCAAGTCGACGGCATCGGCAAGAATCGGCCGCACGCCGGACTCCGAAACAGAAACTGCGCTCACGGCCTACATTTTGCCGTATGAAGCGCAATCGGCGTGCGTTGGCCATCGGTGTGCTGGTCGGTCTGCTGGTCGCGGGTGGATGCGGCCCCGCCGACGAGTCGACACCCAGGATGAACATCGAGGTACTCGGCACCCGGCCGCACGATCCGAAGGCGTTCACCCAAGGCCTGGAGATCGATGGCGACATCCTCTACGAGGGCACCGGCCTGGTGGGCGCGTCGAGTGTGCGCGCGTCCCGGCTGGCGACCGGCGCGGAACTGGCCAGGACCGAGTTGCCCGCCCCGTACTTCGGCGAGGGCATCACCCTCGCCGGCGCGACACTCTGGCAGCTCACCTGGCATGACGGCGTGGCCATCGCCCGGGACCCGGCCACGCTCGCCGAGCGCGGCCGGGTGAGCTACGACGGCGAGGGCTGGGGGCTGTGCGCCGGGGCCGGACGGCTGATCATGAGCGACGGCACCGACCGGCTCACCTTCCGTGATCCGGAAACCTTCGCACCGACCGGCTCGATCGAACTGACCAGCCACAACGGCGCGCGCCTCAACGAACTCGAGTGCGCGGCGGACGGGTCGGTCTATGCCAACGACTGGCCCACCGACACGATTCTGCGCATCGACCCGGACTCCGGCGCGGTGCTCGGGACCGCCGACGCTGCCGGTCTCCTTCCCGCGACCGAGCGGGCCGAAGCCGACGCCCTCAACGGCATCGCCCAACTGCCCGGCACCGACCGGTTCCTGATCACGGGCAAGAACTGGCCCACCATGTTCGAGGTCCGCTTCGCACCCGCCTGAGCGCGTTCGCGCGTCCGCGACGATGGTCACTTTCCGCCGCCGCCTCGGAGCGCGCGTGAACGTCCAGCACGGAAGTACGCCAGAATTGGAGTCGTGACTACTCCCCGCGAACCTTCCGGTCCCGACCGTGATCGGTGGGAAGGCGAGGAGTCCCCACTGTTCGATCGGCATCCCGGTTTCGACCGGTACCCGCCGCCCGACCCGCCGAGACGGCGCGGGCCGCTGCCGCCGCTGCGGCCCGGACGGGCTTCCGAGCGGCACGACCAGCCGAATCCGCGCCGTGAGGCGCCCCGCCCCGCGCAACCGCCGCGCACCAAACCCCTCCCGCTCGGAAGTGACCCCGAGCAACCGACGGCCTCCGAGCGCGCGCCCCGCCGCGTCTTCCCGCGCCGCCCCGAGCGGCATCGTCACACCGAACCACCGGGCCCGGCCGAACCCGACTACCCCGCGACCGCAGGCCAGGATCCGGTCGAGCCCCCCGAAAGCCCGGCTCCCTCCGGGACGCGACGAATGCCGCGCAAACTCACGGTCACGCGGGTGGCCGCCATGCGCGGCAGGGAACTCACCGAGAAGGGCATCGCGACCTTCCAGCGCGCGGCCAAGGCCGACGGCGCGGACAAGTCGGGTCTGACAGCGCTCACCTACGCGACCATGGCGAACTTCGCCCTGGACGCCGCCATCGCCGTGGCCCTGGCCAACACCTTGTTCTTCGCCAGCGCCACCGCGGAGAGCAAGACGAACGTCGCGCTGTACCTGCTGATCACCATCGCGCCGTTCGCGGTGATCGCCCCGCTGATCGGCCCGATGCTCGATCGGCTGCAACGCGGTCGCCGCCTGGCGCTGGCAACTTCGTTCGCGGTGCGCACGGTGGTCGCGGTGGTGCTGATCTTCCAGTTCGACAGCTGGGCGCTGTATCCGCTCGCGCTGTGCATGATGATCGGCAGCAAATCGTTCTCCGTGCTCAAGAGCGCGGTCACGCCCCGGGTCCTGCCACCGGATATCGATCTGGTCCGCACCAACTCCCGTCTCACGGTGTTCGGGCTGGTCGGCGGCACCTTGGGCGCCGGAGCGCTGGCCGGGCTGATCGCGGCGATCGCGGGCTCGAACGGCGCTCTGGTCTTCGCCGCGCTGATCGCCTGCGCGGGAACGTATCTGAGCCTGCGCATCCCGTCCTGGGTCGAGGTCACCGAGGGCGAGGTGCCCGCGACGTTGAGCTATCACGGCGCCGACGCGCACACCGAGGTGCTCTCCTCGGGCAACGAGTCGCCGGTTCCGCCACGCAAACGCAGGCAGCCGCTCGGCCGCTCCGTGGTGACCGGGCTCTGGGGCAACGGCGCCATCCGCGTGCTGACCGGGTTCCTCACCTTCTACGTCGCGTTCGTCGCCAAGGCGACCGAGCACCGGCCGGTGCAGCAGGCCCTCATGCTCGGCACGGTCGGCGCGGCCGCGGCCATCGGCAATTTCACGGGCAATGCCACGGGCGCCCGGCTCAAACTCGGCAGACCCGCGCTGATCGTGCTCGGCTGCACGGCGGCGTGCGCGCTGGTGGCGCTGTTCGCGACGTTCACGAACAATCTGCTCGGCGCGACGGCCGCCGCCCTGGTGGCGTCCGCGACGAGCGCGCTGGCGAAGGTGTCGCTGGACGCCTCCATCCAGGACGATCTGCCGCCGGAGTCGATCGCCTCGGGTTTCGGGCGGTCGGAGACCGTGCTGCAGCTGAGCTGGGTCATCGGCGGCGCGGCCGGGGTGCTGCTGCCGACGGAATACTGGAAGGGCTTCGCGGTGGTCACCGCGATACTCGTGCTGGGCTTGGTGCAGACTTTCCTCAGCTTCCGCGGCCACTCACTACTGCCCGGCCTCGGTGGCAACCGTCCCCAGCACGCGGAGCAAGAGGTGCCGTCCCGGCCGCACGGATACCCGGCGAGCGCACCTCGCGCGCAGGGTCCCGCTCCGCGCGGCGATGACACGACACGCTTTCAACGAGGGCAAGGAGACCCGATCTGGTGAGCAAGCTCAACGCACGCACGATCGCCGCGCTGGTCGCGGCCGCCCTGCTCGTGCTCACCGTCGCCTTCGCGGGCGTTCTGGCGGTGCTGGTGCGCAACGCCGACGAACCCGACGTCACCCTCACCGCATACGCGCACGGCAAGACGGTCACCGTGCGGCCGTTCAGCTACTGCGCGGTGACCATGCGGGACTGCCGCATCCTGCCCGAGGACAACGTGCCCGGCACGGTGTTCACGACGCTGAACTGCGCCCCCGATACGCCGGACTGCCACCGCGGCCGCACCGCCGAGCTGGAAGTGCCCGCCGGTTACCCGTTGCAGCTGTCGCTCCCGAAGAAGGTCGCCGACGCGCCCTGGCTCGCCCAGCTGGTCTATCTCCTGCCCAACGGCGAGAAGGTGGACCAGGTGATCAGCCGCAACGACTACCCCGATCGCGCACTGGCCCTGACCATCGATTCCAAGCCGGAACCAGATCTGCGCCTCATCGGCGTCGAGTTCCAGTTGCCGATCCTCGCCCGCGACGAAACCGGCCGGGAGTTCTACGTGCCGCACGCCACCTGGTCGATCAGCACGGCGTAGCGGCGATGCCGGGCGCCGATTTCGACGATCGGCCACCGTCCACTACCGACGGCGGTTCGCCCGTGGCGTAGCGATCACCGGCGCGTGCCCCGTTCAGGTGGGCGGCCGCAATACCCTCATGTCGGACGCTTCCCGTGAGCGCGGTGCGCACCAAGCGTGCGACGGCATCGATGCGTTCGGAGGAACCGCTGCCGCCGACTTGCACCACGGTGATGATGACCGCGGTGCAGACGGCCTCCAGCGCGATGGCGGTGTCGCGCGGGTCGAGATCCGCGGCGATGTCCCCGGACTACTGACCGGCGCGCGGCGACGCCTCGAGCACGTGCCGAATGCGATGCGGCACAACGCCGTCGACCAGCCGGACGAGCAACCCGGGTTCGTGACCCGCGAGGACTCGATACACCAGCGGGTAGGAGCCGAGCCTCGTCACGAACCGGCTGACGACCTGCTGCCAGGTCGGTGACGGTCCCGCTCGAGTCGCGCAACCTCGCCCACAACGGCGGCGCGGCCGAATTGGCCGAGCAGATCGACGATCTCGTCGACACCCTCGTCGCCCGGGAAACTGCCCGGTGGGTGATCCGCCGCTGCGCGTCCGCGTCCGGTCGGCTCGCGTCGAGCCGGACACAGCGCGTCGCGCAGCGGCGCGGACTACCGGTCCAGTTCGCGCGCGACCGCGCGGACGACCTCCGAGATGCGTTGCGCCGTCTTGCGATCCGGGTACTTGCCCTTGCGCAGGTCCGGCTGCACCTTCGCCTCGAGCAAGGTGATCATGTCCTCGACCATGCCGTGCAACTCGTCCGGCGTGTGATTGCGCGCGGCAGGCTCCTTGCGCGCGTTGCGTTCCTGGCCCTGCCGGACCGACGGCGGCGCCTCGAGCAGCTTGAGACTCAGCGCCTGGGGGCCGCGACGGCCCGCGGCCATGCCGAACTCGACGCGCTGGCCGGGCTTGAGGCCCTCGACACCCTGGGGCAGCGCGGACGAGCGGACGTAGACGTCCTCACCCTCGTCCTGGGAAAGGAAGCCGAAGCCCTTTTCGACGTCGTACCACTTCACCCTGCCGGTCGGCACTGCGCTCACCCGTTCGTCATCGAAACTCGGACCCCTACGGCCCGAGCACATTTGTCTACCGGGCCGATCCCGCGACCGGCCCTCCTGTGCGAAAAGAACGCGCCCAGCACGATTGCAGGACGCGATTGCCATCGAGTCTACCCCGGTGCGAATAACGCAAGCACATCAGTTTTACCGTCGAACCGTGACGAACCCATCCACTCCGACCCCGCCCGGCAGCGCCCCTCGGCGGCGCGGCGACTGGTTGCTGCGACTCGCGCTCGCCCTGTTCGCGCTGGGATTGCTGGCGATCGTCGTCATCTTCGCGATCCCGTTGCTGACCGACGGCGAGCCCGGGCTGTGGCTCTACTTCGGGGCGATGCTCGCGCCGCTGGGGTTCGTGCTCGCGGTCGTGTTCGCGCTGCGCTCGGGGCGCAGGTCCCGGTAGAACCGGAGACCACGCCTCCGATCCGGCGTAAACCGGTTACCCGATCCATCGTTACCCATTCGGACGTGTGATCCTCGTCACATTACGAGTAGGTCACGGGCGGTTGGCGACGCGCGCCGCATGCGGTCGCGGCCACTCCTAGCTGCGCGAAGCCGCCGTACCCATCCGATACCGCGTCGAGACCCGTTGGTACACGCCGGTTACCAAATAGTGATTTTTCCCGCGGTTCGTCGTACGGTCTTATCCAGCCGGGACACCCCGGCGACCACCGGCCCGCCGCACCGAGCCTCGCCCCGCGGGTACCGGAACCCCCGACGGAAACGTAGGGGCGAGGGCGGAACGGACGACCTCTCAGTCCGAACCAGAACCGAAGACGTCGCAGGTGCGTCGAGAGGAAGACGAACCCGATATGAGTGGACGCCATCGCAAGCCAAGCTCGACCGGCCGCACGGTAGCCAAGGTTGCCGTCACCGGCGCCATCATCGGCACCGCCGGTGTGGCTCTCGCAGGCAACGCCAGCGCGGCACCCGACTCCGACTGGGATCGACTCGCTCAGTGCGAGGCCGGCGGCAACTGGGGCATCAACACGGGCAACGGTTTCCAGGGCGGGCTGCAGTTCTCGCCCAGCACCTGGCGCGCCCACGGTGGCCAGGAGTACGCCGCCTCGGCCAACCAGGCCAGCCGCGAGCAGCAGATCGCGGTCGCCGAGAAGGTGCTCGCCTCGCAGGGCTGGGGCGCTTGGCCCTCCTGCTCGTCCAAGCTGGGCCTGAGCAGCGCGCCCTCACAGCGCTCCGCGCCCGCCCCCGCCGAGACCCCGCGCTGGAACCCCGCGCCGCAGGCCGCACAGGCCGCGCCGGCGGACAGCTCGCAGCAGATCTTCTCGGCCGTCGACCGGGCCCTCGAGGTGGTGCAGAGCCAGGGCGTCCAGGTGCCCAAGGAAGCTCTCGACTTCTTCAACGCAGCCAAGTCCAGCGGAGCCACCCTCGACCCCGCGATCGTGAACTTCTACGAGGCGAACAAGGGCCTGCTGCCCTCCTGATCGCCACACATCGTCAAGAAGGGCCCCGCATCATCAAGGATGCGGGGCCCTTCTTCGTAGCCGAGAACGTTCCGGTCGCGCGCTCAGCGGTTGATCACCGTGTTCGGGTGCATGTAGGGCAACTGCTCAGCGGGGACCGGGAACTCGGTGTCCTCGCCGTAGGGCGAGAGGCCACCGGAGCGGGCCGAAGAGAGCTCGGTGACCGCGTGGTCACCGTCGGCGACCTTCGGCCAGCCGTTGTCGACATAGGATTTCTTCGATTTGTTCACCACGGACCCATTTTGGCACGACCGCTCCGCGCGGATGCGCCGCGGCCCACACCGCCTGACCCCGGCGGGCGATCGCCCAGCATCGTAGGCTGGATCGGATGACCGCGACCGACTCCCTTGCCGGATGGCTCGGTGCCCGCAGTGATGCCCAGCTCGTGACGCTGCTGCAGCTTCGGCCCGACCTGGCCGTGCCGCTGCCTTCCTCCATGGCCGTGCTCGCCGCCCGCACCGAACAGCGCGCGTCGGTGCTGCGCGCCACGGAGGACTTGAACACCCTCGAATTCGCCCTCGTGGAAACCCTTGCCGTACACGGCACCACGCATCCCGACAGCGGTCCGCTCCAGCGCGCCGAACTGCATGTGCAATTGAGCGAACGGGTATCGGCCGCCGCGATCGACGAAGCGCTGGAGCGGCTGACCGCTCGCGCGCTGGTCTGGCTCGACGCCGAGCAGGGGCTTCATCTGATCCCGGCGGCCGCCGAGGCGTTGCCGTGGCCGATCGGCACCGCGACCGAGATCCCCGACGCCCTCACCGAACCCGAGGTGGTCGCCGCGCTTCCCGAACTCGCACCCGCCGAGCGGGCGCTGCTGGACAAACTGGCCGCGACGGGGCCGCGCGGCCGCACCAGGGACGCCGCACCCGGCACTCCGGCCGACCGGCCGATCCAGCGGCTGCTGGCGCGCAGGCTGCTGCACTGGATCGATGACGAGACCGTCGAACTTCCGGTCACCGTCGGCCAGGTGCTGCGCCGAGAACCGGTCACCCACCCGCACGCGCTGACATCGCCGCACCCGGAGCCCGCCAAACACACGCCCGCCGACGTGAACGCGGTCGCGGCGGGTGAGGTCGGCGAGTTGCTCCGGCACTGCGCCGCTGTGCTGGACGTGCTCGGCCGAGTTCCCGCTCCCGCCTTGCGCGCGGGCGGCCTGGGCGTGCGGGAGCTGCGCCGCATCGCCAAGCAGGCCGGTGTCGACGAGCCGAGAGCGGGTTTGCTGGTCGAACTGCTGGCGGCCGCGAAACTGATCGAGAAGGGTTTGCCGGACCCTCCACCCGACTTCGATACGACCGACGACTTCTGGGCGCCGACGCCGCTGGTGGACGCCTGGCTGGAATCGCCGCCCGCGCGGCGCTGGGCCGCGCTGGGACTGACCTGGCTGGATCTGGATCGCATGCCGTGGATGATCGGCATGCGCGACGCCAACGACAAGCCGCTCGCGGCGCTGTCGCTGGAGCTGCGCACGCCGAACGCGCCGCGCGATCGGCGCGCGATCCTCGCCCTGCTCGCGGAGTACCCGTCCGGCACGGCACTGACCCCTGCGGATATCGGCCGGATGCTGGCTTGGCAACAGCCGCGCAGGCGCAGGAACTTCCGGCCGGAGGTGGTCGAGCAGACCCTGGCCGAGGCGGCGGCGCTGGGTTTCGTCGGCCGCGGCGCGCTCGGCTCGGCGGCGCGGGCGCTGCTGCACGCGGCGCCGACCAGCGTGGCCGACGCCGAGGCGGAGATGGAGGCGGCGCTGCCGGAGCCGGTGGATCACGTGCTGGTGCAGGCGGATCTGACGGTGATCGCGCCCGGGCCGCTGACCACCGATCTACAACACCGCGTCGCCCTGGTCGCCGATGTCGAATCCGCGGGCGCGGCGACGGTGTACCGGATCGGCGAGTCCTCGGTGCGGCGCGCTCTGGACGCCGGGTTGACGGCGGCCGAACTGCACGCCTTGTTCGCCGAGCATTCCCGGACACCGATCCCGCAGGCACTGACCTATCTGATCGATGACGTGGCCCGGCGGCACGGTCAGTTGCGCGCAGGCATGGCGCAGTCGTTCATCCGCAGCGACGACCCGGCGCTGCTGGCCCAGGTGCTGTCCGCGCCGGTGGCGCGCACGCTGGCACTGCGATCCATCGCGCCGACCGTCGCCATCGCCCAGGCGCCGTTGGGCGAACTGCTCGAGCAGCTGCGCGCGGCGGGTTTCGCGCCCGCGGGCGAGGACTCGGCCGGTGCGATCGTGGATCTGCGCCCGCGGGGCGCCCGGATCTCGGTGCGGCCCGCCGCGCGGCAGCCGTATCGGCCGACACCGCCCAGCACCGAACAGCTGGAATCGCTCGTCACCGAGCTGCGCGCGGGCGAACGCGCCGCCAGCGCCCGCTCGAGTCACGCGGTGCGCCCGGACGGCACGCGGACCAACACCGCCGCCACCCTCGCCCTGCTCCAGCTCGCGGCGCGGGTGCGGCGGTCGGTGAACATCGGCTACGTCGACGCCCAAGGGGTCGCCACGCAGCGGGTGGTGGAACCGTTGAAGGTGGGCAACGGGCAGCTGGACGCGCTGGACCCGGTCACCGGCGCGGTCCGGCACTTCACACTGCACCGGATCGCGTCGGTCGCCCTGCTCGAATGATCGGTGTCAGGGCTTGCTCGTGCAGAAGGTGACCTTGGGGTCCGTTTCGATGAGCCGGAAGCTGTCGGCGTCCTCGCCGCAGAGCAGTTCGTCGGCCTTGCCGTCGATCCGCTTCAGCACCTTGAAGGTGGCGTCCGAGGACGCGCAGTCGACGTGCTTGTATCCGGTCGTGCTGCTCTCGTTGTAGCAGCTGCCTTCCTTGAAGTTCGGCGCCAGGCACAGGAACGCGGTGGTGCCGCCGCCCAGGGTCTCCTCGTAGGAGGTGTAGTCGGCAGCGCAGTCGGTCTTCTTGTCGTAGGACTGCGCCACCTTGTAGACGGCCTTGTCCGACGAGCAGTCGACCGGCTCGGTCTTGGAATCGACCGCGGAGCCCTCGATGACGTTGATGCAGTCACCGACCCCGGCCTTGGCGGTGTCCGACTTGCTCGCGTCGCCGATCAACGAACAGCCGGTCACCGTGACCACCACGGCGGCCACCGCGACGAGGGCGAGCACGACCCGTGCCAGCAGCCTCGCTCCTGGAAACTTCACCTGAAAACCTCTCTCACCGAACACGTTCACGGGCTCGTGAACGCGGTGAGAATACCCGCACGACCAGGACGGCCGCATCAGCTCACCGCGGGACCTCGAGCAGCGCGCTAGATGCTGTGCGTGCCGTAGAGCCCCATGAGCGCGTATCCGAGGATGCTGGGAAGCAGACGGCCGAGCAGCAGGAACGCAGAGTAATTCACTAGCAACGCCTTTCGCGTATTCGATGCAACTGGACCCTTGTCCGGTATGCGGAGTGTGTCGTCGCCCGAGACCGGGTCGTTACGCTTGGGCAGTATGACGCTCGAGGACGTCGCGCGCGACCTGTACGGGCTGCCGCCCGCGCAGTTCGTCGCCGCGCGCACCGACCGGGCGGCCGCGGCGAAGCAGGCGGGCGACAAGCGGCTCGCGGCCGCCATCGGCAAGCTGCGCAAACCCACCCTGACCGGGTGGACGGCGAACCTGCTGTCCCGGGCGGCGCCGGACGACGTGGCGGCCTTGCTGCGCCTCGGCGCCGCCCTGGCCGCCGCTCAGCGCAACCTCTCGGCCGACGAGTTGCGTGACCTGACCGCGCAGCGACAGCAACTGGTCAACGCGCTCGCCGCGAAGGCGGGCGCGCTCGCCGCCGGGCACGGGCATCCGGTCGGCGAGGGTGTCGTCCGGGAGGTCGGCCAGACGTTGACCGCGGCGCTCGCCGAGCCGGAGGTGGCCGAGCGGCTGCGCGCGGGAACGCTCGTCACGGCCGCGAGCTACGAAGGCTTCGGGCCGAGCGGACCCGATCTGGTCCCGGTCCCCGAACCGGCCGCCCGACCGGGGCGAGCGGCAGCGCGGCCGAAACAGGACGACAGCGCACGCCGTGAACTGGCGGACGCCCAGGACGCGCTCGAAAACGCCCGCGCCACGGAGGAATCGGCCCGCTCCGCCCTCGAGGACGCCGCCGGTGAACTGTCCTCGGTCGAGGAACGCATCGCCGCGTTGCGCGACGAGCTCGAGCACGCCGAACAGCAGCGGCAGTTCCGCAAGTCGGCCGAGCGGTCGGCCGAGGACGAACTCCGCGCCGCGCGACGGCAGCTGGAGCGGGCCGAACGCAGGGTCGCGAAGGCCCGGCAGCGCGCGGAGGACGGACGGATCAGCTGAGCAGAGCGCCCGGGAACAAGTATTCCTGCGGCGGCGGCGCGGTGGTGTTCAGCCACGCGTGGAAGAAACCGGTCAGGTCCATGGGCGATCGGGACTGCACGAAGGCGCGGAACTCCGGAATCGAGGCGTTGCCGTAGGCGTGCGCGGCGAGGAAGTCCCGAACGGCGGTGAAGAACACCTCGTCGCCGATCTGCCTGCGCAGCGCGTGCAGGAACAGCGGGCCGCGGTAGTAGACGGAGGTGAACTCCCGCCCGGCGCCGGGGTTCTCCAGCGGGATGTTCCAGAACCTCTCGTTGTCGTGATATTCCCGGATGGTCTCGCGGTAGTCGTCGTCGACGTTCTTGCCCTCTACCCGCTCCGGCCACAGGTAGTCGGCGGTATAGCTGGCGAAGCACTCGTTCAGGCAGATGTCCGACCACTGACGCACCGACACCCAGTCGCCCCACCACTGGTGCGCGATCTCGTGCACGACGGTCTGCAGATCGGTCCTCGGCGCGTAGAGCGGGCGGGTCTGGGTCTCCAGCGAGAAGGTGATGTCGGCGTCGAAGTAGATGCCACCCGCCGCATCGAACGGGTAGGGCCCGTAGAGCTTTTCGGAGAAGTCGAGGATCTCCGGCAGGCGAAGCTCGAGTTCACGATGGCGATCCTGCGTATTCGGCGCGAACGCGCTGACCAGCGGAGTGCCGTTGGTCCTGCGCTGCTCGAGGTAGTCGAACTTGTCGATCGCGACGGTGGTCAGGTAGCCGAGCACCGGCTGGGCGTTGACCCAGCGCACCGTCCGCTTGTCGCCGTGCACCGCGTTCTCGGTCCGCACGCCGTTGGAGACCACCTCCCACTCCGCGGGAACGGTGGCGGTCAGGGTGAAGGTGGCCTTGTCCAATGGGGTGTCGTTGAGCGGATACCAGCTGGTCGCCGAGTGCGGCTCCCCGGCGACGAACGCGCCGCCGCTGCGCGCGAAGGTCCACCCTTCGCCCTCGGTGTTCGCCGCGGGGCCCGCGTAGTCGACGGTGACGGTGAACGTCAAGCCGGGCAGCAGCGGGAGCAGCGGCGTCACGGTCAACTCGTGCTCGCCGTTGCGCTCGAAACCGGCGGGCTGCCCGTTCACCGACACCATGCGCACCTCCGGCCCCGCGAAATCGAGGTTGAACACGCGCAGGGCCTGGGTGGCGAGCGCGGTGACGGTGGCGGTGCCGGTCAGTGCACGGCTCGGCGGGTCGTAGTCGATACCGACGTCGTAGTGG
Organism: Nocardia sp. NPDC047648; assembly: GCF_040642815.1. Taxonomy (NCBI): domain Bacteria; kingdom Bacillati; phylum Actinomycetota; class Actinomycetes; order Mycobacteriales; family Nocardiaceae; genus Nocardia; species Nocardia sp. NPDC047648. The sequence goes on along the minus strand of NZ_JBEYSX010000007.1, from coordinate 223,764 downwards.
TGGACGTCGTAGCCGCCGTTGCCGTCGAGCGGATAGTACGGATCGCCCAGGCCCGGCGCGCCGACCAGCGGGTCCGGGGGCGGGTCCGCGTGCGCGGGCACCCAAGGCGCCGCGACGAATACGCACGCGACGGCGGCGCACATCCGGCCGGACAACTTCATACGAACGACCAACCCCTCTCCACCCCGCCTCTTGCCGATACCGGCGCACCGACTTCGCTGGATGGTAACGGCTTCAGTCGCCACTTCCGGTCAGCGCCACCGACGCGCCGACACCGAAGATCATCACCCCGCCCGCGCCGCCGACCGCCTCCAGCCTGCGCGGCGACTTGGCGAACCAGGACCTCGCCGAGGCGGCCAGCAGCGCCCAGGCACTGTCGGACACCAGTGCGATAGCCAGGAAGACGGTGCCGAGCAGCAGGAACTGCCACGACAGCGAGCCCGCCGCCGGATCGGCGAAGTGCGGCAGGACCGCGGAGAAGAAGACGATCGCCTTGGGGTTCGTGAGCCCGACGATCGCGCTCTGGCGCAGCACGCGCGCGTGGGGCGCCGGTTCGATCGTGGCGCCCAGCGCCGTGCGCAACGCCGAGCGCTGCCGAATCGCCTGGATTCCCAGGTACATCAGATACAACGCGCCCGCGAACTTGACCACGGTGAGCGCCAGCGCCGACGCCGAGAGCAAGGTTCCCAGCCCGATGGCGACCAGGACCAAGGCGACGTAGACGCCCGCGGCGTGCCCGAGCACGGAGAGCAACGCCGCGCGCCGCCCGAGCGTGAGCGCGCGACCGATGGTGAACAGCACGCCGGGCCCCGGCACGACGATGATGACGAAAGCGGCGGCGACGAATGCCAGCAGATCGGACGCTGGGACCATGTTTCGAGTGTATGCGCCCGCGTGCCGGCGAAAGCGTACGTTTCGCAGCCGGATCAGGAGCCCAGTTCGCCCGGTAGCTGGTGCGGGTCGAGCAGCAGGCGTTTCGCCGCGGAGCGGCGCACTTTCTCGGCGAGCGCGAGATTGTCGGTGAGCAGCCGCCACTCCGCCTCGCTGATCGCGGCGCGGGCGCGGGCGATGACGGTGTCGTCGGTGGTGCCCCAGGCGATCGGCATGGCGCTCACCGACTGCCAGCGCTCGCCCACCTGGCGTGGCGCCCGGTCGGTGCGCACCGCGACCGATGGCACGCGCTCCCCCGCCTTGGCCTCGTGGCCAGGAAGGGCGCGGACCTTGCGGGTCACCAAGGCGAAACGCGGGTCGCTCGCGTCCGGAGTGGACACGTCGACCAGGGCGAGCAGCACCACGCCGGAGGGCCGGGCCTCGGAGATCACCGCGGGGATCAACTCACCGTCGGCGTAGAGCTTGTCGATACTGGAATGCCACGGCGTCCACAGGGCGACCCACAGCGCCGTCACCGCGCCGAGCGCGAAGGCGATCGCGAGCAGATATGCCCAGGGGTGGTTCAACCAGATCAACAACGCCGTCCCGGTCGCCGCGACGACCGCGGCGGCGATCGCCAGGAGGCGAAGGCGGCGAAGGTCGGCGAAGACTTCGTTGACCGCGTGAGCGTGCCTGCGGTCCACCGCGAATTCGAAGCGTCGCACGCCCTCATTCCTAGCACAGTTTGCGGAGGGAATGCCTCCGCTTATCCGATGGCGGGGCCGAGCAAGTCGTCGGCATCCGTGATGCGGTAGGCATACCCCTGTTCGGCGAGAAAACGCTGCCGATGCGCGGCGTATTCGGCGTCGAGAGTGTCGCGCGCCACGACCGAATAGAAATGCGCCTGGCCTCCGTCGTGTTTCGGGCGCAGCAGCCGACCGAGACGCTGCGCCTCCTCCTGTCGCGAACCGAAGGTACCCGAAACCTGCACGGCCACGGATGCTTCCGGCAGATCGATGGAGAAGTTCGCCACCTTGCTCACCACGAGCACCGGGATCTCGCCGCGTCGGAACGCGTCGAAGAGTTCCTCGCGCTCCTTGGTCTTCGTCGAACCCTGGATCACCGGGGCGTCGAGTGCGGCGCCGAGTTCGTCCAACTGGTCCAGATAGGCGCCGATCACCAGGCTCGGCGCGTCCTGATGCTGGGCCAGGATGGATTCGACCACAGCGATCTTGGTGTGCGCGGTGGAGCACAGCTTGTAACGCTCCTCCGGCTCGGCGGTCGCGTAGGACATCCGCTCGGCGTCGGTGAGCGTGACCCTGACCTCGATGCAGTCGGCGGGCGCGATCCACCCTTGGGCCTCGATGTCCTTCCACGGCGCGTCGTAACGCTTCGGGCCGATCAGCGAGAACACGTCACCCTCCCGGCCGTCCTCGCGCACCAGCGTCGCGGTCAGGCCGAGCCTGCGCCGGGACTGGAGATCGGCGGTCATCCGGAAGACCGGCGCGGGCAGCAGGTGCACCTCGTCGTAGATGACCAGGCCCCAGTCGCGGCTGTCGAACAGTTCCAGGTGCTTGTACTCGCCTTTGGTGCGGCGGGTGATCACCTGGTAGGTGGCGATGGTGACCGGGCGGATCTCCTTGCGTTCACCGGAGTACTCGCCGATCTCCTCCTCGGTGAGCGAAGTGCGCGCGAGCAGCTCACGCCGCCACTGCCTGCCCGCCACCGTGTTGGTGACCAGGATCAGCGTGGTCGCCTTCGCCTTGGCCATGGCCGCGGCGCCGACCATCGTCTTGCCCGCGCCACAGGGCAGCACCACCACCCCGGAGCCGCCCGCCCAGAACGAGTCGGCGGCCATCTGCTGGTAGTCGCGCAGATGCCAGCCGTCGGTGGCGTAGTCGAGTTCGATCTCGTGCGCCTCGCCGTCGACGTAGCCCGCGAGGTCCTCGGCGGGCCAGCCGATCTTCAGCAGCATCTGCTTGATGTGGCCGCGCTCGGACGGGTGCACCACCACCGTGTCGTCATCGATGCGCGCGCCGAGCATCGGCGCGATCTTCTTGTGCCGGAGTACCTCCTCCAGCACCGCGCGATCCAGGCTGATCAGCGTCAACCCGTGCGCGGGATGCTTGACCAGCTGCAACCTGCCGTAGCGGCCCATGGTGTCCACCACGTCCACCAGCAACGGCTGCGGCACCGCGTACCGGGAGAAGCTGACCAGCGCGTCCACCACCTGCTCGGCGTCGTGTCCGGCCGCCCGCGCGTTCCACAGCGCAAGCGGCGTCACCCGGTAGGTGTGCACGTGCTCCGGCGCCCGTTCCAACTCGGCGAACGGCGCGATCGCCTGCCGCGCCGCATCGGCCAACTCGTGGTCGACCTCCAGCAGCAGCGTTTTGTCGCTCTGCACGATCAGCGGACCGTCGTTCACAGTCCCTCCTCAGCTAGATTCCCCGCCATTCTCCCCGACCCCTCCGACAACCCCGCAGGTTACCGGCCCTTCCCGCGAGGCGCGGGTGCGGCAGTGACCGGGTGCAACGCGGAAACGGCGCGATGTCTTCCCGCGAACCGCATCCCTGGTCCGGCTCAGCCGCCTGCGAGCGCGCGTTCGGCGAGCGCGCCGATCACCGGCGCGAGCGCCATGGCGTAACCGCTGGTGAGGTGGTTGTCGTCCCGATAGACGAGGTTGTTGCCGACGATGACGGGACAGCGGGCCGCGGTGCAGAACAGGGAGGTCAGGTCAGCGTACCGGCCGCCGCCCGCCGTGACCGCCGCGTGCTCGGCCGCGATGCCCACGTCGTCGACCGCGACCGGACGGGCGGGGGCGCATGCCGAAGCGTCATCGATGTGCTCGGCCACGCACGCGGGCACGGTGGCGTGCGGGTCGGGAACTCCGCCGAGGACGAGGACGGTCGATCCGGCGGCGCGCAGCTCGACGACCAGGCGGTTGAGGCTGTCGATCCACGCCTGGTCGTAGGACACGAAGCCGAAGTCGCCACCGTAGCGCCGGGACATTCCGACCACGATCAGCCGGGGCCGCTCGTTGCGCAGCCGGGTCATGATCTGCCCGCGCCACTGCTCGCATTCGGAGTACGGGCGGCCCAGATAGGGGCTGGTGATGGGCAGGCCGAGCAGCGGACAGGTGACCTTGGCCATGGTCTCCAGCCGCCAGTGGCGTGACACGGCGATCTGCTCGAACGCCGGTTGCCACATCGCCGCGTGGGAATCGCCGACCAGGGCCACCGTGGTGGCCGCGTCCGTAGCGCCGGACGCGCACTCACCCTGGCCGACGTCGTGCCAGGACCGGAAACAACCGTTGTCGAACACCTCCGCGCGGTCGCCGCGCGCACTCGCCAGGGAGGGAGTGAGGTTCGACGGAACCGCACGAATCTCGGCCGAGGCGGCGACCGCCGATCGGGTCTGCGCCGTCAACTGCTCGACCGCCTCGGTATGCGGGTCGGCGGCGGTGGCCGGCGCGGCCGGTGTGGTCAGCGTGAGACTTCGCGCCGCCATGCCACGGCCGACCGGGGCGGGCACGATCATGAGCAGCGCCAGCGCTACACAGATGGCCGTCGCGGTGCTCACGCCGCCGCACGCGAGACTGAGCCTGCCCGAACGTGTCAACCGGTCGGCGAAGCGCACCGGATCCTCGATCAGCCGCTGGGTGAGTATGGCGAGTCCACCGGTCACCGCGACCGCCCCCAACGCGCCGACCAGCCCGAGCGGGCGGCCGAGCACCTGCGGCGCGAGCACCAGCACCGGCCAGTGCCAGAGGTACCAGGAGTAGGACACTTTGCCGATCGCCCGCAGCTCCGGCACGGCCAGGACTCGGCCGACCCCGAATCGCGTTACGGCGCAGCCGGACGCGATCACCAGGACCGCGCCCAGCACGGGCAGCAGCGCAGCGGTCCCGGGATACGGCGCCTTGTCGGTCAGCCGGGCGCAGGCCGCCGCGATCAAGCCCAGTCCGGCCCACCCCGCGGCCACGGCCGCCCATGGCGGCAACCGCGACCACATGACCACCGACAGCGCCACCATGCCACCGGCAGCCAGTTCCCAGGCCCGCGCGGGCAGCGCGAAGAACGCCCACGGTGGCAGCGTCCGGGTCCAGCTCAGCGAGACCGCGAAGGAGAGCGCGGCGACCACCGCCAGGACGATCAGGTACGGCAGCGGTGCGGCCGGGCCGTTTCGCCGCCGCCGGACGAGCCAGGCCGTCGCGATCACGAGCGCGGGCCACAGCAAATAGAACTGCTCCTCCACACCGAGTGACCAGAAATGCTGGAACGGCGAGGGGGGCGTGTCAGCGGCCAGGTAATCGGTGCCGTGCGCGGCCAAACGATAGTTCCCGGCATACAGCGCGCTCGCGATCCCGTCGCCGAGAGCTTCGCGAGCCTGCATCGGCGGCAACAGCACGGCCGCTGCGATAGCCGTGGCGACGAGCACGATGCCCGCGGCGGGCAGCAGCCTGCGCGCACGCGCGCCGTAGAACCGAACCAATTCGACCGTGCCCGTCTCGGCCGCTTCCCGGCAGAGCATTCCGGTGATGAGAAATCCGGAAATGACGAAGAATACGTCCACACCGACGAATCCACCGCCGATCCCCGGCACCCCCGCATGAAACAGGACGACGGCCAGCACCGCCACCGCCCGCATTCCCTCGATATCGCCCCGGAATCCCACCCGCGGCAACGCGCCGTCGAACCGGTCCACCCGCCGATTTCCCAACCCGCTGACCGTGGCCGCCATGGGCAGCATTGTCATCGGTTTCGTGAACCGAGTCCCGCCGACGCGCCGCCGACATACACCGTGAGCAGGATGTTCGATCGATTACGGCAAGTCCCGACCGCCAGGCTTCGCCTGAGCCGACGAGTCGACAACTTTGCCCCCAGTTCCATACCCGCGCCCTCACGACAAGAAGTTCCCCGATCCGGTAGCACCGCGCGGATATCGCCGCAACGGCATCGGAGCGCGGGATGATGATGCCGCTTACATCTATACGACTGATAGAGCTGATCGAAAAAATGGAAGCCGTTACGTGCGGCAGCATTTCATATCGGCTCGGAACACGGGCCACCAATCGGCATCCCAGCGCAAGCGATACGGAGACGATGGGCGACGAGCGGTTGCGATCGATCCGCTCGGATACGAGCAAGGAGTACTTTCACCGCTTCCGCAGTGGCGATGTGCTGCGTCCGGATACGCGCCTCGAGCCGGTGCCGCCGCAGTCGCCGGGAAGCATCGGGTATTTCCAGCCGGCTCCATGAGGTGACTCCCGTCCAGCGGGTGTGAAGTGGACCGCGACAGGGGGCGGTGGGGCGGGTGAGGATCGGGGCATGATCGAGATGGCGGCGGTGGTGGGGGTCGCGGTGGCGGCGTTGGGGATGGTGCTCACGCCAGGGCCGAACATGATGTATCTGGTGTCGCGGACGGTTTCGCAGGGGCGGCGGGCCGGGCTGGTTTCGTTGGCGGGGGTGGCGGCGGGGTTCGGCGTGTATCTGGCGGCGGCGACCGCGGGGATCACGGCGGTGTTCGCGGTAGTCCCGGGCCTGTATCTGGCGGTGAAACTGGCGGGGGCCGCGTATCTGGGGTGGCTGGCATGGCAGGCGGTGCGGCCGGGAGGCGTTTCGGTGTTCGCGCCGACAGCGCTGGCGGCGGACCCGACCCGACGGCTGTTCACGATGGGGTTGGTCACCAACCTGCTGAATCCGAAGATCGCGATCATGTACATGGCGTTGATTCCGCAGTTCGTCACGCCGGAGCACGGTCGGGTGTGGTTGCAGAGCCTGTGCTTGGGGGCGGTGCAGATCGCGGTGGCGCTCAGCGTGAACGGCCTGATCGTGCTCGGTGCGGGCGGTCTCGCGACGTTCCTCACCGGGCGTCCCAGGTGGCTGCGCGCCCAGCGCTACGTCACCGGCACCATGCTCGGCACCATCGCCGCTCTGCTGGCCACCGACCGCGCCCGTCCCACCCCGGCCTGAGCGGTACCGGGGCGGCACAGGCTCATCAGTGCTGGTCAGCGGAGGCTAGCGCTCGACACGCGCTGGTCGGCCGGGTCCGTCAAGCGATAGTGCAGTTCCGCGAATTGACCGGCTCGCTCGACGCCGGTCAGCCGCATCCGGGAGGACAGCAGGCGCCGCGGCAGCAGCGGTGCGCCGGCGCCCAACGTCACCGGAGCCACGCTCACCATGATCTCGTCGAGCAGTCCGGCGTCGGCGAATTGCCCGGCCAGGTCGCCGCCACCGACGATCCAGATATTGCGATCACCGGCCGCCTCGGTCATCTCCCGGTGCACCGCCTCGATTGCCCCCGAGACGAACCGGAGATTCGCGCCGGGTATGGCGGGGAGATCGCGGTGGGTCAAGACCCAGCACGGAAGGTCGCCGTAGTACTCATGCCAGCTCTCCGGCGGCTCGTTGGCCATCATCCACTCGTAGGTGGTCGCGCCCATGCACATCGCGCCGACCTGCGCGAGGAAGCCCGCGATGCCCGCCTGCGCCTCGTTCGCTCCGTCCACCTCGAAAAGCCAGGTGAGCGAGTTGTCCGGATCAGCGAGGTACCCGTCGAGGCTGGTTGCCGTGTAGTACTGAGTTGCCATGGCACCAACGATGCCGGCGAAACCTGACAGTTCACGGCAGGGTTCGGTGAATCATCCGCGACGCAATCGTCGCACCCCCTCGTCCAGCGTCTCGTCGCGCTTGCAGAAGGTGAAGCGCACCAGGTGATTCCAGGCGGCGGTGTCGTCGGCGAACACGCTGACCGGTACCGCCGCCACCCCTTGACGCTTCGGCAGCTCACGGCAGAACGCCACACCATCGGCGATGCCCAGCGGGGTGATGTCGGCGACGACGAAGTAGCCTCCCGCGCTCGTGTACACCCGCATCCCCATGTCGGCGAGCGCGGCGGACAGACGAAGACGCTTCTCGGACAACGCCTCCCGCAGCTGTCGCACCCAGCCCAGCTCGTGGTCGATCGCATGCGCGACCGCGGGCTGGAACGGCCCGCCCGCTACGAAGGTCAGGAACTGTTTGGCCGCGAGCACACCGACGATCAGCTCGGCGGGCCCGCACGCCCACCCGGTCTTCCATCCGGTGACGCTGAAGGTCTTCGCCGCGCTGGACACCACGATCGTCCGTTCGGCCATGCCGGGCAGAGTCGCCAGGCTGATGTGCTCGGCGCCGTCGTAGGTCAGGTGCTCGTAGACCTCGTCGGTCAACACCAGAATGTCGTGGTCGCAGGCGATTTCGGCGATCGCCTGCAAGTCCGGGCGCCCGAGTACGGTGCCGGTCGGATTGTGCGGCGAGTTCACGATCAGCATCCGGGTCGCGGGGGTGATCGCGGCACGCAGGCTGTCCAGGTCGAGCACGAACCGGTCCCCGTCGGCCACCAAGCGCGCCGTGCGCCGCCGGGCGCCGGCCAGCGCCACGGCCGCCGCGTACGAGTCGTAGTACGGCTCGATCAGCACGACCTCTTCGCCCGGCTCGACCAAGCCGAGCACCGCGGCGCTGATCGCCTCCGTCGCGCCCACGGTCACCAGCACTTGTGAATCGGGGTCGTAGTCGGTCCCGTAGCGCCGGGCCCGGTCGTCGGCCACGGCTCGGCGCAGCACCGGCATGCCGCGCCCGGGCGGGTACTGGTTGAGCCCGTCGGCGATGGCACGGCGCGCCACTTCCAGCATGCTCGCGGGCCCGTCGCTGTCGGGGAAGCCCTGACCCAGGTTGACCGCGTCGTGCCGGACGGCGAGTTCGGTCATCTCGGCGAAGATGGTCGACGCGAAGGGGCGCAGGCGGGCAACGGTCTGGTGTCGCGAGGGCATAACCGGAGACTAGCCCCCTGCCTCGACGCCATCGCGAACGCCGGAGGCCGCCGGGCAGGCGTGGGTCTCCGCGCCGGGCTCAACCCAGCCGAACGCCGCCCAACTTGGCCGGATTCGCCAGATCGTAGGCCCCCCAGACCACTCCGTCCCGCACCGTGAAGCCGACCACCCGCGTGGGGTAACCGGCCCGGCCCTCGGACGCCGGACGAGCCGCGACCCGCAGTCCCAACTGCCCGTTCACCGACACGAATTCATAGACCGGCGCCTCGTCCTCCAACCCGTACTTGCGCACCAGACCCAGGTAGAAACGGGCGATGCGATCCGCGCCGCGCAGGACGTTGATCGCGGTGGCGGTGGTGCCGTTGGCATCGCCGATCATCACCGCGTCCGGATGCAGCGCCGCCGCCACGGCGGTCACGTCACCGGAACTCAGCGCGAGGAGAAAGCGCTGCACGGCGGCCTCGTGCTCGGCATCGGGCACCGGCTGCGGCGTCTGCGTCACCGCCTTGCGGGCACGGACCGCCAGTTGCCGCGCGGCGTCGGCGGAGATGCCGAGGATGTCGGCGATCTCGTCGAACGGCACCGACAACCCGTCGTGCAGCACGAAGGCCACGCGCTGCGGCGGCGTCAGGGTGTCGAGCACGATCAGCGCGGCGAACCGGCACTCCTGCTTGCGCACCACTGTTTCCAGCGGGTCGGGCGCGCTGGACGGCGTGCGAGCGGTGACCACCGGTTCCGGCAGCCACTGACCCACGTAGCTCTCCCGCCGCGCCGCCGCGCTGCGCAGCCGGTCCAGGCAGATACGGCTCACCACGGTGGTCAGCCAAGCCCGCAGGTCATCGATCTCGGACTGGTGCGCGCCCGCCAAGCGCAACCAGCTCTCCTGAACCGCGTCCTCGGCGTCGCCGACGCTGCCCGTCAGCCGATAGGCGACCGAGAGCAGATGCGCCCGATGTGACTCGAACAGGTCGGAAAGCAGCGCGGCAACCATCGAGGAAGAAGTCTACGGTCCGGTTCGAAACGTTCCCGCACGGCATCGGCGGCGAGGTAACCCGGGTGATCCGCCGAACCTTTCGTGACAGCATGACGCGATGGACCACCATGCGCTGTCGAACGGGACGATCTGGCTGTCGGCCCCCACGACGGACGATATCGACACGATCACCGAGTGCTGCCAAGATCCGGCCATCGCGGAGTGGGTGACCATCCCGGTGCCGTACGTCCGGGACAGCGCCGTCACCTTCATCGAGAAGATGGTCGTCCCCGGTTGGGCGGCGCGCAGCCCGATCTGGGCGGTGCGGCCGCATGCCGACGGGCCGGTGATCGGCACGATCGGTCTCGGCGCGCTCGACGAGAGCGCGGCAGAGATCGGTTTCTGGCTCGCTCCGGCGCACCGGTCGCGCGGCCTGATGACACAGGCGGTGGAGCTGGTGTGCGAGTTCGGGTTCCGCGCCGACGGCTTGGCCCTGGAACGGATCGCCTGGCGCGCGTACGTGGGCAACTACGCCTCGGCCGCGGTCGCCCGGCGCGCCGGATTCCGGTACGAGGGAATGTGCCGGCTGGGCAGCATCCAACGCGGACGACGCCGCGACCACTGGCTCGCCGCCCGGCTGCGCACCGACCCGCCCGGTCCGGCGGGCGACTGGCCCGCCGAGTTCACCCGTGGCGCGACACCGATCGCGCAGGCGCCCGGCCCCGCGTGAGCGACCGCCGCGCGCAACCTCCGCTGTCCACGCTGGTCATGCCGTACGCGCGGCCCCGTCGGCTCGCGCCGAGTCAGCTCTCGCGGCGCTGCCGCACCGCCTCGGCCAGGCGCTCCAGCTGGCTCGCGGTGGTTTCCCAGTCCAGGCAGGCATCGGTGATCGACTGCCCGTAGGCGAGCTCGTCGGCGTGGCCGAGGGTGAGGTCTTGGCGTCCCGCGACCAGGAAGCTCTCCAGCATGACGCCGACGACCGCGGTCTCGCCCGCCGCCACCCGCCGCGCGATGTCGGTGACCACGTCGACCTGCTTGTTGTGGTCCTTGTTGCTGTTGCCGTGGCTGGCGTCCACCACGATCCGCTCCGGCAACGACGCCTTCTCCAGCCGCAGGCACGCCTCGGCGACCGAGGCCGCGTCGTAATTCGGCCCGTTGCTGCCGCCGCGCAGGATCACGTGGCAGTCCGGGTTACCGGTGGTGCGGATGAGCGCGGAACGACCGTCGAGGTCGGTGCCGGGGAAGACGTGGCTGGCCGCCGCAGCGCGCACACCGTCCACCGCCACCTGGACGTCGCCGTCGGTGCCGTTCTTGATCCCGACCGGCATCGACAACGCGCTGCTGAGCTGGCGGTGCACCTGGCTGGCCGCGGTGCGCGCGCCGATCGCGCCGTAGGACACCAGATCCGCGATGTATTGCGGAGTGATCGGGTCCAGGAACTCACAGGCCACCGGAAGGCCGAGGGCGGTGATGTCGACCAGCAGCTTGCGGCCGAAGCCGAGTCCGGTGTTGACGTCGAACGAGCCGTCCAGATGCGGGTCGTTGATCAGGCCCTTCCAGCCCAGGCTGGTGCGCGGCTTCTCGAAGTAGACCCGCATCACCACATGCAAGCGGTCGCCGAGTTCGGCGGCCTTCGCCGCGAGACGGCGCGCGTAGTCGAGCGCGGCGGCGGGGTCGTGCACGGAACACGGGCCGACGATCACCATCAAGCGATCATCGGCACCGTTCAGCACGTCGACGGTGGCTTTGCGTCCCGCACGGACGGTGTCGGCGAGGGCATCGGTGATCGGATGCACGCGCCGCACCTCCGCGGGCGAACGCAGCGGGCTGACGTTCAGGGTGCGTTGATCATCCAGATCGGAATGCCGGGCGTCGACGTCGGCTGCGGTTGTCATGTCGTGGGTTCCTTTTCTCGGGGCCGACCCACGGACGAGAATCCCGTCGAGCCGGTCCATCGTCCGGCTCGGGGTGGGAGTTCGTCAGCGCATGTGGTTGCCGCAGACCAGCCCACCCGGGGCCGGCTTGCTAAACCAGAAATACACGCGCTGCACGTCCGGCACAGTACCATCCGACAACCGATCGGTGAACGAGGTTGTTAGATATGCCACGGTGTCGGTGGTCGGCGCGGAGTCACCCCCACTGGCCCGGTACGTAACTCCCCGCCGGAGTGCGCGCGATCACGTTCATCCGGTTCCAGGCGTTGATCATCGCGATGGCGGCGATGAGTGCGGCGATCTGGTCGTCGTCGTAGTGCTTGCGCACTTCCTGCCACACCTCGTCGCTGACCGCGCGACCGTCGCCGATCCGGGTGGCCTCCTCGGTGAGCGCCAGCGCGGCCCGCTCGGCCTCGGTGAAGACGGTGGCCTCGTGCCACGCGGCGATCAGATTGAGCCGCACCGAGGTCTCGCCCGCGTGCGCGGCGTCCTTGGTGTGCATGTCGGTGCAGTAGCCGCAGCCGTTGATCTGGCTGGCCCGAATCTTCACCAATTCATAGGTCGCGGCATCCAGGGTGGAGTCGTTGATCACCTTGGAGGCCATGGTGAGTCGCTTGATGAAGCTGCCGCCGACCGGGTTGGAGAAGAGTTCGAAGCGCTGTTCCATGATGTCCGTCCTTTGCCGTTCCTTGCGGGTACATCAAGAGGACGGCGCGCAGCGGCGGAGTGTGACAACCGGTGATGAGACCTGGATCACACCGCCTGGAAGGCCGGGTGGCGCTTATCCGGTGAAGGTGTAGGTGACTCCGGTCAGCTTCTCCGACAGCTGCCACAAATCGGCCGCGACCTTCTCGTCCTTGGACGCTTTCGACGATCCGGAAGGCCCCGGGTATCCACGCATCCCGCCGAATCCGAGCGGGCCGTAGTATCCGCCGGGCTCGACGTCGGTGGTCGCGGCGTACAACGTCGGCAGCGCGCCCATCGCGGCGCTCTGCGCGAATACCTGGTTACCCAGCGACATCACCCGGTCCATGAACGACTCGGTGTGCGACTGCAACTCGGTGGACGCGTAGCCGGGATGCGCGGCGACCGAGACCTTCGACGAGCCCGCCGCGGTCAATCTGCGCTGCAACTCGCGAGCGAACATCAGGTTGGCGAGCTTGGCCTGCCCGTAGGCGGCCCACCGCTGATACTTGCGCCGCTCCCAGTTGAGATCGTCCAGGTCGATCTTGCCGACCTGATGCGCACCGCTGGAGACGGTGACGATCCGGTCCGAGATCTTGCCCAGCAGTAGCCCGGTGAGCGCGAAGTGGCCGAGATGATTTGTGCCGACCTGTTTTTCGAATCCGTCGGCGGTGCGACCTTCGGGCACGGCCATCACGCCCGCGTTGTTGATCAGGACATCGGCCGCGTCGACGCCCTCGGCGAACGCCCGCACCGACGCGAGATCGGCCAGATCCAGCTCGCGTACCTGCGCGCGGTCACCCAGCTCGGCGGCCACGCGCTCCCCTTTGGTCACATTCCGGCAGGCGAGCACCACCTCCCCGCCCGCCGCGGCCAGCGCGCGCACCGTCTCGGCTCCCAGGCCACTGTTAGCCCCTGTCACGATGAACTTCCGACCGCTCTGGTCGGGGATGTTCGAGGTGTCCCACCTGGTCATGCCGGAAAGTCTAGTGCGCGGCAGCACCGGGCGGCAGAGTCGAACATGCCCGGGCCGGTCGGAGCGCCGCCATTTCAAGTAGGGTTGCCTAACCTACATCAGGAAACCCTGGCTTGATTCTTGTGAGGCAGACCGTGACTTCCATACCGACCGAGTCCGCGCATCGCGACGGCTACGTACCTTTCCCGGCGGACAAGGCAGAGGAATACCGAGCCGCGGGCTACTGGGCCGGTCGCCCGCTCGGGGACCTCTTGCGGGCGACCGCGCACCGGCATCCACAGCGTCCCGCGCTGCTCGACGCGCAGGGCTCACGCAGCTACGCCGACATCGACGCCGCCGCGGACCGGATGGCCCACGGATTGCTCGCGCTCGGCATCGCCCCCGGCGATCGCGTGGTGGTCCAGCTGCCGAACGTGCCCGAGTTCCTGACCGTGCTGTTCGGCCTGCTGCGCGCCGGGATCATTCCCGTGTTGAGCCTGCCCGCCCATCGACGGGCCGAAATCGAGCACCTGGCACGGATTTCCGATGCGGTCGGCTACCTCGTCGCCGACCGGGCGGGCGATTTCGACTACCGGGAACTGGCGGCGACCGTGCGAGACGCGGTGCCGTCGCTGCGCCACGTCCTGGTACTCGGCGATCCCGGCCCGTTCACCGACCTCGCCTCGATACCGCGTGCCGGCGGCGAACTGCCCGAGATCGATCCGGGTGACATCGCCTTGATGCTGGTCTCCGGCGGCACCACCGGCCTGCCGAAGCTGATCGCGCGCACGCACGACGACTATCTCTACAACGCCACCGCCAGCGCCGAACTGTGCGAACTCAGCGAGCGGGACGTGTACCTCGCGACGCTGCCCGCCGCACACAACTTCCCCCTGGCCTGCCCCGGGATCCTCGGCACCGTCGGGGTCGGCGGCGCGGTCGCCTTCGTCAGCGACCCGAGCCCGGAGAACGCGTTCGCCGCGATCGAGCGGCACCGGGTCACGGTCACCGCCGTCGTGCCGCCGCTGGCCCAGCTCTGGTGCGCGGCCACCGAATGGGAAGAGGCCGACCTGACTTCGCTGCGCCTGCTCCAAGTGGGCGGCGCGCGACTGGCCGAGGTCAATGCCAAGGAAGTGACCCCGGCGCTGGGCGCGACCTTGCAGCAAGTGTTCGGCATGGCCGAGGGCCTGCTCAACTACACCCGGCTCGACGATCCCGCCGAACTGCTGCACACCAGCCAGGGCCGTCCGCTTTCCCCCGCCGACGAGATCCGCGTCGTGGACGGCGACGGCAACGACGTGGCGCCCGGCGCCGAGGGCGAACTGCTGACCAGGGGCCCGTACACGATCCGCGGCTACTACCGCGCACCCGAGCACAACGCGCGCGCGTTCACCCCGGACGGTTTCTATCGCAGCGGAGACCTGGTCCGCCGCCTGCCCAGCGGGCATCTCGTGGTGTCCGGCCGGATCAAGGACGTGATCAACCGCGGCGGCGAGAACGTCTCCTGCGACGAACTCGAGGAGCACCTGCTCGCCCATCCCGCCGTCCGGCACGCCGCCGCGGTGGGGCTGCCAGACGCGGCGCTGGGCGAAAAAGTCTGCGCCGTCTTGGTCGTCGACGGCGAGATGCCCACGCTGGCCGAGGTCAAGACCTTCCTGACCGCGCGCGGGCTGGCCACCTACAAACTGCCGGACGTGCTGCGCCGCAGCGAAGAATTGCCGATCACCGCGGTGGGCAAGATCGACAAGAAGGCCTTGCGCGCCGCCCTGTAGCACTGCGGGCATACCGACGGGCAGTGCATCAGCGGTGCGCTGCCCGTTTGCCTTCCCCTACGCCTTGACGACGTAGGGCGCGATGCTGCCCAGCTTCTCGCAGGTCTCCTCGAACTCGCGCTCCGGCCGCGACTGGCCCACGATGCCCGCGCCCGCGCGCAGCCAAGCTCCTTCGGCGTTCTGGTACACCGCGCGCAGCACGAGGGTCGCCTCCATCGCGCCGGTCGGCGAAACGGTCACCACCGCACCGGAATACAGCCCGCGCGGGTCGTGATCGAGCCGGAACACCGAGTCGACGCCCGCACGCTTGGGAATCCCCGAGGCGGTCACCGACGGGAACAGCACCTCCAGCGCGTCCCAGCTGGACCGGTCGGCCGCCAGCCGTCCACGCACCGTGGACGCCAGATGCTGCACACTGCCCCGCTCACGCACGGCCATGAAATCCGATACCGCGGGCGTGCCGGGGTCCGCGACGGCCGCGATCTCCGCGAACGAGGTCTGCACCGAGATCGCGTGCTCGACGATCTCTTTCGGGTCGGTCACCAGGTCGGCCCTGGCGGCGAGATCGGCCGCGGACCCACGCCCGAAGGCCCGGGTACCCGCCAGCGGTTCGGTGGTCACCACCCGGTCGTCGTCCACCGACGCGACCAGTTCGGGGCTGAAGCCCGCCGCCTCCAAACCACCGAGCCGCAGCAGGAACGAGCGCGCGGGCGTGTTGTGCGCGCGCCCGAGGCGATAGGTGGCCGGAACGTCCACGGTGAACGGCAGATCGACCTTCCTGGACAGGATGACCTTCTGATACCGCCCGGCCTGGATCTCGCCGACCGCCTCGGCCACCCGGTCGCGGTAGCCGGTCGGATCGATGCGGATGTCGGCCGGCTGCGCCTGCGGCAGTTCGGTGTTCTGCGACTGCGCGATCAGGTCGTTTATATCGCCGGTCTCGGTCGGCGTCGCACCCGATATCCGCACGCCGGATTCGCCCACCCGCACCTCGATTCGGGGAATCATCAGATGCGCGATCGCGGCGCGCGGGTCCAAGTGCTCGGTGGCGTCGAGCGCCCACGCGCAGAACTCGAATCCGATCCAGCCGTAGGCGTTGCGCCCGTCGAGGGGAAGCGCGCCGAGCGCGCGATCGATCACGCCCGCCGGATTGCCTGCCCACCGGCTGGTCGTGGTCCGCCCCTCCCAGGTGACGCGCAGCTCCCGCACGTCCAGTTCGACACTGCCGATCGGATCGGCGGCGAACACCCACTCCCCCGGACGCTCGTACATCACGTACTCGCCGAACCGATCCGCCCCCGCCAGCCGGGACATCGCTGCCGCCGGATCGGTCACATACTCAACCCGCAGGCGTTCCGTGGTCGACAACGATCCTCCAAAGGTAACCCTGGCCTAACTTGTGCAGGTAAGGTTAGCATTACCTCCTTCACAGTGCGGGTGTGCTCGCGGCCACAGCCCGGACGACGACCATCACTCGGGGGCGGAGGTGCCCGTACCGCAAGTACTTTCGCCGTACTCGCCCCGCATCCCGTTCGACGATCACGCCATCCGTGCCCGCCGAACCGAACTCGACGCGCCGACTGCCTGCGGGGAATGCACTCGCCGGGATTGAATAGTGGAGAGCGTCACCTGCGGAGGGAAGAACATCGATGATCGATCACCGCGGCGATTCACCCGCGACAGTCCGGCCCGGGACCGCACCGCAATCGGTGGTGGCCCTGATCGACGCCGCCTCGGGGGTGGAACGCGAACTCGTCGGCAAGTGGCTCGCCGACGGCGGGATCAGCGCGGAGTTCGGCACCGACGCACCGGTCACGCAATTGGACCTGGACGCGGGCGCCGTCGCCGCCCGGCTGGTCGGCAGACGCGACGATCCGCTGGTGGTGCCGATCCGCGTGCTGTGGCTGCCCCCGGAACGCGACGGGGTGCGCCGCGTCACCTTCGCCGATCTCGCCCTGCTGACCAACCCGCGCAAGCCCAACCGGCTGGCACAGCGCAGGCTGCTGGCCGAGTCGCCGGACCGGTACGTCGTGCTGACCGGCGCGCCCGCCCGGCTCAGCGAGCTGCGCGCGAACAACCCGGAGGCTTCGACGCTGTTCGACAAGGGCAGCACCGAGCCGTTCGCCCGCGCCGTCGTGCGCGCGGCGGTGGTGGCGCTCGAACGCGCCGAACGCACCATCATCGGCGACCGGTACAAGGTGCCCAAGCTGGTCGCGGAGGAGATTCTCGACTCCCCCGACTTCCTGCGCAGGCTGGAGCTGATCGCCGACCAGATCGGGGCGAGCCCGCACGAGGTGTACCGCCGCGCGGAGAAGGGGCTCAACGAACTGGTCGCCGCCCAGAGCAGGCTGGTCTCCGACCTGTTCACCCAGGCCATGCGGCCGGTGCACGCCTCGACCTGGAAGGTGGACCCCGACGAGTCGGGCCTCACCGGGTTGCGCGATCTCAACCGCCGCTATCCGCTGGTGTTCCTTCCCTCGCACCGCTCGTACGTCGACGCGTTCGTGCTGGGAGACGTACTGGCCCGCAACGACTTCCCGCCGAACCACGTGATCGGCGGCGCGAATCTCGGCTTCTGGCCGATGGGCCCGATCGCCCGGCGCACCGGGACGGTGTTCATCCGGCGCAGCTTCGGCGACGACGAGGTCTACAAGGCCGTCGTGGAGGAGTACTTCGCCTACCTGCTGGCCAAGCGCTTCAACCTGGAGTGGTACTTCGAAGGCGGCCGCACCCGCACCGGCAAGCTGCGGCCACCGCGCTACGGCTTGCTGAACTACCTTGCCGCGGCGGTTCGTTCGAACCGCATCGACGACGTCATGCTGGTGCCCGTCTCGATCACCTACGAGCGGCTCAACGAACTCGGCGCCATCGCCACCGAACAGGAAGGCGGCAAGAAGAAACCCGAGGGGCTGACCTGGCTGGCGCGCTACATCCGCAGTCAGCAACACTCCGCCGGGCACGTCTACGTCCGCTTCGGTGAGCCGCTATCGGCCCGCGACCGGCTTTCCGCGTACGGCGATCCGCTCACGACCCCGCCGCTGACCATCCCGCTGCACCACACCGAGCCGATTCCGCCGCCGCGTCCCGAAGCGGGCGTCGTCGACAGCGATCCGCCGGAAGTCGCCGAGCTGGAACGGAAGGCCGTGCAACGGCTGGCTTTCGAAGTCGCGGTCGGCATCAACGCGGTCACGCCGATCACGGTCAACGCGCTGGTCACCCTGGCGCTGCTGGGAGTGGACGGGCGCGCCCTCACCCTCGGCGAGGTGCGCACGATGCTCAACCCGGTGCTCGGCTACATCGACAAGCGCGAGCTGCCGCGCGGCGAACTCGACGCGCTGCGCGACGAACAGGGCCTGGCCGTAGTGCTGGAACAGCTTTCGATGGCCAAGGTGGTGACGGTGTATCGCGGCGGGATCGAGCCGGTGTACTCGATCGAGCCGGGTGCGCATCTCGAAGCCGCCTTCTACCGCAACAGCGCCGTGCACTGGTTCGTCAACCGCGCCATCCTCGAGCTATCCATCCTGGCCGCGGTCGACGACGACGAGGCCGACGCCCTCGACACCGGCTGGGACGAGGCTTTCCGCCTGCGCGATCTGCTGAAATTCGAGTTCTTCTTCCCCGAGCGCGGCGAGTTCGCCGATCAGATGGTCGCGGAGATGCTCCTGGTGGATCCGGACTGGTACAGCCACACCCGGCGCGACACCTTCGGCTCGGACATCGTGGCGAAGCTCACCGCCTCCGGCTTCACCATGGCCCACCGCGTGCTGCGCTCCTTCGTCGACGCGCAGCTGGTGGTGGCCGAACGGCTCGCCGCCCGGGACGCGTGCGACGAGATCGACCGCAAGGAGTTCATCACCGAATGCGTGGCGGTCGGCAAGCAGATGAAGTTGCAGCAACGACTGCACAGCCCGGAGTCGGTCTCCACCGAGTTGTTCACCAGCGCCCTGAAGCTCGCCGACAACTACGGCCTGCTGGAGACGGCGGCCGACGACGACCCAGAACAGAGCCGCGCGGAACTGCTGCGACGCAGAATCGAATTCGCCGAACGTCTGCGCGATATCGGGACCCGCATCGCGCAGGCCGCCGCGCTCGACCCGTCGAACCGGGAGGCGCGGTGAGCGATCGACACGAAAGCACGGTGGTATCCGGGAGGTTCGATGACCGACGCGCGCGCTGATCTCGACACCGCGCTCGCCGCCATACGTTCCGGACCGCAGGGCCGCGCGATCGCCGCGGTCTTCGATTTCGGTGGCACTGTCATCGACGGTCCCGGACCGCGGCACCGGCTGCGGCGCAAGCCCGCCGACGTGCTGCTCGGCGGCATCCGCAAGCACATGACCGACGGCGAATACAGCCGGTTGCTCCGGGAGCTGTCCGAGGCGCTGGCCGGGCGTTCCGAAGAGGAACTCGACGAGGTGGGCAGGCGTCTGTTCCAGCGCACCGTCTACGAGTACCTCTACCCCGAGGCATGGCAGCTGATCCGGACGCACCGAGCGGCCGGGCACACCATCGTCCTGGTCAGCTCGCTCACCCGGTTCCAAGTCGCCCCCGCGGCCGCGCAACTGGGCATCGGGCACGTGCTCTACACACCCATGGCCACCGACGAGGGCGTGCTCACCGGGCATCCCGATGGAAAGGCGCTGTGGGGCAACGGCAAGGCCGAGGCGGTCGCCGAGTTCGCCGCCACGCACGAGGTGGATCTGAGCCGCAGCTACGCCTATGCCGGCGCGATCGCCGACTTGCCCATGCTGTCGCTGGTGGGGCGTCCCGTGGCGGTGAACCCCGACGACGCGCTGAACGCCATCGCCGACCGGCGGCGCTGGAGCGAGCTGGTCTTCCGGCCGCGTCCCCGGCCGCGCGCGAGCGACTACGCGCGTACCGCCGCGGGGCTCGCCGGGCTGCTCGGCGGCGCGCTGTTCGGCGTCGCGTCGAAAGCGCCCACGAAGGACCGGCAACAGATGGCCGACGCGTTGATGGCGCACGCGGCGCGCAACACGCTGCGCATCGCGGGAGTGCGGGTGCGGGTCACCGGCGCGGAGAACGCGCGATCGCCGCGGCCGGCGGTCTTCCTGTTCAACCATCAGAGCCAGTTCGACATCATCATCGTCCCCGAAGTGCTCGGCGGCGGCGTGACGGCGATCGGCAAGAAGGAGCTGACCAAGAATCCGGTCTTCGGACCGCTCATGCGCTTCGTCGGCGTGACGTTCATCGATCGCACGAACAGCGAGCAGGCCAGGGCGGCGTTGCGACCGGTGGTGGAGACCCTGCGCGGCGGCTTGTCGGTCGCGGTAGCTCCGGAAGGAACTCGGTCCTACACCCCGGAGGTCGGGCCGTTCAAGAAAGGCGCGTTCCACATCGCGATGCAGGCGGGGGTGCCGGTGATCCCGGTCGTCATCCGGAACGCGGGTGAGATCTGCCGACGCAACGCGATGGTCGCCCGCCCCGGAACGGTCGACGTGGCGATTCTCGATCCGATCGATGTCAGCGCATGGGATCCGGGCGATCTGGACGGCAAAGTGGCAGAGGTACGCCGATTGTTCGTCGACACGCTCCTGAATTGGCCCCGCTGATCAGCTGAGAGCAAGCCACGCAGCTTTTCCCCTGTTCGGCCGCTGTACGGCCGTGGGTGGTCGGCGGCGGCGCGACCTCGCCGCGGACGTTATCGGTCCTGGTCGCCCTGTCGGCGATTCACCTGGTGCTCGTGACGAGTCGGAGGCGATGGGCAACCGGCTAGTCGAACGCTGACCGCAATCACGCCGGGCCCGCTCCCTCGGAAGCGGGCCCCGTCGGCATGTGCTCAGACCGCGCGGCCGAACAGCAGCTTCCACGGCATGAGCGCCGACTCGAGCTGCACTTTGAGGCTCATCTTGGACGCGCCGAGTGTCCGTTCCTCGAACCGGATCGGCACCTCGGCGATCGCGACACCCTTCTTGATGGTGCGGTAGTTCATCTCGACCTGGAAGGAGTATCCGTTGCTGCGGATCGAGCCCACGTCGATGGCGCGCAGGGTGTCGGCCTTCCACGCCTTGAAGCCCGCGGTGGCGTCCTTGACGCCCAGCCGCAGGATCAGGTTCACGTAGAAGTTGGCCCAGGCCGACAGCGCCTTGCGGTACCACTTCCATTCCGAGGCGGTCGAGCCGCCCGGGACGTAGCGGGAACCGAGCACCACGCCCGCGTCGGTGGTGGTCAGCTTCTCCAGCATGGCCGGGATCACTTCGGCGGGATGCGACAGGTCGGCGTCCATCTGGATCACCACGTCCGCGCCTTCGTCCAGCGCGCGCGTGATGCCCGCCACGTACGCACGCCCGAGCCCGTCCTTCTCCGTCCGGTGCAGCACACCCACCACGTTCGGCAGTTCGGCGGCCAGCTTGTCGGCGACCTCACCGGTGCCGTCCGGCGAGCTGTCGTCCACCACGAGTACGTGCAGGTCGGGCACCGGCAGCGCGGTCAGCCGCTCCACCGCAACCGGCAAATTCTCCCGCTCGTTGTAGGTCGGCACAACAACGGTAACCCTCAAGGGTCGCCCTCCCTGCTGATCCTGGTTTCCGCTCGCAGCCCACGCCAGGACCTCCGAGCATTCGTCGAGTTCTGGAGAACCGTACTCGATACACCTGATCGCGAACTGAGCGGCCGCACCCGGTGCCACACCGCCCGAGCCTCCGACCTGCGGCTCAAGATCAACTTCACCGTACGGGGGAAGCCTTTCCGCGAGCCATTCCCCCGCGCCGCCTCAGTCGCCGTCCCGCCAGGCCCGGTCCCGGGCATCTTCCCGCGTGTTGCGCGCCTGCGCGATCTCGAGCGCACGTTCCGCCGTCGCCTGATCCGGGTACGGCCCCATCCGGTCGCGGAACCAGCACTGCCGACCTTGCTCGGCTCGTTTGTGCTTCAAGCAGTAATACCAGCGCTCAGCCATACCTCCAGCATCCCACCGAACACCACGCCTCAACCGCATTTACGCCATCGGTCGCCGGACTCGGCGACCGCATTCACAACCAGAGGTGTCGGTAATGGACGAGCGCGTCGCACAGGAGGACCACACCGAAGATCGCGAACAGTATGCGCACCGAAATCGGGCCGTATGTGGTGATTATGCGAACAACTTTTCGATACATCCGCCGCGCTCCGGTCGTCCGCCTCAGCGCGAGGCCGAGTATCACCAGCGGCGGCAGCAATGCGAGCGCGCAATACGCGACGACGATCAGTGGCCACAACGTCGGCAGCGGATGCCGCGCGGAGATCATCGCGAGTCCGGCGAGATAAGGCACCGCTGTCGGGGCCTGCGCGATACCGATCGCCACGCCGAGACCGGCGAGTATCCACGGTCGGCGGCGCAATGCCGGCGCGCGCCGCGGGGCGGCCGTTCCCGTCATTCGAATGCTCGCGAGAACGATCAACAACACCCCGGCGGCGAGTTCACCCCAATACCGAATTGCCGGCGTGATCTCGAAGTCGATCAGATCGGTCAGAAAGCCGATCCCCAGGATCGTGCAGATCCCGAAGGCGGTGGTGACGGCGAAGACGCCCGCCAGCAAGCTCAGACCGCCCACCAGGGGCGAGCGGCGGCTCAACCTGCTGTCGTAGACCACAGCCGTGGTGACGCCGATCAGCAACAGGTCGAGCGAGTCGAGGAAGGCGAACCCCGCGAGGGCGAGGAGAAGGGTCGACATGGCCGCGCCAGCCTACCCGCGGCGGCCGGGTGAGCACCCGATCGCGAACCCGGATGCGGCCCTGTGTGATTCACCACACCCACCCGACTGCTCGCGCACACTCGACGCCCGCCAACCAGACGACCGACGCGGCCCCGCCCCGCACCATAGACGCCCCGCCGACCGGACGATCAAGCCCGCCCGCCATGTCGACGGACAGGTACCGTCGACCGGAATCGAGGCGGCGTCTCCCTCACCACGCAGGCATCAACGCGCGGAATGCCGACGACCGGAGACCACCCAGAACAACTAAGTCCCCTGGCTGGCCGCGCTCGGCGCCGAGGTCACGACACCACCCGGCAAGCGGAGAACCAAACCGAACGACACCCCCGAACGCAACCACAACGAATGGGGGTCCGGGGGCGAAGCCCGCCGGGCGGGGGGGGTTGCACCCCCACAAGAAATGACGAAACGAGCCCCGTTCACGCATTCCGTGAACAGGGCTCGCCTACGAGTGGAGTGGCCAGGGCCGGGATCGAACCGGCGACCTTCCGCTTTTCAGGCGGACGCTCGTACCAACTGAGCTACCTGGCCGCAGGCACCCGAAGTGAATGCCATACGCGAAACGCCGGATATCTCCGGCGCTTACTTGCGACCCTGACGGGACTCGAACCCGCGACCTCCGCCGTGACAGGGCGGCGCGCTAACCAACTGCGCCACAGGGCCATGCTCTGCTACCAACGATCCGAAGATCGTACCCCCTACGGGATTCGAACCCGCGCTACCGCCTTGAAAGGGCGGCGTCCTAGGCCGCTAGACGAAGGGGGCTCGCCCCGGATTTCTCCGGACCGGCTTCAACGGCTGTCCGTTGGGAGCTGGGATAGCTTATGACAGACCGGACTCGATTCCCAAACCGGCTGGTCAGAGGCTCAAACCGAGCTCCTCCAAGCGGGCCTGGGTGCGCCAGCCGTCGCTGCGGAACTTCTCCAGCCATTCCGGGGTGGCCATCGCCTCCATCACGACCTCGAGCGCCTCCTCGAACCGTGCCCGCAGATCGACCTGCCCACCGAGCAGGTCCACCATGTACCGCTGGCCGGCCAGCGCGGCGGCGAGCGTGCGGGTGAACCGGTCGGGGTCGGCGTCGGCGCGCAGCTGCCCGTGGTCGATGGCACGGACGGTGAGCACCCTGGTGGTGCGGCCCAGGATGCGGCCGCCACCGGCCTGCACGTCACGGTAGAAGTCCGGCTCGATGATCAGCCGGTACTCGGCCTGCACGATGATGTCGTGCTCGAGCCGCAGCGCGATCTCGTCGACCACCCCGTGCAGGATGTCCAGCGGGCTGAGATCCGTTCGGGCCAGCCAGCGCTCGGCGGAGGCGCGGTAGCGTTCCACCGCGGTCTCCAGCACCGCGCGTGCCAGATCTTCTTTCGAATCGAAATGGAAGTACATGGCGCCCTTGGTGGCACGCGACCCTTCCAATATGCGGTTGAGCGATGCAGCGGCATAGCCGCTCTTCCCGAACTCAACGGCGGCGGACCTGATAATCGCCGCCCGTGTCCGGCGCGCCCGCTCTTGCTGCCGTGCCATGCTCGAAACGCCTCCGAAGCCTACTCGCCGCCAATCAGCCACCCCCGAAGGAACGGACCCTCGGCGCGAATTCCTGAGTTTTATCAATACGTCGAACCCGGTTTTCGACCGATTTCAAACCTTCGGTACGAAAACTCGCGGAAAACCTGTAACACACCAGCTGGTATAGTTTGCCTGCCCGGGTGCGCCGCAGGGGGTGCGCATCCGGGCATTTCTTCGTCCTGAACGTGCCTCCTCCTGCGGCATAGAGTTCCGTCGAGCCGTGGCCGGCCGGACCGGCCGCGGCGCCTTCGGACACGGAAACGACAATCCGAATTCCGCGGCACCGATCGAGTCGACGATTCTTTCGGAATTCACCAAGGCGTCACCGTACCCGGAATCCCGATCCGACACGCGGCAAACCGGCGAGTCAGGTGGCCATCCGATTCCACTTTCTGTTACGGCAAATATTCGGCAACCCAACCGGCCGCTACGGTGGGTGCGCGAATTCGCCAGCGGCTCAGGATTGTTCACGCGAGCCGACCGGCAAGCCGGACAACCGGCCGCCGCCCACGTTTCGCCCGCCAACCCGCCCCGCGAGCCTCGCCCGGCCAGAGCCGTTCACCCCCTGCAAATCCAAAGACATTGCCAGCCAACACGATTGAATGATATCCAGATCCAGCTAAGATGAACAAAGCTGGGTGCCAAGTGTTTACCGCCCGCATCGCCCTCTGCGCACGCCGCGTTACCCACCGCCACGCCGCCCCGCGACGCACCCGCCCCGCCACGCCGCCCCCACCCATCCAACCCACCCGCCGACACGAACTCCCCCGATTGGGGCATCCGCCCCCGATCCCACTACACTGTTCCTCCGCGCCCCTATAGCTCAGTTGGTAGAGCTACGGACTTTTAATCCGCAGGTCGTAGGTTCGAGCCCTACTGGGGGCACAACGGTCGGGCGCCCGGGCACTCCGGGCGCCCGACCTGTTTCGTGAGTTCTACGCGGTGAAGCACCGGTTATACCGGCCAGGACGCGCCGCGTCGAGGCTCCGCTCTCCGATGTCACACACAATGCTTCACGGTCATCGGAGCCGAACTCGGCGCCTCGGCCGACAAGCCGTTCGACGGCTCTTTCCTTACCGTCCCTATACGGCGGAGATAGTGGACCGCCATGCGCGGGATTGCGGACGCCTGGACTGGGCAGGATACGACCCAGACAGAGCAAGGACTCGCCCACGACGTGGACCACGAGACGCCCGGTGCGACCGGTCGGATTGTGACAAAGGACATAGTCAATTCAGGGAGTCGGTGCCGACCACGCAGATCGCGACTGGCACCTCGCCGAGCCCGCCGCCCGATGCGGCTACGTGGCTGATCGCGGTAGGTGACCCGGCAACGCTGGGAAGCCGGTCTGGTACGGCGGATTTCCGATGTATATATGCGCCGCCCGGGGAGCGGCGCATACAGAAGTAAGGGCCGTCCGAGAACGCGCTCTCCACCACAGACCGTGCGCCGAGCTGATCGTGCGAAGCCCGGAGCAAGACAGGCGTCCACGTTCATGAGAGAGGGATGGGTGACGTTGGGGCGACACACCGGTTTCGGCCACCGCGCCTCACACGTGCCCGGCCGAGGCGGTCGTCGGGCCATGCGACGGCGGCTCATGACCGTGGCCTTCCAGAAGTCCGGCTCGCCCGGGCACACGCGGTCTGGTTCGGCGCGCCGTGTTCGACACGCGCGAGCGTTGGGTACTCGATTCATTGTCGGCGCGGTGGCGGATTGTGCGATTCCCCACCTCCCGCTAACGACGCGAACCCCGCGTCGATAGTCCTCTCGTTCACAGGAAGAACCCATACACTCGTGTGGATCACTGAACGGCGAAGACGTCGCATGTGGTGGATCACCAGGGCATCGATCGTCTAACGGATGCGTTTCGCATCACACCTACGGTGCCGTAAGGTATGGCCGCAACGGTATCGGTCTACCTTGGGATGACCTGCACGACCGGAAGCACACACTGAAGGGTTCATACATGGCAAGGGATCTGACTCAACTCGAGCTTCTGACGGAGTTGGAGCCGGTTGCCGAAGAAAACGTCAACCGGCACCTCTCCATGGCAAAGGAATGGCATCCGCACGACTACGTCCCGTGGGACGACGGCCGCAATTTCGCGGCACTCGGTGGGGTGGACTGGGATCCGGAGCAGTCCCGGCTCAACGAGGTCGCGAAGGCGGCCATGGTCACCAACCTGCTCACCGAGGACAACCTGCCCTCCTATCACCGGGAGATCGCCGAGAATTTCTCTCAGGATGGCGCGTGGGGCACCTGGGTGGGCCGCTGGACCGCCGAGGAGAACCGCCACGGCATCGTGATGCGGGACTACCTGGTAGTGACCCGCGGCGTCGACCCGGTCGCCCTCGAGGAAGCCAGGATGGTCCACATGACCAACGGCTTCGCCTCCCCTGCCGAAGCCGACGCGGGCTTCCTGCATTCCGTCGCGTACGTCACCTTCCAGGAACTCGCCACCCGGGTCAGCCACCGCAACACCGGCAAGGTCTGTGACGACCCGATCGCCGACCGCATGCTGCAGCGCGTCGCCGCCGACGAGAACTTGCACATGATCTTCTACCGCAACATGTGCGGCGCCGCCCTCGACCTGTCCCCTGACCAGGCCATCGAGGCGATCACCCTGATCCTGGAGAACTTCCAGATGCCGGGCGCCGGCATGCCCAACTTCCGCCGCAACGGCGTGCTGATGGCCAAGCACGGCATCTACGATCTGCGCCAGCACCTGGAAGAGGTCGTCCAGCCGGTGCTGAAGAAGTGGAACATCTTCGAACGCAGCGACTTCACCGCCCGCGGCGAGGCGGTCCGTGAGCGCCTCGGTATTTTCCTGGACAAGCTGAGCAAGGACGTCATCAAGTTCGAGGAACAGCGGGACCGGATGCTGGCCCGCGAGGCCGCCAAGCGCGACCGTCAGATGGCGGGCAGCTCCGTAGGCTGAGCGCCCCGGTTACAGCACGCCGCCGCCCCGGAGTCCGGGGCGGCGGCGGTTGTATGAACGGCACGGTGCCGCGCCGCGCTGCGACCCGCTCCGGCCGACTTACGTGCGGAAATGAGACACTGGTCGGCGTGACGATGACTACCGAGGCGATGACGAAGCTGCGGATCGGGCCGTATCCGGTCGATCCGCCGGTCGTGCTCGCGCCGATGGCGGGCATCACGAATCTGGCGTTCCGCAAGTTGTGCCGGGAATTCGGCAGCCCTACCTCGATCTACGTGTGCGAGATGATCACCGCGCGAGCGGTGGTCGA
The DNA here is from genome assembly GCF_040642815.1 of Nocardia sp. NPDC047648. Taxonomy (NCBI): domain Bacteria; kingdom Bacillati; phylum Actinomycetota; class Actinomycetes; order Mycobacteriales; family Nocardiaceae; genus Nocardia; species Nocardia sp. NPDC047648. The sequence continues at coordinate 196,246 of NZ_JBEYSX010000007.1, read as the reverse complement.
ACGCAACGAGAAGACGCTGCACATGATGTCCTTCGATGCCGACGAGCATCCCCGCTCGATGCAGCTCTACGGCGTGGACCCGGACACGCTCGGCGAAGCGGTGCGCATCATCGTCGGCGAGGGCTGGGCCGACCACATCGACCTCAACCTCGGCTGCCCCGTGCCCAAGGTCACCCGGCTCGGCGGCGGCGCCGCCCTGCCGTACAAGCGGACGCTGTTCCGGCACATCGTGCGCGCCATGGTGAGGGCGGCGGAACCGGCGGGGGTCCCGATCACCCTGAAGTTTCGCATCGGCATCGATGACGACCACCGCACCTATCTGGACGCGGGACGCATCGCGGAAGCCGAAGGCGCGCGGGCGGTCGCGTTGCACGCCCGCACGGCTGCGCAGCGCTACTCCGGCGAGGCCGACTGGACCGCAATCGCCCGGCTCAAAGAGGCCGTCACGTCGATCCCGGTCCTCGGCAACGGCGACATCTTCTCGGCGGACGACGCGGTTCGCATGATGGACGAGACCGGGTGTGACGGCGTGGTCGTCGGACGCGGCTGCCTGGGTAGGCCGTGGCTGTTCGCCGAACTGCAGGCGGCGCTGCGCGGGGAGCCGCTGCCCGCCGCGCCCGATCTGGGCCGGGTCGGTGCCGTGCTGTACCGGCACGGCGCGCTGCTGTCCGAGCACCTCGGAGAGGACAAGGCCATGCGTGACCTGCGCAAGCACATGGCCTGGTATTTGATGGGCTTCCCGGTCGGCGCCGACCTGCGTCGCGCGTTCGCCACCGTGGACAGCCTCGCTCGGCTGGAAGATCTTGTCGGGCAGCTCGATCCGACCGCGCCCTTCCCGAAGGACGCGGAGGGCCCGCGCGGGCGTCAGGGCTCGCCAGGCAAGGTCGCGCTGCCGCACGGCTGGCTCGACGACCCGGACGATCCCGCGGTGCCACGCGCGGCGGATGTGATGCACAGTGGCGGCTGATCGGGCAACCGCTCAGCGAACGACGTCGCCGAAACAGCTGTGACCTGTTCGATTTCTCGGTGGGGTGGCCCCCCGTGGCGGAATCGTTATCATTGCGGAATCGGTGCCGCCGGTCGAGTGTGACCTGAGCGGAAAAGCAGGACGAAAAGCGAGGTTCGTTGGTGGGTGACGATCGGCACGGGCGTTCGCCACGGCCCGGAGGTCGCGCCCCGTGGGAGCGGTATCCCGCGGCGGACAGCTCCGAAGGAGACGCCGCACGCACGTCTCGTCGTTCGCGCCATACCGACGCCACTCCGGACCAGAGTTCCGCGCCCCTGACGGTCCAGGATCTGGTCCAGCGGGTCGACAACGAACGCAGTGGCCGCCGAGGCCGCCGCGCCGAGCCCGCCGCGCCGGACCCGGGCGCCGCACCCAGCCGAGGACGCCGCGCGGAACCTACCCCGGCTCCCGGACCCGGCCGAGGACGCCGCGCCGAGCCCATTCCGCCGGACCCGACTGCCGCACCCGGCCGAGGACGCCGCGCCGAGCCCGCACCGCCGGGTGCTGGCACTCCGCCGAGCCAGACGCGCCGCCCCGAGCAGGTACCGCCGCAGGCAGGGCCCCCATCACAACGGGGCAACCGCGCGGAGCCGCCGCAGGAAGCTCCCCGGCCACCGGCCGGCCCGCCCGCGAACCGTCCCCCCACTCCCGCCAACGGCCGCGGCGCCGCAGCCGGTCCCCGGCGTGCACCGGACTCGCCACCACTACGCCAGACGGGTAGCTCGCCGGTGGTCCAGGACATCACGGGCGCCACTCCGGCCGCCCGCGCCACGACCCGCCGCCCGGCCGAGCACTCGGCGTCCGCCGCACCCGTCGCTCCTCCGGAACCGGAGCTGGCCGAAGAGGTCACCGACGTCCTTCCTCCGCTAGAAGAGCCCACACGAGCCAAGCGTAAGGGCGTGGGCTGGCCGACCAAGGAGGGCAGGGACGCCAAACCGAAGCCCGTCGGCACCGCCCAGACCCGTCTGCAGGCCTCCCGGCAGCGCCGCAACAAGCGGCTGCGGACCGCGGGAAGAGCGGCGGGAGCAGTGTGCGCCGTCCTCGCATTGCTGGTCACCGGCGGCGGCTGGAGCTACCTGCGGTCGACGACGGACAGCTTCACCCAGGTCAACGCCCTCGACGAGAACTCAGAGGACATCGTCGATTCCAATGCGCAGCTCGGCGACGAGAACTACCTGCTCGTCGGCACCGACACCCGCGCAGGGGCCAACGGTCAGCTCGGCGCGGGCACTTTGGACGACGCCGAAGGCGCCCGCGCGGACACCACCATGCTGGTCCACATCCCGAAGAACCGGAATCGGGTCGTCGTAGTCTCCTTCCCGCGCGACCTGGACGTGACCAGACCCCAGTGCAACGGGTGGGACAACGAGAAAAACAAATACACCGACGAGAAGTTCCCGTCTGCCATGGGCGGCAAGCTCAACGCCGTCTACGCTGTCGGCGGCCCGATGTGCCTCGTCTCAACGATCCAGCGTCTCACCGGCGCGTCGATCAATCACTTCATGGGCATCGACTTCGCCGGTTTCGAGTCGATGGTCAACCAGATCGATGGCGTCGAGGTCTGCGCGTCCAAGCCGCTCGTCGACGAGGTGCTCGGCACCATCCTGGAGCACCCGGGCAAGCAGCGCATCGACGGCCAAACCGCGCTGAACTACGTGCGCGCCAGGCATGTCTACGGTGAGGAGCGCAGTGATTATGACCGCATCAACCGACAGCAACGCTTCCTCGCTTCACTGCTGCGCGGCACGCTGTCCAGCAGGGTGCTGTTCAATCCGAGCAAACTGAACGGCTTCATCAGTGCGCTTCGTGAGCACACCTGGGTCAACAAGGTCGAAACAACCGACCTACTGATGCTGGGACGGTCACTGCAGAAGATCGATGCCGGTGCGGTCACCTTCATCACCGTTCCGACCGCGGGAACTGACTCTTACGGCAACGAGATTCCTCGCGAATCCGACATCAAGGCGATCTTCAAGGCGATCCGCGACGATCAGCCACTGCCGGGCGAGAAGCCGACCGTCCAGGCGAACGCGCCCGTCCCCACCCAGGCCGCCGCGACACCGACCAAGCACCGGGCGGTGGATCCCTCCACCGTCTCGCTGCTGGTGTCCAACGGCTCCGGCGTCGAAGGCCTGGCGCGCACGGCCGCCACCAAACTCGGCAACCAGGGCTTCACGATCTACAACACCGGAAATTACGCCAACGGCACCTCGGCGACGACGAAGGTCCGCTACGCCGCTGGCCTGGAAGCCGAGGCTGCCACCGTGGCCAGCTCGATTCCCGGCGCGACCATCGAGGCAGCCGACGATCTCGGCGGCATCGTCGAGGTCGTCATCGGGGGCGACTCGGCGAACGGCGTCGTCGTGAAGGCGCCGACGCCGGTCGGTGACGAGATCACCAACGTGGTGACGAGCACCCCGAAGGATTCGACGCCGACCGTGCTGCCCTCGGACCTGGAACACGTCAACGCGGCCGAGGACATCTGCAAGTAGACGACCGAGTGCACACAGCACCACCTGGCTCCGCCCGCAGGCCGGGTGCGTATCGAATCATGTTCTACCGCAACAAAGTTCGCTTCGGCTCTTATTCAGTGGCTGCTACTGCAGAGAACGTGACTATGAGCATGGAGGGGGTTTCAGTGGTACGCAAACTAATCTGCGGAGCAACCGCGGCGGCGGCCGCCTTGGCATTGTTCGCAGGTCCTGCCAAGCGGACGGGTGGTGGCAGTACGACACGGCACAGGAATGTGAGCACGCCCGACAGCAGTTTGTAGCTCTCGGAAGCCGCGTAAGCGGATGCGAGTTCAAGCCCAACGCCAGCGCGTTCGGCGGCGGCGACGCCTGGGGGTTCCATATTTACAGCTAGTTCAGGCCGAACTCCGATGGTGACTGCGCGAGCGCTCGGTCACCATCGGAGTCTTCTGGGTGGGGTCACCCCGCCTCCGATCCGGAGCACATCAAACGCCGCCAAGGAGATCTGCAAGTAGCGCCTGGCGCACAAGATGGGACGAATGCGACGCAGATCACAGTCATCGTGATGTCGTCCTTCAAGGCCGGCGAGGGTGCGGATCGCGGTCGTTGAATGGTCAACGGCAACCCTCGCGCTAATGATGCACACCGGTCATTCACTCGGCGTTCGTGACTTGGTCAGCGTGGCGAACTAGGGTCAGGTTCCATGCGTGTCATCTACAACGAGCAAATGGCCGAGCTCGCCCACCTGCTGGGTGAGATGGCCGGCGTTGCCGGCTCGGCCATGGAGCGGGCGACCCAGGCCCTGCTCCAGGCGGACCTCGCCCTGGCGGAGCAGGTGATCAGTGAATCCGACCGGATCGCGGAGCTGATCCAGGACGCCGAGGAGAAGGCCTTCGCCTTGCTCGCGTTGCAGGCGCCGGTCGCAGGTGACCTGCGGCAAGTGGTGAGCACGATCCAGATCGTCGCCGACGTGAACCGGATGGGCGCGCTCGCGCTGCACGTGGCCAAGGTCGCGCGCAGGCGTCATCCGAACCACGCGCTACCGGAAGCCGTCAACGGCTACTTCGCCGAGATGGGCCGCATCGCGGTGAACATGGGCGCCGGTGCGCGAGAGGTGCTGGAGACCCGCGACCCGGAGCGCGCGGCGCAGCTGAACGAGGACGACGAGGCGATGGACGACCTGCATCGTCACCTCTTCACGCTGCTCATGGACCGGGAGTGGAAGTACGGCGTCGCCGCCGCCGTCGACGTCACACTGCTCGGCCGCTACTACGAGCGCTTCGCCGACCACGCCGTCGAAATCGGCCGGCGGGTCATCTTCCTGGTGACCGGCGTCCTCCCCCCTGACCCGGATGCCGAGGGGTAACCGAAAGGTTTGCCGGGCTTGACGTTTCGCGGGCGGTGAATGATAGATTTGGCCGCGCGGGGCGGGATTGCTCCGGTATAGCGTTACGCCGGAGGGGATCCGGTATGAAGGGGGGCGTCATGAACGTCGATCCAGCAGAGCTGCGCGCGTTGGCCGCGTCGATGGATCAAATCGGCGGCAATATCGGCGGCTTGACTGTGCGTACCACCACGGACGCGCTCGGTGCTGTGCTGCCCGGTTCGGCATTGAGCGAAGTGTGCTCGGCGGCGGGTGCGAATGTCGAAGACGCGTGGCGGCGAATGGCCATGCGGTGTAAACGGATTTCCAATATCGCCAAAGGCGGCGCCGCGAACTACGAGGTGTCCGACCAGCAGTTTCGCGATGGCCTCGAGGCGATGGGCGCGCAGCTGTGAGGACGACGAATTCGACGCCCACGCTGAGTCAGGTGCGGTCGGAATGGCAACCATGGAAACTGGGCGAAGCCGGAACGGAAATACGAACTCGCACTGGCGAATTCGTATCGCTGATCGATGAAACGGTGACACAGATTCGTGCGGCAGGCGCGCATTGGAGTGGCGATGCCTATTACGCGGCCTACGACCGGATAGCCGGCGACCGCGACGCGGCGAACAAAGTGGCGCTGGATACCGAGGAACTCGCGCAGACGTTGATCGATAGCGGCACCAGTCTGGCCGGGTTCCGCCAAGCTTTGCTGGACAAGGTCGACCAGGCCGTCGCGGCCGGATTCACCGTCTCCGAGGACTGGCAGGTCACTCCCGGGCCGGACGTCGCGGACGACGACGGCGATTCGCAGTACACCCACCAGACCGCCGTCACCACGGCGCTGAACGAGCTGCTCGGCACCCAATCGGACGTCGCCACCAAGATCGAGCAGGCCAGCGGGAATGTGCGTGCCCGCAGTGACCAGCTCGGCGACGGCGACCCGCTCGACAGCGGCGAGCAGACGGATCCGACGCTCGCGGTGTACAGCCGGCAGTCCGATAGCGCGAACACCGACGAGGACCCGACCGACGCTTCCACCACTCCCGCGGGCACGCCGCAGGCCAGTCCGATCGCCGAGGAACAGTCCACCGGCGAAGACAAGACCGAGAAGTCGAAGTCGGGCGAGGACAAGAGCGACGAGGGCGACAAGAGCACCGGTGAAGACAAGAGCACCGGTGAAGACAAGAGCACCGGCGAGGACAAGAGCACCGGCGAGGACAAGAGCACCGGCGAGGACAAGGGTGAGAAGAGTGACGACTCCAAGTCGTCCGGTTCCACCGGTCCCGCGAGCGACCCGAATTCCTGGACACCCTCGGATGTGACGAGTCTTATCACCGCGGTGGGCGGGATCACCGGAGATGTGCCGACGTTGATCGAGTCCGTCGGCAAGCTCGACGACGATCTCGACGACATCATCAAAGCGGGCGGAGAGGCGGGAAAGGGCCTGATCGACTCCGCAGGCTCGGCCGCGGAGAACTTCGCGAAGGCCGCCGATACGGTGATCACCAGCGTCGACCAGGCGGCCGACGGCACGCCCGCGGATTCACCGTCCAGCGGGGAGCCCGCCAAAGACGGCACACCGGCAGCGGACAAGGCCTCCGACGATTCCACGACCGACCAGCCCTCGAAAGCGGATCCGAACGCGAAAGCCACCGATCCGAAGGCGGATGACCCGACTTCGAAGGCCGACGACAGCAAGGCCGGAAATCCGAATCCGGCGCAGGGCACGGAAACGAAGCCGGAACAACAGCCCGCGTCCGTCCGGCAGGCGAGCTACACCGGTACCGAACCCACCGCGCCCAGCAGCACTTCCGCGCCCAGCTCACCGTCGACCGCGCCCGCGAGTACCGGTTTGCTCGGAGGACACATGGCGAATCGGCAATCGGATTCGGAACACACCCGTCGAGTAGAAGCGGCGCAGACGCCGCTGTTCGAGACACCCCCGGACCAGTAAGAAAGGCCCTGGGTAGCCGACTCGCTACCCAGGGCCTTTCCTCTGCTCGTGCCGATCGAAGCCGCTCGGCAACCGGAATCAGCCGAAACGGCCGGAGATGTAGTCTTCCGTGGCCTTCTGCGACGGGTTGGAGAAGATCTTCTCGGTGTCGTCGATCTCGATCAGCTTGCCCGGCTTGCCCTGAGCCTCCAGGTTGAAGAAACCGGTCTGGTCACTCACACGCGCGGCCTGCTGCATGTTGTGGGTGACGATGACGATGGTGAATTCCTTCTTCAGCTCGGTGATCAGGTCCTCGATCGCCAGGGTGGAGATCGGGTCGAGCGCCGAGCAGGGCTCGTCCATGAGCAGCACGTCGGGCGACACGGCGATGGCGCGCGCGATGCACAGACGCTGCTGCTGACCGCCGGAGAGGCCGCCGCCCGGCTTGTCCAGGCGGTCCTTCACCTCGTTCCACAGGTTGGCGCCGCGCAGCGAGCGCTCGGCCACCTCGTCGAGTTCCTTCTTGTTGCGCACGCCTTGCAGCTTCAGGCCCGCGACCACGTTGTCCTTGATGGACATGGTGGGGAACGGGTTGGGCCGCTGGAAGACCATGCCGATCGTGCGGCGCACGCCAACCGGGTCGACCTGGGTGCCGTAGATGTCCTCACCGTCGAGCAGCACCGCGCCCTCGACCCTGGCGTTCGGGGTTACCTCGTGCATGCGGTTGAGCGAACGCAGCACGGTGGACTTGCCACAACCCGAGGGACCGATGAAGGCGGTCACGCTGCGCGGCAGCACGGTCAGCGAGACATCGGACACGGCATGGAACTTGCCGTAGTAGATGTTCAGATCTTTGACATCGATCCGCTTGGCCATTGTCGGTAATCCGTTCCGCTTCTATCGGTTCCGGGTGAGCACGCGGTTGAGGACCGCAGCCGCGAGGTACAGGAAGGCGATGATGATGATGAGGGTCAAAGCCGCGCCCCAGACTCGCTCGCGTCCGGCGGCTTCGGGGTTGGCCAGCTCCTGGTAGATCAACAGCGGCAGCGACGCCATGTTGCCGTCGAAGATGTTCGTGTTGATCGACTTGCTGTAGCCGACCAGCACCAGCACGGGAGCTGTCTCGCCCATCACCCTGGCGATGGCGAGCAGGATGCCGCTGATCATGCCGGGCAGGGCGGTCGGCACCACGATCCGCACGATGGTCTTCCACTTGGGGATACCCAGCGCGTAGGACGCTTCGCGGAGTTCGTCGGGCACCAGTTTGAGCATTTCCTCGGTGCTGCGGACGACCACCGGCAGCATCAGCAGCACCAATGCCAGCGACACCGCGAGCGAGCTCTGCGGGAACCCGAGCGTCGCGATCCACAGCGCGAAGATGAACAGCGCCGCGACGATCGACGGCACGCCGGCCAGGATGTCGACCATGAAGGTCGTGGTCTTGGCCAGCACGCCACGGCCGTACTCGACCAGGTACACCGCGGCCATGATGCCGAGCGGCACTGCGATGATCGTGGCGACCAGCGACTGGGCGATGGTGCCGTAGATGGCGTGGTAGACGCCGCCCGCGACCTGGTTGGGCAGCACGCCCTTCAGCGAGTTCTGCCACCAGTTGGCCCGGACCACGGCGCTGAAGCCCTTGGTGATCACCATGATCAGGACCCACGCCAGTGGCACGAGCGCGATGCCGAACGCCAGCCAGACCAGCCCGGTCGCGAGGTTGTTGCGTATCCGGCGCGACAGGCTCACGTCCCGGAAGGTGGGCGGCTTGATCGGCCGGTCCAGAGTCGAGGTGGTCATCACCCGTTCACCCTTCCGCCCGCGGCGAGTCGAGCCAGCGCATTCACGACGAAGGTCAGCGCGAACAGGACGAAGCCTGCCGCGATGTACGCGCCGGTCGGCAGCGGAGCACTGAACTCCGCCGCGGCCGAGGCGATTTTGGAGGCGAAGGTGTAGCCGCCGTCGAACACCGACCACTGTCCCGGCTGCGCGGCCGTCTTCAGCACGATCAGCACGGCGATCGTCTCGCCGAGCGCACGGCCGAGGCCGAGCATGGCGCCCGCGATCATGCCGCTGCGGCCGTACGGCAGCACCGTCATCCGCACGACTTCCCATTTCGTCGCGCCGAGCGCCTGCGCCGCCTCGATGTGGGCGCGCGGGGTGAGGTTGAACACCTCACGGCTGACCGACGTGATGATCGGCAGGATCATCACCGCGAGCACGACGCCCGCGGTGAAGATCGTGCCGCCGCTGGCCAGCGGGATGTTGCCGTCCGAGAACAGGAACAGCCATCCCAGGTTGTCGTTCAGGAAGGTCTGGATCGGCTCCAGTTGCGGAGCGAGCACCAGGATTCCCCAGAGACCGAACACGATCGAGGGCACCGCCGCGAGCAGATCGACGACCACCGAGAACGGCCGCGCCAGCGTCTTCGGCGCGTAGTGCGTCAGAAACAGCGCGATACCGATGCCGATCGGAACGGCGAGCACCAGCGCGAAGATCGAACTCAGCACCGTGACCATGAACAGGTCCCGGATGCCGAACCGCAGGTGGTTGGCGTCCGAGGTGTTGAAGTCGGTGCTGGTGAAGAAGTTCGCCTCGTTCGCCAGCACCGACGGCACCGCTCGGATGAGCAGGAACAGTGCGATCAGCGCGATGGCGGCGACGATGATCGCACCGGCCGCCGTCGCCAGGGAGCGGAAGATGATCTCCGCTCGCTGGCTGTGCTGCGGACGGGCCCTCTTCGCGGCCGGATCGTTGCTCGGCTTGCTCGGCATGAGCGCAGTATCTCCGCCTGCTCGCTGGTCGGTCGAATCCGACGGACCAGCGGCGGCAACCTCGTCGTGCACGGTCATGTGGGGACTGCTATCAGGAGATGGCGTTGATGGCGGTGGTCAGCTTGGTCTTGAACTGCTCCGGGATCGGGATGTACCCGGCCTCGTCCAAGCCCTGCTGGCCGTTGGTCACCGCCGAGGTGAGGAAGGCCTTGACCGCCTTCGACGTGGCGGCGTCGGAGTACTTCGAGCACACGATCTCGTAGGTCGGCATGACGATCGGGTACGCGCCCGCCACCGACGGCTTGTAGAACGAGGAGGTGTCGATGACCAGGTCGTTGCCCTGGCCGGAGACCTTCGCGGACTCGATCGCCTTGCCCGCCGACGCGACGCTCAGCGTCACCGGGTCCTTGCTCGCCGAGGTGATGATGCGCGCGATCGACAGGTTCTGCGCCTTCGCGAAGGACCACTCGTTGTAGGTGATCGAGTTCTTGGTGGTCTTCACCGCGCCCGAGGTGCCCTCGTTGCCCTTCGAGCCCGCGCCGACGCCACCGTTGAAGGCCTTGCCCGCGCCCTTGCCCCAGGCGCCGTCGGAGGCGGAGTCCAGGTAGAGCTGGAAGTTGTCGGTGGTGCCCGACTCGTCGCTGCGGAAGATCACGGCGATCGGCTCGGACGGCAGCTTGGCGTTCGGGTTCAGCGCCTTGATCTCCGGGGCATCCCAGGTGGTCACCGAGCCGTTGAAGATCTTGGCGGCGGTCGGGCCGTCCAGCGTGAGATCGGTGACGCCGTCGATGTTGTAGGTGATCGCGACCGGGCCGAACACGGTCGGCAGGTTCCACGCGGGCGAGGCGCAGCGGTCGGCGGCCTTCTTCGGCTCGTCCTTCTTCGCGCTCAGCGGCGAGTCGGAGCCAGCGAAATCGGTCTGGCCACCGAGGAATTCGCTCACACCGGCACCCGAGCCGCTGGAGGTGTAGTTGAGCGTGGAACCGTCGCAGTTCTTCTCGTACGCGGCGATGAAGCGCTCCATCGCGTTCTTCTGCGCCGAGGAACCGCTGGCCTTGAGGGCCTCCTTGCCGCCGCAGGCGACGTCGACCTTCGCCACGTTGCTGGAGTCGGTCGCGGTGTTGTCGTCGCTGCCACAGGCGGCCAACGTCATGGCGCCGACGGCCAGCACACCGACGAGGGCGCTGCTGCGCTTGAGATTCACTATTCCTCCGGAATGGCGTCCAACTCGTCCGGTCCCTCACCGGCCCGGACGGGTGCTGTGGTGCTGTTCGCGGGGAACTTGCGCACCAGGCAGCAGTGTGCTGCCCTCACTCAACCTAAAGTCACGTGGTTGACAGTTGGACCGACCTGAGTGAACGGAGAGTGAACAGCCCGGCGCGATTGCACCTGGTAGATGTGACGTTTGCCCCAGTTTTACTCGCGGACACCCGTTCTGCCGCCTGTTATTCAGCATCCGCCGCGGCGTACGCGACGTCGACATGCGCGGGGGCGAATCCGAGCCGGGTATAAGTGCGCACCGCGGCGGCATTGTCGGCCTCGGTATAGAGCAGCACCTCGGCCAACCCGCGGTCCCGCAGGTGACGCAACCCGGCGAGAGTGAGCAGACGACCGAGCCCACGCCCCTGCGCCGCCGGATCGATACCGACCACGTATACCTCACCGAGCGGCGGATTCTCCGCGTGATGCACCTTGGTCCAGTGGAATCCGAGCAAACGGCCGGGCGCGGCCGGGTCGAATGCCAGGAACAGGCCCGCCGGATCGAACCACGACTCGGCGCGGCGGAGTTCGATGTCACGCCCGGTCCACCCGCCCTGTTCGGGATGCCAGGCGAAGGCCGCACTGTTCACCCGCAGCAATTCCGCGTCGTCGGCGGGGCCCGCGTAGGTGCGCAACACGATGTCGTCCGGCACGTTCAATTCCGGTAGCTCAGGACTTGCCAGCGACCGTCGCATCTGCCAGAGCTCACGCGCGGTCCGCAACCCGAGCCGCGCGGCGACGGCTTTGGCCGCCGGCCGGTCGCCGTGCGCCCAGACCCGCGCGCCCGGGCCGCCCGTGGCCAGAGCCTCCTCGACCAGAGCGGCGCCGACGCCGTGGCCGCGCTGGGACGGATCGACCGCGACCTCGGCCATCGCGGGATGGTCGCCGTGCGCGGGAACGAGATTCGCGTAGCCCGCGATCGCGCCATCGCGCCGAGCAAGCAGATGGCGTACTGCGGTGTGGTCGCCCGAGGTGAGCGACAGCACGGCCTGCTCCGAGACCGGGGCGACCCCGTCGGCCGCGGTCGCACGCGCCAGCAGATCGGTGATCGCCTGCGCGGTGTCCGCGTCGAGACGATCGGTCCACTGTGTTGTCACGCCGCTCATCGGCCTCCGTTCATCGAGCCCAGCGGACTCCGATCGGGGTCCGCCCTTGGCAACGTCGTAGGGGCGGGCGGCATTTCGGAGTCCGATGCGCGAGCCGCCGGGAATTACTGCGCGGAGCCGTTGACCGGCGTGAGCGGAGAGTCGTCGGTGCCCTCGTTGTCCTCGTCCGGGAAGCTCACCTGCTCGCCCTTGGCCGCCGCGCGCGACGGGCGCACGGCCTTGTAACCGACATTGCGCACCGTGCCGATCAGCGATTCGTATTCGGTGCCGAGTTTGGCGCGCAAGCGCCGCACGTGCACGTCCACGGTGCGGGTGCCGCCGAAGAAGTCGTAGCCCCACACCTCCTGCAACAGCTGCGCGCGGGTGAACACCCGGCCCGCGTGCTGCGCGAGATACTTCAGCAGCTCGAACTCCTTGTAGGTGAGGTCGAGCGGGCGGCCACGCAACCGCGCGGTGTAGGTGCCCTCATCGATCACCAGCTCGCCGAGCGTGATCTTGCCGGTGTTCTCCGGGCTCGCCACGCCGCCGTTGCGCCCGACCAGCAGCCGCAATCTGGCGTCGAGTTCGGCAGGGCCGGTACCGGGCAGCAGGATGTCGTCGAGCCCCCAGTCCGCGTTCACCGCGACAAGGCCGCCCTCGGTGAGCACCGCGACGACCGGCACCGAGGACCCGGTGCTGCCGAGCAAGCGGCACAGGCCACGGGCCGCGGCCAAGTCGGTTCTCGCGTCCACCAACGCGACGTCCGCGGTGCCTGCCTCGAGCAGTGACGCCACTTCCGTCGGCGCGGGGCGCACGTTGTGCGCGAGCAACGCGAGCGAGGGCAACACCGACTCGGGGTTGGGGTCGGAGGTAAGCAGGAGCAGCTCCACGGGCCCTCCTCCCATCTCGTAGCCACGCGGATGCGGCAGCACCGCCGCGGCCGCGTCGCTAATCACAGGTAATCGGATGCAAGATTAGCGCGTAACAAGGCATGACCACGCATTCCGGGGTCCATGACCGCAGCGGAGGACACCCGCGAGCCCCGCTCGGGCCAACCGATATGGTGCGTACATGGGTTACGTACCGGGCAGGCCCGCCACCGGCGGGGCGCCCGGCACGGCAGCCGAACGCGCGCCGCGCGGCCACCGGCCGCAGCGGCCCGAGACCCGGAGAGACGGGGGAGCATGCGCAAGCTGATCATCGGCCTGCTGTGTCTGGCGGGTTTCGCCGTCGTCGTCGACTTCAGCACCGCGGCCTATTCGGAATATCGCGTGTCCCGCGCGCTGCGCGACGGCGCCGATCTCACCGCCGATCCCGAGGTGACGATTCACGGTTTCCCCTTTCTCGGCCAGGCCTGGGACAGCCGCTACGACCACGTGGAGATCCGGGCGCGCGCGAAGCGTGCGGACATCCCCGGCGAAACCGCGCTGGAGGCGACGCTGACGGGAGTGCGGCTCCCGCTCGGCGAACTCGTCGACGGCAGCCTGCGCGGCGTCCCCGTGGAGCGAGTGGACAGCAGGTTGCGGGTGGAGCCGACCGAACTGGGCAGGCTGTTCACCATCCCCGATCTGCAGGTGCATTCGCGGCCCGCGGACAAGTCCGACGGCACCGGCGGATCGGGTGGTTCCGGCATGACCACCACGGGCGCGCTGGTGCTCACCGGCACCCTGCCCGAGACGCCCGGGGCGCAGTACAGCGGCGAGAAAGTGAGCGTGCAGGCCGATCTGTCGCTCGACGGCGATCAGGTGAAGATCGTGGCGACGGGTTTCTATCGCGGCCCGCCCGGCACCGAGACCATGCCTGTGGCGGTGATCACCGAGGCCGATCGTCCCGCGGTGCTCGCCCGGTTCACCCGTACCATCGATACCAAGGAGTTGCCGTTCGGCGTCCGGCCCACGAAGGTCTCCGCCCAGGGCGGTCAGATCGTCGTGGAGGGCAAGGGCGTGAACGTCACGATCGACCTCGACCGATTGCAGCGACCATGATCCAAATCACCATCCTGGCAGTAGTACTGCTCGCCGCGTTGGCGGTGGGCATCCTGCTGCGCCGCCGCGAGGGCAAGGTACGCGCGGCCGACGGCATCGACCTGTCCGACCGCGCGGATCTGCTGGCGGCCGTCGGGGTGACCGGCGACGGTCCCGCGGTCCTGCATTTCTCCGCCGAATGGTGCGGACCGTGCGACGCGGTTCGCCGGGTGGTTGCCAATGTCACCGACCAGCTCGCGGGGTCGCCACAGCCGCCCCAGGACATCGAGGTGGACATCGACGCCGAGCCCGCTCTCGCGCGGGAGTTGAACGTGCTGTCGCTGCCCACCACGTTCGTCTTCGACACGGCGGGCAGGGAACGGTTCCGCATTTCCGGCGTGCCCAAGGCCACCGATCTGCAGTCCGCGCTGGAGCCGCTGACCGCAGCGGCCTGAGCTGCGACGACAAGTCCCCTCGACGGATGTGATCCACCCCGGGTCCAATTCCCCCGCCGAATTGGGTAAACTGCTGACGTGCTTTCCAACCACGAGCTGATGCTCACCCGACGCCGCACAGTGGATCTGTGTCGGCTCGGTGGTTGTTGCTGCCTGTGCCGCTGATCGGTCGGCTTCCCCGGATTTCCTGACGCCGACCCCTGTCCGCCGCGCGAGTGATCTCACGATCCCCCGGCGAATTGGCAAATCTTCAGTCATCGGACTTTCCCAGCGCAGGAGTACGCACAATGTCCACCCAGATCCGTAACAGTTCCGGAACGCTACCCACTACCGCAGACCAGGTCGATGTTCGCGGCCCGCGCTTCGCCGCATGGGTGACCACCGGCGTCCTCGTGGTCGTCCTGCTCGCCGCCGCGTTCTCGCCCGGCGCGGCCGCGGTTCTGATCGCCCTGCAGGCGGTCGTCTTCGCGATCGGCGCGGCCCTCGGTCCGCGCCGGCATCCGTACGGCCGGATCTACGCGGCATTCCTCGCGCCGCGCCTGGCGCCGACCAGTGCGACCGAGCCGACAGCGCCGCTGCGGTTCGCGCAGCTGCTCGGTTTCGTCTTCGCGGCCGTCAGCCTGCTGGGCTTCGCGCTCGGCTCCACAGTCGTCGGCGCGGTGTTCGCCGGCTTTGCCCTGTTCGCGGCGTTCCTGAACGCGGCGTTCGGGATCTGCCTGGGTTGCCAGATCTACCCGCTGGTCGCCCGTCTCCGCCGGAGCCCGTCACCGGCATCGAACTGACCCTGCTCGTCATCTCTGAAAGGAAAACAATGGCTCGCTCCGATGTCCTGGTCTCCGTTGACTGGGCCGAAGAGAACCTCAACGCCCCCGGCGTCGTCTTCGTCGAGGTCGACGAGGACACCTCCGCCTACGACGGTGGGCACATCGAGGGTGCCGTCCGACTCGACTGGAAGAAGGACCTGCAGGATCAGGTTCGTCGCGACTTCGTGAACCAGGAGCAGTTCTCCGATCTGCTCTCGGCCCGCGGCATCTCGAACGACGACGAGGTCATTCTGTACGGCGGCAACAACAACTGGTTCGCCGCGTACGCCTACTGGTACTTCAAGCTGTACGGCCACAACAACGTCAAGCTGCTCGACGGTGGCCGTAAGAAGTGGGAGCTCGACGGCCGTCCGCTGTCCACCGAGGCGGTGAACCGGCCCGCCACCCAGTACAAGGCGTCGGCGCCCGACCTGTCCATCCGCGCCTTCCGCGACGAGGTCATCGCGGCCATCGGCACCAAGAACCTGGTCGACGTGCGTTCGCCCGACGAGTTCACCGGCAAGATCCTGGCGCCCGCCCACCTCCCGCAGGAGCAGAGCCAGCGTCCCGGCCACATCCCCGGCGCCATCAACGTGCCGTGGAGCAAGGCCGCGAACGAGGACGGCACCTTCAAGTCCGATGCCGATCTGACCGAGATCTACAAGGAAGCCGGCCTGGACGGCGAGAAGGAGACCATCGCCTACTGCCGGATCGGCGAGCGCTCCTCGCACACCTGGTTCGTGCTCCAGGAACTGCTCGGCCACCAGAACGTCAAGAACTACGACGGGAGCTGGACCGAGTACGGCTCGCTCGTCGGCGCTCCGATCGAGTTGGGAGAGTAAGAGATATGTGTGCAGCACCTACTCAGGGTCAGGCCATCCCGGCCGGTGTCGACGTGGAGAAGGAAACGGTCATCACCGGCCGGGTCCTGAGCGCCGACGGCCAGCCGGTGGGCGGGGCGTTCGTGCGCCTGCTCGACGGCAACGGTGATTTCACCGCCGAGGTCGTCGCGTCGGGCACCGGTGACTTCCGGTTCTTCGCGGCTCCCGGCTCGTGGACCGTCCGTGCGCTCTCCTCGGCGGGCAACGGCTCGGCCGAGGTGCGCCCCGAGGGCGCGGGCATCCACTCGGTCGACGTCACGGTCGCCAAGTAAGACGCCACACCGGTCGAACGGCCCCGGTCGCTTTCCGCTCCGCGGAAGCACCGGGGCCGTTTGCGCGCCGCGACAAGGGGGTCGTTAGACTCGGATCGTGGTCCTCTTCTTCGAGATTCTGCTGGTGGCCGTGGCCGTTCTGATCGGCTGGTTCGGCCTCTACGTCTTCTACCGGCTGTTCACCGAATCATGAGCGAACTCGCGAGCGAAGGTTCCAACCCGGCCGAGCGAGCGAGTGAACAACTGAACGGAACCGCTCCGGCCGATTCCGCCGGTCGCCGCAGCGGTGACCAGGCCGTGGCCGACGCCGCCGAACGTGCGAGATCGACCGGCGCGCGAAATATCCCGGTCCTACCGGATCTTCCGCTGCCCGAGGACACCGCCAATCTGCGCCTCGGCCCGGATCTGAGCGCCTCGATGCTCGCGCTGCTCCCGCTGGTGGGCGTCTGGCGCGGCGAGGGCGAGGGCAACGACCCCGAGCGCGGGGACTACCGGTTCGGCCAGCAGATCGTCGTCTCGCACGACGGTGGCGACTACCTGACCTGGGAATCCCGGTCCTGGGTGATCGAGGCCGACGGCAACTACGGCGGCCCAGACCTGCGGGAGAGCGGCTTCTGGCGGGTCGGCATCGACGGCAACGACGAGGTCATCGAATTGCTGCTGTCGCACAGCAGCGGCATCGTCGAGCTGTTCTACGGCCAGGCGCTGACTCAGTCCTCCTGGGAACTGGCCACCGACGTGGTAATCCGCAGTCAGTCCGGCATCGTCGTGGGTGGCGCCAAGCGCCTCTACGGCATCGTGGAAGGCGGCGATCTGGCCTACGTCGAGGAACGCGTCGTAGCCGACGGCCCCCTCGAACCTCGTCTCTCGGCCCGCCTCCAGCGCTACATCGGCTGAGCCGGGGCCCGTCACCGCCTGACCCGGCAAGCCTTCCCTCCACCGGGCTTCGTACCGACACCACACCCACGTCAGCGGCTCCTCACCGGCGCACTCGATCACGTTGCCGAACGAAGGGGCAAAACAGAACAGCCCCCGAGCCATACCGGTGCGACTCTCATCGCACGGGTCCGGTCGGACAGACCGGGGCTCGGGGGCCGGGTGACTGCCTGGAATTCGCTCAGCGCTCGCGCGGGCGAAATCCACCTGCAGCGGTGGCGCTAGCGGACAGCCACCTCACGTGTCCTATGAATATCCATTCGTCGAACCACCTCCTTCCTCGTGTACGAACGAATCTAGCGGCGTGTCAGCAGCTCGGCAACGGAATTTCTCGGTCGGCGGAATCGGGGGCGTCACACGCTGTGCCTCGGGCCGCGAATTCGGTTGTGACCAGGCCCGATGCGGTGATCCGGAGCACCGTGGCGGCCTGATGGTCGTCCGGCAGTTGATGTGTGACGACGACCACGATGCGATCGGGTTCCACGATGCCGCTGTCGACGTCCAGCAGGTCGCGCAGCAGCTGCGCCCCTGGCTCGGCCTCCAGGTGCTCCGTCGGTTCGTCGAGCAGCAACACCCGCGCTGGTGACACGAGCGCCCGCGCGAGCAGTATCCGGCGACGCTGGCCGCCCGACACAGCGGCCGCTCCCCCGGCCAGGCCGGTGTGCACCCCCTCCGGCAGCCCGTCCAGCCAGTCGCCGAGACCGACTGTCCGCAAAGCCTTCTCGGCGTCTTCGGCGGTCAGATCGCCACGCGCTACCCGCAGATTCTCCAGCACCGAGGTGCCGAACAGGTGCGCGTCCTCGGCGAAGAAGGTGATGCCGGGGCGCGGTGTGTCGAACAACCCCGCCCACTTCATCAGCAGAGTCGTCTTGCCCGCGCCGCTGGGGCCGACCACCGCGATCCGCCTGCCCCGAGGCAGTTCCGGCACGCGCGCGTCGTGTAACCGGGCCGAGGGGGCGAGGCTCGTCCGCCGTCCTTCCGGCTTCGTCTCATACCCGGGCTGGGAGTCACAGGGGTCCGTCGCCGTGCCGGTGGGCGAACCGGATTCGAATCCGTCCAGGCGATGCAGCGCGGCACGGGCGGTCGTCAGGGCCTGCGCCGCCGCGGGCAGCGGGCCGACCGCTTCGAAGGCCGACAGGGGCAAGAGAACCAAGACGACCAGCGCCATTGGTGTCATCGCGCCCGCGGCACCGCCATCGGGGCCGTAAAGGGTGATGCCGATCAGTAGGGCGCCCAGCACGGCGGCGCCGATCGAGAGCGGCGTGGCGGCGGCGGCCCAGGCGCTGCGCCGGGCGGCCCGGTCCTCCGCGGCGACGGCTCGGCGTGACGCCGCTGCGGCCGCCTCGAGAGCGGCGTCGAGACGACCGGCGACGCGCAATTCGGCCGCGTGGTCGAGGACTGTCAGAGCCTGCGCGGTGAACTCCGCCCGGTCGGCGCGGACGGCGCGTTCGGCCTCCGCCGCCGCCGCGGCCGACAACCACGGCGCGACGATGCCCGACAGGGCCAGCGCACCCGCCAGGATCCCGGCAGCGGGCGGGGAGATCGTGGCCAGGAGCGCGACGGCCGCGACCGAGAGGACGAGGGCGACCGCGACCGGCACGAACACGCGGACCACCACGGCGCCCAGGTCGTCGATGTCACGGCCGACGCGGACCAGGAGATCACCGCGGCGCGGCGGCTTCGTCTCCCCGGCGGGCGCATCCGACCGCTCGTGCCCGGTCCGCGGGACCTCGGGCCGGCGCAGCCAGAAATCCGAGCGAGCCAGCGTGCGGTAGACCGTGGTGCGCGCGGTCGTCATGGCGCGCAGGGCCACGTCGTGCGTGGCGAGACGTTCCAGGTACCGGCACAGGCCACGCGAGATGCCCAGCGCGCGCACCGCGACGACGGCGATGCTCAGGTCGAGCACCGGCGGCATCTGCCAGGCTCGCGCGATCAGCCAGGCCGCCAGCGCCGCGAGACCGAGCCCGCTGCCCAGTGCCAGCACACCCCATCCGATCGCCACCGCGACTCGCCCGCGGGACAATTCGAGCAGCGTCCACATCCGGCGCAGATCACCGAATGTCGTGGTGTCGCGTGAAACGGCCCGCGTCATCGCGATCGCCCCTCTCGCACGTCCCGCGCGTCGGCTCGCGAACCGCGGGCGAGCATCAGCGGGTCTTCCACACGGGCCGCGGCCACCGTCACCCACTGGCCGCCGCAGTTTCCTTCGGGCGTGTCACCACACAGTCGACCGGCTTTCGCCGCCGCGGGACCTCCGCTCGCACGGTGCGCATCACCACGAGCGGGTCGCACGCGGCCGATCATCGGGCGATCCTCGGCGGCGATCAGCGACTGCTGAGCTCCGGTCGGCTTTGAACGAGCTTTTCTGCCGACACCCGCTCTATGAGGTGACCGGGCGCGATCGGCATCGGCCCGATCGTCACGCAGGACCACGCCTGGATAGGTGACCGGCGGACGGGTTCCGTACGAGTCGATGATGCTTCGCGCGTTCACCGCAGGATCTCCGCTCGGTCGGTGCGTACCTGGACGACGTGATCGGCGGCGGCCAGCACGGTCGGCCGGTGGCCGATGACGACGACCGTCGCGCCCGCGCGGGCCCGGAGCTGGAGGGCGGCCAGCACGGTGGCTTCGGCGGCGGCGTCGAGGTGCGCGGTCGGCTCGTCCAGCAGCAGGATCGGGCGATCGGTGGCCAGCACCCTGGTCAGCGCGAGGCGTTGGCGCTGGCCGAGTGACAGGCCGATGCCGCCGGGGCCGACCACGGTGTGCCAGCCGTCCGGCAGATCAGCCAGCACGGCGTCGAAACCGGTGGCCAGGCAGGCGGCTTCGAGATCATCGATGACGCGCGCCGGGCCACGGTCGGCGCGGTCCGCCGTTCGCGCGCCGAGCAGTTCGAGATTGTCCCGCAGCGTGCCGGGTACCAGCACCGGCCGCTGCGGCAGCCACGCCACGCGCGCCCACCATCCGTCCGGGTCCAGTTCACGGATGTCGACACCGTCGACGGTCACTGCGCCTCGGTCAGGCGCGATCAAGCCCAGGATCGCCTGCACCGCGGTCGATTTGCCGCTGCCGTTGGGACCGGCGAGCACAGTGAGGGAGCCGGGCCGCAAGACCGCCGACAGATCCGCGGGGGCGTACCCGTCACGCGCCCGCACCGAGAGATCGCGGAGTTCGACCGTGCCGGGGCCTGCGGAGCTGTCGCGACGAACCGTCGCCATGGCCGGCTTCCGCACGGTGCGGCGGTCGTCGCTCGCATCACCGCCCGCCGGTTCTGTCACCGCGCCCACTCCGCCACGGCGGGGCACCCATGCGGTCGGCGCGTCGCCAGGGTCCTGGGCCGCCGCGCCTTGCACGTCGTGGCCAAGCGCCCACTCGATCGGCTCGTCGCCGGAGTCGGTCGCCGACGCACCCTCCACACCATGACCGGGCGCCGACGCGATCGGCTCGCCGTCACGGACCTGGGCTGCCGCACGCACCACACCGTGGCCAGGCAGCCGTCCGGTCGGCTCGTCGCCAGGGTCGGTCGCCGAAAACCTCTGCACCCCACGGCGGGGCGCCGACGCGATCGGCTCGTCGCCAGGGTCCTGGGCTGCCACACCCACCTCACCGTCGCCAGACAGCCGTCCGGCCGGATCGTCGCCAGGGTCGGTCGCCGAAAACCTCTGCACGCCACGGCCGGGCGCCGACACGGTCGGCTCGTCGCCAGGGTCCTGGGCCGCCGCACCCACCACACCATGACCAGGCTGCGACGCGAGCGGATTACTGTCGAGGGCCGGGGCCGTGACGTGCCCGCCGTCGACGTGTGCGGTAGGCGTGGACTCGAGAATCGCGAACGCTTTGTCCGCGGCTGCCATGCCGTCCTGGGCGGCGTGGAAACGTTCGCCCACCATGCGCAGTGGCAGGTACACCTCGGGAGCCAGCACCAGCACCACCAAGCCCGCGTAGAGACTCATCTCGCCGAATACCAGCCGCAGCCCGATGGATACCGCGATCAGGGCCACGCTGAGGGTCGCGAGCATTTCCAGCACCATCGAGGACAGGAAAGCCATGCGCAGCGCCCGCATGGTGCGTTGCCGCAGCGCGTCACCGAGATCGCGGACGCGGTGCTGCATGGTGTGTGCGGCGGCGTCCGGTCCGGATGCCGGGTGGCCCGTCTCGCGGCCGAGCGCGCGCAACGTCGGCATGCCCGCGAACAGGTCGAGCAATTGGTCCGACAACCGGGTGGTGGCCGCGAGGGTGGCTTCGGCTCTTCCCTGGGTCAGCAGCCCGATGAGGATCATGAAGATCGGGATGAGCGGCAAGGTGACCACCGCGATCACCCCGGAGGTCGGATCGTGGGCCGCGATGACCGCGAGCACGATCGGCGGTACCAGCACCGCCAGCAGCAGAGCGGGTACGTAGCCGACGAGATAGCCGCGCAGCCCGGACAGGCCCGTGCCGACGACCACGGCCAACTCCGTTCGGCGCGTGTCGAGTTCGCGAGGCGACAGCCGTGCGCCCGCCGCGAGCACCGCGCCCTCCAGCTCCGCCACCACGCTCGCGCCCGCTCGGTGCGCCAGCCGGGACTGCGACCACGTGGCGAGTACCCGGCCCGCGATCACGAGCGCGAGCACGACCAGTTCGACCGTCCACGCGCCGAGCGTGCGCGCGCCCGGATCGGTGACCACCCCGGCCAGCACCCGCCCGATCAGCAGCGCCGCCACCACGATCGTCGCGGTGACGATCAGTGACAGCGCGACGCTGAGCGCCAGGTAGCCGCGCGCCGAGCGGGCGTACCGCCACAGGCGCGGGTCGATCGGCGGGCGGGCCATGGCGTCAGTCCTGTACGCGCCGCATGGGCAGGCCGACCGGGGGCGGGATCTGCTCGACGGTGATCCGCTTGCGGAACACCCAGTAGGTCCAGCCCTGGTACACCAGCACGACCGGGGTGGCCAGCGCCGCCGCCCAGCTCATCACCTTCAGCGTGTACGGCGTCGAGGACGCGTTGTGGATCGTCAGGTCGAATGCGGCGTCGAGCGTGGACGGCAGCACATTCGGGAACAGTGAACCGAACAGCAGCGCGGTCGCCGCCGCGACGGTCACCGTGGTGCCGGTGAACGCCCACCCGTCACGCTGGGCGAAGTCGGCGGCCGCCGCGACGACCAAGCCGAGTACCGCCAGTGCCAGCGGGATCCACGTCCAGCCGGCCCCGTAGGACAGCTGGGTCCACAATCCGAATCCGCCGACCACGACCACCGTCGGAGCCAGCAGCAGCCGGGCGGTGCGCCGGGCGTCGTCGCGGACTTCGCCGGCCGTCTTGAGCACCAGGAACATCGCTCCGTGCAGCGCGAACAGCAGCCCGGTCGCCAATCCGCCGAGTAGGGCGTAGGGCCCGAACAAGTCGGCCACCGAGCCCGCGAACTGCTTCTTCTCGTTCAGCGGAACACCGTGCACGACATTGGCGAACACCCAGCCCCAGGCCAGCGCCGGAACCCAGGAACCGATGCCGATGCCGATGTCGCAGCGGGCCCGCCAGCGCGGGTCGTCGATCTTGCCGCGGTACTCGATGGCGCAGATCCGCAGGATCAGCGCGACGAGCACCAGCAGCAAGGCCAGGTAGAAGCCGGAGAACAGGCTGGCGTACCACTCGGGGAACGCGGCGAACATCGCGGCGCCCGCGGTGATCAGCCAGACCTCGTTGGCGTCCCACACCGGCCCGATGGTGTTGAGCACCGCGCGCCTGCGCCGGTCGGACCCCTTGCCGAGGATCGGCATGAGCATGCCGACGCCGAAGTCGAAGCCCTCCAGCACGAAGTAGCCGGTGAACAGCAGGCCGATCAGGACGAACCAGAACTCTTGCAGACTCATCGCCGGCTCCTAGTAGGCGAACGAAAGGTGTTCGACGGCAGGTTCTTCGGCCGTGCGGCCGCCCGAGGCCGAGTCCGTGCCGTGCGGCTCGGACGCGGCGGGTGCGGCCGGATCGGGTCCGTGGATCACGTACCGGCGCATCAGGTAGAACCACACGATCGCGAGCGCGCCGTACAGCAGCGTGAAGGTGATCAGCGAGAACAGCACGACGCCGGGCGAGTGGTCCGAGACGCCCTGCTGCACGGTGAGGCGCAGGTTCGGGTCGCCGGTGGGGTTGGGCACGACCACCCAGGGCTGGCGGCCCATCTCGGTGAACACCCATCCGGCGCTGTTGGCCAGGAACGGCGTCGGGATGACCAGCAGGCTCAGCCAGGAGAACCAGCGCTGGTCGGGCACCCGGCCGCGGCGAGTGAGCCACAGCCCGGCCAGCGCGAGCAGCGCCGAACCCGCCGACAGACCGATCATGGCGCGGAACGACCAGTAGGTGACGAACAGGTTCGGGCGGTAGTCGCCGACGCCGAACTTCTCGTTGTAGGCCTTCTGCAGGTCGACGACGCCGTCCAAGGTCACGCCGGTGAACTCGCCCTCCGCCAGCCAGGGCAGCACGTACGGCACTTCGAGCACGTGCGTGACGCTGTCGCAGTTGTTGTGCGTGCCGACGGTGAGCACGGAGAAGTCCGGGTCGAGCGCGGTGTGGCACAGCGATTCCGCCGAGGCCATCTTCATCGGCTGCTGTTCGAACATCAGCTTGCCTTGCACGTCACCGGTGTAGATCAGCGCAGCCAGCGACACGATCAGCACGGCGATGCCCGCCCGCGCCGCGGGCCGCCACATCGCCCGCGCCTCGGCGAGTTTCGCCTCGTCGCCGCCGCGGGCGTTGCGCACCATCCACCATCCCGCGATGCCCGCGACGAAAGTGCCCGCCGTCAAGAAGGATCCGGCGACCACATGCGGGAAAGCGGCCAGCAAGGTGTTGTTGGTGAGCACCTCCACGATGCTCTGTAGCTCCGCGCGACCGGTTTCCGGGTTGTAGCGGGCGCCGATCGGATGCTGCATGAACGAGTTGGCCGCGACGATGAAGTACGCCGAGGCGTTCACGCCGATCGCGACCATCCAGATCGCGCCCAGGTGCAGCAGTTTGGGCAACCGGGTCCAGCCGAAGATCCACAGCCCGAGGAAGGTCGACTCCATGAAGAAGGCGATCAGGCCTTCCAGCGCGAGTGGGGCGCCGAATACGTCACCGACGAACCGGGAGTACTCGCTCCAGTTCATGCCGAACTGGAACTCCTGCACGATGCCGGTCGCGACGCCGAGCGCGAAGTTGATCAGGAACAGCTTGCCGAAGAACTTGGTCAGTCGCAGCCAGTGCTGCTTGCCGGTGACGACCCAGGCGGTCTGCATGGCTGCCACCAGCGGCGCGAGACCGATGGTCAACGGCACCAGAAGGAAGTGATAGACCGTGGTGATGCCGAACTGCCATCGGGAGATGTCCAGGGCGTTCAAGCCGGCCTCCTGCGTATCTACGACGTGTCGTAGTAAGACTACGTCGGAGACGACGGGGAACAATGCGTCCTAGGCCACGCCACCAGCGCGATTGCCGCCCATTTCGCCTGTTTTCCGTGCTCATCGCCACCCCGTGCCCGCCCGAGTAGGACGGAGATCACGGAGCGGCGCCTCGCCACGACAGCGCCGCCCTCCGCGCGCGGCCGACGCGACAACCGATCTCGCGGGCGGAACACCCCGTCACCAGTCGCCGATGGCTCCCGCGCGCTCGATGCCACGATCGACCAGATCGATGATCTCCTGGGCGTTGTCCGGCGCCGACATCCGCAGCCCGTCCAGCGAATTGACCCGCGCCGCAAGCGAGATGCTCGACAGCATCCAGACGCTGTCGCAGGTGAGCAGGTCGGCGGTGAACAGCGAGTCGTAGCGGCAGCGCCAGCCTGCCTTCTCGGCTTCGGCGAACAGCGCGCGCTGGGTGACGCCGGGCAGCACGCCGTTCTTCGCGGGCGGGGTGATCAACTGCTTGTCGCGCGCGATCACCACGGTGGACCGCGGCCCCTCCAGCACTCGATTCTCGGTGCTGGTGAAGATCACGTCGTCCGCGCCCATCCGCGCGGCGAACCGCAGGGCGGCCATGTTGGTGGCGTAGGACAGCGTCTTGGCCCCGAGCAACTGCCAGGGCGCCGCCTGTGCGAGGTCGACCGAGATGCCGCGCGAGAGGCTCACCACGGCGACCCCTTCGGTGCGGGCCTTCTCCACGCGCTCGGGCACCGGCACGACGAGCACGAAAGCCGTCGGCACCGGCACGGCGGCGGCGAGATCGCCGGTCTTGACCTTGTCGGGCGTGCCCGCCAGCTCGGAATCGCGGCCTCGGGTCAACACCAGCCGCAGCACGCCTTCGCGTTCGCTGCCCCATTCCTTGGCGGCGATCTCCACCGCCTCGCGCCATTTGCCCAGTTCGGGCTCGGGCAGATCGAGCGCCTGCGCGGAGCGGCGCAGTCTGCCTAGATGAAATTCGATCGCGCACGCGACACCCGCGCGCACGAGCACCGTTTCGAACACACCGTCGCCACGCAATACGCCGATATCGTCCGCGAACAACAACGGCGCATCCACATCTCGGACCGCACCATCGAGAGTTACCAGAACTCGATCCACCATGCGACGAGCGTAGGCGGTGTGAGCGGCCAATGCCTATGTCACGGCCGCTTTTGCCAGACCTTTTGTGCAGCCGCACCACAGCGCCCGCCGTAATGCTCGGACAATGCCGATCGGCTATGCCGGACCGCGGCGCCATGGCCCGGTTCGCGCACCGCCGGGCGGACCCGCCTAAAGTGGAGAAGGTGTCCGTGGTCGTTGCGCCCAGCCCCCTGCTCAATGTGTCGGGAGCCGTCGCGGGAGCGGCGGGTTCGCCCGACGCCGCCGTCGCCTGGCACTACGGCGATCCGTTCGGCGAACAGCGCGCCGCGGTGGACCGCGCCGCGATCGTCGACCGCTCGCACCGATTCGTCCTGCGCATCACCGGTGCGGAGCGGCTGACCTGGTTGCACACCATCACCAGTCAGCATGTCGCCGCCCTCGGCGACGGGCAGTCCGCCGAGAACCTCGACCTGGATCTGAACGGCCGGGTGCAGCATCACTTCGTGCTCACCGAGCTGGACGGCACCGTCTGGATCGATACCGAAGCCGAGCGCGGTCCCGACCTGCTCGCGTTCCTGCAGAAGATGGTCTTCTGGGCCGACGCCAAGCCGGTCGAAGCCGCTGATCACGCGGTGCTGAGCCTGCTCGGACCGGGAGTCGCCGGTCTGACCGAAGCGCTCGGCGTCCCGGCTCTGCCCGGCATGTACGAGGCGGCGCCGCTGCCCGGCGGCGGCTTCCTGCGCCGGATGCCGTGGCCGACGGCGGACTCCTTCGACCTGATCATCCCTCGCGACCGGCTGACCGACCTCTGGACCCGGCTCACCGCGGCCGGCGCCACCCCCGCCGGGATGTGGGCCTTCGAGGCGCTGCGCGTCGCGGCCGTTCGCCCGCGCATCGGCCTGGACACCGACGAGCGCACCATCCCGCACGAGGCCCGCTGGATCGGCGGCGTCCCCGAGCACGGAGCGGTTCACCTGGACAAGGGCTGCTATCGCGGCCAGGAGACCGTGGCCAGGGTGCACAACCTCGGCAAGCCGCCGCGGCACCTGCTGCTGTTGCACCTGGACGGCTCGGCGGACGAGCGCCCGGTTGTCGGCGACGACGTCACCGCGGGTGGCCGCACGGTCGGCAGGCTCGGCACGGTCGTCGACCACTACGAGCTCGGCCCGATCGCCCTCGCCCTGGTCAAGCGCGCCGTTCCGGCCGATACCGCGCTGGCCGCCGGTCCGGTGGCCGCGTCCATCGATCCCGATTCGATGCCCTCCGACGACGAGCCGCAGGCGGGCAGGCTCGCGGTCGACCGGCTGCGCGGGCGTTGATCCGTTGACGAAACACCGTTCGGCGTGGGACTTTTCCAGCCGGCACGCACACCCCTGCTCAGCGCCGAGCCTCCCCATCCGCGACGAGAGGAGCGCTGCCCATGCGCGTCGGTGATACCGGCGAGGTGCTCGCCGCCTGTGTCGTGCACGCCGACCTGGAGGTGCCGACCCGGGTGGGTCGCACCGCTATCGACAAGCGACCGGTGGCGGGCCGGGTCGCGGTGCGCGCGCTCGGCTTGGACGGCGACCACGTCTGCGACACCAAGCATCACGGTGGCGTGCATCAGGCTGTCTACGCCTACGCCGACGAGGACGCCCGTCGCTGGGGCACGGAACTCGGCCGCACCCTGCCCGCGGGGTGGTTCGGCGAAAACCTCCGGGTGGGTGGACTTCCGGTCAGCGACTCGGTGATCGGCGCGCGCTGGTCGGTCGGCGACACTCTGCTGGAGGTCAGCGCTCCGCGCGTGCCGTGCGCGACGTTCCAGCACTGGAGCGGCGAGCAGCAGTGGGTCAAACGGTTCGCCCTGCGCAGCGACACCGGCGCCTACCTGCGGGTGCTCGAAGAGGGAACGATCGCGGCGGGGGACCGGATCTCCGTGGTGCACGTCCCCGAGCACGGCATCACCGTCCGTGACCTGTTCACCGGCGCCGATCTCGACCTGCTGACGATCCTGCTCGCCGACGAGCCGACCATCTCCGATGACGTGCGCATGCAGGTCGAACGGCACGCGCGCAGGCATACCAACGCCGCACGGGCCGCGGCGCACCGGCACGCGGCGGCCGGCCACACCGACGACATCGGCACGGGAGCGCAACTGTGAGTGTGGAACTGGTCGAAGTCGTCCGCTCGGGCTTCCGCGAATGCGTGCACCGCGGCTCGGTGGTGGTGCTGGACGCGGCGGGCGAGCCCACCCTCGAACTCGGCGAGGTGCATCTGCCGATCTTCCCGCGTTCGACGAACAAGCCGATGCAGGCGATCACCCTCCTGCGCAATGGGTTCCAGCCGCTCGACGACGCCGAACTGGCCATCGCCACCGCCTCGCACTTCGGCGAACCGGACCATGTCGCGCTGGTGCGCAGGCTGCTGGACCGCTTCGGACTGCCCGATTCGGCCCTGGCTTGCCCGCCCGATCTGCCGTACGACGAACGCGCCCGCGCCGCGGCGCTCGCCGGTGGGCAACAGCCCCATCCGATCTACATGAACTGCTCCGGCAAGCACGCGGCGATGCTCGCGACCTGCGCGATCAACGGCTGGCCCACCGAGGGCTACCAGGACCGGACGCATCCGCTCCAGCGCGCGGTGATCGCGACGGTGGCCGACCTGACCGGCGAGCCGGAAGCCGATCTGGGCATCGACGGCTGCGGACTGCCGATCATCCCGGTCTCGCTGGTCAACCTCGCGCGGGTGTTCGCGACCATGGCGACGGCCGATCCCGGGTCCCCGGAACGCCGGGTCGCCGACGCGGTGCGCGCGCATCCGCGAGTGATTTCCGGCACGAACGGGGCCGATCTGCTGGCCATGCGGGCCACCCCGGGACTGGTGTGCAAGATCGGCGCGGACGGGGTGCATGCAGGCGCGTTGCCGGACGGATCGGCGTTCGCGTACAAGATCGAAGACGGTCACGATCGGGCGCGAATGCCGCTGACGCTGGCGATTCTGCATCGGATGGGGATCGAGTGGACCGATGCGCACGCGGAGCTCGCGGCCCCCGCCGTGCTCGGCGGGGGCGCCCGAGTCGGTGTGATTCGCGCGATACCCGGCGTGGTCTAGGTATTCCACGGCGGGGCGACAAGCGGGCAAACGGCACCGGTTCCGGAGTTCTTCACCCACTCCTGGAAGCGAGACCGCCGGACACACGCTAAAGTGTCTGTCAGGAAGAGTATTAATTCGAACGGGGCCGCCACCAAACCCCAGGCCGCCCCGCTGTGACGCGAGGGGGTCAGCCATGGGCCGTGGCCGGGCTAAGGCAAAGCAGACCAAGGTCGCGCGCGAGCTGAAGTACAGCTCGACGCCGACCGACTTCGCGAGCCTTCAGCGCGAGCTTTCGGGAAGCCCCAACTCCCAGCGGAGTGGTGGTGTGCTGTCCGATGAGCACGACGCGGACGACTCTTTGTCCCGCTGGGACGAGGACGACTACGACGACTGGCGCCGCTGACTCGGATTTACGTCTGAAGGGGGAGGCCGACGGGCCTCCCCCTTCGAGCGTTGTCGCGGGTTGACGTCACAGGCGCCGAAAAGGCTTGCAACACAACAGAGTCCCGCATCGCACGAGGATGCGGGACTCTGACGTGTCTTCGCCGCGGTCAGAACCGCGGATGCTCCCCCACCAGGACGGCGCGCACGGCGTCGGCGTCCTTGGCCTTCTTGACCGTGCCCAGCGTCCAGCACTCGATGTGCCGCGCGGTCAGCACCGCCAGCGCCCGGTCCACATCCTCCGGGGCGACGACGGCGACCATGCCGACGCCCATGTTGAACGTCTTCTCCATCTCGGCCCGCTCCACCCGGCCGCGCTGGGCGATCATCTTGAACACCGGCGCCGGGTTCCACGTGCCGCGATCCAGCTCGGCCACCATGCCCGCGGGCAGCACCCGGGCCAGGTTCGCCGTCAGGCCGCCGCCGGTGACGTGGGCGAAGGTGCGCACATCGGTCTCGGCGATCAGCGCCAGGCAGTCCTTGGCGTAGATCCGGGTCGGCTCGAGTAGTTCCTCGCCCAAGGTGCGGCCGAATTCCTCGACATGGCCGGTGAGCGACATGCGGTCGATGTCGAGCAGCACCTTGCGGGCCAGGCTGTAGCCGTTGGAGTGCAGCCCGGAGGACCCCATGGCGATCACCACGTCGCCGGGACGGACCCGGTCGGGACCGAGCACCGCGTCGGCCTCGACCACGCCGATGCCGGTGGCGGACAGATCGTAGTCGTCCGGGTCCATCAGCCCGGGATGCTCGGCGGTCTCGCCACCCAGCAGCGCGCAACCGGCGCGCACACAACCCTCCGCGATACCGGAGACCAGTTCGGCGACCTTCTCCGGCACGACCTTGCCGATGGCGATGTAGTCCTGCAGGAACAGCGGCTCCGCGCCGCAGACCACGAGATCGTCCACCACCATGGCGACCAGGTCGAGGCCGACGGTGTCGTGCTTGTCCATCGCCTGGGCGACCGCGATCTTGGTGCCGACGCCGTCGGTGGAGGCCGCCAGCAGCGGTTCCCGGTAGCCGCCCTTCAACGCGAACAGCCCGGCGAAACCACCGAGGCCGCCTTGGACCTCGGGCCGGGTCGCCTTCTTCGCCAATGGCCCGAACAACTCGACTGCGCGGTCACCTGCCTCGATGTCCACGCCTGCCGCGGCGTATGAGGCACCACCACTGGGGGTCTGTTCAGTCATCTTCGGGGAAAGCTCCAAACCGAATCGGCGGATAGATGCCTGCTCACGCTACCGGAGCCGGATAACGACCCCGCACCGGTGTTGGCTCGCCCTCTTGACAATAGGGCAGAACCAACCGTAAAGCGGACGATCAGTCCGTCTCGTTCCCGTCGAGCCGCCCGGCCCGCTCCCGGCGGCGGCGTTGCCGCACCGGGTCGGGCACCGGCACCGCGGCGACCAAGCGCCGGGTGTACTCCTCCCGTGGCGCGCGCAGGATGCGATCGCGATCACCCTCCTCGACCACGGCACCGTCGCGCAACACCACGATCCGGTCGGCGAGCTGATCGACCACCGCCAGGTCATGGCTGATGAACAGGCACGCCCAGCCGCATTCGCGCTGTAGCAGGCCGAACAGCTCCAGCACCGCGGCCTGCACCGAGACGTCCAGCGCGCTGGTCGGCTCGTCGGCGACCAGCAGATCCGGGTCGAGCACCAGGGCCCGGGCCAGGCTCGCGCGCTGACGCTGCCCGCCGGACAACTCGTGCGGGTAGCGACCTTCGACACCCGCGGGCAGACGCACGTCGTCGAGCAGTCCGCGCACCCTGGCTCGGATCTGCGCGGAGCTTCCGGCCTTGTGCACCAGCAACGGCTCCGCGACACACTCCCCCACGGTGAGCCGGGGGTTCAGCGAACTGGCCGGGTCTTGGAAGACGAATCCGAAGCGCCGCCGGATCGGCCGCAGCTTGCGCTGCGACAGCCCCGCGATGTCCTGCCCGCGCACCCGCACCGTCCCGGAGGTCGGCCGTTGCAGCGCCGCCACGCAACGGCCGATGGTCGACTTGCCCGATCCGGATTCACCGACCAGGCCCAGCGTCTCGCCGGGCGCGATGCGCAGGCTCACCCCGTCTACGGCGCGGAACCGCGGCCTGCCGAACGAGCCGGGGAATTCGACCACCAAGTCGCGGATCTCGAGCACCGGATCGGTCGCGGTTCCGGTGCGGTCGGACGGCCCGTGTTCGATCTGTTCGGCGCCCAGGTGCGGCACCGCGGCCAGCAGGGCGCGGGTGTACTCGGCCGTGGGCCGGGCGAACAGCTCGTCCACCGGCGCCTGCTCGACCACCGCGCCGTCGCGCATCACCACAACGCGGTCGGCGATGTCGGCGACCACGCCCATGTTGTGGGTGATCAGCACGATCGCGCTGCCGATCCGGTCGCGCAGGTCCCGCAGCAGGGCGAGGATCTCGGCCTGCACCGTGACGTCCAGCGCCGTGGTCGGCTCGTCGGCGATGATCACCTTCGGTTCGCAGGCGATGGCGATGGCGATCATCACCCGTTGTTTCTGTCCGCCGGAGAGCTGGTGCGGGTAGTAGTCCACCCGGTGCTCCGGGTCGGGCAGCCCCACCAGGCGCAGCAGTTCCACCGCCCGTGCTCTCGCGGCTTTCTTGGTCGTCTCGGTGTGCGCCCGCAGCGCCTCGCCGATCTGGAAACCGACGGTGAACAGGGGGTCCAGCGCCAGTCCGGGTTCCTGGAACACCATCGAGATCGCGCCGCCGCGCAATGCGGTGAGCTGCTTCTCGCTCATCGCGGTGACCTGCTCGGTGCCCAGGCTGACCAGGCCGGCCACGGTGGCGGTCGCGGGCAGCAACCCCATCGCGGTGCGCGAGCTCACCGACTTGCCCGAACCGGATTCCCCGACGACGGCCAGCACTTCGCCCGGATAGACCTGGTAGGAGACGTCGTTGACCGCGTGCACGGGTCCCGCGTCGGTGGCGAAGGTGACCGACAGCGATTCGACGGACAGGGCGGGGCGGCCCCGGTCGGCAGCGGAAGAATCAGGCATCGGTCACGTCCTTTCCTGCGCCGGGCGCGCTCGCCACCGCCGCCGCGCGACGAGTGCGCAGGATGGGGTTGAGCACTTCGTTGAGGCTCTCGCCCACCAAGGTCATGCCGAGCACGACGAGCACGATGGCGACGCCGGGGAAGACGCCGGTCCACCAGATGCCGTTGGAGACGTCCGACAGCGCTTTGTTCAGGTCGAAGCCCCACTCCGCGGCCTGGGTCGGTTCGATGCCGAAACCGAGGAAGCCGAGTCCGGCCAGGGTGAGGATGGCCTCCGATCCGTTGAGCGTGACGATCACCGGCAGCGATTGGGTGACGTTGGCGAGGATGTGCCGGAACAGGATTCGCGTGGTCGACGCACCGGTCACCCGGGCCGCGTCGACGTAGGGCTCCTGCTTCACGGCCACGGTCGCGTTGCGCACCACGCGGAAGTACTGCGGCACGAAGACCGCCGTGATGGCCACCGCCGCGGACAGCACACCGCCCAGGCTGGTCGAGCGGCCGCCCGCGACCACGATGGACACCACGATCGCCAGCAGCAGCGTCGGAAACGCGTACATCGCGTCCATGAACAGCACCAGCAGCCGGTCCGGCCACCGCCCGGTATAGCCGGACAGCAGCCCCAGCGGTACCCCGATCAGCAGCGAGAGCACCAGCGAGATCGCGATCACCCACAGTGCGGTGCGCGCACCGTAGATCACCCGGGAGAACACGTCCTCGCCGCGCACCGAGGTGCCGAACCAGTGTTCGGCCGACGGCGCCTGCTGGCGGGCGAACTCGACACCGTCGGCGGCGCTCTGGGCGAACCCGTACGGCGCGATCAGCGGAGCGAGAACGGCGGCCACCACGAAGACGCCGACCAGCGTGAGCCCGAGGATCAGTGTCGCGCGCTGCAACCCCGCGGTCATCGCGAACAACCGCAGGCCGGGTACGCCCCTTCGCGGCGCGGACGGCATGACCGGAGGTTCGTTCAATAGTTCCGGAGCGGTCATCAGAACCTCACCCTCGGATCGATCAGCGCGACCAGGACGTCCACCACGAAGCTCAGCACCGCCACGAGCAGCGCGATGAACGCGACGATGCCCTGCACGGCGATGAAGTCGCGCGCCGACAGGTACTGCGCGAACTGGTAGCCGAGGCCCTTCCACTCGAACGTGGTCTCGGTGAGCACCGACGCGCCGAGCATCATGGCGATCTGCATGCCCAGCACCGTGACGATCGGGATCATCGCGTTGCGGAAGGCATGCCGGCCGGTCACCACGCGGCGGGACAGACCGCGCGCCCGTGCGGCGTCCACGTAGTCGGCGCGCAGGGTCTGGATCAGGTTGATCCGCACCAGCCGCAGGAAGATCCCCGCGGTGAGCAGGCCCAGCGCGACGGCGGGCAGCACAGCGTGTCTCAGCACGTCGAGCAGGTAGCCGGAGTCGCCGTAGAGGATCGCGTCGATCAGCATGATGTTGGTCTTCGGCGAGACGTGCTGCAACCGCAGTTCCACGTTGGTGCTCGCCCGTCCCGCCACCGGCAGCCAGCCCAGCCGCACCGCGAACACCAGCTTGAGCAGCAGGCCGACGAAGAAGACCGGCGCGGCGTAGAACAGGATGGCCAGCAGGCGCAGCGCGGTGTCGGCAGCCGAATCCCGATGGGTGGCGGCGTATCTGCCCAGCGGGACGCCGATCGCGAACGCGACGATCAGCGCCCAGCACACCAGCTCCAGCGAGGCCGCGCCGTAGGTGAGCACCACCTCGCTGATCTCCCGATTGTCTTGGGAGCGGCCGAGATCCCCGTGCAGCAGCCCGGACAGGTAGTCCCGGTACTGGGCCAGGATCGGCCGGTTGAGCCCGGCTGCCTCCTTGCGCGCCGCTATCTGCTCCTGGGTCATGCGCCCGCCCATGGCCGCGCTGATCGGATCGCCGACCACGCGCATCAGGAAGAACACGACCGTGACCAGGATCCACGCGGTCACCGGGATCAGCAGCAGGCGGACGCCGAGGTAGCGCGACAACATGCGGTGCCGGGAATCGTCGCCGCCCCTGCCTGTTCGCCGCGGGCCCCAGGGCCGGGCCCGGACCGATGCCGGCGCGCTGTCCGCCGATATCGTCGCGTCCGGCCCGGCCGTCTCGCCGGAACTCACTTGCTCAGCACCGTATAGCGGAACTTGAACGACGCGTCGAGCGTCTGCTCCACGCCTTGCACGCCCGCGGCCGAGACCGCGATCTGCTTGCCGGACAGCAGCGGGACGATCGGCAGGAAGTTCTGCGCGAGGTCGCGCTGCACCTGCTGGATCTGAGCGAGCCGCTTGTCCTTGTCGGGCTGGGTGGCCTGCGCGATCAGCTGCGCGGAGATGCCCGGGTCCTCGAAGTGCGATTGCAGGAAGTTGTTCGGGCCGAAGAACGGAGAGAGGTAGTTGTCCGGGTCCGGGAAGTCCGGGAACCAGCCGAACTGGTAGAGCGGGTAGCCGTCGCGGGCCCGTTCGCGCTGGTAGGTCACCCATTCGGTGGATTGCAGGTTGACCGAGAACAAACCGGTGGCCTCCAGCTGCGACTTGATCGCCGCGTACTCCTCGGAGCTGCTGGAGCCGTAGTGGTCCGGGTTGTATTGGAGATTCAGCTGCACCGGGGTCGCCACCCCGGCGTCGGCAAGGAATCGCGCCGCCTGATCCTTGTTCGGCCGGGCGCCGTAGATGTCCTCGAACGGCTTCGCCGCGCCCGGCACGCCCTGCGGCACGGACGAATACGCGGGCAGGTACGTCTTCTTGTAGACGCCGTCGGCCAGCGCCGCCCGGTCGACGGTGGACGCGACCGCCTTGCGCACGGCCAGTTTCTGCGCGGGCGTACCGCCCGGCATGGTGTTCAGGTTGAACACCAGGTAGCGCAATTCACCGCCCGGGCCCTCGTGCACGGTGACCTTGCTGTCGTCGCGCAGCGACTCGATGTCGGTGGGCGTCAGCGACCGATATCCGACGTCGAGCGAACCGTTCTGGAGGTCGAGTTTCATGTTGTCGGTGGTGGCGTAGTACTTCGTCGACACCGTCTTGGTTCTCGGTGTGCCGAGGATGCCGTTGTAGTCGGCGAACGCCCGGTACTCGACCAGTTTGTTCTTGTCGTAACCGGCGATGGTGTACGGGCCGGAGTAACCCTTGCCCCGCACCACATCCTCGTCCGGCAGCACCCGGTCCGGGGGGTACACCTTCTCGTCGACGATCGGTCCTGCCTGGGTGGGCAGGATCGCGGGGAAGGTCTGATCGTCGGCCACCTTCAGCGTGAACGCGACGGTGCGCGCGTCCACCACGTCGGTCTTCTCCAGGTTGCCCAGTAGTGCCGCGGGGCCGTTCGGATCGTTGATCCGCAGCATCCGGTCGAAGGAGAACTTCACGCTGGTGGCGGTCAGCGGGTTGCCGTTGGCGAACTTCAGGCTGTCTTTCAACGTGCAGGTGTACACCGTGGGCGTGGTGAACTCGCACTTCTGGGCCGCGTCCGGTTTCGGCGTCGCGTCACCGGGTGCGAAGTTGAGCAGGTACTGATAGATCTGCGTCTCGGCGACCAGCGACCCGTTGTCGTAGGCGGCCGCGGGATCGAGCGAGAAGATCTTGTCGGTGGTGCCCGCCACCAGGCCGCCGCCGTCATCGTCCTCGCCGGTTCGCCCGGAACCGCATCCCGCCAGCATCGAACCCGCCAATGCCAGCAGGCCGACGGCCGCGATGGTTCGCGTCCCGATCCGTCGCCCCAACCTCGAATTCCTCATCACGGCCCCACTTCTCGAGCGCCGCACGCGTTGCCCTGGATCGCAGGCCCGGTGCGGACACGGGTGAACTTCCGATCTGATCGGCACCGTACCTACGAAGCATTTTCGGCACGTTACGTTTTCGAAGAAAATCCGCGGCGCTCTCAGCAGGCGTTATGCGCCGCGACTACAACCGCCGGGAAAAACCGGTCGGACGTCCAGAATTGCCCGACGGTGCGCGGCGTGATGTCTCGAGCACGCCACATCGCGCCGCGGGACAGCGAATAACGTCAGCGCCGCACCGCATTCGCGTTCTCGCCCAGCAGCGCGAGTAGCCTGAACCTCAGCGGTGGTTCGTGATCGTCAGCGACGTGAGGGGTCACGGCACGCCGACTCCCAACTGCCCAATTGGTGCCACCATCGCACGTGTCCTGGGGCACGACCACACTGCCACCCCGCCGCTCACTCCCGCCGCCAGCGAATGAGTGTCCGGATGCATCGGGCACACCGGCCACACCGGCGACTCGCCCGCCGTCCACAACGCCTCCACCGCCCACTCGTACGCCTTGTCGGCGAGATACGCCACCTGCTCCGCGTAGTCGTCGTCGACCAGCGGTCCGATCCCGACGCCGCTACCGTCCGGTTCATAGAACATCACCCAGTCCACGCCCTGATGCGTTTCCTCGACCACGAGGGGCTGAACAGCACAGGTAGCGGCCAGATCCCGACGCACGGGCTCCAGCGCGGCGGCGTACTCCGCATCCATGCGGTCATTATGCGGCACGCGGTGAGCGAGTTCGGCTACGCGGATCCCGCGCCACGTCCCGCGTTCACGGACGGCTCAGCGCGCTCGCATTCGCGTTATCGCTCAGCAGCGCGGCCTCGGACTGGCCGGTGAGCATGCCCTCGAGCACGTTCTTGCCGATGGCCGCCTCGGTGGGCAGCGGAATCGGATAGGTGCCGTCGAAGCACGCGCAGCACAGCCGCGTGCGCGGCTGTTCGGTCGCGGCGACCATGCCGTCGAGCGAGATGTAGCCGAGGGTGTCGGCGCCGATCGACCGGCGCACGCCCTCGACCATGTCCGCGACGTCGCCTTCGGTCCCCGCGCCGTTGGCGATCAGTTCCGCCCGCGAGGCGAAGTCGATGCCGTAGAAGCACGGCCATTTCACCGGCGGCGAAGCGATGCGCACGTGGATCTCCACCGCGCCCGCCTCGCGCAGCATCCGGATGAGCGCGCGCTGGGTGTTGCCGCGCACGATCGAGTCGTCCACGACGATCAGGCGCTTGCCCCGGATCACCTCGCGCAGCGGATTGAGCTTGAGCCGGATACCCAGCTGCCGGATGGTCTGGCTGGGCTGGATGAAGGTGCGCCCGACGTAGGCGTTCTTCATCAGACCCTGGCCGTAGGGCACTCCCGACCCCTGCGCGTAGCCGACGGCGGCCGGCGTGCCGGATTCGGGGACCGGGATCACCAGATCGGCGTCCACCGGGTGTTCCTTCGCGAGGCGCCGACCGATCTCCACCCGGGTGGCGTGCACCGACCGGCCCGCGATGGTGCTGTCCGGCCGGGCCAGGTACACGTACTCGAAGACGCAGCCCTTGGGTTCGGGGTTGGCGAAGCGCATCGAGCGCACACCTTCGGCGTCGATCGCCAGCAATTCGCCGGGTTCGATCTCGCGGACGAACGCGGCGCCGACGATGTCCAGCGCGGCCGTCTCGCTGGCAACGACCCAGCCACGCTCCAGCCTGCCCAGGCACAGCGGGCGGACGCCGTGCGGGTCGCGCGCGGCGTACAGGGTGTGCTCGTCCATGAAGGTCAGGCAGAACGCGCCCTTCAGGGTGGGCAGCAGTTCCATCGCGGCCTGCTCGATGCTCGAGTCGGCGGAGGCGTGCGCGAGCAGCGCGGTGACCACGTCGGAGTCGGACGTCGCCGCGGCGGGCTGCGGGCGCCCGCCCCGGACGGAAGCGCCGAGCAGGCCGAGTTCGCGTGCGCGACCGGCCAATTCGGCGGTGTTGACCAGATTTCCGTTGTGTCCCAGGGCAAGTCCGGAACCGACGGCGGTGGTGCGGAAGATGGGCTGCGCGTTCTCCCAGGTCACCCCGCCCGTGGTGGAGTAGCGGCAGTGCCCGACGGCGATGTGACCGGGCATGGCCGCCAGCGTCTGCTCGTCGAACACCTGGCTGACCAGGCCCAGATCCTTGAAGACCAGGATCTGCGAGCCGTCCGACACCGCGATGCCCGACGCCTCCTGTCCGCGGTGTTGCAGCGCATAAAGCCCGTAATACGTGAGCTTCGCCACTTCTTCGCTCGGCGCCCAGACTCCGAAGACTCCGCACTCCTCGCGCGGCTCGTTCTCGTCGACGTCCGGGGCGGGACAGGAGGGGGCGGAAATGCTCTGGACCGGCAGTTCGGCGTTGGTCACCGTTTGCTCCCTGTTCGGGCGGGCTGGGGGCAGATTTCATTCTACGGGTGCTCCGTGGCGCACCGACACCGCCGCCGCATCCGAGCAGCAATCCGGAGTGCCCGAAGCGCGGCCGATGCGACGCGGGCAACTGTTACGGTGCGCACCGTGACGACTACGGACGACGCGAGCACGACGGAGTCGGGTGCGGCCCCCGCGCGCAGGCCATGGCCTCGGATGGTGCTCTTCCCCCTCGCGGTGCTGAGCCTGCTCACCGCACTGCTGGGCATCATGTACCTCGACTACGTCGTCGATCCGGAGAAGAACCTGCACGACTTCCCGATCGCCCTGGTCAACCAGGACGTCGGCGACACCATCGGCAACGGGAGCGCCGCGCGGAAGGTCAATTTCGGCGACCAGATCACCCAGGCGCTGTCCGATGGGGTGCCGTCGGACAAGGTCGACCTGCGGGTGATCAGCATCAACGAGTCCGAGCGCCAGATGCAGTCCGGACAGGTCTACGGGGCGATCATCATCCCGAGCGACTTCAGCAAGCGGCTCGGGAATCTCGGTGTGGGCAGTGTCATACCGGGCGATATCCAGCGGCCGATCATCACGTTGCAGACGAATCCGCGCACGGGCGCGTTCGGCACCCAGATCGTGCTCCGGGTCGGCGACGAGGCGCTCACCGAGGTGAACAAGCAGGTCGGCAAGCAGCTGCTCGATCAGGTCACCGCGCAGCTCGCCCCGCCGCCCGGCGGTCCGCCCGCGCCAGAGCTGACCGGGGCGACCAAGGTGGCGCTGGCGTCACCGATCGAGGTGGTCACGCAGCAGTACCACCCGCTGCCGCACGGTAGCGGGCAGGGGCTGACCGCGTTCTTCTACGCACTGTTGCTGCTGCTGGCCGGTGTGGTCGGCGCGATGGTGATCCACACCATGATCGACGCGCAGCTCGGCTTCGTGCCCACCGAGTACGGCCCCTGGTATGTGCACTACCCGTCCACGCCGATCTCGCGGTTCAGGACATTGCTGATCAAGTGGGGCGTGTTCGTGCTGGCGGCGAGCATCGTCTCCGCGGTGTTCCTGGTCGTCGGCAAGCTGCTGGACATGCCGATCGGCAATCCGCTCGCCCTGTATCTCTACAGCGTGCTGGCCCTTACCGCCGTTGGCGTCACCGGGCTGTCCACGCTGGCCGCGATCGGCTCGGCGGGCCTGCTGGTGAACCTGATCCTGTTCGTCATCCTCGGTTTGCCGTCCTCCGGCGGCACCGTGCCGATCGAGGCGACGCCGCGATACTTCGGCTCGCTCGCCTCCTTCGAGCCCATGCACCAGGTGTTCCTCGGGGTGCGGTCGATCCTGTACTTCGACGCGAATTTCGAGGCGGGACTCACGCGCGGGGTGTGGATGGCCGTCCTGGGGCTGGCGATCGGGCTGGTGCTGGGCGCGGCGATCACCCGCTTCTACGACCGTAAGGGGCTGGAGCGCCGCAACATCGTCCAGGCGTGACACGTACGCGCGGGATATCGGCCACCGGCGCGGAGGTCTGTCATGCGCCGAGGAGATCCCCGGCGGATGGCACCGCCGAGCCGACCTCGTCGGCGGTCACGGCACGGCTGCGAAACACGCCTCGGCGCAAGGGTTGACGAGCACACCCTGACGTTCCATCAGCGCCGCATGCGGGCGGACCTCAGGCGGTGGCCCGGACGATCGGGAGCCAATGAGCGATCTCGGCCGCGCGGGTGCCGGAGGCGGTGACCGCGCCGGAGGCGACGGCGTCGTCGAACGCGAGCAGGCCGGTGGCCAACAGCAGCCAGGTGCGCGGGTCGGTCTCGACGACGTTCGGCGGAGTGCCCCTGGTGTGCCGCGGTCCCTCGACGCACTGCACCGCGACGAACGGCGGCACCCGCA
Source organism: Nocardia sp. NPDC047648 (assembly GCF_040642815.1). Taxonomy (NCBI): domain Bacteria; kingdom Bacillati; phylum Actinomycetota; class Actinomycetes; order Mycobacteriales; family Nocardiaceae; genus Nocardia; species Nocardia sp. NPDC047648. The sequence goes on along the minus strand of NZ_JBEYSX010000007.1, from coordinate 156,002 downwards.
CCTCCACCGAATGTCCCGGCGCGGAGGCCGCCAGCGAGCGCGCCGTGCTGCGCACCGCCGCCGCGAGTTCGGCGCGCGCGGGCGCGTCGACCGATTCGTCGCGCAACCACTCGCTCACCACCGCCACCGCCGCCCTCGTTTGCGCCGGGTCGACCGTCCCTCGTCCTGCCACCTTCGCGACCCTACTTCCCGAATTCATCCACAGTTGTCCCCAAGCCGTACTACGCCGGCCGGGATCCGCGCGAGGAAGCCTCGATGCGGCGGGCCAAGCGCGGCGCGATCGCCCCGCCCGCGTTCATGGCGAGATGCAGCAGCGCCGGGGCGACGGTGCCCGCGGTGCGGCGGCGCAGCCGACCGAACACGAGGCCGCCCGCAGCGGTGACGGCCACGGTGGCGGGGACGCTGTCGCCCACGGCCCGCGCGGGAGCGATGTGCCAGAGCCCGAAAGTCGCCGCGCCGAGCAACGCACCCGTGCGCGGGCCGAAGACGTGGTCCAGCAGGGGATCCAGCGTGCCGCGGAAAACCAGTTCCTCGCTGTAGACGGTCCCGAGGGGGATGTGCACGGCCGCCCACTCCGCGGTCGACACGTCCGGCCCACGTTCGGCGAGTCCGGCCAGTCGCCATCGCAGTGATGGAACGGCAAGGGCCGCGACGTAACCGGCCACGACGCCCGAGACGGCGAGCAGCCCGCAGCGCGCGCCACGCCACGAGTCGCGGCCCGGCTCGGCGCGCGACGCGAGCGCGTATGCGGTGGCGAACCCGGCGTTGGCCGCGGTTCGCCCGCGTATGCCGAGACCGAGGCGGGGCAGGACCACGTTGCTCCAGATCAGCGGAAATGCCACGGCCGCAATGATTCTCGCGGGCCGCCTGCGTCTCACTTGGTCGTCCGCTCGTAATCCTCGGCGGCCTCGACTTCGGCCCGGATCCGTTCGGAGCGCTCCGCGGTCCAGTCCGGCGGCGCGGCGATGGCCGCCCAGCCGTCCAGCACCAGGCTGCCGTAGCGGTGTCCGTGCCCGTCGGTGACGCCCTGCGCGTTGGTCAGGTCGGCGGCCACCTGCCAGAAGGTGACGAACGGCCACCAGCGCATCTGGGAGGAGACGTCCGAGCCGCGCGGCTCCGACAGCCAATCCGGGCGCGAGAAGATCAGGTCCGGCGACCACCAGACGATCGGGTCGGACGCGTGCTGTAGATACGCGATGCGCGGCGGCCGCCACTCCGTCGAGGGCCGCGCCAGGTCGGCGCTGTCGCTGGCGAACCGGACCACCAACCCGTCCGCGTACAGCGGCTGGACCTCCCGGGACCCCGGATCGCGGCGGGCGACGAACTGCTGCCACAGCCGGTTGGAATTGGGCGGGCCGACCCAGAGTGCGCCGTCGACCTTGGCCCGCAGATCGGCCAGCCCGTCGAACGCCGCCTCGGAACCCTGCGAACCCAGGCTCTCCCCGTACACCAGCAGCTTGGGGCGAACCTGCGGCGGCCGCGCGGACCAGTGCTGGTACACCGCGTCGAACAAGTCCCTGCCCGCCGCGGCGGCCTTGTTGCGGTCGGCCAGGAACGACAGCACGCTGGGCAGGTACGAGTACTGCGTGGCGACCATCGCGGTGTCACCGTCGTACATGTACTCGATCGCCCCGGCTGCCAGCGAGTTCACCCACCCGGTCCCGGTGGTGGTGACCACCACGAGCGCCTTCCGGTCGAACGCTCCGGTTCGCTCCAATTCCGCCACGGCCAGCTCGGCCGGTTCCTCGTCGCCTTCGCCCGACTCCAAGCCGACGTAGGCCCGGATGGGTTCCTTGGCCGGACGGCCGGTGACCGAGGTGATGCGGCTCGCCGTGGGACCGTGTGAGACGAACCAGCGCCCTTCGAAGCCGAGGGTCTCCCACTTCGCCAGCGAGGTCGGGCTGCCGGAGCGTTCCGGCTGCTGCGGTTGCACCGCGTTCACCGAGGTGTGGTCGTTCTGCACGCTGAAGGCCGAGTTGGCCACCGCGAAGAACGCCTGGGTGGCCACACCGTTGAAGATCGTCACCGCCAGCACCACCAGCACCAGGAAGCCGGCGGCCGGCGCGAGTTCGCGTGGGATCCGCACCCACCGATTGAGCAGGCGGGCCAGGAACAGGATGATCTCCCGCAGCGTCCGATAGGCCGAGACGGCCGCGACGCCGACCGCCAGGCTGAGCAGACCGGTGCGCAGGTAGGCGGGCGTGGTGGTGCCTTCCATGCCCATCAACGCCGTGATCTCACGCTGCCACCGCGCCGACTGGATCAGCATCAGCGCGGCGCTCAACGCGGCGGTGAGCAGCACGGCGGACTTGATCGCGTAACGCGCCCACGTCGGCGGTGGCGAGATCTTCAACCGTGGCCGCACCCACAGCCGGAACAGCCACTCCAGCAAACAGCCGGCGCCGTAGCCGATGGCGGCGTTGATCCCGCTGATCAATCCCTGGAACAGCCAGTCGCGCGGCAGCAGCGACGGCGTCACCGACAGCGCGAAGAACACGGTGGCCACGACCAGGCCGACGTAGTTGAGATCGATGACGTCCTCGGCGTGCCGGGTCATCGCGACCGCGCGCGTGCGCAGCTTTCGCATGGTCCCGGCGCTCTCCAGCATTCGATCAGTATGGCGGTCGGCACCGACGGCCCGGCGCGTCGCCCACCGCGACGCGGGCGCACCGGGCGCGGATCACACCGCCGCGAATGGCAACTACCCATTCCGCTCGAGTAGTTGTACAGGGGTGCTCGGGCCGCGCCGTCCGGAAACTCTTATCCATGAGCACAACGACCACGCGGACGAAAGCCAGCGCCGCATACGTCGCGCAGGCCTCGCTCGCCTTCGGCATCAGCTTCGTCGGCATCGGCATCGGCATCTACGCGCTGCCCCTGGATGTCTGGCAGCGCGGATTCCTGGGGATGTCGATGCTCTTCCTGGTCACGAGCACCTTCACGCTGGCGAAGGTGGTCCGCGACCAGCACGAGGCGGCGACCATAAACGGTCGCATCGATCAGGCGCGGATGGAGAAGCTGCTCTCCGAGCACGATCCGTTCAATTCCGTCGCCTGAGTACGCGCACCTGGGCGGGCCCGGTAACGAGGGGTTCAGGCCCGCCCAGGTGGGCGTTTCGTCAGACGGTGCCCGCGCCGAACAGCTTCGGCAGCGTGCCCTCGTGCGCGGTCCGCAACTCGTCCATGGGGATCGAGAACTGGCCCTGCACCTCGAGCGAATCCGAGCCCTGATCGACCACACCGATACGCACCCACGGCAGTTCGCGCGCGGTGCACATCCGGGTGAACCTGGTCTCCTCCGAGCGCGGCACGGCGACCAGCACGCGCCCCGCCGACTCGGAGAACAGCGTGACGAACGGGTCCTCGCCCTCGGGAAGCAGGATGCGGCAACCGGTTTCACCGGCGAGCACGGCTTCGACGACGGCCTGGGCGAGACCGCCCTCGGAGAGGTCGTGCGCGGCGCTGATCATGCCGTCGCGCGAACCGGCGGTCAGCACCTCCGCGAGCAGCTGCTCGCGGGCGAAGTCGACCTTCGGCGGCACGCCGCCCAGATGATCGTGCTCCACCTGGGACCAGATCGACCCGCCGAACTCGTCGCGGGTCTCGCCGAGCAGGATCAGCGTCTCGCCCGGCTCCAGCCCGAGGCCGGTAGGGATGCGGCGGTGCACGTCGTCGATCACGCCGAGCACGCCGACCACCGGGGTCGGCAGGATCGCGGTCTGGCCGGTCTGGTTGTAGAAACTGACGTTGCCGCCGGTGACCGGGATGCCGAGCGCCACGCAGCCGTCCGCCAAGCCGCGCACGGCCTGCTGGAACTGCCACATCACGCCGGGGTCCTCGGGCGAGCCGAAGTTCAGGCAGTTGGTGACGGCCTTCGGCGTCGCGCCGGTGGTGGCCACGTTGCGGAAGGCCTCGGCCAGCGCCAGCTGCGCACCGGCGTAGGGGTCCAGCTTGGTGTAGCGGCCGGACGCGTCGGTGGCCAGCGCGATGCCGCGGCCGGTCTGCTCGTCGATCCGGATGACGCCCGCGTCGGCCTGGTCGGCGAGCACGGTGTTGCCGCGCACGTAGCGGTCGTATTGCTCGGTGATCCACTTGCGGCTGCACAGCTGCGGGCTGGAGATCATCCGCAGCAGCGTGGCGCGCAGTTCGTCGGCGGTCTCCGGCCGGGCGAGCCCGTCCGGGGTGTCGGCGATCAGCGCGTCCTGCTCGTCGGGCCGCGCGAGCGGGCGCTCGTAGACCGGGCCCTCGTGCGCGACGGTGCGCGGCGGCACGTCCACCACGGTGTCGCCGTGCCAGGTGACCACCAGCCGGTCACCCTCGGTGACCTCGCCGATCACCGTGGCCAGCACGTCCCACTTGCGGCACACGGCCATGAACGCGTCCACGTTCTCCGGAGTGACGACCGCGCACATGCGCTCCTGCGACTCGCTGGAGAGCACCTCGGCGGGCGTCATGCCGGTCGCGCGCAGCGGTACCTTGTCCAGCTCGATGTGCATGCCGCCGTCACCGGCCGCAGCGAGCTCGGAAGTGGCGCAGGACAACCCGGCGCCGCCGAGGTCCTGGATGCCGACCACCAGCTTCGCCGCGTACAGCTCGAGACAGCACTCGATGAGCACCTTCTCGGTGAACGGGTCGCCGACCTGCACCGAGGGCAGCTTCTTGCGACCGGAGCCGGACTCGTCACCGGAGAAGGTGTCCGAGGCCAGCACCGAGACGCCGCCGATGCCGTCCAGACCGGTGCGCGCGCCGAACAGCACGATCTTGTTGCCCGCGCCGGAGGCGAAGGCCAAGTGCAGGTCCTCGACCCGCATCACCCCGGCGCACAGCGCGTTCACCAGCGGGTTGCCCTGGTAGGAGGCGTCGAACACGGTCTCGCCGCCGACGTTCGGCAGGCCGAGCGAGTTGCCGTACCCGCCGACACCGCGCACCACGCCGTCCACCACGCGGCGGGTGTCGGCCGCGTCCGCGGCGCCGAAGCGCAGTTGGTCCATCACCGCGATCGGGCGCGCGCCCATCGCCATGATGTCGCGCACGATGCCGCCGACGCCGGTGGCCGCACCCTGGTACGGCTCGACGTAGGAGGGGTGGTTGTGACTTTCCACCTTGAAGGTGACCGCCCAGCCGTCGCCGACGTCGACGACGCCCGCGTTCTCACCGATGCCCGCGAGCATGGACTCGCGCATCTCGTCGGTGGTGGTCTGGCCGAAGTAGCGCAGATGCACCTTCGAGGACTTGTAGGAGCAGTGTTCGCTCCACATCACCGAGTACATCGCCAGTTCGGCGTCCGTCGGCCTGCGGCCGAGGATCTCCTTGATCCGGGCGTACTCGTCGTCTTTGAGCCCGAGTTCTTTGTAGGGTTGCGGCACGTCGGGGTTTGCTGCGGCTGCGCTGACGGTGTCGACCTGCGGAGTCACGGAGTACCAGGGTCCTTTCGGCCGGGCATTGTGAAGCGACGAGCGTTGTCACTGGGGGGCGGCGAGATGCCTGGGTGTAAGTCTAGAGGCAGTGGGTACGGGCCATACGCACCGGCTAGTCTGAGCCGGTGAACGAAGGATCGGGGGTCGCGAATCCGGGTGAGCGATCGATCGCCTCGGACGCCGCGCCGGCCCGGAGCGGGGAATCGGGAGCCGCGCCCGGTGACGCGTCGCCGAACCCCGGGACACCGCAAGTGCGCTGGCTGATTGCTGCCGCCGCGTTGTTCGCGGTGTCGGTGCTCGTCTCGCTGCTGGCGCACTGGTGGCACGGTTACATCGACCTGCAGGTCTATCGCAACGGCGCCCGGGTCTGGTTGGACGGCGGCGATCTGTACGGCCCGATGCCACCGGTCGAGGGGATCGGGCTGCCGTTCACCTATCCGCCCTTGGCCGCGTTGTTCTTCGCGCCGCTGGCGCTGCTGCCGCTGGTGATCGCCGAGGTGGTGGTGGTCGTCACCTCGGTAGCCGCCCTGGCCATCTCGCTGTGGCTGGTGCTGGCTCGGTTGCGTCCCGGCCTGTCCCGTCCTGCCGTGCTCGCCCTGGTCGTCGGCGCGGTCGCGGTGGCGCAGTTCTTCGAACCGGTCCGCCAGACCTTCGGCTTCGGCCAGATCAACCTGGTGCTGATGGCCGCGATCACCCTGGACTGCCTGGCGCGCAAGCCGTTCTGGCCGCGCGGCATGCTGATCGGCATCGCGGTATCGGTGAAACTGATCCCGGCCGGATACCTGCTGTACTTCGTGCTGCGCAAGGACTGGAAGGCCGCCGGCACGCTGGTGGTGTCCGCGATCGCGGCGGTCGGTCTCGGATTCCTGCTGTTCCCCGATGATTCCGTGGACTATTGGTTCCACACCCTCGCCGACACCGGCCGGATCGGACCGCCCTACTTCGCGGGTAACCAGTCCATCAAGGGCATGGCCTTCCGGTTGGGCATCGACGACACGGCGGCCACTCTGCTGTGGATCACGCTGTCGGTGCTGGCGGTGGCGCTGGCCGCGGTGTGGATGCGCAGGCTACTCGAAGCGGGCGCGACCGCGGCGGCGCTGCTGGTGAACGCCGCGGCGGTGCTGCTGGTCTCGCCGGTGTCCTGGTCGCATCACTGGGTGTGGATCGCGCCCGCGCTCGTGCTCACCGCCGACCTCATGGTGCGCGGCACGCGCAGCCCGCGGGCGATCGGCGTGGTCGTGGCGGGCGCTGTGCTGTTCCTGATCGGCCCGCACTGGCTGCTGCCGCACTCGCGCGACCGCGAGCTGGAGTGGGCCTGGTGGCAGCAGATCATCGGAAGCAGTTACGTGCTGGCCACGTTCGCGGTGTTCCTCGTCGCGGTGTTCACCTACCGCCCGGTGGCCTCCGGCGTGAGGAAGGCGGCCAGCGCCGCGGCGTAGGCCGGGACGTCGAACACGCCCATCAGCTCGCGCGCGGAATGCATCGCCAGCTGCGGCGCGCCCACGTCGACGGTCGGCATGCCGGTGCGCGCCGCGGTCATCGGTCCGATCGTGGAGCCGCAGGGCAGGTCGGCGCGATGCACGTAGCGCTGCAACGGGACCGCGGCCTGCGCGCAGGCCAGCGCGAACGCTCCCGCGCCGGTGGCGTCGGTGGCGTAGCGCAGGTTCTGGTTGACCTTCAGCACCGGCCCGCCGTTGACCTCGATGCGGTGCGCGGGCTCGTGGCGCTCCGGATAGTTCGGGTGCGTCGCGTGCGCCATGTCACCGGACGCGCACACCGAACCGGCCAGCGCGGCAAGGTAATCGGCGCGGCCGCCGCCGCGCGCCAGCACGATGCGTTCCAGCACCGTGGGCAGCAGATCCGACTGCGCGCCCCGGTCGGACTGGCTGCCGACCTCCTCGTGGTCGAACATGGCCAGCACCGGGATCGCCGCCCCCGGCGTGTCGATCGCCGCTAGGAACGCTTGGAGGCCCGCGAAGCAGGTGCCCTGGTTGTCCAGGCGGGGCGCGCTGACCAAGTCCTGATCCCGCCCGATCAGCCTGCTCGGTGTCAGGTCGTGGGTCATCAGCTCCCAGCCCAGCACGTCCTCGGGATCGACCTCCACCCGATCGGCCACGAAATCGATGAACGACGCCGCCTCGTATCCCGCGCCCCACACCGCGTTGACGTGCCGCTGCGGGTCCAGCGTGACGCCCCTGCGGTCCTCGGACAGGTGGATGGCCAGCTGCGGCACCCGCAGGATCGGCTCATCGATGCGAACCAGGCGCTCGCCCACCGTGTTTCCGTCGCGCACGCTCAACCGTCCGGAGACACCGAGCTCGCGATCCAGCCACGAGTTCAGCCACGCGCCGCCGTACGGTTCCAGCCCCACGAGCTGCCAGCCTGCCGAGGTCAGGTCGGGATGCTGCTTGACGCGCAGGTTCGGGCTGTCGGTGTGCGCCCCGACCACACGGAACGGGGTCGCGCCCGCCGCGTCCCCCGCGGCCCAGGCCACCAGCGACCCACCGCGCACCACGTAGTGCCTGCCCGTGTCGTCCGACGGCCAGGTCTGCGACTCGGCGAGCCGGGAGAATCCCCGCGCGTCCAACTCCGCGGCGACCGTGCGGCAGACGTGGAACGGCGACGGAGACACATCGATGAACGCGCACAGCCCAGCGGCCGTGGCTGCGGTGGTGGAGACGGGCATGCCTGCGATCCTAGGCAAGCGGGCCGTGACCGGTGTGCCCCGGTCGATCGGGGGGGTGTGGCGAATACCCGGTCGAATACGCCGTGGCCGATGCGGTAATCGCGAGAAATCGTCCCGCTGAATCACTACTCGGCACGAGTCGATTCGCCCCGGAACATAAGGACGAGAATGGTCCCGTATTCGATCACGAATCGGGCGTTCGCGGCATTCATCGGACGAATGTCGGTACTTCGGAGTATTACTCCGAGGCGATGGAAACCAGGTCGAGCAATCGCATGAGTTCGGTATATCGGCGCGCGCCGATGCGCCCGCGCAACTCTTGTTCGGCACGCGCCTCCTCCGCGCGCACCTCGGCGACCAGGTCGGCGCCGAGCCTGCTGAGGCCGATGAGGATGCGGCGGCGATCGTCCTGCGCGGCGAGCCGGAAGATCAGGCCGCGCTCGGCCAGATAGTCGGCGTGCCGGGTGGCAGAGGACGGCGCCAGCTGCGATCTGGCCGCCAGTTCGGTCATGGTGATCCCCGCGTCGCCGCACAGATTCGACAGCATCGACCACTGATCCGGCGAGAGCTGCCTGGTGCACAACGCCACGTCCAGATGCCGCACCCAACCGCGCTCCGCGGCACGCAGCGCGCCATGTAGCGTCGAATTTCCGCTCACAATGGACGTCATTATTTCCCGCCTGCCGTGAATTCCGCTCGAACGAGAAGAAGAGTACCGAATGTCGACGTCGTTCGAGAGCCCTGCGGGGACGATCGAGGTCCTCGACATAGTTCCGCGACAGGAACCGGGCGGGATCAACGCGCAGGTCCCGCGACGCGGCGATATCCGTCGCGGCCGTTGAAATCAACCGGAGTGCGGGAATTCCGGGGCGCGAAATTCGTACTACGAATATCGACGAGGGCGGACGTCGGCCGAGGTCTCCGCGCTGCCGTCCACCGGCATGACGCACGCCGTCACCGTGGGGCACCTGCGCGGTTCGGCGGGGCCGTGACGGGGCCTGCGCGGTTCGGCGGGCGGTAGCGAGGGACTCCGCGGGCCGGATGACCCGCTACCGCGCGCGGTACGGCGCGTTCGCCCCTGCGCTCACCAGCTTCGGCAACGCCACCTACGAAGCCGTCCACACACCGGGCGCGCTGGAGCGGACGGCCGGATCGCTGGAAGTGCCCGAGATACTCGACGCCCTCGACCAGCCGTGGTCTCGAAACTGTTTGCGGCGTACGGTGTTTCCGAGGCGACCAGGCGATCCAGCGCGGATCTATCGCCCGCGCGGATCGGGTCGGCTTCGCGATCGTCGACCACACCAGCGGAAGACGAATGCGAACGCTGGAGGCCTACACCCCTACCAGCGAGTCCAGTACCGAGAGGAACAGGCCGAGACCGTCGTCACTGGGACCGGTCAGCGGCTCGGTGGCGTGTTCGGGGTGCGGCATCAAGCCGACGACGCGACCGTTGGCCGAGGCGATGCCCGCGATGCCGCGCTGTGAGCCGTTCGGGTTGCCGCTCGCGTAGCGGAAGACCACCCGGCCCTCGCCCTCGAGCTGGTCCAGCACGGCTTCCGAGGCCTGGTAGCGCCCTTCACCGGACTTGAGCGGGACGAGGATCTGAGCGCCCGGCTCGAAGCGGGAGGTCCACGCCGTCGACACCGACTCCACGGTCAGCCACTCGTCGCGGCAGATGAAGTGCAGCCCTTCGTTGCGGGTCAGCGCGCCGGGCAGCAACCCGGCCTCGCACAGCACCTGGAAGCCGTTGCAGATGCCCAGCACCGGCAGTCCGGTGCCCGCGGCACGCACGACCTCACCCATGACGGGCGCGAACCGGGCGATGGCGCCCGCCCGCAGGTAGTCGCCGTAGGAGAAGCCGCCGGGCACGATCACCGCGTCGACGCTCTTGAGGTCGGCGTCGGCATGCCACAGGCTGACCGCCTCGGCGCCGGCCAGGCGCACCGCCCGTGCCGCGTCCACGTCGTCGAGCGTGCCGGGAAAGGTGATCACCCCGATGCGCGCGCTCATGAGAGGCGAACCACCTTCCACTCCTCGATCACGGTGTTGCACAACAGCGATTCGGCGATCTGCTCGAGCGCCGCGTCGTCGATGCTGTCATCGACGTCGAGTTCGAATCGCTTGCCCTGGCGCACGTCCGAGATGCCCTCGAATCCCAGGCGCGGGAGTGCGCCGACGATGGCCTGCCCCTGCGGATCCAGGATCTCGGCCTTCGGCATCACCTCGACCACGACTCGTGCCACGCGTTGCTCCTCATGTGGTTGGGGGGTTACCTCAGCAGCGTAGTTGTGCTGGTCGAGCGCGGCATCCGCGGGGTGCGCCGAGACACCCGCGATGTCGTGGAGAACACACCCGGCGTGGCTAGCATGGCGGCATGCGCATAGCCCACTTCGGTCACTCCTGTCTCCTCGTCGAGCTGCACGGCAAGAAGATCCTGTTCGACCCGGGCACGTTCTCACACGGCTTCGAGGGCCTCACCGGCCTGGACGCGATCGCGGTCACCCACCAGCATCCCGACCACATCGACCCGAACCGGATCGAGGCGCTGGTCGAGGCGAACCCCGGCGCGCGGTTGCTGTCGGATCCGCAGACCGCCCAGCAGCGCGGCGAGCGGTGGGAGGCGGTGCACGCGGGCAACGTGCTCACCCTCGGCGATCTCCGGATCACCGGCGGCGGGGGCAGGCACGCCGTGATCCATCCGGAGATCCCCGTCATCGACAACACCGTCTTCCAGCTGGGCACCGCCGACGACCCGGCGCAGCTCGTGCACCCCGGCGACTCGCTGTGGGTGCCGCCGGTCCCGGTCGGCGTGCTGGCCGCGCCCGCCGCGGCGCCGTGGATGCGGGTCAGCGAAGCCGTCGACTACCTGCGCGCAGTGGCTCCGCGGGTCGCGCTGCCCATCCACTACGGCATCATCCGCGAGGAGGCGCAGGGCATCTACTTCGGCAGGCTGTCCGAAATGGCTCCCGCCGGAACCGAATTCCGGGTGCTCGCCCCGGAGAGCGACACCGACCTGTAGCGCTATCCGGCGTAGGTCGCCAGGAAGATCGCCTCGGCCAAGGCCATGTGCTCGATCTCCTTCGGATCCACGCTCTCGTTGGGGGCGTGGATCAGGGCTTTCGGTTCCTCGACCCCCAGCAGCATGATCTCCGCGTCCGGGTAGGTGGTGGCGAAGACATTGCACAGCGGGATCGAGCCGCCCTGCCCCTGGGTGGTCGCCGGACGACCGTAGGACGCGGCGAGCGCCGCTTCCATCGCGGCGCGCGCCGGTCCGCCGGTCGGGGACCGGAACGGCGCTCCGGCGCCTTCCAGTTCGACGGTCAGCCTGGCGCGCCACGGCGTGTGCGCCTCGAGGTGCGCGACGAGCGCCCGGTGCGCCTGATCCGGGTCGGTGCCCGGCGGAATGCGCAGGTTCAGCCGGGCGCGCGCGATCGCGGGGATGGCGGCGGCGGAGCCGACCACCGGAGGCGCGTCGATGCCGAGCACCGTCAGCGCCGGCCGCGCCCAGAGCAGGTCGGCCACGGTGCCGTCGCCGACGAGTTCCACATCGCGCAGCACGCGCGCGTCGGCGTGGAACTGCTCGCTCGGATACTGGACGCCCGGCCAGACCTGATCGTTCGGCAACCCGTCGATGGTGGTGTTGCCCCGCTCGTCGCGCAGCGAGGCGAGCAGGTGGATCAGCGCGGCGAGCGCGTCGGGAGCCGGGCCGCCGAACATGCCGGAATGCAAGGGGCCGACCAGGGTTTCGACCGTGACCACCACGTTCACTCCGCCGCGCAGCGTCTGCGTCAGGGTCGGCACACCCGCGGCGAAGTTACCGCAGTCGCCGACGACGATCGCGTCGGCGCGCAGCAGCTCCGGCTCGGCCTCGACGAACCGCTCCAGTCCCCCGGTGCTCTGTTCCTCGGAGCCTTCCGCCACCACGATGACCCCCACCGGCAGATCCGCGCCGAGCGCGCGCAGAGCCGTCAGGTGCATGACGATGTTGCCCTTGCAGTCGGCGCTGCCGCGCCCGTACCAGCGCCCGTCGCGCTCGGTCAGCTCCCACGGCGGGGTGCGCCATGCGGCCTCGTCCATCGGGGGCTGGACGTCGTAGTGACAGTAGAGCAACACCGTCGGCGCACCATCGGGAGCGGGCCGCGATGCGACTACCGCCTTGGTGCCGTCCGGCGTTTCGTGCAGGCCGACCGTGGTCAGCCCCGCCGCGGCGAACGCGTCGGCCACCCACTGCGCCGCCGCGTCGCACTCCTCGAGAGGGAACTGCCGGGGATCGGCTACCGACTTGAACGAAACGAGCTGAGCCAGATCGGTTTTCGCCTGTTTCATCAACTCTGCCACCGCGCTGCGCAGCGCTGCGACACGCACATCGTCTGTCATCCCCCAACCCTATCCCCGGCCTTCCGGGTGAAGTTCGCACAGCTGGGCGGGTGTCCGCGCACGAGACGTCTCCGGGGAGAAGGCGAAGTACGTCCGCGGGACGGCCGCGGTGTGTCAAGGTGAGCGAGGGAAGATGTCAGCTATCGCAGGGCATCCTCCGCGAGAGATGAGGCACACCCGCACCCTGTCGACCGGGAGGCCCGCATGTCCGAAGCAGCCGATGATCTGTTCGCCCTGCCGGGGCTCAGCCGGTCCGCGCCGCGAACCGGATTTCCCCCGCACGAGATGTTCCCGCAGGTCGCGTACGAGATCGTGCACGACGAACTGATGCTCGACGGCGTCTCGAGGATGAACTTGGCCACGTTCTGCACCACCTGGGTGGAGGACCAGGCGCGCAGGCTGATGTCCGAATGCCTGGACAAGAACATCGTCGACAAGGACGAATACCCGCAGACCGCCGAGTTGGAGCGCCGGGCCGTGCGGATGGTCGCCGATCTGTGGCACGCGCCCGACCCGGCAGGCACGCACGGCACCTCGACCATCGGCTCCAGCGAGGCGGCCATGCTCGGCGGGCTCGCGGCGAAGTTCCGCTGGCGCAAGGGTGGCGGCACCGGCACACCCAACTTCGTCTGTGGGCCCGTGCAGGTGTGCTGGGAGAAGTTCGCGCGGTACTTCGATGTCGAGATCCGGCAGATCCCGCTGCGCGGCGATCGGCTCACCATGCATCCCGACGACCTCGCCGAGTACTGCGACGCGAACACCATGATGGTCGTCCCGACCTTCGGGCAGACCTACACCGGCCTGTTCGAGGACGTCGCAGGGACGAGCGCGGCGCTCGACGCACTCGAGCGCGAGAAGGGCTGGGACATCCCCATTCACGTCGACGCGGCCAGCGGCGGTTTCCTCGCGCCCTTCGCCGCACCGGATCTGGTCTGGGATTTCCGGCTGCCCAGGGTGAAGTCGATCAACGCCTCCGGCCACAAGACCGGGCTGGCCCCGCTCGGCGCGGGTTGGGCGATCTGGCGCGAAGCCGGTGACCTGCCGGAGGAGTTGATCTTCGACGTCGACTACCTCGGCGGCAGCATGGCCACCTTCAACCTGAATTTCTCCCGGCCGGGTGGGCAGGCGATCACGCAGTACTACCAGTTCATCCGCTTGGGACGGTCCGGCTACGCCAGGGTGCAGTCCGCGATCTACCGGGTGGCGCAGCACTTGGCCGCGGGAGTGCGCGGCCTCGGGGTCTTCGAGCTGATCCACGACGGCGATCCGCAGCGCGGCATCACCGCGGTGTGCTGGCGCCTGACCGGCGATCCCGGCTTCAACCTCTATGACCTGTCCGACCGGCTGCGCTCCAGAGGCTGGCTGATCGCGGCCTATCCGCTGCCCGGGGACCGGAACGACGAGACGGTGATGCGCGCTGTGCTGCGCCACGGCTTCACCGTCGACATGGCCGACATGCTGATCGCCGATCTCGAGCGCTGCATACGACAGCTGCGGCAGCGGCCGTTCTCGACCTCGCTCACGCGCGAGGAGGCCGGTGGCTTCACGCACGACGCTACGGCTGCCGTCGCGGAGACGACGATCGCTCCGTCCTGATCGTGACAGCGCCGCCGCCCGGCTACGCCATTCGCGGGCGGCGGCGCCGATCGGTCGCGCGACGGCGGTCCCGACCGGCCGCGGGCGATGGGGCCGACCCGCCGCCGCCCGCGGCGTCAGTCATGCGGCTCGAATGGCGGGGAAGGGCTCCCACCGGTAGGTCGTTCCCGCCGCACCGTGGAACAGCGCCAAGTCGACGGCGTCGAGCACGGCTTGACGGGGGCCCGAACGCGTCAACTGCGCGGCGGATACGGCCAGTCGCAGCACGCCGCCGCGACGGGCGGTGCGCGCGGCGCCCATGACCAGGGCGCGGCACCACCAGGGTTCGGCGCGGAAGCCATCGCCGATGCCGTACACCCTGGATTTCTGCGCCATATTGCGCTCCAGGTCGATGATCGAGGTCAACCCGAGCGCCAGCCGGAAACCGACCTCGGGCAGCGCGTCCAGCGCGCCGGTCGAGGCATCCCAGCGCGGAGCCGCGAACAGCCGGGTACGCAGGTCGGCCTGCTCCAGCACGCGATCCGCGGCGGTCAACCGCAAGCGCGCCTCGTGCCGGGGCAGCGCGGCGAACTCGGCGCGCCGCCGCTTGGTGGCCGCCTGGTCGTAGCCGTGCAGCACGATGGCGTCGCCGCGGGCGCGGCGGCCGCGCAGCCAGGCCTGCGTCGCCGGGTCGTCGAGCAACCGGTATTTGCCCTTCAGCCGCGGAGCCACCAGCAGCGAGAGCGGCACGCCGCGCCGATCCATCTCCTCGGCGAACCCCATCGCCGTGTCCCGGGTGGTGTCCCTGATCCCGGAAACCGATACGACCAGCTCAGCGTTCATGAACCCACGGTGCCAGCCGCACGTGTCCACGACGTGCAGGCTATATGACCAGGTGGCGAACACTCCGTCACGCCTGCGTCGGCCGCTCGCCCCGCGGTCGGCGCGCCGCTTTCACCGGTGCGCCCGGCGATCGGGCGGTGCGCTACGCGTCGGCGAGACCGACCGTGTCGAGCAGCCAGGCGTGTTCGAAGGCCACTTCCCGCCACTTCTCGTAGCGCCCGCTGACGCCGCCGTGGCCCGCGCTCATCTCCGTCTTCAGCAGTAGCGGCGCGTCGCCGGTGGCGGTGGCGCGCAGCTTGGCGATCCACTTCGCGGGCTCCACGTAGAGCACGCGGGTGTCGTTCAGGCTGGTGATCGCCAGGATCGCCGGATAGTCCTTGGCCTCGACGTTCTCATACGGCGAGTAGGACTTCATGTACTCGTAGACGTCCTTGTCGGCCAGCGGGTTGCCCCACTCGTCCCACTCGATCACGGTGAGCGGCAGCGACGGGTCGAGGATGGAGGTGAGCGGATCGACGAACGGCACGTTCGCCAGGATGCCCGCGAACAGCTCCGGCGCCAGGTTCGCCACCGCGCCGACCAGCAGGCCGCCCGCGCTGCCGCCGTCGGCGACCATCCGGTCCGGTGCGGTGACTCCCGCGTCCACGAGATGCCGGGCGCAGGCCACGAAGTCGGTGAAGGTGTTCTTCTTGGTCAGCGTCTTGCCGTGCTCGTACCACAGCCTGCCCATCTCGCCGCCGCCGCGCACGTGCGCGACCGCGAAGACCATGCCGCGATCCAGCAGCGAAAGGCGGGCGACCGAGAACGACGGGTCGATGCTCGCCTCGTAGGAGCCGTAGCCGTAGAGCAGCAACGGTTCGGGCTCGTCGGCCGCGGTGGTCTTCTTCCGCACCAGCGAGATGGGTATCCGGGTGCCGTCCTCGGCGACCGCCCACTGCCGGTGCTGTTCGTAGTCGTTCGCGTCGTAGCCGCCGAGCACGGGCTGTTCCTTGCGCAACAGCAGCTCGCCGGTGGCCGGGACGTAGTCGAACACCTGCATCGGCGTGATGAACGAGGTCAGTCCGATGCGCAGGGTCGGCTGGGCCCACTCCGGGTTGGCGCCGACGCCGACCGCGAAGAGTTCCAGATCGAAGTCGAGTTCGCGCCGCTCGCCGTAGCCCTCGGCGGTCAGCGGCCACACCGCGATCCGGGTGAGTGCCTCGCGCCGGTAGCTGAGCACCAGGTGGTCGCGGAACGCGTCGATGTCCTCGAGCCGCACGTCCTCGCGGTGCCCGATCAGCGGCGTCAGGTTCGACGGGTCGTCGACCGGCGCCTCGGCCAGCACGAAGTTCTCCGCCTTGACGCCGTCCACCACGTCGTTGTGCAGGATCAGGAAGCGGTCTTCGCCGCCGATCACCGCGTGCTCGGCGGAGTACTCCACACCCTCGCGGCGCGGCAGCAGCACACGGAACTCGCCCTCGGGGTCGTCGGACTCCAGCACCCAGCCCTCGCTGGTGATCTTGGAACCGACCCAGATCATCAGGTACTTCTCCGAGCGGCTGGCGCCGATGCTCACCCAGTAGCGCTCGTCGGGCTCGTGGAACACCTTGACGTCAGGATCGGTGCTGCCGAGCCGGTGCCGCCACACCGTGTCGGGCCGCCAGGACTCGTCGACGGTCTGATAGAAGACGTGGCTGCCGTCCAGTGACCAGGTCGCGCCCGGTGCGGTACCCGCGATCTCGTCGCCGAGCAGCTCGCCGGTGCGCAGATCCTTGAAGCGCAGCACGTACCGCTCGTCACCGACGTTGTCCACCGAGTAGGCGAGCAGCGTGCCGTCATGGCTGATCGAGAACGCGCCGAGCGCGAAGAAGTCGTACCCTTCGGCCAGCTCGTTGCTGTCGAGCAGCACCTCTTCGCCCGGGACCTCGTTCTCCGCGCTCAGCTGGGGCGGGGTCCACTCGTCGATGCCTCGAGCGCCCGCGGCGATCGGGCACCGGCAGTGCACGCCGTACTGCTTGCCCTCGAAGCTGCGCGAGTAGTACCAGTAGTCGCCCAGCCGGGTCGGCACCGAGAGGTCGGTCTCCTGGGTGCGCGCCTTGATCTCGTCGAAGATCGTCTCGCGCAACGTGCTCAGGTGCTCGGTCTGCGCCTCGGTGTAGGCGTTCTCCGCCTCCAGATAGGCGATGACGTCGGGATTCTCCTTGTCCCGCAGCCACTCGTACTCGTCGACGAACACGTCGCCGTGGTGCACCCGCCGGGTGGGCACCGTCTCGGCGACCGGCGGCGCCACCGCGCCGCTACCGGGTTCGGAGATCGTTCCGCTGTCGAGAGCCATGGCGTCCACCCTACTGTCCGGATGCCTCGCCACCCGCCGCACGGATGATGCCGTCGAGCACGTCGCTCGTCCGGCGCAGATCGCGCATCGCCTGATCGATTCTGGCGCGTTCCTCGGTGAGCTTCTCCACCAGGAACGGCGTCGCCGCGGCATTGGGTGTGCCGTCGACGTCGTGGATACACGGCAGCAGTTCGCCGATGGTGTCGCTGTGCAGGCCCGCGGCGAACATCTCCTGGATGCGCCGCACCCGGTCGACCGCCGCCTCCGGATACTCCCGCTGCCCACCGGAGGTCCTGTGCGAGGCCAGCAGACCTCTGGTCTCGTAGTACCGCAGCGACCGGACGCTCACGCCGGTCCGCTCGGCCAGTTCACCGATCCGCACTTCCGCTCCTTGACCTAACATCAATGTCAGGTTTTACGGTACAGCCATGCTGCTGTTGACCGAATACCGCAACCATCCGCTCGACCTGCCCAACCGGATCGTCATGTCGCCGATGACCCGGCTGCGCTCGCTGCCCGACGGCTCGCCGACCGGCGATGTCGCCGACTACTACGCCCAGCGCGCGACGGCCGGGCTCATCGTCACCGAGGGCATCTGGCCGCATTCGACCGGCCAGAGCGAAGCCTGGGTGCCCGGCTTGCAGACCCCCGCGCACGTCGCGGCGTGGCGCCGGGTCACCGAGGCGGTACACACGCGCGGCGGCCGGATCTTCGCGCAACTGATGCACGGGGGCCGCAAGGGCCACCCGCTCGCCCGGATCGATGGGTCCTGGCCCGCCGGACCGTCGGCGGTGCTGGACGACGACCGGGTGCACCTGATCGACGGCGGCAAGGCCGATCCGATCACGCCGGCCGCCCTCGATCGCGCCGGAATCGCGGCAATCGTGGAGCACTACGCCGCCGCCGCGCGCAACGCGATGGACGCGGGCTTCGACGGTGTCGAGATCCACGGCGCGAACAGCTATTTGTTGCACCAGTTCCTGGCCGACAACACCAACCTGCGCGACGACGAATACGGCGGTTCCATCGTCAACCGCATGCGGCTGCCCCTCGCGGTGGTGGACGCGGTGACCGGGGCGATCGGCGCGGAGCGCACCGCGATCCGGCTCTCGCCGGGCAATCCGCAGTTCAACATGTCCGAGGCCGACCCGGGCCCGCTCTACCGCGCACTCGTCGCCGAACTCGACCGGCGCGGCCTGGCCTACCTGCACCTCACCGATGACGACCGCTACCCCGCGCTGCGTGACCTGCGGCCGCGCTGGCACGGCACGCTCATCGCCAACATCGGCGAGAACCGCGAACCGACCACGGCGGCGGGCGCCGAACAGGTGCTGCGCGCAGGCCTCGCCGACTTGGTCTCGTTCGGCAGATCGTTCATCTCCAATCCCGATCTCGTGCACCGCATCCGCTACGACCTGCCCTTGGCTCCGATTCGCGAGGAATTCCTGTACGGCCGCACCGCCGAGGGCTACAGCGACTATCCGAACTGGACGGCAGCCGAATTGGTGCGCGACTGACCCGTCCCCCCGGAAGGGCGGCGGCCGAGCCGGCGGACTCAGTTCCCCAGCGCACCCCGGATCGAGGCGGCGAGGTAATCCAGATCCTCCCGCCGCGGACTGGTCGGGCGGCCACGCAACCCGAACCCGTCGCCCGGGGTGCGCGGGATGACGTGCAGATGCACATGGAAGACCTCCTGCCCCGCCGTCACCCCGTCCGCCAGAAAGAAATTGACCCCGTCGCACCCCAGCTCACTTGCCCGCATCGCCGCCGCGAGCCGCTGCCCCACCTGGAACAACTTTCCCCCGACCACCGGATCGAGTTCCGCCAGACTGCGCGCCGCCACCTTCGGCACCACCAGCAGATGCCCGGGCGTCATCGGCCGAATGTCCATGAACGCCACCACATCGTCGTCCTCGTAGACCTTGCTCGACGGCGCCCGCCCGGCAACGATATCGGCGAAAATCGTGTAGGGATTCACGACCCGCAGCCTATGCGGTCACAACAGGTGCAGGCACCATCGAATCAGCTCCTGGCAGTAGCTGGGAGAAGTGGTCCCGGCTCCTCTCCGGACAGTGGGCAGTCGGGTTTCGCGCTATCCGGAGTAGTTGTCGACCTCGACGATGCGTCGCGAAAGGCGTAGTCCCGCTAGAGGATCGGCGACGGCGAATACCGTGCCGCGTCCGGGTACCGGTCGACCAGTTTCTGCACTTGCCCGACGACGTCGGCGACCTGTGCTTCGGCCGCGCCGACGAAGGCGGACTTGTCGGACAACGCCGCGTCCAGGGCGGGGCGATCGAGGGGGAAGCGCGGGTCGGCGGCGAGGCGGTCCAGCAGGTCGGGTTCGCGGCCCTGCTCGCGCATGGCCAGGGCGACCGCTACGGCGTGCTCCTTGATGACCTCGTGCGCGGTTTCGCGACCGACCCCGGCGCGGACGGCGGCCATGAGCATGCGGGTGGTGGCCAGGAAGGGGAGGTAACGGTCCAGTTCGCGGGCGACCACCGCGGGGTAGGCGCCGAACTCGGCGAGCACGGTGAGGAAGGTTTCCATCATGCCGTCGATGGCGAAGAACGCGTCCGGCAGTGCGACGCGGCGGACCACCGAGCAGAACACGTCGCCCTCGTTCCACTGCGCGCCCGCCAACTCGGCCGCCATCGAGGCGTAACCGCGCAGCACCACCTGCAAGCCGTTGACGCGTTCGCAGGAGCGGGTGTTCATCTTGTGCGGCATCGCCGAGCTGCCCACCTGCCCGGGCTGGAAACCCTCGGTGACCAGCTCGTGCCCGGCCATCAGCCGGATGGTGTGCGCGAACGAGGACGGGCCGGCGCCCACCTGCACCAGCGCGGAGAGCACGTCGTGATCCAGCGAGCGGGGGTAGACCTGGCCGACGCTGGTGAACACGGTCGCGAAACCCAGGTGCCGGGCCACCTGCTGCTCCAGCCGGGCGAGCTTGGCCGGGTCGCCGCCGAGCAGGTCGAGCATGTCCTGCGCGGTGCCCATCGGGCCCTTGATCCCGCGCAGCGGGTACCGGTCGATCAGCTCGCGCAGCCTGGTCAGCGCGATCAGCAATTCGTCGGCGGCGGAGGCGAACCGCTTGCCAAGCGTGGTGGCCTGCGCGGCGACGTTGTGCGAACGGCCCGCCATCACCAGCGCCTGGTATTCGGCGGCGCGCTCGGCCAATCGCGCGGCGATCGCGACGCCGTGGGCGTGCACGTGCTCGAGCGAGAGCCGGATCTGCAGCTGCTCCACGTTCTCGGTGAGGTCGCGGCTGGTCATGCCCTTGTGCACGTGCTCGTGCCCGGCCAGCGCGTTGAATTCCTCGATGCGCGCCTTCACGTCGTGCCGGGTGACCCGCTCACGTTCGGCGATAGAGGCGAGGTCGACCTCGTCGAGCACCCGCTCGTAGTCCGCGATGACCCCGTCGGGCACTTCGACGCCCAGCTCCGCCTGTGCCCGCAGCACCTCCAGCCACAGCCGCCGCTCGAGGACGATCTTGTGCTCCGGCGACCACAGGTGCACCAGCTCTGGGCTGGCGTAACGGGTGGCGAGGACATTGGGGACGATGCTCACGTCCGGTCAGTCTAGTGCGCGGTAACGATCCACTTGCTGGGGCGTGGCGCGCACGGGGCCGTCCGCGCTCGCGTAGGCCGCCGGCTCGGGGGTGGCCGCCCGCGCCGGAGGGGCGACGATGTCGATGACTTCCAGCAGCGCGCCGCGGGCCATCCGCCGCGGTTCGGGGTCGATCTCGGTGAGCGCGGCGACGACCGCGCCGTCCACCACCGCGACCAGCCTGCGCAGTTGTTCCGGCCGCACCATCCGGTCGGAGCGGCGCAGCACGTCGGCCAGCAGCTCGTCCAGCTGAGCACGCAACCGGAGCTGGACTTCGCGCAGCTCCGGGTGCCGCGCCGAGGCGACCGAACGCTCGTAGCGGGCGATCAGCTGCCCGCGCGCGCCCTCGTCGGGGCCGTCGCTGCCCACCAGCAGGTCGAGCACCAGGTCGACGGTGGCCTCGGCGCCGCGGCGGCGGTGGCTGACCTCGCCGACCCGCCTGCGCATCGCGTCCAGCTCCGCATTGCCACTGAACTCGACCGCCCGGGCGATGAGGTCGTCCAGTGATTCGAAGTAGTAGGTGGTCGACGCCAGGGGCAGATCAGCGCGCGTCGCAACCGAACGGTGCCGCACCGCCTCGAACCCGCCTTCGAGCAGGAGTTCGGCGGCGGCGGCTATCAAAGCCTGGCGACGCCGTTCGCCTTTCGGGGTCGTCGCGGTGATCACCGTGCCATCGTGCCAGTCGTCATCAGTTCTTCCAGGGGAAATCAGCGAGGAAAAGCAACCAAGGTTGTTTTACCGCATCCGCGCGGCCAGGGTGCCGAACTGCGGAAAGTTCTTGCCGGGCAGGGCATCACCCACCCAGATAGTGGCCTAGACGCAGCAGCGCCGCCTCGATGTCGGCGGTGGCTCCGGCGAACGAGAAACGTACCGTGCGGTGCCCGTCGACGGTGTCGAAATCCACGCCAGGCGCGAGTGCGACGCCCGTGTGGTTCAGCACGTCGGCGCACCAGGCGCGGGAGTCGTCGGTGAGGTGACCGATGTCGGCGTAGGCATAGAAGGCGCCGTCGGCGGGGGCGAGGTCGGTGATGCCCAGTTTCGGCAGCCCGTCCAGCAGTAACCGCCGGTTCACCGCGTACCGCCGGACGTGCCCGTCGAGTTCCTCCTTGGCCTCGGCGCCGAAGGCGTGCAGCGCCGCGTACTGGGAGATGGCGGGCGGGCACACGGTCAGGTTCGAGGCCAGCCGCTGCAACGCGGGGCGCAGCCCGCTCGGGGCCAGCATCCAGCCCAGCCGCCAGCCGGTCATGGAGAAGTATTTGGACACCGAGCCGATCACCACCGCTTCCCGCGAGGTCTCCCAGGCCGACGAGGTCGCGTTGTCGGCGCCCACGCTGTCGTAGGTGATGCCGTGGTAGATCTCGTCGGAGATCAGCAGGGTGCCGTGCTCCTCGCACCAGCGGGCCAGCGCGGCGAGTTCGGCGGGGGCGATCATGGTGCCGGTGGGGTTGGCGGGGCTGGCCACCACGAGACCGGCGGGCGGCTCCGGGAGCGCCTCGAGCATGGCGACGGTGGGCTGGAATCTGGTCTGCGCGCCGCAGTCGAGTTCGAGCACCCGGCAGCCGAGGGCGGCGAGGGTGTTGCGATAGGCCGGATAACCGGGACGCGCGACCACGACGGTGTCGCCCGGGTCGAACGCGGCGAGGAAGATCAGCGAGAACGCGCCGGACGAGCCGGTCGTCACCACCACGTCGTCCGGATCGACCCGGTAACCATAGGTGTCTCGATGGTGTTCGGCGATCGCTTCCCGGATCGCCAGGATGCCGAAAGTCTCGGTGTAACCGAGCAATTCGGACCGAATGGCCAGTTCGGTCGCGCGCAGGACCGGCGCGGGCGCTGGCGTCGACGGCTGCCCGGCGGCGAGCACGAGCACATCACCGTGCGTCCGTGCGCGTTCCGCGGCGGCTTTCCAGACATCCATCACGTAGAAAGGTGGAATGGTCGACCGGCGAGATTCTCTGGACACTCGACAGACGGTAGAGCACCTATTACCGCGCGGCCGCGGTTATGGTCTCCCCTGATGCTCGATAAGTCTCGACGAGGCGGGCTCGACCGAGTGCGCGGAGTGGCCGGTGTCGGCGTCATTCCGCGCGACTGGCGCGCGCGCTCGCCGCGACCATCGGGCAGGCGGCTCATCGGAGGTGGCGGCAAGCTCGATCCGCGCGCCCTGTGGGGCCGCCGCCGCCACCTGCGAGCCTGGTGGGAGCGCAAACCGGACCCGCGCGACCTGTGGCGGCGCAAACCCACCGGCGAGGAGTTGCTCGCACTGGCGCGCAAGCACCAGGTGCTGCTGGCGGGGCTCGTCGCGACCGCGGTTTTCGCCGCGGGCGACACGTCGTTCGCCGGGACGGTCACCGATCGCACTCCCGCGCCGGATCGCGGCCAGCGCGTGGCCGTGGCGTATCCGCCGCAGATGCAGAGCACCCCACCGTCGGTGACGCGGCTGCTGAACGCGATCGCCAATGGTGAGCGGCTGCGCGAGCAGGCGGTGGTCGCGGCCGCCGCGCGCGCGACGCTGGAACGCGCGAAGGCCGAGGCGGCCGCCGCCGTCGCCGGTGAGCGTCAGCCGTGGATGACCGCGGCCGCACCGGTGCAGCCAGGGACGATGCCGCCGAGCGGCCGGGGCTTCGCGCTGCCCGCGCACGGCGTCTTCACCTCGGGCTTCGGGTCGCGCTGGGGCACCTTCCACGCCGGTATCGACATCGCGGGCCCGATCGGCACCCCGATCTACGCGGTCGCCGACGGCACGGTCATCGACGCGGGACCGGCGCAGGGCTTCGGGCTGTGGGTGCGCATCCGCCACGACGACGGCAGCATCACCGTCTACGGGCACATGTACGACTTCTTCGTCTCGGTCGGCGAGCGGGTGCCTGCGGGAATGCAGATCGCCCGCATGGGTAACCGCGGCGACTCCACCGGCCCGCACCTGCACTTCGAGGTGATCGTCGGCGGCCAGCACGTGGACCCGCAGCAGTGGCTGGCCGTGCGCGGGCTCACGTTCGGCTGAGGAAGGCACGCGTGAGGTCAGCAGCATCGGAAACGACTCCGCGCCCCCGAAAAAATCGGCCCGCTGCGGGTCGTGGCCGAAGACGGTCGGCCACGGGTTCGGTCACCTGGCCGCAGCGGATCGCGCCTGCGCTGTCGAACTGGCCGCCGACCAAGCGCAGGATCAGCGATCCGACCGTCAGTGCGTAGTCCGCCGAGCCGCAGGTTCAGACCTCGATGCGGCCTTCGACGGCGGCCAAACCGATGTCCGTGCGGTAGTGGCTGCCCGGCAGTTTGATGGCGGCGATGCGGTCGTAGGCGCGGGTGCGGGCCTCGGCGAGATCGGCGCCGACGCCCACCACGTTCAGCACCCGTCCGCCCGCGGAGATCAGAGCGCCGTCCTCGCGCTGCGTAGTGCCCGCGTGCAGCACCGTCGCGTTCTCGTCGAGCGCGCCCTCGCCCGCCCCCGAGATCGCGTCGCCGAGGCGCGGGCGGCCCGGGTAGTTCTCCGCGGCGAGCACCACGGTGATCGCCGAGCCGTCGCGCCAGCGCGGCGGGGCGACCTGCGCCAGCGTGCCGGTGGCGGTGGCGTACAGCAGTTCGCCGAGCGGGCTGTCCAGCAGCGCGAGCACCGCCTGCGTTTCGGGATCGCCGAAGCGGCAGTTGAATTCGACCACGGCGGGGCCGTCCGCGCCGATCGCCAGCCCGGCGTAGAGCAGGCCGGAGAAACCGCTGCCACGCCGCACCAACTCGGCCGCAACGGGTTTCACCACGTCCTCGACGATGGCGGTGACGGCCGATTCGGGCAGCCAGGGCAGCGGCGTGTACGCGCCCATGCCGCCGGTGTTGGGGCCGGTGTCCCCGTCACCGACGCGCTTGTGGTCCTGCGCGGGCAGTAGCGGGACCACCGTCTCGCCGTCGACCAGGCAGAACAGCGAGACTTCCGGTCCGTCCAGGAACGATTCCAGCAGCACCGGGTGGCCCTGCTCGAGCAGTTCGGCCCCGTGCTCGCGCGCGGCGGAGCGGTCGGCGGTCACCACCACGCCCTTGCCCGCGGCGAGTCCGTCGTCCTTCACCACCCAGGTGGGACCGAAGCGGTCGAGCGCGTCGTCCAGCTCGGCCGGGTTGTCCACCACCTCGCTGTGCGCGGTGCGCACGCCCGCCGCGGACATCACATCCTTGGCGAATGCCTTGGAACCCTCGATCCTGGCGGCCGCGGCAGACGGGCCGAAGCACGGGATACCGGCGACGCGCAGCGCGTCGGCGACGCCGAGCACCAGCGGGACCTCGGGACCGACCACCACCAGGTCGGCGTCCACTTCGGTGGCCAGCGCGACGACGTCCTCGGCGGCGCAGGGGTCGACGGGGCGGACCTGCGCGTGCTGGGCGATGCCCGCGTTGCCGGGGGCGGCGAAGAGCGCGGTCACCGCGGGGTCCCGGCGCAGGGCCAGGACGAGGGCATGTTCACGGGCTCCGGAACCGATGACGAGTACACGCACGGCAGACAGCCTAAACGAGCCGTTCGCCGTCTTCGCCGCTGCCGGTGCGCGCGAAGGGGATGATGAATAGGGACAACGGATGTGGGGCCTGACCGCTCCTGCCACCGGAGCACCCGAAGGAAGTGCTGAGAATGGGTCTGATCGACGGACTGATGGGCAACGCCGGCCGGATCGATCCCGCGCAGGCGCAACAGGAGTACGGCAAGCTCCTCGGCAGCGGTGAACAGGTCTATGCCGCCTACCTGCTGGTTCGGGACGCGATGCTGTTCACGAACCGCCGCCTGATCCTCATCGACAAGCAGGGCGTCACCGGCCGCAAGGTGAGCTACCACAGCGTGCCGTATCGCGCGATCACCCATTTCTCGGTGGAGACCGCGGGCACCTTCGATCTGGACGCCGAGCTGGCCATCTGGATCGCGGGCACCGCCGAACCGCTGCTGAAGCGGTTCAACCGGCAGGTGGACATCTACGAGGTGCAGGGCATCCTGTCGCACTTCGTCGCGGTGTAGCGCGGGCCGGTCCGGCGCCCCGGCGCACCGCCCGGTCTACGCTGCGGGACATGGCTTCTGTCTTCAGCGCGATCATCGCCGGTCAGCTCCCGGGCCGTTTCGTCTGGGAGGACGACGAGTTCGTCGGCTTCCTCACCATCGCCCCGGTCACGCCTGGTCACACCCTCGTGGTGCCTCGCAAAGAGATCGACCAATGGCAGGACGTCGACGCCGACACCTTCGCCCGGCTCACCGCCGTCGCCCAGAAGATCGGCCAGGCCGTGCGTGCGGCCTGGGAGGCCCCGCGCGCCGGTCTGCTGATCGCGGGCTTGGAGGTGCCGCACCTGCACGTCCATGTGTTCCCCGCCTTCTCGATGGGCAACTTCGACATCTCCGGCGCCGACCCGAATCCGAGCCCCGAGTCCCTGGACGAGGCCCAGACCAAGATCAAGCAGGCGCTGCGCGACCTCGGCCACGGCGCCAACGTCCCCGACTGAATCGCGTTCGGAGAGGTCCGGCTGCGGTCGCGGCCGGACCTTCCGCTTTCCGTCAACCCACGTCGTGCAGCGGAGTATCCACTCCTCCGACCGCCACCGTCGCGAGCGTCTGGGCCGGTGTCCAATAGATCCGGCCGTGCTCGAAATCCTGGTAGGTGCCGGTGTCCCAGGGGATCTCGTCGCTCGCCGGCCAGCCCAGCGGGCCGTTCTCGTAACCCGCGCGGTTCCAGCGGTCGCGGATCGCGCCGTGCACCCAATAGACGCTGCCGCTGGATTGCCGTCGGTAGAGCGCCCCGCCCTGGAAGCCCTGCACCTCGCCCGCCGCCTGGCCGTCCGGCCCGGAAAGCACGGCGCGGTCGGTGATCGGGTAGCCGAGCGGACCCGCCTCCCAGCCCAACTGCTCGAACTTTCCCCACAGCGTCTCCGGGATGGCGTGCGCACCGGTATCCGGATGCCAATAGATGTACCCGTGCTCGAACTGGGCGAAGCGGCCCGCGCCGTCGGGCGTCGGGATCTCACCCTGCGTGATCCGAGCGCCCAGCCATGGATTCGCGGCCGCGCAATCGTTGATCGCGTTCGGTTCCGACCCGGTCGGCTCGCCGGTGGCGAAACCGCGCACGTCGTCGGCGAACACGTCCCAGGGGAAATTCGGTCCCACGTCGGTGTGCGAGCCGATGCCGAGACACTCGGTGACGTACTTGTGGTCGGAGATGCCCTGGCGCCGCTGATAGGGCGGCGCGATGACATACGTGTCGAACCCGTATTTGCGCGCGTCCTGCACCGCGAGCCAGGCCGCGATCCGGATGTCGTCGCGGATGCTCAGCCAGTCGTTGCGGCTCCACGCGACGCGGCTGCCCGCGAAGCAGAGGTTGATCGTGAACGAGTTCGCGTCCAGTACCGACCAACTGGCCAGATCGGTGTCGACCACGTCTACCACCACGCGATCGCGCACGGTGTAGTGGTAGCTCACCCCATTCGCCGGATTGTTCAGGTAGTTGGCCAGGCTCTCGGCCGTTCCGTTGCCCTCCTGAGTGTGCAGCAGGAAGTTCTCGACGCGCGCCCCGTGCCTGCTGGAGGCGGAGTCGCCCATTCGGTCCAATTCGACGTAATCCGGCTTTTGCATGACTCCCCCTGGATTCGAGATGGCCTTCGACCACTGGCCGTAGTCGTCGGCGAGGACTTTGTTCACATCCACCACGACGCCTGCGACCCGGTCGCGGTCGATGCGGATCTGATGGAGGTGCGCCGCGGGATGGTCGCCGTTGATCGAGGAATCGCCGGACCAGTTGTGTTGCCAGAACCAACAGGCGACACCGTCCTCGAGTGCCCAGTCGATGCACCGGGCATTGCCGTACATACCGGTCCATTCCCATCCGACCACCGACGCCCAGCCCCGTAGAAACGGAGCGATCAGCGAATTCCACTCCGCCAAAGACGGATTCGCGTCGACCGGGGCATACAGCGGACGGAAACGGGGTCCACCGGCCGCGAGGTGATAATCCAGCGCGATCCGCGCATGACGCACGCCCGCGTCGTAACCGCCTTTCCAGTCCGACGTCTCACCCTTGCCGTACTGGTAATTGCTCACTATCTCGAGCCCGATGGCGCGCAATCGGTCGCAGTATTCCCGCCGCAGCGGCTTCGCCCCGAAATTCGTACCCGGACGGGAATCGCTGAAGTAACCGATGACGCCCGCGTATCCGGCGTCCTTGATCGCTTGCGGATCGATGAGGGCGGCGGAGAAGTCGATCAGCTCAGTCATCGCGCACCCCCGTGCTCGTACGAGCCCGCGTATCGGTCGGCAGCAACGCGTTGTATTCGTACATTTGAAGCAACTTTCGGCAGATGAAGAACCCGATACAGCCAGGTTCACCCCAATATGCGCGAAGTATGCCGACTAGTCCCGTTTGTAGCTCATCTGGTGTTTGCCCGTGACCTGAACATGCTCATTGCGAGAGATGTTTGCGCACACCAGACTACAAACAGACTCTTAGCGGAAAACATGCTCGCCAGTCGGTAATCAGATCTGCTGGTTGTTCGCTACCGGCGGTCATACTGGTCGCCCGCTTCGCTGGGCCATTTCGGCCGGATCCGACGACGAATCGCCCCACGCTTTCGGCCGAATTCGGACCGGACACGTTCGGCGACACCCGCAACCGACCTTCACCATGAGCAAGCCCCGACCGAACTCGGTCGGCGGGGTCGCGCCGCCCGCAAGAGACCGCGTCTCCCAGAGCAGCCGGGAAACCTGGACTTTCAGCTCAGATCTTGACGTTGGCCCACTTCGCGAACCGGGCCAGGGAATCGGTGCCGCGGCGGGCGTGGGCGAGCACGCGCACGGTCTCGTGAACCTGGGGATGGTTGCGCGTCAGCCCCGGTGCGATCCGGCGCGCCTGGTCGAGCCCGGCGAGCGCGCGCTGCTTGTCCCCGTGGAGCAACCACGCGCGCGACACGTCGATCCAGTGATGCCCCGCACGGGACGGTGTGACCGATGCCGGTAGCCGAATCCGCTCGGCGCGGCTCACCGCGGTCGTGCCATCGGACAACTCGACGGGCACAGCGACGGAGTGGATCTCGACGTTCGGCAACTGGAACCCCGTCCCGTACTCCTGATACCGGTCGGAGTTGATCGCCTCGCCGATCCTGCGCGCTTCCCGAAGATGCATGTCGGCGGTGTCGGCGTCCAGCGCACGGGCCGACAGTATCGACCCGCGCAGGTGCAACGCGCCCCGCACGGCGAGGACTTCCGGTGTCGTGGGCAGTCGCTCGCCGGCGGCGTGCGCGCGCTCGACGACCCGCAGCCCACCGGCGTACGAGCCGGAGTACAGCAGGATCAACGCGCGATGGTATTCCGCCGCGATCGGCCACACCGGGTCACCACTGCGCTCAGCGGCCCACACGCAGCGCTCGGCGGCCAGTCCGGCGAGGTCGAGGTAGCCGTACCGGTAGGCGACCGACGACGCACTGTTGTAGGCATAGGCGAGCGTCGAATAGATCTCCTCCAGACGATGCCCGGAAGGCTCGTCGCTCGCGAGCACATGCAAACCGTGGATCACGTCCGGAAGTTCGGCGGTGTGATCTCCGTATCGACCGCGCCCCCTGCTCTCCTGAACCCGGCGCAGTGCGGCCGTCAGCTCTTTCAGCGTGCTCGGCGCGCTCAGAGGTTCGTCGTCGAATGCCAGGATCTTCCGGCGCAACTCGCGAATTGTGGCGTGCGCTCCGGCATCGTCACCCGCCGGGCTGTAGGGCTGCCCGGTCAGGTCCTCGATGTTCACGCCCAGAGCGGCTGCCACGGCTGCGATGAACGCGGGCGAGGCAGGCCGGGCGCCTCGCTCGACCTTACGCAGCAGCGACACCGAGACGTTCGCCTTCAGCGCAAGCTGTAGCTGTGTGAGCCGAACCAGCTTGCGCGCCCTCGCGGTCCGTTCCCCGACCCCGGCATCGTCCATGCCTCCACGGTGACACACGATGTGCCGCTTCGCAGGGTCTCACTCAGGACAAGGTATCCGCAGGCCCCGGCGTCGGGCTGAGCGCTCGAACTCCTCGGCGCCGGGCGCTCCCGAACGAGACCACAAACAGAGGGGATATCGCCAATGCCCACAGAGCTCGCAGTCACCCTGATCGTCATGGCCGCCGTCGGCGGACTGCTGATCGTCGTCTTCTGGGTGTTGCCCTGGCTACTCGATCTCGGCGGCGAGCCGGACGAGTCGGTCTCGGCGCGTGAGATCTTCGCGCGGCTGAAGGACGAGCAGCGATGACGGCGCGGCGTTCCTGGGTGGAGGACTACTGCGAAGACGGCAACTTGCCTGCCGACGGCGAGCACGCGCGAGGGCTGATGAAACTGCACGCGAGTTGCACACCGCCGTGTCCGCGAAAGCTGAGCGCCGAGCGCTACCTCCGCGAGCACGGCCTCTACCACTGAGCTCAGACACGCAGCGGCTGCAACTGGAGCCCCCTGTCAGGATTGAACTGACGACCGCTCGCTTACAAGGCGAGTGCTCTACCACTGAGCTAAGGAGGCGGGAAAGCGGTTGTCATCATAACCGGGGGCGCTGTCCGGGTGACAGCGGAACCGCGTTCGGCGCCGAACGCGACCCTTACGACCGGACAACCGCTTTCGAACTCAGGCCCGAGCGACCGGCCCGCCCACGACGAAGTCGGCGGCGGCGGTCGCTCGGACTCGAGACATGACGGGACCACGAACCTGCCGCGCCGGGAGCGCGGCACTCGGAGGACCGATCAGGACTGGGCGCCCTGACGAGCCGCGTCGTCGGCGGCCATGGCGTCGCGCAGGCTCTTCGGACGCATGTCGGTCCAGTTCTTCTCCACGTACTCGACACAAGCGGCGCGGCTGTCCTCGCCGAACACGACTCGCCATCCGGCTGGAACCTCTGCGAAGGCCGGCCACAGGGAATGCTGTTCCTCGTCGTTGACCAGGACGAAGAAGCGGCCGTCTTCATCATCGAAGGGGTTGGTGCTCAATTTCACCTCACTGG
This sequence comes from Nocardia sp. NPDC047648, assembly GCF_040642815.1. NCBI lineage: Bacteria > Bacillati > Actinomycetota > Actinomycetes > Mycobacteriales > Nocardiaceae > Nocardia > Nocardia sp. NPDC047648. Next base: position 125,223 of record NZ_JBEYSX010000007.1, on the reverse strand, counting down.
ATACTGGCGCTATGTACGGGATCGCTCCTGGTTCACCCGGTGCCGGGCTGTAGTGAACCCCTGACACCGAGAGACCCCGAGCGTTGTTTCGACACTAGCAAGCAAGACGTTACGCCTGGGCGGTTACCTAGGCCGCCACCCCGGCCGACTCACAATCAGCCCGCGAAGAAGTCCAAGAGAATCTTGTTGACCGCCTCGGGCCGCTCCAAATACCCGAAATGCCCCGCGTCCGGTACCTCCTGGTACCGCGCACCCGGAATCACGGCGGCGATCTCCCTGGACAGATACGGCGGAATCATCCGGTCGTCGGCGAATCCGACCGAAAGACAAGGCACGCGGATCGCCCGGTAGGCCTGCACCCGGTCGAAATCGTGGTCCATCCTGCGCTGGGCGCGAATGCCGGGCGTGACCGGCCCTCCGGTGAACTCGAACAGGTCGAGCCAGTCGCGCGCGGCGTTCGTGTCGGCCATGGTGGCGGGCGAGAGATTCATGACCGCGGTGATCGCCGCCTCATATTTCGGCGGCAGTTTCACCCCGGCGGCGTCGAGTTCGTGTTCGCCGAGCGAAAGCGTCTTCTGGAACTGGTCCAGCCGCCCGTGACCGGCCATGAACACCGCCTTGCGCACCAGGTCGGGGCGGGCCAGCGCCAGCTCCTGCGCCACGCGCGCCCCCATCGAGGTGCCCACCACCAGCGCCGGACCCTCGTCCAGGAATTCGATCAGGGCCGCGGTGTCGGCGACCAGCTCGTCGATGGTCATGCCGGAGGCGGCCTCGAACGACGGCGCGATCCCGCGATTGTCGAACGTGCACACCCGGTAACCGGCCGCGACCAGGGCGGGAACCTGGTGCAGCTCCCACACCCGGCCGGGACTGCCGGTGCCCATGATCATGACCACGAGCGGCGCGGAGCCCTTGGCGCGGTCACCCTTCACCTGATAGTTGAGGGAAATCCCGTTCACCGTGGCCAGCGGCATGTCGACCCTTTCGTGGAGAGTTGGTGCTGGTTCCCACGGTATAGGGACCGGCGGGGCGGACGCATCGACCGGGGTGCCCCGGCGGCGCGCGCCGCCTTTCGGCCAGCGCCCCGGCGGACGCACCCTCCAGCGTCGCATACCATTGGCTTTTCGCAGGGTAAGAGCGCACTGAGCCGGGAGGACTTGACGATGGCCGTGAAGGGCAGCGCGAACGACATTGCGGACGACGATCTGGAACCGCTCGCCGACGAAACCGCGCGTCAGGCGCAGCGGGTGGTCGCGGCATACGCCGAGGACGCCGATGAGTGCCGGATGTTGTTGTCCATGTTGGGTATTGGACCGAACGCGCGAGGCGAATAGTCTCGTTCTCGACGCCAACGGCGACGTCGACTACACAACTCCAGCGGGATGAAGCAACGCGCAAAGGATGCGTGAGTGGACCAGATGAATCCGTCCGACGACTCCGAGCGAGCCAGACACACCTCGACTGCTGACGCCGCGGCGGAGAACACCGGCTCCGGTGCGGGCTCCGGCTTCGTCGTCGTCGCCAACCGGCTCCCCGTCGACCTCGAACGACTGCCCGACGGCAGCACCCGATGGAAGCGCAGCCCGGGCGGCCTGGTGACCGCGCTGGAATCGGTCCTGCGCAACAACAAGGGGGCGTGGGTCGGCTGGGCGGGGGTCCCCAACGTCGACGTGGACCCGATCATCGAGGACGGCCTGGAACTGCATCCGGTCCCGCTGTCGGCGGACGAGGTGGCCGACTACTACGAGGGCTTCTCCAACGGCACGCTGTGGCCGCTCTACCACGACGTGATCGTGCGGCCGGTCTACGACCGCAAATGGTGGAGCGCCTACGTCACCGTGAACCGGCGCTTCGCCGAGGCCACCGCCAAGGTCGCCGCCGAGGGCGCGACCGTGTGGGTACAGGACTACCAGCTCCAGCTGGTGCCCAAGATGCTGCGCATGCTGCGCCCGGACCTGACCATCGGATTCTTCCTGCACATCCCGTTCCCGCCGGTCGAGCTGTTCATGCAGATGCCGTGGCGCACGGAGATCGTGGAGGGCCTGCTCGGCGCCGACCTCATCGGCTTCCACCTGCCCGGCGGCGCGCAGAACTTCCTCTATCTGGCCCGCAGGCTGGCCGGGCAGCCGACCTCGCGTGGCTCGATCGGCGTGCGCTCCAAGCTCGGTGTCGTGCAAGTGGGGTTCCGCACGGTGCGGGTGGGCGCGTTCCCCATCTCGATCGCCTCCGCCGAACTGGACGAGCATTCCAGGCGCAGGTCGGTGCGCGAACGCGCCGCCAAGATCCGGGCCGAGCTGGGCAACCCGAAGACCATCCTGCTCGGCGTGGACCGGCTGGATTACACCAAGGGCATCGACATCCGCCTCAACGCGCTCGAGGAGCTGCTCATCGAGGGCCGGATCGATCCCGCCGACACGGTCATGATCCAGCTGGCCACACCCAGTCGCGAGCGGGTCGAGAGCTACATCCAGATGCGCGGCGACATCGAACGCCAGGTCGGCCGGATCAACGGCGAGTTCGCCCGGGTCGGCTACCCGGTGGTGCACTACCTGCACCGTCCGATCCCGCGCGACGAGCTGGTCGCGTTCTTCGTGGCCGCCGACGTGATGCTGGTGACGCCGCTGCGCGACGGTATGAACCTCGTCGCCAAGGAGTACGTCGCGTGCCACAGCGGGCTCAACGGCGCCCTGGTGCTGAGCGAGTTCACCGGCGCGGCGGCCGAGCTGCGGCAGGCGTACCTGTGCAACCCGCACGACCTGGACGACGTGAAGGACGCCATCGTCGCGGCTGTCGAGGACGAGCGCGATGTCAAACGCAGGCGGATGCGTTCGATGCGCAGGCAAGTGCTCGCCCACGACGTGGATCGCTGGGCGCGCGCCTTCCTCGACGCCTTGGCCCAGGACCAGGTCGCCGGCAGCGCGCTGCTGACCGACGACGACGTCTACCCCGAGGACCGCGACCCGCGCTGAGGCCGTTCACAGGAATCACCCAGCTTCGGTCCAGGAACTTCGCAGCCGGATACCGGACCATTTAGCCATGAGTGGTGCCCCCGCGCAGCAGACACCCGAGGCCAGGGTCCTGGTGGTCGACGACGAGCCGATGATCGTCGAACTGCTCGCGGTGAGCCTGCGCTACCAGGGCTTCGAAGTGGACACCGCCGCCGACGGCGCCCAAGCGCTGGACAAGGCGCGCTCTTTCCGTCCCCAGGCCCTCATCGTGGACGTGATGATGCCCGGCATGGACGGCTTCGGTCTGCTGCGCAGGCTGCGCGCCGACGGGGTCGACGCGCCCGTGCTGTTCCTGACCGCGCGCGACGACGTGCAGGACAAGATCACCGGCCTCACCCTGGGCGCCGACGACTACGTCACCAAGCCGTTCAGCCTGGAGGAAGTGGTGGCCCGGCTGCGCGTCATCCTGCGCCGCGCGGGTCACGCGGCCCCGCAGCGGGAGAGCTCGCGCCTGCGCTTCGAGGACATCGAGCTCGACGACGACACCCACGAGGTGTGGAAGGCGGGTGAACCGGTCGCGCTGTCGCCCACCGAGTTCACGCTGCTGCGCTACTTCATGGTCAACGCGGGCACCGTGCTGAGCAAGCCGCGCATCCTCGACCACGTCTGGCGCTACGACTTCGGCGGCGAGGTCGGCGTGGTGGAGACCTACGTCTCCTACCTGCGCAAGAAGGTCGACACCGGCAACACGCGGCTGATCCACACCTTGCGCGGCGTCGGTTACGTGATGCGCGCGCCCCATCGCAAGAGCGGTTCATGAGCCCGAGCCGGATCGTCGTGGCGCGTGCGAAGGTCTCGGGTTTCCTCTCCGCGATTCCGTTGCGCGGGACCTTGACGATCCTGCTGGTGCTCACCGCCGGGCTCGGCCTGCTCGTCTCCGGCATGGTGGTCACCTCGGCCTTGGAAGGCCAGTTGACCGACCGAACCGACCAGCAGTTGCGCGGGGGCGCGATGGAATGGTCCAGGCGCCCGCCTCCGCCACCGGTGCTGCCGCCCGAGCCGCGCCACGCGCCGAGCCAGTTCTACGTGCGCTCGATGCGCACCGACGGGCGCCTGTTCCTCGTCCCGGCGTTCGCCGTCGACTCCGAACCCGACCTGCCCGCGACCCCACCGTCCGGCCCGTACACCGTCGGCTCCGTGAACGGAGGGCCGATCCGGTGGCGTGTGCTGACGCTGCGCACACCGGAGGGCACGACGACGGTCGCGCTGCCGCTCACGCAGAACACCGACACCGTGCACCGGCTCGTGATGCTCGAGCTGATCGTCGGGGCGATCGTCCTGGCCGTGCTGGCGGTGCTCGCGTATTTCCTGGTGCGGCGCAGTCTGCGTCCGCTGCGCCGGGTGGAGAGCACCGCCGCGGCCATCGCCCGCGGTGACCTGCATCGCCGCGTGCCGGTGCGCGACACCAACACGGAGGTCGACCGGCTGTCCAGGTCGCTGAACGGCATGCTGGCACAGATCCAGCGCGCGTTCACCGCGACCGCCGCGTCCGAGGAAGCGGCACGCAAGTCCGAGGAGCGCATGCGCCGTTTCATCGCCGACGCCAGCCACGAGCTGCGCACGCCGTTGACGACCATCCGCGGGTTCGCCGAACTGTATCGCCAGGGCGCCACCGACGATCCCGCCGCGTTCATGGACCGCATCGAGCGCGAATCCCAGCGGATGGGCGTGCTGGTGGAAGACCTGCTGATGCTCGCGCGGCTGGATGCCCAGCGCCCGCTGGAGCTCGGCCCGGTGGACCTGCTCGCCGTCGCCAGCGACGCCGTGCACAACGCACGCGCCGTGGTCGCCGCCGGGCATGCCGACGGTCCCGTCCGCACCATCGAACTGAAGATCGAACCGGGCGAGGGAACGCTCGAGGTGATCGGCGACGAGGCGCGGCTGCGCCAGGTCTTGGGCAACCTGCTGAACAACGCCGTCACGCACACCGCGCCCGACGCGAAGGTGACCGTGCGGCTGGCTCCCGGCGACGGCGACGTGCGGCTGGAGGTGGCCGATACGGGGCCCGGCCTGCCTCAGGAGGAGGCCGAACGCGTCTTCGAGCGCTTCTACCGCACCGACACCTCCCGCGCGCGAACCAGCGGCGGCACCGGGCTCGGCTTGTCCATCGTGCAGGCGCTGGTGACCGCGCACGGCGGCGAGGTCGGCGTGCGCAGTTCGCCCGAGGCGGGCACGACGTTCACGGTGCGGCTGCCACGCAGGCCGCCGGAGTGACCCTGGCGAATTCGCCGGGTTCGCCGGACTCAGACCGGGGTGACCGCCGAGACCAACCAGTGCGAGTCCGCCTTCGTCAGCGTGACGCGCACGCGACTGCCGGTGGTGGTGCCCTGCGGGGTGTCCTTGCTCGTCATCACCTGGTTGAGGAACAACAGCACCTGCGCGTGCGAACGGTCCGCGGAGATGACACCGCCCGCCTGGGTGGTCGCGGTGACGGTGAGCTGCTTCTCCTTGGCGCCCGGCGCGATCTGCTTGTCGATCAGCGTCAGATAGTCGTCGCGGAAATCACCGGTCAGGTGGTCGGCGGACTTGCGCAGTTCGGTGTCCACGGTCTGCGGGTTGTAGGTGAACATGGCCTCGAGGGTGCGTCCCGCCGTCGCGACCGCGTCCTCGCGCGACTGCTCGGCCTGCCGGTCGTCCCAGTAGCGGTAACCGTTGACGCCGCCGATCACCGCGGCCGCGGCGACCACGACACCGAGTACCGCGAGCAGGATCTTGGCCCGAATTCCGTTCATGCTGCGTACGCCGGTCATGCCACGAACTCCACATTGGACACGGTCAGCCCGGAATCGCCGCGGGAAACGGTGACCCGGAACCGGTAATACCTGGTCTGCGGCTCGGCTTGGCCCGCGTTGGTGAGCGTCTGCTTGGCGGCGACCAGCACCCGCCCGGAGCGATCGTCGTCGCTCTCCAGCGCGGCCTCCACGATCTCGCCGCTGGAGACCACCTTGGCCTGCTGCACGATGCTGGTGAACGGGTCGACCCGCCCGTCGAACTCGGTCTTGAACTCACCCGAGGCCAGCGACAGGATCCGGTCGATGTCCTGCTTGGCGGAATCGGCGCGGATGGTGGTCAGATTGACGATCGCCTGCCGGGCGGTTTCCACGTATTCGGCGCGGCGCTCGTCGCGTTCGTGCGCCGAGCGCATCGCGAGCACCGAGAGGGTCGCGCCGCAGACGAGCGCGACGACCAGCAGTGCGGCGGCGGTCATCGCGAGAATGCGCGGGAGACCGCGGTTCTTGCCCGGGGCGGGCTGCGGCTCGGTGGACGGCGACTCGGCGGCGGCTTTCGTCATGGTGACCGCCGCATTGTCCGTGTCGGCGGTCGAGTCGTCGGTGGACGGTACCCGTGCGCTCGACTCGGCGCCGACGGTACTCGGCTCCTTGTCCGGGTCGGCGGTTTCGGCCGAGGGGTCAGAAGAGACCTCGGTGGGCGCGGGCTTCGCATCGTCTGCGGCTGTGGTCTTCGCACGCGCAGTAACGGCCGTCTTCGCATCGGTCGCGGCGTCGCTCGCGGTCGCGGCATCGGTCGCGTTCGCGGCGTCGGTCACGGTCACGGTCGCGGCGTCGCCCGCGGCGTCGGTCACGGTCACGGCGTCGCCCGCGGCATCGGTCACGGTCACGGCGTCGCCCGCGGCATCGCTCACGCTCGCGGCGTCGGTCGCGCTCGCGGCATCGCCCGCGGCATCGCTCACGCTCGCGGCATCGCTCACGCTCGCGGCGTCGGTCGCGTTCTCCTCGACCGGCGGCCCGGCCGAGCGCACCGCACGACGCCGCGTGCGGTGACCTTCTCCGTTGCTCTCACTCATCGTTGCTGCTCCTCGAGCATCGCCTGCCAGCTCGACGGTACCGTGCCCGAACCGCTCGGTCCGATATCGCCCTGTCGGTATGTCCGCCCGTCGGGGCCGATGTAGACGCCGCTGTCCGGGTCGTACGCGCGGGCGGCGGCCGGTGTGCCGCCGCCGTAACTCGCCGGCGCCACGACGGGCGGCTCATCGGCGGGCGCCGCCGCGGGCGCGACCGGCCGCGGCGGTCCGAACGGCGGGTTGTCACCCAACGGAACGTACCCGGTCCGGCACATCTCCGGCGTCGGGGCGCGCACACCGGGCACTTCGGCGCACGGCGTGTTCCGGATGCCGCGCACCGCTTCGGGAGCGTCCTGCGGCACCTTGCAGTACAGGCCGGAAGGCGTGGGCGGGGTGTCGAGTTCGCTCGGCGAGCGGCGCTGATCGGGCGGGAGGAAGCCGGTCGTGCAGGCGGGCGGGTCGTTGACCAGCGCCATGAAGTCGACCAGGGCTCCGTATTCGAGCGGGCCGCGTACCGCGGTGAGCAGCGCGGCGACCAGCGGCGGATAGACCACCAGGATCTGCTCGAGTCCCGCGTGGTAGGTGACCGCGACCTGACCGACGCTGACCAGGTTCGACAGCAGCAGCGGCAGCGTCGGCCGCAGATCCTCGAACAGATTGGTCACCCGTTGCATCGCGGACGGGCCCTCCCGCAACACACCGCGCAGCGCGGGGTCGTGACCGCGCAGCTGGTCGGTGACGGTCGCCAGATCGGCGGTCCAGGAACGGATCGCCGCGTCCGAACGGGTCTGGGTGTCCAGCAGCGGCCCGATCTGGTCGAGCAACTGCTTCGTCGGTTCGGCGTTCGCCTGCGCCTCCTGCACCAGCAGCGACGCGGAGTCGATGAATCGTTGCAGGTCCGGTCCGGCGCCGTTGAACGCGAGGAACGCCTCGTCGATGACCTGCCGCAGCCGGGTGTCCGCCACGCTCGACAGCAACCGGTCGGCCTGGTCCAGCAGCGCGCCGACGTCTTGCGGCAGCTTGGTGCGCTCCACCGGGATCACGCTGCCGTCGCGCAGGTTCCCGCCGGTGCGGTGCTCGGCGGGGACCAGGTCCACGTACTGCTCGCCCACCGCGGAAACACTGCGGACCCACGCGTCGACGTCGGAGGGAATCTTGTAGTCGCTGGCGATGGACAGTTTCGCGTCCACCCCGACCGGCGTGAGCCGCACCTCCTTCACCACGCCGACGTTCGTGCCGCGATAGGCGACATTGGCCGTCGGGTAGAGGCCGCCGGTCGCGGCCAGTTTCACCGTGACCTCGTAGCGCCCGATGCCGAACATCGCGGGCACCTTCACGTACGTGCCGCCCATGACCACCAGGCCGATCACCGTCAGCACGGAGAAGATGATGAGCTGGGTACGGACGAACCGGGTGAGCGTCACTGGCCCGGACCCCCTTGCGGCGCGGAGTTGCCCGGCATGGGCACGGTCAATCCGGGAATGGCGGGCAGGCCGGGGATGGGCGGCAGTCCCGGGATGGTCGGGGCGGGCTGGCTCGCCGCGGGCGGCGGCGCCTGCAACGGCCCGGTGGCCGGGTCGCCGTTCTGCGCGGCCGTGCCCGGCGCGAAGCTGCCCAGAGCGCCTTCCACGCCGCCGAACCGTCCGCCCAGCGGCGTGCCGGTGAGGAAGTTCGAATCCAGCCGCTTGCCGGTGATGTCCACGGTCATGAACAGGTTCAGGTAGTCGCCCTTGATCGCGTGGTCCAGGTTCTTCATCGGGAACGGGAAGGTGGCCAGGATCTTCAGCGCCTCGGTCAGGTCGCCGCCGGTGTCCGACAGCGATTTCAGCGCGGGCACGAGGCTGCGCAGGTTGGCCTTCAGGTCCTCGCCGCTGGCGTCGACGATGCGCCGGACGACGTCGCTCAGCTCGCCGAGCGCGGTGAGCGCCCTGGTGATGTTCGCGCGGCGGTCGGCGAGCACGGTCAACGCAGGATGGATCTGCTCGATGGCCGCCGCCACCACGTCACGCTGCTCGGCGAGCTGACCGCCGAGCCGGTCCAGCCCGCTCATCGCCGCGATGATGTCGCCGGTCTGGCGGTCCAGGTTCGTGGTGAGTTCGTTCAGCTGCGGCAGCAGGTCGCGGATGGCCTCCTCGCGCCCGGTGAGCGCCGCATTGAGTTCGTGGGTGATGGTTTCCAGCTGCGCGACGCCGCCGCCGTTGAGCACCACCGACAGCGAGGAAAGCACCTGCTCGGTGGTCGGATAGGTCCCGGCCCGCGCCAGCGGGATGACATCGCCCGCCCGCAACCGGCCTTCGGGAGCCTGATCCGTCGGCTCGGCGAGCTCGAGATGGTTGGACCCGAGCAAACTGGTCTGCCCGATCTTGGCGACGGCGTTCGCCGGCAGCTGCACGTCCGGGTTCAGCTTGACGGTGACCAGCGCGTGCCAGTCCTCCACCTCGATCTTCGACACCGTGCCGACCGCCACGTCGTGCACCCGGACGGGGGAATTGCGGGTCAGCGTGGTCACGTTCGGCATCTGGACACGCACTTCGTAGGATCCCGGCGCGGTGCCCTCGGTGCCGGGCATCGGCAGCGAATTCAGTCCGTCCCACTCACAGCCGGAGACGCCGAGCGCCACCGCCAGCCCCACCGCGACCGTGGCGGTGCGGTGCAATCGCCGCGTCGGCGTCATCGCACTCCTCCCGGAATGGCCAGTCCGGCGAGACCGCTGGGCACGCTCACCGGAGCGGGCTGCGGCTGCGCGGGAGTCTGGCTCCGCACCCGATCGGCCAGGCTGGGATCGGTGTACACCAGCTGGTCGGGGAACGCGGTCACGCCGCTGGCCGGGTTCGTCATGATCGGCACGTAGTTCATGCTCAAGCTGTTGATCACCGGCGCGAGGTACTGCGCGCAGAGGTCCGCGCTGCGATCGGCGTCGTTGGTCTCCAGCGCGCGGACCGAGCCGCACAGGAACCCGAGCGGGTCGGCGGGGTTGTTCAGCGCGATCGCGCCGGTCAGGGTGCCTTGGGCCGGCTTGTAGATCTGATAGAAGTTCACCAGCGCGGTCGGGCCGGAGTGCAGTACGCGTTCCAGTTCGGGCCGTTTGTCGACCAGCACCTGGGTGGCGTCGGCCAGCCGCTGCACGCCTTCGGTGAGTTCGGCGCCGCTGCCGTCGATGAACCGGCGCACGTCGACGATCGCAGCGTCCAGATTGTCCAGTCCCGCGCCGAGATCGGCCGACACCCCGGCCAGCACCGAGGACACCGACGCCAGCCGTCCGCCGAACTGCACGATCTGCTCGTTGCTCGCCGACAGCACGTCGACGAACTTCTGTAGGTTGCGCACCGTGCCGAACAGGTCGGTGCGTCCGTCGGAGAGCGTGCTCAAGGTGGCCGACAGTTCCCGCAGGGTGTCGCGGAACCGCTGCCCGTTGCCGTCGAGGTTGTCGGCGGCGGTGTCGACGAAGCGGCCGAAGGACCCCTGCTTGTCGTCACCGACCGGACCGAGGGCGGTGGCCAGCTTGGACAGCTCGGCCTTGATGTCGTCCCACTCGACCGGCACCGCGGTGTGCTCGATCGGGATCACGCTGCCGTCCTTCAGCTTCGGGCCACCGGTGTAGGCGGGCGCGATCTGGATGAAACGCGCCGAGACCAGCGACGGCGAGATGATCACCGCCTTCGGGTCGGCGGGGACGTCGATTCCGCGATCGAGGGTCATGGTCACCTTCACCCGGTCGGCGCCGGGCTCGATCGAGTCGATCCGGCCGACCTTGACACCGAGCACCCGCACGTCGTCACCGGCGTACAGGCCCGACGTGGACGGGAAATACGCGGTGACCTTGGTGGTTCCGATCCTGGTTATGCCGTTCCACGCGACCGCCACCACGAGGGCGGCGACGACCACTCCGGCCAGCACCAGCGCCCAGCGAGGCAGTTTCCGTACGACGTTCAGCATGCGCATCCCCCCGGACGCGACTCCCCCGTCGTCGGCGCGAATCTATCGACGGCTCGAGACGGGTACAGGATGGACGGGTAGTGCCCACTCATCGCGGCGGCTCCTGTATCGCGGGTTCGATCGACGGGGACGGCGTGAGGTAGCTCTGCAGATCGTTCGGCAGGTGCTGCGGCCACACCAGCGCGTCCACCAGCGGTTGCAGCGTCTTGCTCGCGGCGTTGATCACGTACGCCTGGAAGTAGGGGCCGCTGCCCACCTGCTCACCGAGTGCGGCGGCGAACGGGCCGAGGCCGTCCAGCGCGTCGGCGAGGTTCTGTTTGTTGCGCTGCAACAGCGCCAGTACCGAATTGAGTTTGTCGAGGGCGGGTTTGAGCTGTGCCTCGTTGTCGGCGACCAGGCCGGACAGCTGCTGGGCGAGTCCGTTGACGTAGACGATCAGCTGCCCGAGCGCGGTGCGCCGCCGGTCCAGCTCGCCGAGCAGCTCGTTGCCGTCCAGGATCAGCGCGTTGATCTGGTTGCCGCGGTCGGCGAGGATCTTCGTCACGTTCTGCGCCCGCTTCAGCAGATCGGTCAGCGCCTGGTCGCGCGCGTTGATGCTGCGGGAGAGCGCGGTGACGCCGTCGAGCGCCGAGCGCAACGGCGCGGGGGTGTCGGCGAAGGTCGCCGAGAGCGCGTCGAGGGTCTGGTCGACCCGGTCGAGGTCGAGATCGTGCACCGTTCCCGCCAGGTCGCTCAGCGCCTCGTTGAGCGAGTACGGCGATGTGGTGCGTTCCAGCGGGATGGTGTCGTCGGTGCGCAGCGCGCCTGGGCCGGACGGCGTCACCTCCAGCGATTTGCGTCCGAGCACCGTGTTGGTCTTGATCGCCGCCGAGGTCTTCTCGCCCAGCACGATCGACTCGGAGAGGGTGAACCGGACGAGCACTTTCGCGCCGTCGAGGCCGACCTCCTCCACCCGTCCCGACCGCACGCCCGCGACCTGCACCGCGTCACCGGGGAGCAGGCCGCCCGCGTCGGCGAAGTAGGCGGTGAACGTCGCGCCGGAACGAATGAACGGCAAGCGGTCGAATTGCAGTGCCGACAGCGCCACCGCCACCGCGACCACGAGGCCGACGATGCCGATGGTGATGGCGGATGATCGCTGCTCTTTCATCGGTTGTCCGCACACCTTCCGGTCGTCTGCGCCCCGGGCATGTTGATCTTCATCGTCTGTCCGTTCGGGCCGTCCACCAGGAAGTTCGTCGAGCAGACGTAGAGCTGGAGGAAGGAGCCGTAGGAGCCGATGCGGATCAGCTGGCGATAGGTCGACGGCAGCCGTTCCAGGACCCACTGCACCGTGTCCGACCCGGCGTCGAGGTTCGTGGCCAGTCGCCCGGTCTGCTCGATGGTGCCCCGCAGATCGGGACGGGCCTGGGCGAGCAGGTCGGTCAGGTCGCCGGTGGCCCCGGCGATTCGCGGGATCGCGTCCCCGATCTGGTCCTTGTCGGCCGCCAGTCCGCTGATCAGGCGCTGTAGTTCGGCGATCGTGGTGGCGAACTGGTCGCCGCGCTGATCGATGGTCTGCAGCACCACGTTCAGGTTGTTGATCACGCTGCCGATCAGCGCGTCCCGGTCGGCGAGCGTCTTGGCGAACGAACCGCCGCTGTTGAGCAGGGACACCAGCGTGCCGCCCTGTCCCTGGAAGATCTGCAGCAGCGCGTTGGTCAGGTCGTTCACCTGGCCGGGGTCGAGGCCGCGCAGCAGCGGCCGGAAACCGCCGAGCAGCATGTCCAGATCGAGTGCGGGCGCGGTCTGTTCCTTGACGATGGTGCCGCCGGGCTGCAGGACGCGGTTCGAGCCGGGCCCCTCGGTCAACTCGAGATAGCGGTCGCCGACCAGGTTCTCGTACTTGATCGCCGCCCGGGTGCTGGTGAGCAGCCGGTACTTGCGGTCGACGTCGAACTCGACGTGCGCCAGATAGTCCTTGCCCACCTTCACCGAGGTGACCGAGCCGACCGGCACGCCGGCGATGCGCACCTTCGCCCCGGGCAGCACGCCCGAGGAACTGGTGAACACGGCGTGGTAGCCGTTCTCCCTGGCGAACCGCATCTGGCTGAACACAACCGCCAGACCGGCGAAGATCAGCGCCATCACCAGCGTGAAGATCGCCAGTTTGACGGTGGTCGCGGTATTCCTCACGGGCGCGGCACCCCCGGTAGTCCGGCGAACAGGAGCTGGAAGATCTTCGGCGGGTTCACACTCAGCGTCGTCGACGGTGTGTACACGTGGCCTTCCGAGGTATCGGTGACGACATAGTCCGAGTGGCTGCCCGGCACCCGGTCCAGGATGCCCCCGCATTGCGGGCCGCCGGTCGCGTTGACCTTGGGCAGATCCTCCGGGTAGGTATACGGCTTCGCGCCGTACATGAAGCCGGTGTTCAGCGCGACGCCTTCCTGCAACCCGCCGAAGACCGCCTCACCCAGGGGCAGCGCCTTGCCGAGGCCGCCGATGAGGCAGTACAGCGCGGGCGCGTACTCGTCGAGCAGCCCGGTGGTCGGGCGCAGCAGATCCAGCGCGGTGCCGAGCTGATTCTCGTTGTCGCGCAAGACCGATCCGGTGGTGTCGGCCAGGCCGGTGAGGTTCACCAGAACGTTGTCCAGGCTGTCCTGCTCCTGGGCCAGGGTCTTGCTGGTGACGGTGAAGTTGTCCACCGTGCGCAGCAGGTCGTTCACCGTGTCCGCGTACAGGTCGGTGACCTCGCCGGTCTTCGCCAGATCCTGTCGCAGCGTCGGCAGATACGGGTTGATGTCGCGCAGGTAGGCGTCGCTCTGCGTGAGCAGGTCACCGAGTTTCTGCCCCCGGCCCTGCAACGCCGTGCCCAGCGCGGACAGGGTGGCGTTCAGCTTCTCCGGCTCGATCTTGGCCAGCACGTCCGAGAGGTGCTGGAACAGGGTGTTGAACTCGACGGTCACCCGCTGCGCGGTCACGGTCGCGCCGGGACGCAGTGGGGTGGACGACGGCTGCTGCGGAACGATGAAGTTGATGTACTTCGCGCCGAACACCGTGGTCGACCGGATGTCGACATCCGCGTTGGAGGGGACCAGTTTCAACAGGTCCGGGTCGAGGGCCAGTTTCAGCCTCGCGCCCTCGGTGGTGTGGTCGACGGACGCGACGCGGCCGATCTCCACCCCGCGCACCTTCACCTTGGCGTCCGGGTCCAGGACCAGGCCGCTGCGCGGCGCGTCCACCGTCACGGTGGCCGTGGGCGTGAACCCGCCGACGAACATGATCATCGCGACCGCGAAGATGGCGACCAGCGCGAGCACCATCGTGATACCGGCCAGTTTCAGGCCGAGCCCGCCGCGCAGCGCGCGCCCCAGGCGGCTTTCCGTTTGCTTCGATTCCGCCATGTCGCTATCCGGAGAGGTGGAAGTTGCCGGAGGTGCCGTAGATGGCCAGCGAGACCAGCAGGGTCACCGTGACGACCGCAACCAGTGAGGTCCGCACCGCGTTGCCCACCGCGACACCCACGCCGACCGGGCCGCCCGCGGCGTTGTAGCCGTAGTAGGTGTGGATCATCATGATCGCCAAGGACATGAGGATCGCCTGGGCGAACGACCACAGGATGTCGGTCGGGATGAGGAACGTGGAGAAGTAGTGGTCGTAGACGCCCGCCGACTGGCCGTAGATGACGACCGTGGCGAACCGGCTGGCCAGGAACGACGCGATCACCGCGAGGGCGTAGAGCGGGACGATCGCGATCATCCCGGCCAGCACGCGGGTGCCGACCAGGTAGGGCACCGGCCGGATCGCCATCGACTCCAGCGCGTCGATCTCCTCGGCGACCCGCATCGCGCCCAGTTGCGCGGTCGAGCCCGCCCCGATGGTGGCCGCCAGGCCGATGCCGGAGATCACCGGCGCCGCGATGCGGACGTTGATGAACGCCGCGAAGAAGCCGGTCAGCGCCTCGACGCCGATATTGCCCAGTGAGCTGTAGCCCTGCACGGCGATGGTGCCGCCCGCGAACAGGGTGAGGAACCCGACGATCACCACCGTGCCGCCGATCACCGCCAGCGCGCCGGTACCCATGCTGATCTCGGCGATCAGCCGGATGGTCTCGGTGCGATAGTGCACCAGCGCGCGCGGCAGCGACCCGAGCGCCTGGGCATAGAACACAGCGTGCTTGCCGACCGAATCGAGCGAGTCCGACATCCTGCGCATTCGCCGGACCGTGCGGGGAAAACGGGATTGGATTACGAAGGCCATCGCGTCACCGCGCCGTGAACTTGATGCCGACGGCGGTGACCACCACGTTCACGACGAACAGGGCCATAAAAGCGAAGACTACGGTCTGATTCACCGCATCACCGACACTCTTGGGTCCGCCTTTGACATTCAAGCCCAGATAGCAGGCGACCAGGCCGGCGATCAGCCCGAACAATCCGGCTTTCACCTCCGAAATGATCAGCTCGGGCAGATGGGTGAGCAGCGTGATGCCATTGACGAACGCGCCGGGGTTCACATCTTGCAGATACACCGAGAACAGAAATCCGCCGACGATGCCGATGGTGCACACCAGGCTGTTGAGCATCAGCGCGACGAACATCGACGCGAGCACCCGGGGCACCACCAAGCGCTGTACCGGATTGATGCCCAGCACCCGCATGGCGTCGATTTCCTCGCGAATGGTGCGCGCGCCCAGGTCGGCGCAGATCGCGGTGGCGCCCGCCCCCGCCACGATGAGCACGGTGACGATCGGCCCCACCTGGGTGACCGCGCCGAATGCCGCGCCCGCCCCGCTGAGGTCGGCCGCGCCGATCTCCCGCAACAGAATGTTCAAGGTGAAGCTGACCAGAACGGTGAACGGAATGGCCACCAGCAATGTCGGCACGATCGAAACTCGCGCGATGAACCAGGACTGGTCGATGAACTCCCGCCATTGAAAGGGCCTGCGCACGCTGGCGCGTGCGACATCAGCGGTGAGTTCGAAGAATCCACCGACGGCCCGCAACGGCACGGCAAGGACCTCGTTCATCCACGATCCTCCTTGCTCAACCGGCGTACACAGCCCACGGCGCGAATCTCCACCGTGGCCGCACCGCCGGAACGATTAGAACACGTTCACCGTGTTGCCGGTAGCACTTTTCATACTTTTGAAGTGCAATTTCCCGAAAAGTCGGCATATAAATTTGGAACCGGTGTCATCGGGTGATGATCCCACCTTTGTGAGGTAGGACATAACCCGTCCCTATGTCTACCAAGCGCCGATCCCATGATCAACAGTTGGACAGCTGATCAGTAGCGGGTCCGCGGCGAGCCGCCGCGGCTCACCCCAGCTCTGCCAGCGAAGACGCCGAGAAGGTGCGCCCCTCCGGGCGATCGGCGAAGTAGTCGCCCAGCGTGTCGGCCAGATCCTGGGCCGACCACTCCCCCGCGGCCGCGTCGAACCGGCGTTCGACAACCGGCGCCGCCATGAGCGCCACCATTCCCCCGTAGACGACGAACAGCTGTCCGTTGACCGAATCGGCCGCGGGCGAGGCCAGGTAGGCGACCAGCCGGGCCACGTGATCGGGCGACAGCGGGTCGGCCTCGCCCTCCGGGGCGGGGCTGAACACCGCCTCGGTCATCGCGGTGCGCGCCCGCGGCGCGATCGCGTTGGCGCGCACACCGAAGCGAGACAGGGCCCGCGCGGCCGAGAGGGTCAGCGCGGTGATGCCCGCCTTCGCGGCACCGTAGTTGGCCTGCCCCTCCGGGCCGAGCAATCCGGCTTCCGAGGAGGTGTTGATCAGCCTTCCGTAGACCGGCGCCCCCGCCTGCTTCGACTTGCCGCGCCAATAGGCGGCCGCGTTGCGCGAGAGCAGGAAATGGCCGCGCAGATGCACCGCGAGCACCGCGTCGAAGTCCTCGTCGGACATGTTGAACAGCATCCGGTCGCGGGTGATGCCCGCGTTGTTGACCACGATGTCGACCGATCCGAACGACTCCTCGGCGGTGCGGATCAGCGCGTCGGCGGTCGCGCGCTCGGCGATGCTGCCCGCGACGAACTCCGCCTTGGCGCCCAGCGCCCGGATGTCACCGAGCGTGCTCGCGACCGCCTCCGACTCCGCGAGGTCGTTGACCACCACCGACGCGCCGGCTCCGGCCAGCGCGAGCGCTTCGGCCCGCCCAAGTCCGGCGCCGCCGCCGGTCACGATCGCTACACGGCCCGCAAGGCTCAGATCATTGCTCACGCGGCCGACTCTAGAACGTGTTCCAACTTACGGCAAGCAACGCTCACTGCAACCGCAACGCCGCCTTCGGACATTGCGCGACGGCGTCCTCGACATCGGCGAGCCGATCGGGGGGCACGTCGGCGTTCGCGATGTGCAGGACGTCCTCGTCATCGAGTTCGAACACGTCGGGGGCGATTCCGACACAGATTCCATTCGCTTCGCACTGGTCTGGATCGACACTGATCTTCATGGCAACTCCTTTACCACCACTCTGGCCGAAGCCTAACAAGCCGATCCGCTCCACCGGGGCGTCATCGGGGGGATTCAGTATCAATACTGGAACATGTTTCAGTCCATATGCAATGATCGGGGAAACCCGATCCGACGAAGACTCGTCCTGCCCACCCCGCCGACTCCGTCAGCCCCGTCGGCCGACCATCCCCCAAGAGGTTTTGCCATGCGCATTGCGTACACGCCGCAACAGGAGCAGCTGCGCGCGGAGTTGCGCGACTACTTCGCGCGACTCATCACCCCTGAGCGCAGGGAGGCGCTGAGCGCGCAGACCGGCGAGTACGGCCAGGGCAATGTGTACCGCGAGGTGGTGCAGCAGATGGGCCACGACGGCTGGCTGGCGCTGGGCTGGCCCGAGGAATACGGCGGCCAGGACCGCCCCACCATGGACCAGCTGATCTTCACCGACGAGGCGGCGATCGCGGGCGCGCCGGTGCCGTTCCTGACCATCAACTCCGTCGCGCCCACGATCATGCACTACGGCAGTGCGGAGCAGAAGAAGTTCTTCCTGCCCAAGATCGCGGCCGGTGAACTGCACTTCTCCATCGGTTACTCCGAGCCGGGCGCGGGCACCGACCTGGCCAGCCTGCGCACCACCGCGGTGCGCGACGGCGACGACTACGTGATCAACGGCCAGAAGATGTGGACCAGCCTGATCGCCTACGCCGACTACGTCTGGCTGGCCGTGCGCACCGATCCGACCGCCAAGAAGCACAAGGGCATCAGCATGCTCATCGTGCCGACCACCGCCGAGGGCTTCTCGTGGACGCCGGTGCACACCATGGCGGGGCCGGACACCAGCGCCACCTACTACCAGGACGTTCGCGTGCCCGCGAGCGCGCTGGTGGGCCAGGAGAACGGCGGCTGGGCGCTGATCACCAACCAGCTCAACCACGAGCGGGTCGCGCTCACCTCGGCCGCGCCGCTGGCGCTGGCGCTGCGCCAGACCGCCGAATGGGCGCGCGAGACCAAGGCGAGCGACGGCTCCCGCGTGATCGACCGCGAATGGGTGCAGCTCATCCTGGCCAAGGCGCACGCCAAGGTGGAATACCTCAAGCTGCTGAACTGGGAGATCGCCAGCCGGGCCGACGCGGGCGGTGACGCGGCTCCGCGCCCGTGGGACGCCTCCGCCTGCAAGGTGTACGGCACCGAGCTGGCCACCGAGGCCTACCGGTCGCTCATGGAGGTGCTCGGCCCGCAGGCCTACCTGCGCCAGGACTCCCCCGGCGCGCAATTGCGCGGCCGCCTCGAGCGGATGCACCGCGCCGCGCTCATCCTCACCTTCGGCGGCGGCACCAACGAGGTACAGCGCGACATCATCGCCATGACCGCCCTGAAGCAGCCTGCCGCCGCGCGCTGACGAAAGCTGAGAGACCACCATGGATTTCACCCCCACCGAAGCTCAACTCGATCTCGGCCGGCTGACCGGCGAGGTGTGCGGGAAATTGGTCACCGCGGACCGGTTGCGCGAACTCGATACCGCCGAAGAGCGATTCGACCGGCCGCTGTGGAGTTCGCTGGCCGAGACCGGCGTGCTCGCGGCGGCCCTGCCCGAATCCGTCGGCGGCAGCGACCTCGGCTCGCTCGAACAGACCGCTGTCCTGCGCGAGCTGGGCAAGCACCTCGCGGCCGTGCCGTACCTGTGGTCGATCGTGCTCGGCGCGGGCGCGCTGGCACGGTTCGGCGATGCGGCGCAACAGGATCTGGCCACGCGGGCGGGCGCGGGCAGCGTCATCCTCACGGTGGCGCTGGCCGAGGAGCGCAACTGGGAACCCGCCGCGCCGACCACCAGCGCGGTCGAGACCGCCGACGGCTGGCGACTGACCGGCGCCAAGACCACCGTGCCCTTCGCGAACCGGGCCGAGCGGATCCTGGTGCCCGCCACGGTCTCCGGAACCACCGCGGTGTTCCTGGTCGATCCCGCGGCGGCGACGGTGACCGCGCAACAGGTGGTCGACCGCAGCCCGGAGTTCGCGGTCGAGCTCACCGACGCGCCAGCCGAACTGATCGGCGCCGTGGCCGACGGGGCGGAGATCCTGGACTGGATCCTCACCCGTGCCTGGCTCGGCCTGAGCGCCCTACAGCTCGGCACCCTGGAACGGGCGCTCGAGCTGGTAGCCGAATACGCAAGGGAGCGGGAGCAGTTCGGCAAGGCGGTCGGCAGCTTCCAGGCCGTCGCCCAACGGCTCGCCGACGCCTACATCGACGTGCAGGGCCTGCGCCTGGCGGTCACCCAGGCGGCGTGGTTGCTGTCGGAGGACCTGCCCGCCGCCGAGGCGGTGCACACCGCCAAGTTCTGGGCCGCCGACGCGGGCCACCGCGTCGCCCACACCGTGGTCCACGTGCACGGCGGCGTCGGCATCGACCGCGACCACATCGCGCACAACTACTTCACCGCCGCCAAACACAACGAGTTCGCCCTCGGCGCGAGCACCGACCACCTGCGCGCCCTCGGCGCGCTGCTGGCCACGTAACCGCACCCGAGCACATTCGGCCCGCACGGCACCACGCCCTGCGGGCCGAATCGCGTTGCGCTCAGACCAGTCGCCGGTTCAGCTCCAGCAGTTCTGGAACGCGTAGGTCGACGTGAGGGATGTGCGGTAATCGTATTACGTAATACGATTACTACGACTGCAAGAGGAGGCTGCAATGCTGCTGAACAGCAAGGGACAAGTGACGATCCCCGCCCACCTTCGCGCCAAACACAATCTTCACGAGGGTGACGATGTGGAGATCATCGAAGTCGACGGCACCTTGCAGATCGTGCGCGCCGAGGGCGCCTCGACTCGAGGCCAACGCCTCGTACGACGACTGCGTGGCACCGCAGACAGCAGGGACATCGAAGGCTTGAGCACCGACCAGATCATGGACTTGCTCCGTGGCGAGTAGCCCGACACCCATCGGTGGACCTGCCGTTCTTGTCGACTCCTGCGTCCTGCTCGACGTCATGACCAATGACAAGCACTGGGCGGCGTGGTCGGCGGACCGGATAACCGAGGCGCTCGACGCGGGCCGGGTTGTGATCAATCCGATCATTTACGCCGAAGTCTCGGTCGGATACGACGCGGTCGAAGACCTCGATTATCTGCTGCCCTCCGACGAGTTCGAGCGCGAAGCGCTACCGTTTCGCGCTGGCTTCCTTGCAGGCAAGGCGTACCAGCGCTACCGCAAGAACAGCGGCGAGAAGCGCTCGCCCATGCCCGACATCTACATCGGAGCGCACGCCGCAGTGACGGGCTACCAATTGCTGACCAGGGACGTCGCCCGGTACCGCGGCTATTTCCCCACAGTCGGACTGATTTACCCCGATTCCTGAGCGGGCGGTGGCACTGCCCGAGATCCCTCGGCCGGGATCGACGTCAGGTAGCGCTGGAGGGTGGGGCCTACCTCGGCGATGATCTGGTCGCGGGTCAGGGCGACGACCGGCGGTAGGCGCAGGACGTAGCGGCACAGGGCGAGGCCGAGCATCTGGGTGACGATCAGGCCGCCACGGCGGGGGGCGTCGGCGGGATCGCCGAAACGCAGGACGGCGGGCAAGATCTGCTCGGCGAAGATGGCGCGGACGCGTTCCGCCACCGCCTCGTCGGTGATCGATGAGCGCAGCAGCGTCAGCAGCACCTCCTTGTTCGGCTGCTCTTCCCAGATCTCGAAGAAGCGGCGCACCAGCAGCTCGCCCAGGCTGTCCGGCTCCGCGGAGGCGAGGTCGGGCAGATCCAACCGGACGTCGACCGCGGCGGCGAAGAGTCCGTCTTTGCTGCCGAAGTACCGCATCACCATCGATGGGTCGATATCCGCGTCGGCGGCGATGGCGCGAATGGTCGCCTTGCGGAATCCCTCGGCGGCGAACCGTGCGCGGGCCGCGTCCAGAATCGCCGCACGCGTCGCGTCCGAGCGGCGAACGGGGGCTTGATCAGGCTCTACGGTCATGCCAACAAGTGTAGGCCAACAACTGTTGACTTCCTAGTCCGGATGGAGCTACGGTTGTGCCAACAAACGTTGGCCTACAAACGTTGACATGAGGAGTTCCGATGAACGCCACACCGAACCCGCTGCCCGCCACCACTTCCGTCGTGATCGTCGGCGCGGGGCCCGCCGGGCTGACCGCCGCCATCACGCTGGCCGACGCGGGGGTGGATTTCGTCCTGCTCGACCGGCAGAGCGAAGGCGCGAACACCTCCCGCGCGGCGGTCGTGCACGCCAGGACGCTCGAGGTGCTCGAGGAACTCGGCATCGCCGACGAACTGGTCGCGACGGGCGACATCGTCGCGCGCTTCACCGTCCACGACGGCGGCAAGACCTTGGCCACCATCGACTTCGACGGTCTCCCGACGCGCTACCCCTACACCCTGATGACGCCGCAGGACACCACCGAGGCGGTGCTGCTGAAGCGGCTGCGTAAGGCGGGCGGTGACGTGCAGCGGCCGTACCAGGTCAGCCGGGTCGTCCAGGACGGCGACGGCGTCACGGTCGAATACACCGACGCCGCGGGCACCGCCGGCGGCATCCGCGCCGACTACGTCGTCGGCACCGACGGCATGCACAGCGTCGTCCGCGAGCAAGCGGGCATCGGATTCACCGGCGCGTCGTACCCGGAATCCTTCGTTCTCGCCGATGTGCGGATGGACTGGCCGATCTCGCGCGACGAGGTGGCCCTGCATCTTTCGCCGGAAGGTGTCACCGTGGTCGCGCCACTGCCCGACGAGGCCGAGCCGAACCGCTACCGCGTGGTCGCCACTCTGGAAACCGCGCCCGAGCACTCGACCGCGGAACAGATCCAGGCCCTCCTGGACGCCCGCGGCCCCGGCGGCGCGGTGCGGGTTCGCGAGGTGCTGTGGAGCTCACGCTTCCGCGTGCACCACCGGGTCGCCGACCACTACCGAAACGGCCGCATCCTGCTCGCGGGCGACGCCGCGCACGTGCACAGCCCGGCGGGCGGGCAGGGCATGAACACCGGCATCCAGGACGCCGCCACCCTCGGCCCGCTGCTGGCGCGAGTCCTCACGGGCGAGCCCGACACCCTGCTGGACGAGTACGAGACCACCCGCCGCCCCGTGGCCCTCGGCGTCGTCTCGTTCACCGACCGCATGACCAAGATGGCGACCCTGCGCCGCCGCCCCGCACGCACCGCGCGCAACCTGATCCTCACCACCGTGTCCCGCATCCCCGCCTTCCGCCACCGCCTCGCCTACCAGCTGGCCGAACTCGCCAACCGCTGAGGTTTGCGAGCCCCAGCGAGCGGAGGTACGCGATCAATGACGCCAACCGGACGCTGTACCTGACACTCGCCGCTACCGGGCATCCCCGGCAGACCGATCGGCGGCGCTGACAGCCGGGCGGATGCCTTCACGGTCGGCCACTGTCCGAGGGACGGGGGCCGACCATGAGGCCGGGTTGCTACTTCGCGCTCGCCACCGTGTGGTCGTCGGCGGGACGGGACTGGGTTTGCTCCTTGGCCCAGCGGTAGTCGGGCTTGCCCGCCGGGGAGCGCTTGATCTCGTCGACGAACCACAGGCTGCGGGGCAGTTTGTACGGCGCGATCTCCTGGGTGAGCATGGGGCGCAGCTCCTCCAGGGTGGGACGGGACGCGCCGCGGCATTGCACGACCGCGACCACCCGCTGCCCCCAGCGCTCGTCCTCGATGCCCACCACCAGCGCGTCGAAGATCTCGGGGTGCGTCTTGAGCGCGCCCTCGACCTCCTCGGGGTAGATCTTCTCGCCGCCGCTGTTGATGCTGACCGAGCCACGGCCGAGCATGGTGACCGTGCCGTCCTCCTCGACGCGCGCGTAGTCGCCGGGGATGGCGTAGCGGATCCCGTTGAACTCCTTGAAGGTCGCGGCGGTCTTCGCCTCGTCCTTGTAATAGCCGAGCGGAATGTGCCCGCGACGGGCCAGGATGCCCACCTCACCGGAGCCGGGCCGCACCGGATCGCCGTTCTCGTCGAGCACATCGGTGGAAGCGTCGATCTTCACCCGCGGCCCCCCGGTGTGCGTCGCGCCCTTGGCCACGATCGCGATACCGCCGAAACCGGTCTCCGAGGAGCCGATCGAATCGGAGATCATCCGGTTGGGCAGCAGCTCGAGGAACTGGTCCTTGAGCGAGGGCGAGAACAGCGCCGCGCTGCTGGCCATCACGTACAGGCTGGAAAGGTCGTAGGGCCGACCGGTCTCCGGGTTGCCTTCGATGAGCGCGTCCAGCATCGGGCGCGCCATCGCGTCACCGGTGATGAAGATCAAGTTGATCTTGTGCTTGTCGATCGCCCGCCACACGCCGTGCCCGGAGAACTCCGGGATCATCACGGCTTTACCGCCGCCGAACAGGCTGTGGAACGTGGCCCACTGCGCGCCACCGTGGATCATCGGCGGGATCGGGAACCGCACCATCGGCGGGCTGCCCGCGCCGACCTTCGCCAATTCCCACTCGTCCTGGACGTATTCGCCGGTGATGAAGTTGATGCCCGCGCCGAGCACGCGCCAGACGTCCTCCTGACGCCACATCACGCCTTTGGGCATGCCGGTGGTTCCGCCGGTGTAGACCATGTACAGGTCGTCCGGGGAACGTTCGCCGAAGTCGCGCTCGCCCGAGGACTGCGCGAGCACCGTCTCGTAATCCACCGAATCGGCTGCGGTGGCGATCGTGCCGGTCGTATCGTCGTCGACGACGACGACCGTGCGCAGTTGCGGCGTCTTCGCTCGGACGGCAGCGACCTTGTCGCTGTAGCGCCGCTCATGGATCAGCGCGACCATGTCCGAGTTGTCGAAGATGTACTGCAACTCGTTCTCGACATATCGGAAGTTCACGTTGATCATCACGGCCCGCGCCTTGAAGATCGCGACCATGGCCTCGACGGCCTCGATCGTGTTGCGTGAGTAGATACCCACCTTGTCGCCCGGCCGGACTCCCTGTTCTTGCAGGTAGTGAGCGAGTTTATTGGCCCGCTCCTCCAACTGGGCGTAGGTGACCTCGCGGCCGTCGTCGGCCAGCGCGACGCGGTCGGGCATCAGGTCGATGGCATGTTCGACAAGGTCCGCTATGTTGTAGCTCACAGCCATAAAAATAGAACGTGTTACTGTTTCTGACAAGGCTAGAAGTCAGGAGAATCAGCGATGCCGCACTGTCTCGTCGAGAAGCGCGACCATGTCCTCATCGTCACCATGAACCGGCCCGAAGCGCGCAACGCGCTGTCGGGGGAGATGATGGCGATCATGAAAGACGCCTGGAATCAGGTGGACGAGGATCCGGAGATCCGGGTCGCGATCCTGACCGGCGCGGGCGGGGCGTTCTGCGCGGGCGCCGATCTCAAGGGCATGACCTCCGAGCACCCCGGCGACACCATCGAGGGCGGCGGCTGGAATCCGGCCAAGCTGGAGGCGCTGCTCAAGGGCCGCAGGCTGACCAAGCCGCTGATCGCGGCGGTCGAGGGCCCGGCCATCGCGGGCGGTACCGAGATCCTGCAGGGCACCGACATCCGGGTGGCCGGGGAGAGCGCGAAATTCGGTGTGTCCGAGGCACGGTGGGGCCTGTTCCCGCTGGGCGGCTCGGCGGTGCGGCTGGTCCGCCAGATCCCCTACACCGTGGCCGCGGAAATCCTGCTCACCGGCCGGCACATCACCGCCGCCGAGGCCAAGGAGATCGGCCTGATCGGCCACGTCGTCCCGGACGGCACCGCACTGGACAAGGCACTGGAGATCGCGGGGCAGATCGCCGCCAACGGACCCCTCGCCGTGCAGGCCATCCTGCGCACCATCCGGGAGACCGAGGCCATGCCGGAGGAGGACGCCTTCGAGATCGACGCCAAGCTCGGCATGTCGGTGTTCCGCTCGGCGGACGCCAAAGAAGGGCCGCGGGCGTTCGCGGAGAAGCGCAAGCCCTCTTTCACCGGAAACTGAGAATCCCGGCGGAGCCCGACGCCCCCCGATGCGCTCCCGCATCCGGGGGCGACCCCTCGCCCGGGCTCAGTCGGCGCCCGGGTAGTCCATCCAGAACGGCTCCCACTGGTGGCCGTCCGGGTCGATGAAGGTGCGGCCGTGCATGCCGACCTGCGCCTCCTGCGCCCGCTTGTCCTCGTTCACCTCTTCGGTCGCGCCCGCCGCGACAGCGGCTTCGGTCAGGCTGTCGACCTCTTCGGCGCTGCCGAGCGCGAGCGCGTACGCGGCGTTGATCGCCGTCTCGGTATCGGCCACCGGCCGCTTGCTGAAGGTGGTGAAGAAATCCCTGATGAGCAGCATCAGGCAGATGTTGTCGTCCACCACGATGCAGGCGGCGTTGTCGTCGGTGAATTCCTGGTTGACCTTCCACCCCAGCGCCTCGTAGAACGCCATCGACCGGTGTAGATCCGCGACCGGGAGATTGATGAAGATCATCTTGCTGCTCATGGCCTCTTCCTCTCGAGCAAGTCCGTTCGTGTCACTGGATAGGACGTGCCCCGGACGGCGAACTCATCGCGGAAGCGTCGGTGTCGCATCCCACATGCCGGCCAGGTTTAACGATCTTGATCAGCCCCGCCCTCGAGTTCGCGGTCCTGTTCTGTGTCGGTGGCCTGTGGCATGGTGACACCCATGAACGACTCGCCCGGCTCCTCCGCCGGCCTCGCCCCCGAGGTGCTCGCCGCGTTCGAGACCCATCGCAGAGAGCTGTGCGCGTACGCCTACCGCATGCTCGGTTCCTCCTTCGAAGCGGAGGACGCGGTGCAGGAGACCCTGACCAGGGCGTGGAAGTCCTACGACTCGTTCGAGGGCCGCGCCAGCCTCCGCTCCTGGCTGTACAAGATCACCACGAACGTCTGCCTGGACATGCTCGACGGCCCGCAGCGCCGGGCCAGGCCGATGGACCTGTCCGGTCCGTCGCGGCCGGATTCGCCGCTGCCCGCACCGCAGCCGGACTACGTGTGGATCGAGCCCATCCCGAACGCGCTTGCCTTCGGCGCCGATCCGGCCGATCACGCCAGCGCGAAAGACACCCTGCGCCTGGCCTTCGTCGCGGCCTGCCAGCATCTGCCCGCCACCCAGCGCGCGATCCTGATCATGCGCGAGGTGTTGCGTTTCTCCGCCAACGAGACCGCCGAGGCGCTCACCATGTCGCCCGCGTCGGTCAACAGCGCGCTGCAACGGGCGCGCGCGACCATGTCCAAGGTCCAGCCCGCGGCCACCGACACCTTCGACGAGTCCGACGAAGATCAGCGCAGACTGGTGGACAACTTCGTCAAGGCGTTCGAGTCCTACGACATGGACACCCTCACCACCCTGCTGAAAGCGGATGTGGCACTGTCCATGCCGCCGATCGAGCTGTGGATCTCGGGTCCGGAAAACGTCGCCGCGTTCATGCTCGGCCACGGAAGCGCTTGCCGCGATTCGCGACTGGTCCGCCTGGAGGGCGCCAACGGATTGCCCGCCTTCGGCCACTACAAGCCGGGCGACGAGCCGGGCGTGTGGGTGCCGTGGTCGATCACCGTGCTGGAACTCGACGGCGACACCATCGCCGGGCTGAACTTCTTCCTCGACACCGAGAAGCTGTTCCCGCTCTTCGGCCTCGCGCCCGAACTGCGCGAGAGTATCTGACCCCCGAACGCGCGAATGCGCCCTTCGTGAAGGGCGCATTCGCTTTCGGCGTCGTCGCGCGGCCGGGCCGCAGCCCCAGCGGACCGGCTACGCGGCCGCCTCGTCTCCTCAGGACGCGGGGATGTACCGTTCACGCAGCTTGCGCTTGTAGAGCTTTCCGTTCGGGTCGCGCGGCAGTTCCGGCAGATAGTCGATCGACTTGGGCATCTTGTACTTCGCCAATTGCGTTGCGGCGAAGGCCAGCAGTTCCTCGGTGAGCGCGTCGCCGCCCTCCGCTCCGGCGGCCGGTTGCACGACCGCCTTCACCTCCTGGCCCCAATCCGGATGCGGCACACCGAAAACCGCCACGTCGACGACCTTCGGGTGGGTGATCAAGACGTTCTCGACCTCCGCCGGGTAGATGTTCACACCGCCGGACAGGATGAGGTCCGAGCGCCGGTCGTGCAGGTAGAGGTAGCCGTCCTCGTCGAGGTGCCCGATGTCCCCGACGGTGAACAGGTCACCGACGCGTGAGTCGTCGGTCTTGGCCTTGTCGTGGTGGTATTCGAAACTCGAAGCGCCCATCCGCATGTACACCAGGCCGGTCTCGCCGGCGGGCACCTCGGAGCCGTCCTCCTCGCTGAGCACCTTGATCACCGACCACGGCCACGCCTTGCCGACCGAACCCGGCTTGCGCAGCCACTCGGCGCCGTTGATCACCGTGCCGCCGCCCTCGGTGGCCGCGTAGTACTCGGTGACCGTCGGACCCCACCACTCGAGCATCTGCCGCTTGGTCTCCTGCGGGCAGGGCGCCGCGCCGTGCACCATGCTGCGCAGCGAGGACACGTCGTACTTGGCGCGCACGTCCTCCGGCAGGGCCAGCAGGCGGTGGAACTGGGTGGGCACCATGTGACTGTGCGTCACCCGGTGCTTGTCGATCAGCCGCAGCATGTCTTCGGCGTCCCAGCGATCCATCAGAACAAGCTTGTGGCCCAGCTGGATCGAGATGGTGGCGAAGTTCAGCACCGCCGTGTGGTACAGCGGCGAGCCGCAGATGTGCACGTGGTCGTCGTAGGGCGCGAGCTCGAACAGGCCGAAGAACGCGGTGGTGTGCGGCGGGACGACATCGGGGTCCGCGCCGGTGAGCGGCCGCCGCACTCCCTTGGGCCGCCCGGTGGTTCCGGAGGTGTAGAGCATGGGGGCGCCCGTGCTGCGGTCGGATGGACGCCCGGTGTCCGCGGCGCCGAGCCAGGCCACCGACTTGAAACCCTCGATCTCGCCCACCGCGAAGCGCGCCGTCGCGGGCAGCCCCGCCTCGTCGGCGGCGGCCTGGGCGGCGGCGGCGAAGCGATCGCTGGCGATGAACGCCTTCGCCTCGCTGTCGGCCAGGATGTAGGCGACCTCCGGACCGGTGAGATGCCAGTTCACCGCGACGATGTACAACCCGGACTGGTAGGCCGCGAAATACGCCGCGATCGCCTCCACGCAGTTGTGCACCATGCTCACCAGCACGTCACCGGTTTGCAGGCCGAGCCCGCGCAGGCCGGTGGCGTAGCGATTGGCGAGCGTGGCCAATTCGCGATACGTCACCTCCCGGCCCCAGGGATCGACCATCGCGATCCGATCGGGCTCGGCTTCGGCGATGTTCCACAGACCGAGAATTTTCACTGACTCCTGCGCGGGAGGATGGTGAGGAGGCGGAGCCGACGGGGCGGGTGAGGCAGTCACCCCATTGAATCTAGAACGTGTTCTACTGTTCGACAAGGGGGGCAAGCCGATGCAATTGCGCGACATCGGGAACCGACACCAGCATCATGGTGACGCCCGCGGACTCCCAGACCCGCAGCTGTTTGCGGACATGCTCCTCGTCGCCGATGATCGCGGTGTCCAGAATCAGCTCGTCCGGCACCACCGCCGCCGCCTCGGCCTTCTTGCCGGACTGGAACAGCCTGCCGATCTCGTCGACCTCGCGCTCGTATCCCATCCGCCGATACACCTGGGCGTGGAAGTTCAGCTCGGGCGCGCCCATGCCGCCGATGTAGAGCGCCATGATCCAGCGCATCCGCTCCAGCTCACTCGCAGGGTCGTCGGTGACCACCACCTGACAACTGGCGGCGATCTCGAAATCGTCCCGGCTACGCCGCGCCCCCGCCCGCGCGAAGCCCTCGTCGAGCCAGTCGTTGTACATCCCGGCCAGCCGTGGCGCGTAATAGATGGCCAGCCAGCCGTCGGCGATCTCGGCGGTGAGCGCGACGTTCTTCGGCCCCTCTGCGCCCAGCCAGATCGGCAGATCCGCACGTAGCGGATGCACGATCGGCTTCAGCGGCTTACCGAGCCCGATCGAACCCGGCCCGGTGTAGGGCAGCGGGTAGTGCGGGCCGTCGCTGGTGACCGGCCCCTGCCGAGCCAGCACCTGACGCACGATCCCGACGTACTCGCGGGTGCGCTGCAACGGCTTGGCGAAGGGCTGTCCGTACCAGCCTTCCACCACCTGCGGACCCGAGACGCCCAGGCCCAGGATCGCGCGGCCACCGCTGAGGTGATCGAGGGTGAGCGCGTGCATGGCCGTCGCCGCGGGCGTGCGCGCCGACATCTGCACCACCGACGTGCCGAGGCGCACCCGCCGCGTCGACGAGCCCCACCAGGTGAGCGGGCCGAAGGCGTCCGACCCCCACGATTCGGCGGCGAACACGGCGTCGAACCCGGCCTCCTCGGCCGCCGCCACCAACTCCCCCGCGTTCGCGGGCGGCTGGGCCATCCAGTACCCGAGTTGCAATCCGAACTTCACGCCGGACCCCTTTCCAGTCAACTGCTTGCCACCAGAGTTAGAACCTGTTCTACTCGATATCGTGACTCAGGGGAATACTGCATCCACGGCAATCGCTGGTGGTAGCGGCACGGCGTTGAACACAGCGGCCGTGCCCGATGTACTCAGCGCGCCCCTGCGGGTGCGTTTCGACTACACCCGCTCCGTCGGCTCCACCATCGGGACATTCTTGACCCGGTTGCGCGATCACAAGATCGTCGGCGCGCGCGGCTCGGACGGACGGGTGATCGTGCCACCGCCGGAATACGATCCGATCACCGCCGAACCGTTGACCGAATTCGTCGACGTCGCCGACACGGGCACCGTCGAATCCTGGACCTGGGTGCGCGAGCCGCTGCCCGGACAGCCGTTCGACCGCCCCTTCGCCTGGGCGCTGATCCGATTGGACGGCGCGGACACGACGCTGCTGCACGCAGTCGACGTCGCCGGGCCCGAGGACATTCGGAAAGGCTTGCGGGTCACCGCCCGGTGGGCCGAGCAGACCGAGGGCAGCATCCGCGACATCGTCTGCTTCGAGCCGGGCGAGAAGCCCGCCGCGCCGGTGGCGTCCGCGGGGGCCGATCCGGTCACCATGCTCGTCACGCCGGTCGATCTGTCCTACAAGCACACCGCCTCGCCGCAGGAGACCGTCTACCTGCGCGGACTCGCCGAAGGCAAGTTGATCGGCGCGCGTACCGACGCCGAGGGCAAGGTCTATTTCCCGCCGCGCGGCGCGAACCCGACCGACGGCAGGCCGACCGACGAGTACATCGAGTTGTCCGACCGCGGCACGGTGACCACATTCTGCATCGTCAACGTGCCGTTCCTCGGGCAGCGGATCAAGCCGCCGTACGTCGCGGCCTATGTGCTGCTGGACGGCGCGGACATCCCGGTGCTGCACCTGGTGCTCGGCTGCGACGCGAGCGAGGTGCGCATGGGCATGCGGGTGGAGGCGGTGTGGAAGCCGCGCGAGGAGTGGGGCTACGGCCTGGAGAACGTGGACCACTTCCGTCCCACCGGCGAGCCGGACGCCGATTACGAGACCTACTCCCATCACCTCTGAGAGAGGCGCACGTTGACTGACAACGCCACCGACATCGCGGTCGTGGGGTTCGCCCACGCGCCGCACGTGCCGGAGACCTTCGGCACCACCAACGGTGTCGAGATGCTGGTGCCCTGCTTCCAGCAGCTCTACGACCGGCTCGGCATCACCAAGTCCGATATCGACTTCTGGTGCTCGGGCTCGTCCGATTACCTTGCCGGACGGGCCTTCTCGTTCATCTCCGCGATCGACGCCATCGGCGCGGTGCCGCCGATCAACGAATCGCACGTGGAGATGGACGCGGCATGGGCGCTGTACGAGGCGTGGGTGAAACTGCGTTCGGGACAGGCGAAGACGGCGCTGGTGTACGGCTTCGGCAAGTCCTCCGCGGGCACGCTGCGCCAGGTGCTCACCATGCAACTGGACCCGTACGTCGTCGCGCCGCTGTGGCCGGACGCATGGTCCATCGCCGGCCTGCAGGCGCGCGCCGGCCTCGACGCGGGACGCTGGACCGAACGGGACATGGCGGCCGTGGCCGCCGGGGCGTCCGGTGACGCGGACAGCCTGCTCGACCAGCCCTATGTCGCCGATCCGCTCCGCGCGCACGACATCGCGCCGATCACCGACGGCGCGGCCGCGATCGTGCTCGCCGTCGGCGACCGCGCTCGCGAACTGTGCGAGCGCCCCGCGTGGATCACCGGCATGGCGCATCGAATCGACACTCCGGTGCTCGGTGCGCGCGACCTCACCGTCTCGCCGTCGACGGCGGCCGCGGCCAAGGCGGTCACCGGCGGTGACGTCAGCGATTTCGACATCGCCGAGTTGCACGCGCCGTTCAGTCATCAGCAGCTGATCCTCGCCGAGGCGATCGGGCTGAAGAACGGCACGAAGGTGAATCCGTCCGGCGGCGCGCTCGCGGCCCACCCGATGTTCGCCGCGGGCCTGGAGCGCATCGGCTTCGCCGCCGAGGCGATCATCGCGGGCTCGGCGAATCGCGCGTTGGCCCACGCCACCAGCGGCCCCGCGCTTCAGCAGAACCTTGTGACCGTCCTGGGATCGGAGAACCGATGAGCTTGCCAACGGCGGTGCTCGGCACCGGACAAACCCATCACGTGACGAAACGGACCGACGTGTCCATGGCGGGGATGTGCCGCGAGGCCATCGATCGTGCGCTCGCCGACGCCGGTCTCACCATCGCCGATATCGACGCGGTCGTGGTCGGCAAGGCGCCGGACGGATTCGAGGGCGTCATGATGCCCGAGCTGTTCATGGCGGACGCGCTCGGCGCTACCGGAAAGCCGCTGCTGCGGGTGCACACCGCCGGTTCGGTGGGCGGCTCCACCGGCATCGTCGCGACCAATCTGGTGCAGGCGGGCGTGCACAAGCGCGTGCTCGCGGTGGCGTGGGAGAAGCAGTCGGAGTCGAACGCCATGTGGGCGTTGTCGATTCCGGTCCCGTTCACCATGCCGGTCGGCGCGGGTGCGGGCGGGTACTTCGCTCCGCACGTGCGCTCCTACATCCGGCGCTCCAACGCACCGGGCCATATCGGCGCCATGGTCGCGGCGAAGGATCGCCGCAACGGCGCTAAGAATCCGCTCGCGCATCTGAAGCAGCCCGACATCACGATGGAATCGGTGCTCGCCTCGCAGATGCTGTGGGATCCGATCCGCTTCGACGAGACCTGCCCCTCCTCCGACGGCGCGTGCGCGATCGTGCTCGGCGACGCGGAGGCCGCCGAGGCGGTCGAGGCCACCGGCCGCAAGGTCGCCTGGGTGCACGCCACCGCGATGCGCACCGAGCCGACCACCTTCGCCGGGCGCGACCAGGTCAATCCTCAGGCGGGCCGGGACGCGGCCGCCGCGCTGTGGGAGACGGCGGGTATCACCAATCCGCTCGAAGAGATCGACGTGGCCGAGATCTACGTCCCGTTCTCCTGGTTCGAGCCGATGTGGCTGGAGAACCTCGGCTTCGCGCCGCAGGGCGACGGGTGGAAGCTCACCGACAAGGGCGAGACCGAGATCGGCGGCGCTCTTCCGGTCAATCCGTCCGGCGGTGTGCTCTCGTCCAATCCGATCGGCGCCTCCGGACTGATCCGGTTCGCCGAGGCCGCCAAGCAGGTCATGCAGCGGGCCGGGGACTATCAGGTCGAGGGCGCGCGCAAAGCGCTCGGCCACGCCTACGGCGGCGGGTCGCAGTACTTCTCGATGTGGGTGGTCGGATCGGAGCGGCGGTGACGCCGCTGAAGTTCACCGTCGGTATCGCGCTGAGTCCACTGGACCAGTTGACCGAACTCGCGAAAACCGCAGAGGAGTGCGGGTTCTCGTCGATCGCGCTACCGGACTCGCTGTTCTACATGAAGTCGGCGGCGGCGAAGTACCCCTACACCGCCGACGGCAGCAGGTTCTGGGGCCCGGACACGCCGTGGGTCGACCCGCTCATCGGCGCGACCGCCATGGCGGCCGTCACCAGCCGCATCCGCTTCTACACGAACGTGCTCAAGCTGGGTTCCCGCAATCCGCTGCTGCTGGCCCGGCAGGTCGGCTCGGTGGCCAACCTGTCGGGTAACCGCTTCGGCTTCGGAGTCGGAATCGGCTGGGCGCCCGAGGAATTCGAGTGGTGCGGGGTGCCCTTCGCGCGGCGCGGCGCCCGGGTGGACGAGATGATCGAGGTCATCAAACTGGTACTGGCCGGTGGCATGGCCGAGTACCACGGCGAGTTCTTCGACTTCGATCCGTTGCAGATCAGCCCGGCGCCGAGCGAGCCGGTGCCGTTCTACATCGGCGGGCACACCGACGCGGCCCTGCGGCGCGCGGCGCGGGTGGGCGACGGCTGGACCTCGGCGATGATGACCTACGAGGAGCTGCGCGGCACCATCGGCAAGCTCGACGCGCTGCGCGTCGAGTTCGGCCGATCCGGCGACCCGTTCGAGATCCAGGCGGTGTGCGTCGACCGGTTCGGCCGCTCCGGCTATCAGGACCTGGCCGACGCGGGCGTCACCGACGCGATCGTGGTGCCCTGGCTGGCCGACGGCATCGGATTCGACGGCGACCTGTCCGCCAAGCAGGACTCGCTGCGCAAATTCGCCGAACAATACATCGCCCAACCCGTCCTCGCCGAACGATGACGACCCGCTGGCCGAGGGAGGCCGTATGACCACCGCAACCGAGCATCCGGCCAGGGCAGCCGGCCTGGCCTCACAGGCCGCCGTGCGAGCACGGGACAAACAGGCCTGGGTCGCGCTGTTCGCCGCCGACGGCATCGTGGAGGACCCGATCGGCCCGTCCGGCTTCGATCCGGAGGGCAAGGGCCACCGCGGCACCGACGCCATCGCCGCGTTCTGGGACATGGCGATCGCGAAGACCGAGCTGATCGAGTTCCTGTTCGGCGACTCGTTCGCCTGCGGCAACGAAGTCGCCTTCACCGGCACCATCCGCAGCACCATCGGCGGGCACCTGATCGACGCCGACGGCGTGTTCACCTACCGGGTGGACGACGACGGCAAGATCACCGCGCTGCGCGCGTTCTGGGAGGTCGATCGCGCCATGAAGACCGCGCGTCCGGTCGGCTGAGGTCATACGAAAGGGCCCTCGCACCGTGCTGGTGCGAGGGCCCTCTCTCGTGTCTCAGTGCGCGACCGGGCAGGTCTTGTAGTCCACCGGGAACTCCTTGATGCCGTTCAGCCAGCCCGAACGCAGCCGCTTCGCATCGGCGACCTTGCTGATGTCGGGGAGGTGATCCGCGATGGCGTTGAAGATCAGATCGATCTCCAGCCGGGCGAGGTTCGCCCCGA
This sequence comes from Nocardia sp. NPDC047648, assembly GCF_040642815.1. Lineage (NCBI taxonomy): Bacteria > Bacillati > Actinomycetota > Actinomycetes > Mycobacteriales > Nocardiaceae > Nocardia > Nocardia sp. NPDC047648. Next base: position 90,826 of record NZ_JBEYSX010000007.1, on the reverse strand, counting down.
TGCAGAAGTGCGCGCCGGTACCGCCGAAGGCCAGGTGCGGGTTGTCCGTGCGCATGATGTCGAACTTCTCCGGGTGGTCGAAGACGTCCTCGTCGAAGTTGGCCGAGCGGTAGAGCATGACCACCCGCTGGCCCTTCTTGATCTGCACGCCGCCGAGCTCGGTGTCCTCCAGCGCGGTCCGCTGGAACGAGGTGACCGGCGTGGCCCACCGGATGATCTCGTCGGCGGCCGTGGCCGGGCGCTCCTTCTTGAACAGCTCCCACTGGTCGGGGTTCTCCAGGAACGCCATCATGCCGTGCGAGATGGCGTTGCGGGTGGTCTCGTTGCCCGCGACCGCGAGCATGATCACGAAGAAGCCGAACTCCTCCTCGCTGAGCTTGTCACCGTCGACATCGGCCTCGATCAGCGTGGTGACGAGGTCCTCGGCCGGGCACTGCTTGCGGGAGGCCGCCATCTGGTAGGCGTAACCCAGGATCTCGGCGGACGCCGCGACCGGGTCGGCGGTGCTCTCCGGGTCGTCGTAGCCGGTCATGTCGTTCGACCAGGTGAAGACCTTCATCCGGTCTTCCTGCGGGACGCCGATCAGCTCGGCGATGGCCTGTAGCGGCAGTTCACACGCGATCTGGGTGACGAAGTCACCGGAGCCCGCCTCGGCGGCCGCCTTCACGATGGATTCCGCGCGGGCCGACAGCTCCGCGCGCAGGCCGTTGATGGCGCGCGGGGTGAAGCCGCGCGAGATGATCTTGCGCAGCTTGGTGTGCTCGGGCGCGTCCATGTTCAACAGGACGATCCGCTGCAGTTCGATCTGCTCCCGGGCGATGTCGTCGTTGAAGCGCGGGATCGCGGTGTTCTCGTAGCTGGAGAACACATCGCTGCGCCGCGAGACCTCCTTGACGTCGGCGTGCTTGCTCACCACCCAGAAGCCCTCGTCATGGAAGCCGCTGACGTCCGGCGACTGCGGGTTCCACCAGATCGGCGCCGTCCGGCGCAGCTCGGCGAACTCTTGGACCGGAACACGCTCGGCGTAGATGTCCGGGTCCGTAACGTCGAACCCGTCCGGGAGATTCGGCCGGGCGTTCCGAGTGTCTACCACCAGATGTCTCCTTCGACAAACTGAAACACGTTCTATAATCATTGAAGCACAGGCGGGAGAATGAGGAAAGAAACCGGACAGATCCGCCCTTGGCAAGTGCTATGAACGCGTTTCAGTTTTCTGTCCCATAAAGAGAGGTTGGACATGGGCACACCCGTGATCGTCGAGGCCGCACGCACCCCGATCGGCAAGCGCGGCGGCTGGCTGTCAGGGCTGCACGCGGCCGAACTACTGGGCGCGGCCCAGCGCGGGCTGCTCGAGCGGGCGCATCTGGACCCGGCACTGGTCGAACAGGTCATCGGCGGCTGCGTCACCCAGGCCGGCGAGCAGTCCAACAACGTCACCCGGGTCGCCTGGCTGCACGCGGGCCTGCCGTGGCAGGTCGGCGCCACTACGATCGACACCCAGTGCGGATCGGCGCAGCAGGCCAACCATCTGATCGCGGGCCTGATCGCGGCCGACGCCATCGAGATCGGCATGGCCTGCGGCGTGGAGGCGATGAGCCGGGTTCCGCTGGGCGCCAACGTCGGCGAGAACGCCGGGCCGCGCAGGCCCGCCTCGTGGAACATCGACCTGCCCAACCAGTTCGAGGCAGCCGAACGAATCGCCAAGCGGCGCGGCATCACTCGCGCGGATGTGGACGCCTTCGGCGCGCGCTCGCAGCGCCTGGCCGGGCAGGCATGGGCAGAAGGCCGGTTCGATCGCGAGGTGCTCACCGTCACCGCGCCCGCCGTCGACAAGGAAGGCAACCCCACCGGCGAAAAGCTCGATGTGTCGCGCGATCAAGGCCTGCGCGAGACCACCGCCGAGGGCCTGGCGAAGCTGAAGCCGGTGCTGGAGGGCGGCGTGCACACCGCAGGATCGTCCTCGCAGATCTCCGACGGCGCCGCCGCCGTGCTGCTGATGGACGAAAAGGCGGCGCAGCGAGCCGGATTGCGGCCGCGAGCGCGGATCGTCACCCAAGCGGTGGTCGGCGCGGAGCCGGAGTTCCACCTCGACGGCCCGGTGCAGGCGTGCAGCAGGCTGCTGGAGCGGTCCGGCATGAATATCGGCGACATCGACCTTTTCGAGATCAATGAAGCGTTCGCGTCGGTCGCACTTTCGTGGGCCTCTGTCCACCAGCCCGACATGGACCGGGTTAATGTCAACGGCGGTGCCATCGCCCTCGGACATCCGGTCGGCTCCACCGGATCGCGCCTCATCACAACGGCTTTGCACGAACTGGAGCGCTCCGATCGCAGTACCGCAATGGTTCTCATGTGTGCCGGTGGCGCACTCGCGACAGGAACGATCATCGAACGTTTGTGACTTCAACCATTTCGCGCGCGTTGGTTGAACGTTCATCCCCCACGGGCGCAAACGTGTCGTACGCCACACAAACCCATGTACCGCCCAGTTCATGAGATGTCAGCTATCTTGCGGCTATCAAGACCCCCTCTCCCGAGACCGCAGCGACGGGCCAGAACCGGTTCGTACCGCGGGTTCTCGAGAGGCCTTGGGGTGACCCGCAAACCCGACCGTCCCAGCCCCTTCGCCGCCATCCGACCTAGAAGCTTCAAGGAAATCCGGAATCAGGCGTAGGTTTTCAGTTACTGAGCCGCTAATATCAATGATACGTATCCGAGATAACGACTGTTAGTACAGCGAAGGGAATTGGGCGGCTCACAATGGCTGATTTCGCGGCGCGGCTGAACAAGCTGTTCGAAACCGTGCATCCCCCGGGGCGTAAGCCGCACACCAACGCGGAGGTTGCGGCGGCGCTGACGGCCTCCGGACATCCGATCTCGAAACCGTACCTGTCGCAGTTGCGGTCGGGACAACGGACGAACCCGTCGGATGAGACGGTGGCCGCCCTGGCGAAGTTCTTCAAAGTCAAGCCGGACTACTTCTTCAACGACATCTATGCCGCCAAGATCGATCACGATCTGGAACTGCTGTCCCAGCTGCAGGGCTATGGACTGCGACGGCTGTCGAGTAGAGCGTTCGACTTGTCCGAAGAATCACAGAATCTACTCACGTCTATGGCGGAGAAGTTGCGGGCAAGCGAGGGCTTGCCCGAAATTCCTCCGGACGGCACCGAATAGGTTCTCCTGCACGGCAGCACAGTGCGGCCCCCAGGGTCGCACTGTGCTGTGTTATGCACGCGTAGGCGGGCACAGCACACAACCGGCGCGCGTCCGTGCCCCGAGAAATTGGGGCACGGACGCGCGTCGGTTAGTGCTGCGGTTCGGATCGGGCGTCGGATAAGTACATTCGGGGGTGGTTCGTCGGCCGCGCTTCGCCCCGAAGGAGATTCCCGATCCAACCGGTCTGTCCGAATAGTCCGATCGGTCGCGCCCATTTGCGTCAGATTGATCGGATTCGCGCGAAGTTGATCAATTTCGCGCGGGTGCGGATGCGCTCGCTCGATAGGCCCGTGCTACGGCCTGGACCCAGCCGCGGGGACTAATGCCTTCGGGCGGAGCAATCCACCGTGCGTCTACGACGGTCTCCCCCGCCGGGTCGTGCGCCCACCGCGCCACCCGGGCGGCCCGGTCCGCCACCGAGGCAGGCGGCGACGCCAGTTCCGCCAGCACGAGACCGCCGCCGGACTGTAGATACAACGCGTCGATGATCTGCGCCACCTGGTCGGAAGCTTTGAGCTGCGTGGAGAATCCGCTCTGTTCGTGGGCGACCACCTCGGGGAAGCGGCCGACCATGGTCCGGTGCAGCGGGCGGATCCGGCGCAGCAGCACCCGCGCGCGCACCCAGAGTTCCACCACGATCCACACCGCGCCGAGCGCGATGAGCAGGCTCGCGAGCCCCCAGAGCGGCCATGCCCAGGAGGGAGTACCTGGCGCGGCCGGGGGCGCGTGCTGGAACGCGCGCCGGACCCGACCCGCCGCGAGCAGCGCGACCACCGCCGTGCCCGCCGTGTAGAACGCGATACCGCGACCCAGCGCGGTCCAGTCCAGAGTGCGCAGACCGGTGACGACGACGAACACGCTCCCCGCGGCCACCGCCGACCACCCGCAGGTGTACGACCAGATCAGCGTGACCATCGCCGCGCAAAGGCCGACACCGTAGACGACCAGGGCGACCTGCCGCAGGTTGCGCCGCGACACCACCGGCCAGGCGGCCGAGGCGACCACCGAGGTGGCCGTGGTGAAGGCGATCCAGCTCGCGGTGACGACGCCGTCCGACAGCCGGCCCGCGGGCACGCCGCCCGGGGCGAGATTGTCCAGCGCGACGGCGATCTCGGGCACCGCCACAGTCGCGGCGAGCGCGACGGCGGCGACCGCGACGACGATGGCCACCCGGGCCGTGGTCGCGGGCTTGACCAGGACGCGACCCACTCGAGCGCCGGCGGCCATCCAGACCAGCAGAGCCGTCGACCACAGGATCATCCGAGCGCCTCGTCGAATCGGAGAACCGAGACGCCCGCGCCCCGGCTGTTGAACACGCGCAATCGGGTCATCAGCATGGCGGCGAACGTCTCGGCCTCCCATTCGGCGAGTTCGTCGGCGCCGTCGTCGACGATCCGCTGATGCGCGCGCTGGCTGAGCATGTAGGCGATCAGGTCGTCGCTCGCCTCCAGCGTCACTTCCGGCGCGGGCGCGCCTTCGTGATCGAAGACGATGTGACCCAGTTCGTGCGCGAGGGTGTGCTCGCGGCTCGGCAGTGTCTCGGCGAGCACGATCACGTCGCGGTCGGGATAGAGACGACGCTGCCCGCACACGCCGGGACCCAATCGCGCACTGGCGATCTCGATCGCACGACGCCGCTCGCCCGCGATCGCGTGAACGACTTCGTCGAGGGTGGTCGCGTCGAAGTCGGCCGCCACCGCGCACACCGCGTCGACGGCGGCGGCGACTCGGCGGTAGGACCGCAGGTCGCCGCGTATGCGGCTCACGCTCATCGGCTGCCCCCTCACGGCCTCGGGAAGAACTGGGCGCGGGCGGCGTCGATCCTGGCTTGCGCGGCCGCCGCGCTCCGGAAGCTGATCACGCCGGATCCCGCTCCAGCGAGGCCGAGCGCGATCAGGCCGCCGATCACCGGCAGCAGTTTCGTCGCGGGAAGGGCGTCGGTGGAGCCGGTCGGGAGGACCGCCGGAGTCGCGGGCTGCTGCGGCGGCGCGGCGAGATCGGGCGCCGGGGCGGCGAGATCGGGTGCCCGCGCGGCGAGCGGCGGAAGTGTCTGCACGGCAATCGGAATCGACGAGATTCCCGGTGTCACCGGGGCGGGCGCCGGCGGAACGGTCACCGGCGGCAGCGTGGGGGCGGGCGGAGCGGTCACCTGCGGGAGCGGAATCAACAACAGCAGTAGAGGACTCGCGGATCCGACGGCAGCCGAACCCAGCGCGGCGGATCCCGTCGCGGCAGAACCGGTCGCAGCCGAACCCGTTGCGGCAGAACCCGTGGCAGCCGAACCGGTCGCGGCAGAACCGGTCGCGGCAGAACCCGTCACGGCCGAACCCGTCACGGCCGAACCGGTCGCAGCCGAACCCGTTGCGGCAGAACCCGTCACGGCCGAACCCGTGGCAGCCGAACCGACACCTGCGGATCCGAGGCCTGCCGAGCCGACCGCGGCGGAACCGGTGCCGCCGAGGATGGCGGAACCCGTGCCCAAGGCGGCGGAGCCCGTACCCAGTACAGCCGAACCGGTACCACCCACAACCGCCGAACCCGCACCCAACGCGGCAGAACCCGTACCGCCCAGCAAGACGGAACCGGCACCCAGTGCGGCGGAGCCCGTCGCCACTGCGGCCGAACCGGTACTGAGGATCGCGGAGCCGGAACCAGCCGCAGCGGAACCGAGGGCCGCCGACCCGGTACCGAGCACTACGCCGAGACCGGCCGAACCGGAACCGAGGGCGAGCGCGAGACCGGCGGAACCGGAACCCAGCACCACCCCGAGACCGGCCGAGCCGGAACCCAGCACCACACCCAGCCCGGCGGAACCGGCGGCGGATCCAGCCGCCGCCGAACCCGCTGTGGCCGAACCGGTTCCGGCGGTCGGCTGGGCGGGAGCCGCGCTGATCTGCGCCTCCTGCCCGGGCACGGTCAGCGAATACCAGGGATCACCGCTGTCATAGGGCGGCGGGGCGGGGTCCACGACGCACGAGGGGCAGGAAGGTTGCGCGGCGGCGACGGCCGGGCCGCCGAGCAGGGCGCAACCCGCGACGGCGCAGGCTGCTGCCAGCGCACGGAATGCGCGACCTCCTGCCATGCGCCGAGCCTTCCCCTCATCAGTCGAAGCGCAGTTCTGTGCCCGGTCGCCACTCTCACACGGGACTTTCCGAACGAATGGGTGCCCATATTAGACCCCGCTCCGCGAACGCGCCTCGGAAGGGCGAAGCCGATCAGGCCCCGTACACCGGCTCCGGCGGAGTCGCCTTGGCGATCAGATCGGCCACGACGGGGCCGAGTTCGGCCGGATCCCAGCGCGCGCCGCGGTTCACGGCCACCCCGTGCCGCCAGCCGTCGGCCAGCGCCACCTTGCCGCCCTCGACCTCGAACACCCGTCCCGTCACCGCCGCCGACTGGGTGCTGCCCAGCCACACCACCAGCGGAGACACGTTCTCTGGCGCCATCGCGTCGAAGCCGTCCTCCGGTCTGGCCATCATGTCCGCGAACACCGTCTCGGTCATCCTGGTGCGCGCGGACGGGGCGATCGCGTTCACCGTCACGCCGTAGCGCGCGAATTCGGCCGCCGCGGTCAGCGTCAGGCCCGCGATACCCGCCTTGGCGGCGCCGTAGTTGCTCTGCCCCACACTGCCTTGCAGACCCGCTCCGGAGCTGGTGTTGATGATCCGGCCCTCGACCGGACGGCCCGCCTTGGCCTCCGCGCGCCAGTACTCGATCGCGTGCCGCATGGTGGCGAAATGCCCCTTCAAGTGCACGCGGACCACCGCGTCCCACTCGTCCTCGCTCAGGTTGACCAACATCCGGTCGCGCACGAAACCGGCGTTGTTGACCAGCACGTCCAGCCTGCCGAAGGTGTCGACGGCCTGGCGGACGAGATTGCGGGCGCCTTCCCAGTCGGCGACGTCGTCTCCGTTGGCCACGGCCTGGCCGCCGAGCGCCTCGATCTCCGCGACCACTTGGGCGGCGGGCGTTTCCGCGGTGGCCGCGCCGTCCAGCGTCGAACCGATGTCGTTGACCACCACGCGGGCGCCCGCCGCGGCGAAGGCGAGAGCGTGCGCCCGGCCGATGCCCCGGCCCGCGCCGGTGACGATGACGACGCGCCCCGCGCAGATCTGCTCGGTGTCCATACTTTGTCCCTTTCCGATGTGAGCGGGGCTCCTCGTGGTCAGCTCCGCTGCCGATGGGCCTGATCGCTCATGCTGCTTCCGATTTCGGCATGAGCGGGGCCCTCCGTGGTTACGCTCCGCTCCCGGCTCCCGACCCGACCGCTCGCGCTCGGTGGCCCTTTCCGCGATGAGCGGGACTCTTCATCGTCCCGCTCCGCTGCCGCGACCGACCGCTCATGACTGCTCCTGTGTTCAGGACTGCTGGTCGGCGGTGGAGGCGGCGAGGAAGGCGGGCCGCTCACCCCCGCCGTGCACCAGCAGAGTCGCGCCGCTGACGTAGGCGGCCAGCGGCGAGGCCAGGAACACCGCGCAGCGGCCGACGTCGTCGGGGCGGGCCATGCGGCCCAGCGGGATGGTTCGGCCCACCGCGTCGACGCCGTCCTGATCGCCGTAGTGCAGCTGACTCAGTTCGGTGTTCACCGGGCCCACCACCAGCGAGTTCACCCGCACTTTCGGAGCCCACTCGACGGCGAGCGAACCGGTGAGGCTGTCCATGCCCGCCTTGGCCGCGCCGTAGGCCGCGGTGCCCGGCGACGGACGGTGCCCGCTGACGCTCGACACGTTCACGATCGAGCCGCCCTCGTCCTGCCGCTGCATCACCGCGTTGGCGGCCTGCGCCATCAGCAGCGGAGCGAGCAGGTTCAGCTCGACGATCTTGGTGTGGAAGTTCTTGCTCGCGTCGGCGGCGAGCGCGAAGGGAGCGCCACCGGCGTTGTTGACCAGGTGGTCGAGGCGGCCGTGGCGCTCGACGATCCCCTCGATCAGCGCGCGCACCGCGTCCGCGTCCCGCACATCGCAAGGCATGTACTCGATCGCGCGCCCGTCGACTTCGACGGGCGCGTCCGCCGGTCGCCGCGCGCACGCCACGACGGTCGCGCCCGCGGCTAGGAACGCCTTGCTCACGCCCGCGCCGACGCCGCGCACGCCGCCGGTCACCAGAACGACGCGCTCGGCCAGATCGATTTCGAGTGCCACCGTGCTAACCTACCAAGCAACTGCTTGCTTTGCCAATGCGTTCACACACGACGGGAAGTGCCATGGGGATCAACCGCCACTCCGAATCGACCGGCATCAGCGTGGTCACGGTGGACTATCCGCCGGTCAACGCCATCCCTACCGACGGCTGGTTCGCCATAGCCGATGAAGTGCGCGCGGCGGGCCGGGATCCGGACACCAAGGTGGTGGTGCTGCGCGCGGAGAACCGCGGGTTCAACGCGGGCGTGGACATCAAGGAGATCCAGAGCAAGCCGGGCCACCAGGCGCTGATCGACGCCAATCACGGCTGCTTCGAGGCGTTCGCCGCGGTGTACGAGTGCCAGGTGCCGGTGATCGCGGTGGTCCAGGGCTTCTGTCTCGGCGGCGGCATCGGCTTGGTGGGCAACGCGGATGTGGTGATCGCCTCCGACGACGCCACCTTCGGGCTGCCCGAGGTCGACCGCGGCGCCCTCGGCGCGGCGACCCACCTCGCACGGCTGGTACCCCAGCACCTGATGCGGGCGCTGTTCTACACCGCGAGCACCATCACCGCACAGCAGTTGCACCACTACGGCTCGGTCTACCAGGTGGTGCCGCGCGCCGAACTCGACGCCGCCGCCTTGGAACTGGCCAAGAACATCGCGGCCAAGGACGGCCGGGTGATCCGGGCGGCCAAGCGGGCCCTGAACGGCATCGACGTGCAGGACGTGCACCGCAGCTACCGGTACGAGCAGGGCTTCACCTTCGAACTCAACCTCGCCGGCGTCGCCGACGAGATCCGCGCCCGGTTCGACGACGATCTCGCGGCGCGCAAGAGCGGGCAGTAGAGAGGAATTTCCATGCGAGACAAGCGGATGTCGCTCGACGAGGTCGTCGGCGAGCTGCGCAGCGGGATGACCATCGGCATCGGCGGCTGGGGGTCGCGGCGCAAGCCGATGGCGCTGGTGCGAGCCATCCTGCGTTCGGACATCACGGATCTGACCGTGGTCGGCTATGGCGGGCCCGACCTGGGGCTGCTGTGCTCGGCGGGGAAGGTTCGCAAGGCGTACTACGGCTTCGTGTCGCTGGATTCGCCGCCGTTCTACGACCCGTGGTTCGCCAAGGCGCGCACCTCCGGCGCGCTGACCGCCCGCGAGATGGACGAGGGCATGCTCAAGTGCGGGCTGGAGGCGGCCGCGGCGCGACTGCCGTTCCTGCCGATCCGCGCCGGGCTCGGCTCCGACGTGCCGAACTTCTGGGAGGGCGAGCTGAAGACGGTCGAATCGCCCTACCCCGTCGACGGCGCGCCCGAGACTCTGATCGCCATGCCCGCGCTGAATCTCGATGCCGCGCTGGTGCACCTGAACCTGGGCGACGCGCACGGCAACGCCGCCTACACCGGCGTCGACCCGTACTTCGACGACCTGTTCTGCCTGGCCGCGCAGCGCCGCTACGTCTCGGTCGAGCGCGTGGTGGAGACCGAGGAACTGGTGAAAACCGTTCCGCTGCAAGCACTGCTGCTCAACCGCATGATGGTGGACGGCGTGGTCGAGGCGCCGGGTGGCGCGCACTTCACCCTGGCCGGAGACGACTACGGCCGGGACGAGAAGTTCCAGAAGCACTACGTCGAATCCGCGAAGACGCCGGAGGCGTGGCAGCGGTTCGTCGACACCTATCTGGCCGGCTCCGAGGAGCAGTACCAGGCCGCCGTCCGCCGATTCGCCGAGGAGGCGTGATGACCAGCACCGAAACCGTCACCCGCGCCGAGATCTGCGCCGTCGCCTGCGCCGAGATCTTCAGCGGCGCCGGGGAGATCATGGCCAGCCCGATGTCGCCGATGTCGATCATCGGCGCGCGCCTGGCCAAACTCACCACCGAACCGGATCTGCTGCTGTCCGACGGGGAGGCGCTGCTGTTCGCCGACACGCCCCCGCTGGGCGGAAAGGCACCGATCGAAGGCTGGATTCCGTTCCGGAGAGTCTTCGACGTGGTGGCCTCCGGCCGGCGGCACGTGGTGATGGGCGCCAACCAGATCGACCGGTTCGGCAACCAGAACCTCTCGGCGTTCGGCTCGCTCCAGCAGCCGACCCGGCAGATGTTCGGTGTGCGCGGCGCGCCGGGCAACACGATCAACCACGCCACCAGCTACTGGGTCGCGCGGCACACGAATCGCGTCTTCACAGACAGTGTCGACATCGTCTCCGGTGTGGGCTACGACAAGGTCGACGCCGCCGACCCGGCCTACCGCTTCCACCACCTGCACCGCGTGGTGACCAATCTGGGCGTCTTCGATTTCGAGGGCGCCGGCCACACCATGCGCGCCCGCAGCCTGCATCCCGGCGTCACCGCCGACGAGGTCGCCGAGAACACCTCGTTCGAGATCGCCGGTCTCGCCGAGGCCGGCGAGACCAGGCAGCCCAGCGCCGAGGAGCTGCGGCTGATCCGGGAGGTGCTCGACCCCAAGAAGATCCGCGAAACCGAGGTCCCGTCATGAGCCCGCGCCTGCGCACCGCGCTGACCGATCTGGTCGGCATCGAACACCCGATCGTGCAGACCGGCATGGGCTGGGTCGCGGGCCCGAGCCTGGTGTCGGCCACCGCCGAAGCGGGCGGGCTCGGCATCCTCGCCTCCGCCACCATGACGTTCGCCGAGCTCGAGGCGGCCATCGCGAAGACCAAATCGCACACCGCGAAGCCGTTCGGCGTGAACATCCGCGCCGACGCGGCGGACGCGCCCGACCGGATCGATCTGCTGATCCGGGAGAAGGTGGCGGTCGCGTCGTTCGCGCTCGCGCCCAAGCAGGACCTGATCGCGAAGTTGAAAGACGCGGGCGTGGTGGTCATCCCGTCCATCGGCGCGGCCAAGCACGCGGTCAAAGTGGCGTCCTGGGGCGCGGACGCGGTGATCGTGCAGGGCGGAGAGGGCGGCGGGCACACCGGCCCGGTCGCCACCACCCTGCTGCTGCCCTCCGTGCTGGACGCGGTGGACATCCCCGTTGTCGCGGCGGGCGGGTTCTTCGACGGGCGCGGCCTGGCCGCCGCCCTGGCCTATGGCGCGGCGGGTGTCGCGATGGGCACCCGGTTCCTGCTCACCCAGGAGAGCACCGTTCCCGACACGGTCAAGCAGGAGTACCTGCGGCGACAGCTCCAGGACACCGTGGTGTCACTCAAGGTCGACGGCATGCCGCACCGCGTGCTGAACACCGAATTGGTGCAGCGGCTGGAGCATTCGGGCCGCTGGCGCGGGCTCACCGCCGCCGTGGGCAACGCGGCCCGGTTCAAGAGCATGACCGGCATGAAGTGGTCGACCATGATTCGCGACGGCCTGGCCATGCGAAAGACCAAGGACCTCAGCTGGTCCCAGGTCGTGATGGCCGCGAACACGCCGATGCTGTTGCGCGCCGGATTGGTCGAGGGCAACACTCAGGCGGGCGTGCTCGCCGCGGGTCAGGTCACCGGGATCATCGACGACCTGCCGACGTGCGAAGAGTTGATCGACAGGATCGTCACCGACGCGGTGGCGCGGATCGAGACGATCGCGGCGCTCGCCGGAACGCAACAAGCGGCGGCGACGGGGTCCGACTGACGGATGGTGGCCGCGATCGCGGCCGCCATCACCTTCTATCGGCATCGGGCCAGAACAGGCGACGGCCCGCGAAGCCCGCCGGTAACGGCGTGTTTGCGGCCGTGCCTGGTCGGTCGAGCCTCGGCGGCTTACGCTGGACTGACAACGACATACCGGGTTCGCCTGGTATCCGCCGCCGTCGCGCGCCGGGCTCGTCCGTACGGACCGGAACAGGCGAATCGCAGGACTCGACTCCAATCCTCGACCCGAGCGGAGGCCGCGATGCCCGCGACGACCGAGATCTCGGTGCGTAGTACCGCTTTCAACCATGGCGATCCGATCCCTGCCGTCTACACCTGCGAGGGCAGAAACGAGTCGCCTCCGCTGGCCTGGACAGCTCCCCCGCAGGCCGCCGGTCTCGCCCTGATCGTGGACGATCCCGACGCCCCCAGCGGCCTGTTCACCCACTGGGTGGTCAGCGATATCCCACCGGCCACCACGTCCACGGAGGAGGGGCAGACGCCCGCGGGCGGGGTGGTCAGCCTGAACAGCGCCAACCGAGCCGAATACTTCGGCCCGTGCCCACCCGCGGGAACCGGCACCCACCACTACCGCTTCATCGTGTACGCCCTCTCCCACCCCGTCCGGGTCGACTCCCAGACCTCACCGGCAGACGCCAGATCCGCCATCGTCGACGCCAGCATGGGAGATGGCCGCCTCATCGGTACCTACACCGTCGACCGGTAGCAGCCCGCATTCCGGTTCCGACCAGATCGGGCGCGGTGGCCAGATCGACATCAGCAGGGGCAGCCGGTGGGGCGCCGCGCCGTGGGTGATGTTCACAGGCCGAAGGTTTCGCGTGCGCGGTGTTTCCATTCCTCGATGAGCCGGCGTGCTTGCCGGTCGAATTCTTCCCGGTCGGCCGCGGGCCAGGTATCGGGGTCGGTGTCGAGGCCGCGTTCGGTGACGAACCGCATGAAGTGGGTGGAGGTCGCTTTGCCGCGGGCCTCGATGAACTCACGTTCCTCCGGGGTGGGAGTCACAGTTTCTTCATCCCGTGCCATGACGATCCTTTCATCAGTTCCTCGCCGAGTTTCAGGTTGTCGCCGGTGAGCATGACCAGTTCCTGAGGTGAGGGGAATCCGGCCGGCGGTCCGTCGAATCGGGTGCGCATGTCCTGAAGTAGCGCTGTGTCGGCGGGGCTCAGCGTGCCTATGTCCCCGTCGAGCAGTGAATCGATCCTGGATCTCATGCTGTTGACGGACTTCGCCAGTTTCCCCGGATCCGGGTTCCAGTCGTAACCGGCCTTGGCCCAGGCGACCGCGCCGTCGAGTGCGTCGCCTTCCCGTAGCCGCGTGGCGGTCAGCTCTATTCTGTCCACGCCCGATCGGCGGAAGTAGTCCTCGGTGGATGCGGCGAAGGCAGTGGAGAATCCTTTGCCGGTGAAGCCTTCGTTCAGTTCGGTGAAATCATGGGTGACTACGAGCCTCCCGTCGTTGTCGCGCGTGAAGCTATAGAGCAGCGATCCGGCGTCTTCTCCGCCGGGGCCGGAGATCTTCGCGGTGAACCCCACGTTGTCGGGGTGCATGCTTCCGTCCTCGCGTTCCCAAGGCTGTTCGTACCAGGCGTCGAGATCCTCGAGGTGATAGGGGCCGTACCTCCGCTGTAGTCCTCCCAGCTCCCGGGTCAGGTCGTAGTCGTCGAGATCGCCGCGCCGAGCGCGGTCGAAGAGGTCACCCAGCGGCCGCATATGCGACAAATCAGTGAGCGGTGTCCGCCCGGAGCGCGCGGCGTCAGGAGCCGAACCGTCCGCGGCATCGCTTGGATTTCGGGTGCCCGCGATCCGGTCGTATCCCTCCTGGTCGCTTCTCCGGATGACGCGATCGGTTTCTCTGACGCCTTCGGCTTTGCCGTGTATCCAAGCGTTGTGGCCCTCGGCCTGGCGGCGCAGCATTCCGCGCAGATCGTCACGGAGTCGCCTGAGTAACTCCCAGACGGCATTGGCCCCCGCGCCCCTCACCGGATCGGCGATCCCTGCCCCGGGTCGCGTACGTACTTGTACCACCTCATGCGGGAGACACCCAGAAGTCGCGTGATCGACGACACCGACTCGTCGGGCCGGGTACGCGGAGCGCGGGCTCGGCGGACCTGTTCGTCGGGCACCGCCGTACGCAGGCCGAGGCGTTGCCCGCGGGCCGGTGCGGTGGCCAGGCGTCCGGCGGCTTTCAGGGCGCGGGTCTCCCGGCCCGAAGGCTGGTCCTGAGTCGAGACGCGGGCGTACCCGATCAGCGCTCCGCTCCCGCCGATCGCGTCCAAGGCATCGCGATCGAAGGAAAGCGATTCGAGCGCAACGGTGTTCGCCATCCCCGCGATTTTACAGAAATGGATGATCAATATTCGTCGAACAGTCCGACGCTACGACACGTTTGCGATCAATGCCGGACCCTGGCGACTCGGGCGTTCTCCGACCGGTTGGCATCCCCACTCACCGGCCCGACACATGCGCCGACACGGCGTTCGACCTGGTCAGCGTGCATGAATGGCAATAGACCACGCTATCGCGGATGGATGGCCCGCACCTCGCGCCCGTCCCGCCAGGCAGGACGGGCGCGGGGCGCGGGAGGTCTCAGCGAGATTGCGGTGGCGCATGTCGTGGTAGCAACGGGAGCACGACGCAGCACAGCGCGGTGATGGCGACGACCGCGGCCAGGGCGGCGGCTGTGCCGGTGGTGTGGAAGTACACGGTGGTGACAGCGGCCGCGCCGAGGCTGTTGGCCAACTGCTGGACAGCGGACAGTGAACCGCTGGCGCTGCCGGATTCGCTCGGATCGATATCGCCGAGGGTGACCTGGTAGATGCTGCCGAAGCAGGCTCCCAGACCGAGGCCGGTGAGAAATGCAGGCACGATCAGCATCGGTGGTGTGGGATCGATCGCCGCGACGAGGGCCAGTAGCGTGAGCGTGCCGAGCAGGGTGAGCAGGAGCCCGGCGGTGACCAGTGTGCGACCGAGCCGTTCGAGCAGTTGATGTGCCGCGATGGAAGAGACGATGATCCCGACGGCGACCGGCGCGAGTCCGAGTGAGGTCTGGGTCGGGCTGCGGCGCAGCACTTCCTGTAGGTACAGCGACAGTACGAGCAGCAACCCGGATGTCGCGGCGAAATACAGAAAGCCCAGCGACAGGCCCGATGTGAACCCGCGATTGTGCAGCAGCGAGGGCTCGATCAAGGGGCTTGCGGCACTGTGCTGGCGTAGCCCGAACAACGCGAAGAAGACGAGTCCGGTAAGGAATGACAGGATCGGCGCGACCGACCATCCGTGTGCTGAGCCCTCGATCAATCCGTAGAGCACGCCGAACATGGCTGCTGCGAGCAGAACAGAACCGAGTCCGTCCACGGTGACGGAGCGATCGCCGTCGTCACGGGGCAGCAGCCGGGCGGCCAGCGCGATGGCCAGGCCGCCGAGCACGATATTGATCAGGAACATCGACCGCCAGCCGAATCCGAAAAGGTTTGCGTCGATGAGAAACCCGGCGAGAAGCGGTCCGCCGACGGCGGACAGGCCGAGGGCGGGTGCGAAGACACCGAAGGCCTTGGCCAGTTCATTGCGGGGGAAGACAGCGGTGAGTATGCCGAACCCCTGCGGAATGAGCAGTGCGCCGAAACCACCTTGCAGAACGCGAAACACGACGACGGAAGCGGGACCGAGCGCAAGCCCGCAGGCGATGGAGGCGAAGGTGAAGCCGATGATGCCGATGAGGAACAGTCTGCGGCGCCCGAACTTGTCGCCGAGCCGCCCGCCGACCACCAGCAGCACCCCCATGGCAAGGGAGTACGACGCGCCGAGCCATTGCACGAGAGCCGCCCCGCCACCGAGATCGGCGGCGATAGTGGGTGCGGCGATATTGGTGATGGTGGCATCAAGCAGGTCGAGGACGGACGCGAACAGGATGACAGCGAGAACGGCCCAGCGAGCGCGCGCCGCAGCGCGGAGGTCGGGGGCCAGGTCTGTGGACATGGAAATGCCTTTTCAGGACACGAGCCTCGGATAGGAGGCACGAGATTGGATCAAGCCGGGGAGAAGGCGCCGACGTTCTCGCGGACCCACTGCTCGAAGCCGCGGGCACGCGTGCCGAGCAGGGATTCCGTGGTCTCGGCGACAGGGGCGGGTCGTTCGGTGGCGGTGGCCCAGTAGTCGAGCAGGGAGCCGACGAAGGTGGGCGGCATGTGCCGGCTCATCTGCTGCTCGGCCGCGGCGCGGGTGATGGGAACCATGGGGATGTCGCGTCCGAGGACGTCGCAGACGATGGCGAGCTGTTCGCGGAAGGTGAGCAGCTCCGGGCCGGTCAGGGTGACGGTTCGGCCGCGCAGCTCGTCCGCGGTGAGAGCGGCGACGGCGATATCGGCGATGTCGGTGGGGTGGATGACCGCCATGGCGGCATCCGGGTAGGCGTGCTCGACGGGCATGCCGTTGCTGATGAGGTGGGCCCAGCCGAGGGCATTGGTGGCGAAGCTATCGGGGCGCAGCACGGTGGCGGTGAGATTCGAAGCGGCCAAGGCCCTTTCGACGGCAAGGTTGTGGGAGGCGAGGGGGTCGTCTTCGGCGTCGGGGGACAGGACAGCCGAGGACGACAGCAGCACGATGTGTTCGACACCGGCGCGCTGGGCGGTGGTGATGAAGGCGTCGATGCCGGCGGGTTCGGGATAGAGAAAGACCCCGGTGACGCCCTCCAGCGCGGGGCCGAAGGTTTCGGGGGTGTCGAGGCGCAGTTCGGCGACTTCGACTCCTGCGGGGACGGTGAGGGCGGCCGGGTCGGCGCTGGCGGCACGGACAGGCAGGTCGGCGGCATGCAGGGCGGTGATGATCGCCTGGCCGATCCGGCCGCGGGCGCCGGTGACAAGGAAGGTCATGAGTTCTCCGGTTCGAGGAATGATCTGTGCTTGTGCACAAATACATGTTGCTATGCACGCATTTGCTTGTCAACACACATCGAAACTTGAACATGGAGTTACCATGTGCACATGACTGCGAAGGATGGGCCGACCGCCGACGACCTGCTCAACGCGGTGGGCCCGGCGTTCGGAAAACTGCGGCGGACCTCGATGCTGGATGTGGCGAACCCCATCTCCGCCAAGGATTTGAACCGCACACTGGTGCTCAATCTGGTACTGGAGCACAGTCAGGGCAACGAGATCACCGTTGGCATGATCGCCGAGATGCTCGGCGTCGACCCGTCCGTGGCCAGCCGCATGGTCAGCGACAACATCAAAGCCGGCTATCTCATACGCGCCGCCTCACAGCAAGATGGCCGCCGCACGATCCTCGAACTCAGCGATGCCGGCCGAGACCTCATGGCCCGCTTCCGCAAGCACCAGCGCGACGCCTACGACTACATCACCGCCGACTGGTCGGAGCACGACCGTCTGGAACTGGCCCGCCTCCTGCTCCAGTACGTGGATTCACTTGCGGTGCTGAAGGACCGGGGGCCGGAGAAAAACGCCTAGAACCCCCGAGACGGCGGGGCACTCATGAGATTGCCTCTCGTCGGAGTCGGCGCGGGTGAGATCGCCCGCCGCGACGGCATCACGGACCATGCGGCTGGCTCCGGAGTGATCGAGGCCGAGTCGAGTGGCGACGGTGGTGAGGGTGGCCTCCTCGGCGGTCTCCAGCTCGGCCGCAACCGCTTCGACGACCTGGACATATTGGACCTGACGCAAGCCACCATCCGGTTCCGCCGGTCAGCGCTTGGTTGACCCAGCGGCGTGACCAGAAGCGGACCAACCGGAAGAGGGCGGGCCACGCCGGACACCAATAGAAGGCGGCGCCCCGAAGTCGTCTGACCCCGAGGCGCCGAAAGCTCTGCGGCTCGGTTACTCAGGCCCGTGTGCGAGCGAACCTTCCAGCGTGCACGCGTGTGGTGAAGGCGTCCCACTCGCCAGGGTCGAAGACGAGCGTGGGGCCGTCGGGATCCTTGGAATCTCGCAGGCCGACCTGGCCGCTCGAGAGAAAAGCAACCTCGACACAATCGGCTTGGGTTGCACTATGGCTGCTCTTGAACCATTCGGCCCCGCCCTCGACATCTCCGACTACCACGCCAAACCGCCTTGACTCGACCCAATGAACAGCAGAATGTGACGACTATCGCCGATGCAGGTCATCAGCGATGAAGCCAGCGGTGAACACATCCCATGCGCGAGGCTGAAACACAAGCGCTGGGCCGGTCGGGTTCTTCGAGTCCCGCACGCCGACTTGGCCACCGTCCAAGAACGCGGCTTCGACGCAATCCGAATGAGTCGCGCTGTAGCTGCTCTTGAACCAGTCGGCCTTGGATAGATCGGCAGTCATGCTGAGAACTCCTTCGCTATCTGGCGGAGCAGACTCCTGCTGGCCGCTTCATCAAACGCCGCCCGTCGGAGACTGTCATGCACTCGATCGTACCGCTGCACATCGTCTGGTTTTTCCAAATACATGCAGCCCGTGAAGGTTTCGAGATAGGCGACCGGAGGTGACACTGACACCCCTTGAAGGTTCTCTTCGAACTCCAGAATCGCGAACTGCCCTACAGGATCACCGACTGGCGCTCCAGCCGAGAACGGCAGGATTCGGATTGTCACATTGGGCAATTTCCCGACCTCAGCCAGGTGATGCAGTTGTGGCCGGACTGGCGCAAGCCGAGTCGATCGATCAATGCCGCGCCCGCCTGGTCCGCGACATCGACCGCTGGGTCACCGCCCAGCTCCGACCATCTCTCGGGGCGGCCCGCGTCCACACCGAGACGGTCGGCTCGGTGGTAGACCGCCTCGCCGAGTACACCGCACTCGCCTACGCGGCGTTGGCAAGCAGCTCGAATTGGGTCCTCGGCGACGCATGGGAACGTCTGGCGGAACTGGCGGTCGGCTACGAAGACTTGAAGGACGAAGTGGGGACGGGACAACGGCGCCTGCCGGGCGGGCCGTAGCGCGGTACGGCTCCCGGCGGGTCGGCGGAGACAGGATACAAACCACCGAACTCACGTGGAGTCGTATCGGGGAGCTCGCCTGTCGCGCAGGTTGGAGCTGATGCCGCCTGCTGCGATGCCCGCGCCGAAGAAGGCCGGTTTCCTGGCCGAGACGTAGACAGCACTGAGGGCGTGAGGCGCTCACCCTCGCACCCGATCGTGGCTGGTGAGGTGTATTGCACAACTTCACAATTGCGATGGCGTGAATCAGCACCGACCTGGTTGCACCCAAGAGGACCGGCCAGTAGCGTCGATCCCAGCTTGCAGGGGGCGGATAAGCCGGTCCGGCCCCCGTCGATGCGTTACGGCACCGGCGGTGAGGAACCGATGACGAGCTGGGGGAAGTTTCTGCGTGGTGCCGCACTCGCGATGGGTGCGGTGGTGGTGCTGGCCGGATGTGAGGACAGCACCGGGGACACTCCGAAATCGACTACTCCCGCCTCGGTGACAACCTCCGCCGCTACGAAATCAGCAGACCCCGACGCTTCTCTGTGGGACCCATGCAGCCTTCCGGAGTCAACCATCTCTGGGACCGGTTTGGATGCCGCGACCAAGACGAAGGATGTCGCAGGAGTCGAATTCACCGGCTGGAAGGTCTGTAGCTGGCGGGCCACAGCGCGTTGGTACAGCCTCGGCGTCCTTTCCGGAGCGCCGACCATGGACGACATCCGGAAACGCTCCGATTTCGAGGCGTTCTCACCACTTGCGGTGGGCACGCGCCAGGCCGTCCAATTCCTGGACGCCGGAGACGCTCAACGACTCAATTGCACTGTTGCGGTAGAAGTCCCGCGCGGCACTGTGATGTTCTACGTAACTACTCGATACTCCGTCGGCAAGCAAGGGGATCCGTGCGTCCAAGCGCGCAGCCACGCGCAGGATCTGGCCAGTTACTTGCCGGGTAGTTGAGGAGGGGATGTGTATCTCGGCGTAGATCCGGTCGAGTGGCGGGGACTTCTGGACTCAGCCAATGCCGGCGAACTCACTTTGCATCCGGAAGTCGGCAAGGGTCTGGACAAGGCCTGCGACGACTATCTCGACAAGCTCGATGGGATTTTGGAGTCGTCCGCCTACATCCAGCGGATATCGGGATTCGGTACGTTTCCGTCAGGTCAGGCACTGGAAGACAAGTTCAAGCTGAAGGCATCCGGAACAGCTGCGTCATTGGACGCCGTCCTCATGCAGCACATCGACGCGGTGAAGATCGCGAAAGAGGTTGTGGCCAAGGCTATTGCGAACTTCGTGGAGCTGGATCAGTCCAGGGCCGACCAGTTCACCGGTCTGGATGCCCAGCCATGACCTACGACGAGTACCGGAACCGGATCATCGCCGCGCAGGAGCAGTGGAATCGGGAGCGCGACACGATCTACGACTTCACCAGTCGGTTGGGCACGTCGTTTCAAGGGGAATACGAGCCGCCGCGGATTCCCGGACCGGACAACTACGACAGTATGACGTTGGCGCAGATGGTCGATGCCGTGAACGCGATGCGGCCGGGGACGGTGCGGGAGGCGTCCGAGGCTTGGCTGAACATCGGGATGAACCTGACCGGTGCGATTCAGGCGTTCAACGAGCAGTTCGGCCGCACCGTGACCGGTGACGGCACGAATCCGGGGTGGACGGGGCAATCCGGCAAGGCGGCGGCCGACGCGGTCACGAACTACCGCAATCAGTCGGAGAACCTGGCCGATGCCGCTTGTCTGGTGAGTTTCAAACTGTCGGAGATGCATACCGGTCTCGAGCAGACGCAGGCGTTGATGCCGCAGGCCACCGAACGCCCGGACCTGACGGGTAAGACGTTGCCGCAGGACGGCGTCATGAAGGCGGGTGATTACACCGAGGAGGAGGCCACGCAGGAAGCGCGGCGGATCCTTCGCACGGTGTACGGGCAGGTCGCCACTCAAACCGACCACGGCGTACCTGTCCTGCCCACCGCTCCGCAGATCGTGGCGGATAGCGGGCAGCCAGTCCCGTCGTCACCTGGTACATCGAATTCTGCTGCACCACAAGCGACTTCCAGTTCGGCCGATCCTGCGGGCGCGGAGCCGGAATCCACCGAACCGTCCGGCGGTGACCCGCAGGAATCGCCCCTGGCCGACCCCGCAGCCACCACGCCCCAGTCGGTCACTCCGGCGGGGGTGGACCAGCCGGCCAGCGTGCAACCGACCACCTCGACCACCCCGTCCACGACGCCGAGCAGCACCACCACACCGAGCCCGAACATCACTACCGCCACACCGGGTCGACCCGGTACCACGAGCCCGAGCGCGCCCCGGCGATCCGGCAGCCCGAGCAGTCCCGGTACGCCGAATTCCACCGCCACTCCGGCACCGGGCCGCAACGTTCCCGCCGGTCCACAGCAGCCGAACGCCCTTCCAGCGGCCACGGCAACCGGCAGCCAAGCGGCTCGATCCGGCGCGGCAGGCACGACCGGCATGGCCCCCGGAATGGGGGCTCGCGGCAAGGACGACGAGCGGGAGACCTCCGGCGTCAAGGACTACCTGATCAGCCAGCACAACGGTGCGGAACTCACCGGTCTGGACTCTTTGCCGAAGTCCGTCCCTCCGGTCATCGGAGAAAACCCGAATGGCTGACTGGCGCTTCACCGGGCAGGAGTTCGAAATCCTCTGGGCAGCCTACGGTCGCGACCGCCTGCCCTACCCGCTGCAATACCGGCCGGAGGAGATGGATTTCGCCGACCTGAAGCGTCAGCGCGAGGCAGCCGTGGACGCGCTACTCGGGCGATACGCCGTCGAACTGGAACGGGCGCTCGACGTATTGCTGGAACCGGAGGCGCGCGTCGAGTCCAAAGGGATGGGCGGCCCGGACATGTCGATCGTCTTCCGTTTCCACGGGGCCGTACGCGGACAGATCGGCGCCACCCTGGTCCAGCTTCCCGGTACCGCGCCGGACACCGGCGGTGACGTGATCGTGAGTTTCTGCGCCGCGCAACGAGTGGCCGCCAAAGCGGTCGCCGCGCTGCCCAAGATGCCTGCGGGCACCCATCCGCCGATCGAAGCGCGGCGGGAAGAAGTGAGCGCCGACCGGGAACGGCCGGTGCGCAAGCCGTATGAGGTCGGCGTCGTCGCGCAACTGGACCGAATCTTCAAACGCGAACGCCTCGGCCTCGGTGAGATCACGGTGCTCGCCGGTCCGGCCGTCGACGCGCGCCCGAGCTTCGGACGCGGCTTCTGGTGGATGGATTACGCGGACGGCCGCTACTACGTCAAGACCGGCGACCCCATCGTCGCCAAACCGCTGGAGCCGTCCGCGATGGTGGCCGAGATCAACCGGCTCACCGCGCTGACCCAGCGTTACTACCGCGAAGATCGCGAACACGACGAATACCTGCGGTCGCAGCGATAGCGGACGAATCCGGGCCTCCCGGGCTACGTCACAGCGGGATGTCGGCCTCGTCACGAGGGCATTCGGGCGCGGCGAGCCCGGATACGCGGCTCGTTCCCGGTGCTAAT
This sequence comes from Nocardia sp. NPDC047648, assembly GCF_040642815.1. Classification (NCBI taxonomy): domain Bacteria; kingdom Bacillati; phylum Actinomycetota; class Actinomycetes; order Mycobacteriales; family Nocardiaceae; genus Nocardia; species Nocardia sp. NPDC047648. The sequence goes on along the minus strand of NZ_JBEYSX010000007.1, from coordinate 68,458 downwards.
TTCGCGCTGCTCCACCGACGAAACCGATCACCAGGGAGGTTTGGTAGTGGGAAAGACAACCGTTCGGGTCATCGTGACGGCAGCGGCGGTCGCCGCGGGCACGTTGACGATGGGTCTCGTCGCGCAGCCCGCGACGAGCGAGACGATCGGCGGCGATTCGGTCGCCTACCTGGCGCAGGATGAAGAGCAGGGTCAACCCTCCGACGCGAGTGGCGCCGAAGAAGGCGAAGGCAAGGGGAAGGGCAAAGGAAAGGGCAAGTCCGAGGGGAAGGGCAAGGGGAAAGGCAAGGGTAAGGGCAGCGAGGGCAAGCCGACCGCCCTCGGCGAGCACGAGCCGCAGTCGCCCGCAGAACCCGACGCGCGCACCGACGAACAGACCGACTCGTCAACGGCACCCACCGCCCGCGACGCCGAGACAGACTCGTCCACAAAACCCGACGCCCGCAACGACGGACAAACCGACTCGTCAGCAGGACCCACCGCCCGCGACGCCGTGACGGACTCGTCCACAAAACCCGACGCCCGCAACGACGGACAAACCGACTCGTCAGCAGGACCCACCGCCCGCGACGCCGTGACGGACTCGTCCGCGAAACCGGACGCTCGCAGGGACGGAGACAGCGAATCCGCCAACGGTTCTACGAGCAGCGCGTCGTGAACGACGTTTCGTCAGAAGGACAGTCGGATCACGACGTGCCATCCGACTGAGGCGCCCACGATGCGCAGGCCGAGCGGCACGTCGTGCGACGCGAATTCGCCGACGTGCCGCTCGGTGCCGGTCAGCGGGGCAGGCGCTCGATGATCGTCGCGTTGGCGGTGCCGCCGCCCTCGCAGATGGTGAGCAGCCCGTAGCGGCCCTCGATCCGTTCGAGTTCGTTGAGCAGCGTGGCGAACAGTTTCGCACCGGTCGCACCGAGCGGGTGGCCCAGCGCGATGGCGCCGCCGTTGACGTTCACCTTCTCGGGGTCCGCCCCGGTCTCTTTCAGCCAGGACAGCACCACCGGCGCGAACGCCTCGTTGATCTCGATCACGTCGATGTCGTCGATGGTGAGGCCGGTCTTCTCCAGCGCCCACTTGGTCGCCGGAATCGGTGCGGTGAGCATGAAGATCGGGTCCGCGCCGCGCGCGCTCACATGGTGGATGCGCGCTCGCGGGGTCAAGCCGTACTCCTGCACCGCCCACTCCGAAGCGAGCAGGGTGGCGCTGGCGCCGTCGGAGATCTGGCTGGCCACCGCGGCGGTGAGCGGGCTGCCCTCGGCCAGGGGCGGCAGCGAAGCCATCTTCTCCAGGCTGGTCTCGCGCGGACCCTGGTCGATCCAGAAATCGCCGACCGGCACGATCTCGTTGTCGAAGCGGCCGTTCTTGATCGCGTCGCGGGCCCGCTCGTGGCTGCGCAGCGCCCAGCGCTCCATCTCTTCCCTGCTGATGCCCCACTTCTCGGCGATCAGCTGGGCGGCGCGGAACTGGGTCACCTCACCGGTGCCGTAGCGGTGGTCCCAGCCCTGCGCGCCGACGAACGGGGTGTCGAAACCGTACTCCCTGCCCGCCAGCATGGCCGCGGAGATCGGGATCGCGCTCATGTTCTGCACGCCGCCCGCGACGATCACCTCGGCGGTACCGCTCATGATGGCCTGCGCGCCGAAATTGATGGCCTGCTGGCTGGATCCGCACTGCCGGTCCACGGTGACGCCGGGAACCTCTTCGGGATATCCGGCGGCCAACCACATGGTTCGGCCGATGTTGCCCGCCTGCGGGCCGACATTGTCGACGCAACCGACGATGACGTCGTCCACGACGCCCGGGTCGATCGGGGTGCGGTCCAGCAGGCCGCGCAGCGCGGCCGCACCCAGATCGGCCGGATGCACGCTCGCCAACGCGCCGCCGCGCTTGCCGACGGGGGTGCGTACCGCATCGATCACGTAGGCGTCCCGCAGCGGGGCATACGGACGACGGGACGCGGAAGGTGCTGACATGTAAGGACTCCTACGTGGTGCGCTCGGGGACGGTGAGTCCGTCGAGCACGATGGTCAGGTACTGCTTTGCGAGGTTCTCGACGGTGATCGGCCCACCCGGCCGGTACCACCGCACCGCGACCCAGACCGTGTCACGCAGGAAGCGGTAGGCCAGTTCGACGTCGAGTTCCGGCCGGAAGGCGCCGTCCCGCACGCCGTTGGTGAGCACGCGGTGCCACAGCTCGCGAAATTCGCGGTTGTAGTCGGCGATGTAGGTGAACCGCTCCGATTCGCGCAGTCGCTTCGCCTCGGTCTGGTAGATCGCCACCGCGGCGTGCCAGCGGTCGAACGACTCGTAGGAGGCGAGCACCAAGGCTTCCAAGGTGTCTCGCGCGCTCAGGCCGGAGGCGACGATCTCGCGATAGCGGCCGAACAGCTCGTCGAGGAAGCCGCGCAGGATCTCATCCACCATCGACTCCTTGGAATCGAAGTGGTGATAGAGACTCCCCGAGAGGATTCCGGCCGCGTCGGCGATGTCGCGCACCGTGGTGGCGCGCAATCCCCGCTCGGCGAACAATTCGGCCGCCAAGGCGAGCAACTCACTGCGCCGAGCTGATTTAGAGGCGTCTGTTGCGGGCACACGGCCATCATACAACCAAGCATTTGCTTGGTCGAGAGGTACTGCTCAGCGCTCCGAGTAGCGCAGCGGCGAGGAGACCGACAGATCGGCCAGCAGGCGATCGCAGATGATCACGGGCGAGACGCCCGCCCGCGCCATTCGCGCGACGAGTGCGAGACGGCGTTCGCAACTGTCCCATTCCACGGTGAGCTGACCGCGATCCGGACCGGCGTCCACCGTGGCCATCACCCGTGGCGGGCCGCCGCGCACGGGTTCCTCGCTCAGCTTGAGCACCATGCCGCGCTGCCAGGCGTGGTAGGCGTCCATATCGGCCTCGACCACCAGCTTGTCGGTGGCCGCGCACAGGCCCTGCGCGATCTCGTCGGCGAAAGTCACCTGGTCGAAGCGGAACTTCCGGCATTTCGCGACCACCGCGAGCAGATCCGAGCGCACCTCGCACAGCAGGGCGGTCTGGCGCTGCCTGCGCCGCTCCTGCTCGCTCTCCGTCCCGTCGGCGCGGAGGCCGATGCGCCGGGCACGCTCGCGATCGCGCGCCAGATCGGCGCGCAGCGCGCGGCGCGGGTCGCGGGCGACCTCCCCCTCGTCGACGGCGTGCTGCGCGAGAATGCGCATGGCGGCCGTGGCGACGGCCCTCGCGGAAGTGTGCTCGATGAGTTCGGCGCCGAGGGTGAGCGCCGAGAGGACGAGGCTGTCGAGCCGTCGCCTGGCCAGCACGACTTCGCGCACCACATCGAGTTCCAGTTGTTCGCGGGCAGGTGGGCGATCCAGGCCCATAGCCATCGCCCCCTTGTCGAGCGCGGATCCGATCTCATCCAGCATGGCACACCCCGACCCCTCGCGGCTTGCCCTTTTCTACCTGATCAGCCGCCCATTTCGGGTGGCGTGCGCGATGCGAGAAGGCGATCGCAATACGGCGCGCGGAGACTCGCCCGGGGCGGCGGGCAACCGGCTGCTCGGTGGTCGCCGGGCGGGCTCGCCCGCCCGGCGCGGCGCGGACGAGCCCGGGAATCGCTGCGGCTCAGGCGCGTTGACTGCTGATCGAGACCACCTCGCCGGTCAGGTAGGTGGTGTAGTCGCTGGCAAGCATGGCGATCGTCGCGGCGACCTCCCACGGCTCGGCCGCGCGGCCGAACGCCTCCCGCTCCGACAGGTGGTCGAGCAGCTTGGTGGAGCTGACCTTGTCCAGGAAAGCGTGCCTGGCGATGCTCGGGGCCACCGCGTTGATCCGCACGCCGAGCTCGGCGGCCTCGACCGCGCTGCATCGGGTCAACGCCATGACGCCCGCCTTCGCCGCGGCGTAATGCGCCTGACCGTGCTGCGCGCGCCAGCCCAGCACGCTGGCGTTGTTCACGATGACGCCGCCGTGGCCCGCGTCTCGGAAGTAGCCGAGCGCGGCGCGGGTGCAGCGGAAGGTGCCGTTGAGGGTGATGTCGAGGACTCGGTCCCACTGCTCGTCGGTCATGTCGACCACGGGCGTCTCCCCGCCGAGCCCGGCGTTGTTGACCATGACGTCGATCCGGCCGAGTGCTTCGGCGGCACCGCGGACCAGCGCGTTCACCTGTTCGGTGCGCTGCACGTCGCACGGGATCGAGGCGACCCGCCGGTCCGGGAACTCGCCGGCCAGCTCGGCCGCGGTCTCTGTCAGACGCCGCTCGTGCCAGTCGGAGACCACCACGTCCGCGCCCTCGGCCAGCAGTCTGCGCGCGGTGGCCGAGCCGATGCCGGTGCCCGCGGCCGCGGTGATCACGGCGGCGCGCCCGGTCAGCAGGCCGTGCCCGGCGACGGGCGCGGGGGCGACCGACAGCGGGCCGGTCACGCGCGCGCCTCGCGGGGCAGGCCGAGCACGCGCTCGGCGATGATGTTGCGCTGCACTTCGTTCGAACCTCCGTAGATGGTGTCGGCGCGGGTGAACAGATACAGCCGCTGCCATTCGTTGAGATCGTCCTCGCCCGCCACCAGGCCGCGGGCGCCGAGCACGGCCATCGCCAGCTCGCCGAGGCCGCGATGCCAATTGGCCCAGAGCAGTTTCGCCACCGAGGCCTGGCCCGCGCCGTCGTCCACGCCCGCGCCTTCCATCGTGCGCATGGCGTGCGCGCGCAGCACTCGCAGCCCGACCCAGGCCCGATCGATCCGGTCGGCGATCAGCGGGTCGTCGGCCGCGCCGGTGCGGCGGGCCAATGCCTCGATGTCGGCCAGCTCCCGGGCGAACCGGATCTGCTGGCCCAAAGTGGAGATGCCGCGCTCGAAGGTGAGCGTGCCCATGGCGATGCGCCACCCGTCACCCGGCTCGCCGACCACCAGGTCGGCCGCGGTGCGGGCGTTGTCGAAGAAGACTTCGTTGAATTCCGACGTGCCGGTCAGCTGGATGATCGGGCGCACGTCGATGCCCGGCTGCTTCATCGGAACCAGCAGGTAGGACAGGCCCTTGTGCCTGGCGGACCCGCGCTCGGTGCGGGCGACGACGAAGCACCAGTCCGCGACGTGCGCGAGCGAGGTCCAGATCTTCTGCCCGTTGATCGACCACTCGTCGCCGTCCAGGTGCGCGGCGGTGGTGATCGCGGCCAGGTCGGAGCCCGCGCCCGGTTCCGAATAGCCCTGGCACCACAGCTCGCTGACATCGCGGATGCCCGGCAGGAACCGGTCCTTCTGCGCCTGGGTACCGAACGCGAGCAGGGTCGGGCCGAGCAGTTCCTCGCCGACGTGTGACACCCGCGCGGGCGCGTTCGCCTTGGCGTACTCCTCGTGGAAGATCACCTGCTGGCGCACCGTGGCCTCGCGGCCGCCGTACTGCTTCGGCCAGCCCAGGCAGGTCCACCCGGCCGCGGCCAGGTGCCGGTCCCAGGCGAGGCGTTCGTCGAACGCCTCGTGTTCGCGGCCGGGACCGCCGAGGCCGCGCAGCTCGCGGAAGTCTCCGTTGAGATTCTCCTCCAGCCACTCGCGCACTTCGGCGGCGAATCGCTCGTCCTGCGCAGCGGAAAACCGCCCGTCCGGAGCGGCGGTGTCGGATTCTGAGGTCTGGATCGCACCCACGCCGGTAGGATAACCTACCAAGCACTTGCTTTGTAGAGCACTCGCATAAGTGACTCGCGGACGGTGAGGACAACCGTGACAACCCCTGCACAGACGACACCGATGGCACTGCACCACGCCGCTCGGACCTTCGGCGACGCCCCGGCGATCGCCGACGGCGAGGTCCGGCTGGACTGGACCCAATTGCTGGAGGCGGTCCAGGAAGTGGGGCGGGCGCTGATCGCGCGTGGCGTGCGGGTGGGCGACCGCGTGGCCATGTGGGCGCCCAATACGCACCACTGGGTGGTCGCCGCGCTGGCCGCGCACTACGCCGGAGCGGCACTGGTACCGCTGAACACCCGCTATGTGGCCGACGAGGCCGCCGACGTGCTCGGACGAGTGGACGCGAAGGCGCTGTTCATCGCGGGGCCGTTCCTCGGCCGCGACCGGCTCGCCGAATTGCGCACGACCGCGCCTGAGCTGGCCATCGATACCGTGGTGGTGATCCCGGTCGAGCCGGGCACCGAGAACACCGACATCGCCGCGCTGGACTGGTCGGAACTCGCGACCGTCGCCGCGCCGGTGCCGGTGGCCGAAGCCGAGCAGCGCGCCGAGTCGGTGCGCCCCGACGACATCTCCGACATCCTGTTCACCTCGGGCACCACCGGCCGCAGCAAGGGCACCCTAGTCGCCCACCGGCAGGCGCTGTCGGTGGTGCGGGCCTGGGCCGAGTGCGCCACCTTGCGCGGCGACGACCGGTATCTGGTGGTGAACCCGTTCTTCCACAACTTCGGATACAAGGCGGGCATTCTCGCCTGCCTGGTCACCGGGGCCACGATCATTCCGCAGGCCACCTTCGACGTGCCGGAGACGATGCGGCTGATCGGCGCGGAGCGGGTTACCGTGCTGCCCGGCCCGCCGACGATCTATCAGACGATCCTGGATTTCCCGCGCCGCGCCGAATTCGACCTGAGTTCGCTGCGGGTGGCCGTCACCGGCGCGGCGACGGTGCCGGTGGTGCTGATCGAGCGGATGCGCTCGGAGCTGGCCTTCGACGTCGTCATCACCGCATACGGCCTGTCCGAGAGCGCAGGCTTCGGCACCATGTGCCGGATCGATGACGACGCCGAGACCATCGCGAACACCTGCGGCAGGCCGATCGCGGATTTCGAGCTGCGCCTCGGCGAGGCGGGCGAGGTCCTGCTGCGCGGGCCGAACGTGATGCTCGGTTACCTGGACGACCCGGACAGCACCGCGCAGACGATCGACGCCGACGGCTGGCTGCACACCGGCGACATCGGCACGATCGACGAGCGCGGGTACCTGAAGATCACCGACCGGCTCAAGGACATGTACATCTCCGGTGGCTTCAACGTCTATCCCGCCGAGGTCGAACAGGCGCTGGCCCGGCTGGACGGCGTGGCCGAGTCGGCGGTGGTTGGCGTGCCCGACACCAGGATGGGCGAGGTGGGCAAGGCGTACGTGGTGCGCAAACCCGGCTCGGCGCTCACCGAGGAGCAGGTGCGCGCCCACGCGGCGACCGTGCTGGCCAACTTCAAGGTGCCGCGAGTCGTCGAATTCCGCGACCAGCTGCCCTACAGCGCCGCCGGGAAAGTGCTCAAGCGTCAACTACGTGAGGAGAAGTCGTAATGTCGGAACCGGCAACCCCGAACGAGGGTCCGGCGATCCCGGACGAAGGTGAAGTCGTCACCTATGAGCGGCGCGGTCGTGTCGCGATCGTCACGCTGAACCGGCCGGACTACCGCAACGCGCAGAACTCGGTGATGACCTACGCCATCGACGCCGCCTTCGAGCGCGCCGTGGAGGACCCCGAGGTCGGCGTGATCGTGCTGGCGGGCAACGGTAAACACTTCAGCGCCGGGCACGACATCGGCACGCCGGGCCGCGATCACCATGTGCGGTACCAGAACAAAGCGGCGCTGTGGTGGGACCACGTGGACCGCGCCGGCGGCGATCAGCGCTTCGCCCGGGAGCTCGAGGTCTACCTCGGCATGTGCAGGCGCTGGCGGGAGATCCCGAAGCCGACCATCGCCATGGTGCAGGGCGCCTGCATCGCGGGCGGGCTCATGCTGGCCTGGGTGTGCGATCTGATCATCGCCTCCGACGACGCGTTCTTCTCCGATCCCGTGGTGCGCATGGGCATTCCGGGCGTCGAATACTTCGCGCACCCGTGGGTGATGGGCCCGCGCGCGGCCAAGGAATTCCTGTTCACCGGCGACCGGTTCGGCGCCGCGCAGGCCAAGGAATGGGGCATGGTCAACCGGGTCGTGCCCCGCGCCGAGCTGGAGACCGAGACGCTGGCGCTGGCCGAGAAGATCGCCATGATGCCGCAGTTCGGTCTCGCGCTGACGAAGAAGGCGGTCAACCAGGCCGAGGATCTGATGGGCATGCGGTCGGGCATGGACTCGGTCTTCGGGCTGCACCACTTCGCGCACGCGCACAACGCCGAAGTCGGCGCCGACTCCCTCGGCGGCATGAACGCCAAGTCGATGAAGGCGTCGGCGGGTACCGCAGAACAGAACGGAACGACGTAGTGGATCTGGATCTCGACCAGGCGACCCAGGAATTCCAGCGGGAGGTCCGCGAATTCCTCGCCGCGAACAAACCCGCGAAACCGCTGGCCTCGATGGACACGAAGGCCGGATTCGAGGCGCACCGCGCCTGGGAGCGCACCCTCGCCGACGCCCGGCTCTCGGTGGTCGCCTGGCCGGAGGAGTTCGGCGGGCGCGACGCCTCGCTGCTGGAATGGGTGCTGTTCGAGCAGGAGTACTACGCGGCGGGCGCGCCGGGGCGGGTCAGCCAGAACGGCATATTCCTGCTGGCCCCGACGCTGTTCGAACACGGCACGCCCGAACAGCTGGAGCGGATCATGCCGCGGATGGCGCGCGGCGACGACATCTGGGCGCAGGCATGGTCGGAGCCGGAGGCGGGCAGCGACCTGGCCGGTATCCGCTCGACGGCCCGGCGCACCAGCGGCGGCTGGCTGCTGAGCGGCCAGAAGACCTGGAGTTCGCGTGCCTCCTTCGCGGACTGGGCGTTCGGGCTGTTCCGCAGCGATCCCGAGGCCGAGCGGCACAAGGGACTCACCTACGTGATGTTCCCGCTGACCGCCGACGGCGTGTCGGTGCGCCCGATCCCGCAGCTGGACGGCGAACCCGGCTTCGCGGAGATCTTCCTCGACGACGTGTTCGTGCCCGACCGCGACGTGATCGGCGCACCCGGCGAGGGCTGGCGGGTGGCGATGAGCACCTCCAGCAACGAACGCGGCCTCTCGCTGCGCAGCCCCGGCCGGTTCAGCGCCACCACCCAGCGGCTGATCGATCTTTGGCGCGAGGCGGGCGACGAGGACAACACCGCACAACGCGACGCCGTGGTGGACGCGTGGATCGGCAGCGAGGCCTACCGGCTGCACACCTTCGGCACGGTCACCCGCCTGGACGAGGGCGGCAAGCTGGGCGCGGAATCCTCGATCACGAAGGTCTTCTGGTCCGAGCTGGACATCGCCATGCACGAGACCGCGCTCGACGTGCTCGGCGCGGCCGCGGAACGTTCCGGGCCGTGGACCGACGGATACCTGTTCGCGCTGTCCGGCCCGATCTACGCGGGCACCAACGAGATCCAGCGCAACATCATCGCCGAGCGGCTGCTCGGACTACCGAGAGGAAGCAGCCGATGAGATTCGCGCTCAGCCCCGAACAACTCGATTTCGGCGCCAGCCTGCGCAAACTGCTGGAGGCGGGCCGCGTGCCCTCCGCCGTGCGCGCGTGGGCATCGGGCGACAGCGGGCCGGGTCGCGCGCTGATCCGGCAGCTGGCCGATGCCGGTGTGCTCGGGCTGGCCGTCGCGGAGCAGCACGGCGGCATCGGCGCCGAGCCGATCGATCTGGTCGTGGCGTTCCAGGAACTCGGGCGCGCAGCCGTGCCCGGACCGCTGGTGGAGACCGCCGCGGCGATTCCGGCCCTGCTGCAAGCGCTTCCGGACCAGGATCTGGCGGCACGGTGGTTGCCCGGCTTCGCCGAGGGCGCGGCGCTCGGCACCGTCGCCTTCGCGCCGCCCGGCCCCGGCGTCGCCCTGGACGCCGACACCGCCGAGGTGGTCCTGCTGGCCGGCGAGAATCAGCTGTCCACCGGGAACCGCACCGGCCTGGTGCGATCGGTCGATCCCGCCCGCCGCTTGTTCACGGTCGCCGCGGCCGAGACCGTCGCCGAGGGCGATCGGGTCCGCGCGGCCGCCGCCGCCGGCTTCGACACCGGCGCGCTGGCCTGCGCGGCTCAGCTGCTCGGCGCGGGAAAGGCACTGCTGCACGCGTCGACCGAATACGCCAAGCAACGCAAGCAGTTCGGCAAGCCGATCGGCGAATTCCAGGCCGTGAAGCAGAAGCTGGCGGACGTGCTGATCGCGCTGGACTTGGCCGAGCCGCTGCTCCACCGTGCCGCGCTGACCATGGCAGGCCCCACCCGGAGCCGGGACGTGTCGGCCGCCGTGATCGCCTGCGGCGACGCCGCCTACCGCGCGGCTCGCGCCGCCCTCCAGGTGCACGGCGCGATCGGTTACACCGCCGAGTACGACCTCTCCCTGTGGCTGACCAAGGTGACCGCACTGCGTTCGGCCTGGGGCACACCGGATCTGCACCGTGCCCGGATCGCACGGGCGCTGCGGGAGGACACCGACTCCGATCGCGCCGCGCGAGGCATCGCATGAGCGGTCAGGCCCGGAGGAGGCAGCGCAGCGTCACCACGCAGGGCCCCGCTCATGCGACCAACAACCACAGCATGAGCGGTCAGTGCCCGGAGGCGGCAGCGAAGCGTGACCACGCAGGGCTCCCGCTCATGCGCGAAAGGACACCGATGAGCGGTCAGGCCCGGAGGCGGCAGCGAAGCGTCACCACGCAAGGCTCCCCCTCATGCGCGAAAGGACACCGATGAGCACCGCCGAACACCAGGAATTCCTCGCCTCGGTGCGGGCGCTGCTGACCAAGCACGCCGGGTCGGCGGCGGTGCGCGCCGCGATGGACACCGAACTCGGCTACGACCCGGCCCTGTGGCGGCTGCTGTGCGAGCAGATCGGCGTCGCCGCGCTGGCGATCCCCGAGGAGTTCGGCGGCTTCGGCGCGGGTTTGGTCGAATCCTCGCTGGTGGTGGGCGAATTGGGCCGCACGCTCGCGGGGGTGCCGATGCTCGGCTCGGCCGTGCTGGGCGCGCAGGCCGTGCTGCTGTCGGGCGACGCCGAAGCCTGCGCGCGGCTGCTGCCCGAGGCGGCGGAGGGCACGCGCACCATCGCGGTCTGCTGGGCGGACGAGCGCGGCTGGGACGAACCGGGCGTGCGGGAGACGGACGGCGCCCTCACCGGGACCGCGCACTACGTGCTCGACGGGATGTCGGCGGATACCCTCGTCGTCGTCACCCGGACCGGCCTGTTCGAGGTCGAGCCCGCCGCGCCGGGTGTCACCCGGCGATCCGCGCCCACCATGGACCCCACCCGCAAGCTGGCCGAAGTCGATTTCGCCGACGTGCACGCCCGACGGCTCGGCTCGGGCGACCAGGCGGCGGCCGTCGCCCGGCTGCGCCGCATCGCGTGGGCGGCGCTGGCCGCCGAGCAGGTCGGGGCCGCCGACCGCTGCCTCGAGATGACGGTGGAATACGCCAAGTCCCGGGTGCAGTTCGGCCGGGTGATCGGCAGCTTCCAGGCGCTCAAGCACCGGATGGCGGACATGTACGTGCTGCTGGAATCGGCCCGGTCCGCGTCCATCGCGGCGACCGCGGCGGTGGCGGCGGACAGCCCGTCGGCCGCCGAAGACGTCTGGGCCGCCCGCGTGCACTGCTCGGAGGCGCTCACCGCGATCGCGGCCGAGACCGTTCAGCTGCACGGCGGCATCGCGATCACCTGGGAACACGACGCGCATCTGTTCTTCAAGCGCGCCCACGGGGACGCGCAACTGTTCGGCGCCGCGCACCGTCCGGTGGCGCAGCCCGCCTGAGCCGGGGCAGGGCGCGCCGGGTCGACGGCGCGCCCCGTCCCGAGTGGCTGTCGGCGGCTGAGCCGATGAACTAAGATGTGACACGCGCCACATGCGCATAGGCGGGGGTGCGTTTTCAGTGGCACCGCAGGTCGGGATCGGTGCCGTCACGAGTCGAATTGCCTGCTCGTCACCCAACAAGTCGTCGGGGCCCACCAGCTGGGAGGATGCCATGACGCGAACAGTGAATTCCGATCTCGAGGTACTACGTTCCACGATGGACGGGCCGGTGTTCGGCCCCGGCGACACCGGGTACGACCGGGCTCGCGCCATCTGGAACGCCGACATCGACCGGCACCCCGCGGTGATAGCCCAGTGCGTGTCGCCCGGTGACGTGGCCGCGGCGCTGGCCTTCGGCCGGGACCGCGGGCTGGAGATATCCGTTCGCGGCGGCGCCCACTCCTACAGCGGGACCGCGGTCGGCGAGGGCGGGCTGATGATCAACCTCAGCGCGCTGAAGGGCGTCGTGGTGAATCCGGAGGCCGAGCGAGCCCGGGTCGGCGGCGGAGCGACGATGGCGGATCTGGATGCCGCCACCCAGGCATACGGGCTGGCGGTGACCGGCGGGGTGGTCAGCGACACCGGCGTCGGCGGCCTCACCCTCGGTGGCGGAATGGGCTGGCTGACCCGCATGGCCGGACTGGCCATCGACAACCTCGTCTCGGCGCAGGTGGTGCTCGCCGACGGCCAGGTGCTGCGGGCGTCCGAGAACGAGAACGCGGATTTGTTCTGGGCATTGCGCGGGGGCGGCGGCAATTTCGGCGTCGTCACCGAATTCGAATACCGCCTGCATCACGTCGGGCCGGAAGTGCACCTCGGCCTGTTCTTCTGGGATATGCCGGACGGGACGGATGCTCTGCGCCTGATCCGGGAGTTCATTCCCACTCTGCCGCGTCGGTCGGGCGCGTTGATAGCGCTGGCGATGTCGGCGCCGTCGGCGCCTTTCGTTCCGGAGCGATACCACGGCCGAGCGGGACACGCCCTGATCGTCGCGGGTTTCGGCACAGCCGAGGAGCACACCGCCGCGGCGGCACCGATCCGCGAAGCACTGCCGCCGCTGTTCGAATTCCTCGGCCCCGTCCCGTACGCCGGGCTGCAACGGATGCTCGACGGCGCGGCGCCGTGGGGCTTGCGCGGATACGAGAAGGCACTCGACCTCGGCGATTTCTCGAACGACGTGATCGCGGTCCTGACCGCGAACGCCGCCGAGAAGACCGCGCCGCTGTCGTTCATGCCGATCTTTCCGCTCAGCGGCGCGTTCAGCACCGTCGGTGAGGACGACACGGCATTCGGCGGCGCGCGCACACCGCATTACGGGTGCAATATCACCGCGATGGCTCCCGACGCCGAAACGCTGGCCCTCGACCGGGACTGGGTGCGCAGAACGTGGGAAGCGTTGCGCCCGATGGCTTCCAACCGAGGCGGGTATGTGAACTTCATGGCGGACACGGACCGCGACCGGGTCCGCGAGTCCTACGGAAGCGTCAAATACGCGAAGCTGGCCCGAATCAAGGCCGCCTACGACCCGTGCAACGTCTTCCACCGCAACGCGAACATCGCCCCCGGCTGACTCACTCGTTCGAGCGTCTACCGGCCGCGCCGGGGCGCAGGCCGTCCAGAACGATCTCCACGAGCCGCCGCCAATCACCGCTACCAGAGCCGATGGTCGCGGACATCGCGCCGACGATCATGTAGACGTCGGTCACGGTACAGTCGTCGCGCACCATCCCGGCCGCCCGATCCCGTTCGACGAGTTCGCCGATCACCTCCTCGAGCCTGCTGCGCGATTCGCCGCGCGGCGCGCTGCCCGCCGACTGTCGCGCCGCCTCGATGGCCGCCGACAAGCCCCGATCGGCGGTCAGCACCTCGCCGACATGGCGCAGGTAGCGGGCGAGCCCTTCCCCTGGCGCGGCACGCAGGCATTCGGTGCGGGCGAATTCCTCGATCTCGGCGAAGCGCTGCGCGGCCGCTGCCTCGATGAGGTCGGCCTGGGTGGGGAAATGACGGTAGACGGTACCGATTCCGACTCCCGCGGCGCGAGCGATCTCGGGCAGTTGCACCGCACTGCCGCGCTCGGCGAACAGCGCGCGAGCCGCTGCCAGGATGCGAGCGCGGTTGAGCGCGGCGTCCGCGCGCCGCGGACTGGGCGATGGTGGCCTTGACACCGGCGATCCCTCCATGTTTACCCTTCAATCGGAAGCGGAATCCGATTCCGTTTCATCTCATCGAAGGGTAGCAGTTCATGTCCCACAATCGTTTCCGCGTCCTGGACCCAGGCGAGGCACAGGCCGGCCGGGTGCCGTTGCCGCCCGCCTTCGCGGTGAAAGCCACCACCGCCGACACCGAAGGCAGGTTCTCCTTGCTGGAGGTGACCCTCGCCCGCGACATCCCCCGGCATACCCATCACGTCGCCGACGAGTGCGTCTACGTACTCGAAGGCACGCTCGACGTCGAATTCGACGATCGGACACTCTCCGCGACCCGAGGCATGTTCGTACTGCTGCCGCACGGCGTTCCCCACGCTCTGCGCTGCGGATCACAGCCACCGCCACGGGTACTCCAGATCTCCTCACCCGGCGGCTGGGAGTGCTACCTCGAGGACCTCTTCGAAGCCGGTGCGTCGGTGCTGACCGACGGAGCGCTGGACCCGGTGAAGATCAATCCGATCGCGGCGAAATACGACATCCGCTACGAGGAAACGGTTTGATCCGTCCGATCGAGCCTGTCGGACAACAGCTTTGACGTCAGTCGGTTCACCTGCGATAGCCCCCGATGGAGCAGGCCGCTCCACCGGGGGCACCCCGCTTCGGATCATGTGGCCGACTTCACCGCAATAGATAGTTAGCCTATGTAATAATATTTCCTGTGCAGCAAGCTCAGGTGAACACAGCGGATGACATCGTCGTCGACCTTCTCGTCACCGCGGGCAGGCTCACTCGGCTGGCCGGGGTGATCAGCGGCGACGACCTGCCGCGCGCGATGTTGCGGGCACTGGCGGTGCTCGACGAACACGGAGCGCTGCGGGTCAGCGAATTCGCCAGGATCGACCGATGCTCACAGCCGGCGGCAACGGCGCTGATCGGCAAGCTGGTCGCGGAAGGTTTCGCGAGCCGGCGCAAGGACCCGGAGGACTTCCGGGCCGTGATCGTCGAACTCACCCCGGCCGGGCGGGCCCGTCTGGCCGAATTCCGCCGAGCATTCGCCGCCGCGATCGGCGGACATCTTCCCGGCTTCGATGCCGAACGCCTGGCGCGGCTGGACACCGAACTACACGACTTGCTGGAGGCCTTGAAAACGGCTACGCGACAGCACGATCCGATCTCGAGGGGACATTGATGAGCACTTTGGCTCCCACCCGCGCCGCGGCACCCGCCGCGGACGACACCAAGCAACCGAAAGCCGTCTGGGCGGTCGCGTTCGCGAGCGTGATCGCGTTCATGGGCATCGGCCTGGTCGATCCCATTCTCAAACCGATCGGCGAACAGCTGCACGCCTCACCTTCCCAGGTGTCGCTGCTGTTCACCAGCTACATGCTGGTCACGGGCGTGGCCATGCTGATCACCGGCGTGGTGTCCAGTCGCTTCGGCGCCAAGAAGACACTGCTGGCGGGCTTGGCGATCATCATCGTGTTCGCCGCGCTGGCCGGCATGTCCGACACGGTGGCGCAGATCGTCGGCTTCCGCGCGGGCTGGGGTCTGGGCAACGCGCTGTTCATCGCCACGGCGCTGGCCACCATCGTCGGCGCGGCCAGCGGCGGCGTGGCCCGCGCGATCATCCTGTACGAGGCGGCGCTGGGCATCGGCATCGCGACCGGCCCCCTGGTCGGCGGCGTGCTCGGCGGAATCAGCTGGCGCGGACCGTTCTTCGGTGTCTCGGCGCTGATGGCCGTCGCGCTGGTCAGCATCGTCGTCCTGCTTCCGGAAGGCCCCAAACCTGCCCACCGCACCTCGATCGCCGCGCCGTTTCGCGCGTTGCGTCACCGCGGTCTGCTGATCGTGAGCATCACCGCCCTGCTGTACAACTTCGGCTTCTTCACGCTGCTCGCCTACACCCCGTTCCCGCTGGACATGGGCACCTACGCGATCGGCTTCATCTTCTGCGGCTGGGGAGTGCTGCTGGCGATCGCGTCGGTGTTCCTGGCTCCCCGGTTGCAGCGCCGGTTCGGTTCGCTGCCGATGATGGGACTGTCGCTGGGGCTGTTCGCGGCGGATCTGGCGATGATGGCCGTCTTCGCCGAGCACAAACCGGTGCTGATCATCGGCACCGTGCTGGCGGGCCTGTTCCTCGGCGTGAACAACACGCTGATCACCGAGGCCGTGATGATCTCGGCGCCGGTCGAGCGGTCCACCGCTTCGGCGGCCTACAGCTTCGTCCGCTTCGCGGGCGGCGCAGCCGCGCCCTACCTCGCGGGCAAGCTCGGCGAGCACAGCATCGCGCTGCCGTTCTGGGTGGGCGCGGCATGCACCGCCGCCGCGGTGGTCGTGCTGCTGGCAGGGCGCACCGCCTTGGCCCACCTCGACGACCACGATCCCGCACCGCACAGCGTCGAGGAAGCCCAGGCCATCACGGTCGGCGACGACTGACCCGATACCCCGCCGGAGGCAGCCATCAGCGTGGCCGCCTCCGGCGTTTCCACCCCTGGCGCCTGCCGGTGCGAGGAGTACGGTCGAGAAATATGACCGAAGCGAAGCGGGGCCGCGTCAGCGTCGAGACCAGTCGGAAGCGGGTGCGCGTCTATCTGGGCGGTCATCTCGTGGCCGACAGCGCGCGGCCGGTGCTCGTGTGGGAGAACCCGCACTATCCCGCCTACTACCTGCCGGTCGCGGATCTGCGCGCGAAGCTGGAACCGAACGGACATACCCAGCACTCCGCCAGCCGCGGCGACGCGACCGTCTACGACGTCATGGTCGACGGCACCACGGCGGGCGGCGCCGCGCTGCGATATCACGACTCGCCGCTCACCGAATTGCGCGATCTGGTGCGGTTGGAGTGGAACGCGATGGACGAGTGGTTCGAGGAGGACGAGCCGATCTACGTCCATCCGCGCAACCCGTACTCGCGCGTCGACATCCTGGCCAGCTCACGGCATGTGCGGGTGGAGATCGACGGCGTCACCGTCGCCGACTCCCGTGCGCCGCGCATCCTCTTCGAAACCGGTTTGCCCGCACGGTATTACCTGCCGATGACCGATGTCCGCATGGATTTGCTGTACCCGTCGGCCACCCACACCAGCTGCCCGTACAAGGGCACCGCCGACTACTGGACCGTCCGCGTCGAGGGCAAAGAGTATCCCGACTACGTGTGGGGCTACCGCACGCCGCTTCCGGAGAGCCAGAAGGTCGCCGGGCTGGTCTGCTTCTACAACGAGAAGGTCGACATCTACGTGGACGGTGAACTCCAGGAACGCCCGCGCTCGCCGTTCAGCTGAGTTCGGCGACAGCCCGCCCGGCTCGCTCGCACCCTGCGGGGCATGCGCGCCGGATCAGACCGCGACCAGCGGCGTGTTGTCGCCCGCGCGGCGGTATTGCCCGGGGGCCAGGCCGTATTCGCGCTTGAAAGCCTTCGCGAAGGCGAACTCCGAGGTGTAACCGACCCGGCGGGCCACGGCGCCGAGACTGCTGTCGGTGTCGCGGAGCAGGCGGGCGGCGGTGAGCATGCGCCAGCGGGTGACGTAGGCCAACGGCGGTTCGCCGACCGTCGCGGTGAAGCGGCGGGCGAGGGTCGCGCGGGAGACGCCCGCGATGTCGCCGAGATCCGTCACGGTCCATGCGCGCGCGGGCTGCTCGTGCACGGCGCGCAGCACCGCGGCCACCGCGGGGTTGGCGAAAGCGCCTGCCCAGCCGGAGGATCGCACATCGGCCTGCTCGTCGAACCAGGCGCGCAGGATGAACAGCAGCAACGTCTCGAGGATCGCGGGCACGGCCGCGTCGCTGCCCGGACGCGGCTCGGCGATCTCGGCGGCCAGCAGGTCGACGGCGCCGCGCAGCGCCGGATGACGCCCCGGACGCGCGGGCAGATGAATGAACTCGGGCAATTCGTCGAGGATGGGGTGGCTGCGCCCGCGTCCCAGCTCATAGGCGCCGCACAGCAGCGCGGTCCGGACGCCGGGCCCCACGATCTCCCTGGGCTCGCCGGGCAGCGCGGTCTCGGTGACCGGACTGTCCAAGCTGTCCACCAGGTCGTGGTCGGCTCCGCGCGGCATGAACAACACGTCCCCCACACCGAGCGCCATCGGCTCGCCGCCGGTCGGGACCACCCAGCAGGAGCCCTGCAAGACGACGTGGAAACCCGCGCCGGGCACCACGGGATACCGGCGGCCCCACGGGGCGTGCCGGATGAACAGGCCGGAGGTGGGGCTGCCGGTGCGGATGGCCGCGATGGCTTCGCTGAGGATGTCCACTTGCAAACCGTAACACTCTTTCTGTGAGCGTTTGAGACAAATTATTGCGCCTCATAAGCATTGGTCTACTCGACTGATGGCAATAGATTCGTTCTCATGACATCAACCAAAGCCTCCCCCACCATCGCCGTCTACGGAGCCACCGGACACACCGGCGGCTACCTGCTCGCGGAACTGCGCCGCCGCAACCTCGCTCCGATCCTGGTCGGCCGGGATGCCGATCGCATTCGCGCCGCCGCCGATGCGGTGAATCTGCCCGGCGCCGATGTCCGGGTGGCCGATCTGACCGACCACGCGGCCCTCGTCACCGCGGTCACCGGAGCCGACGTGGTGATCAGCAGCCTGCCCGCCTACGTGGAGCACGGCTCGGCGGTGCTCGCCGCGGCCATCGAGGCCGGTGCCCACTACACCGACATGTCCGGCGAACAACTGTTCCTGAAGCGGGTCTTCGACGAGTTCGGCCCGCGCGCGGCGGCGGCGGGCGTCACCGTGGTGTCCGGCATCACCGACAGCAATCTCCCCGGCGACCTGCTCGCTCACCTCGCCACGCGCCGGGTGACCGGCCCGGCCGAGGTGGTGCTGAGCCACCTGAGCAACAGCGGCGGCAACGGCTCGAAAGGCAGCGCCAAGACGGTCTTCGCCAGCTTGGACTGGTTCCGCGGCGGCGGCTGGCACTACGCCGATGGCGAACTGCGCACCGGCGCTACCGCACGCCACGACAAAATCACCTTCCCCGGCCACACCGAGCCGACCGCGGTCGCGAAATTCCCGCAGCCCCCGGTCCTCACCATCCCCCGGCACTCGGACGTCTCCTACGTCGAAGGCGTCCTCGCCACCTCGATCCTCGACACGCTCGGCGGGTTCACCGCCGAACTCATCGACGCGCTACCCGACGCGCCCAGCGCGGACCTGCGCTACGACCTCGTCGTCGACGCGTTCGGCGCGGACGGACGTCGCGTCCGGGGCGTGCTCAGCGGCGTCGACTCCTACCGGGATTCGGCGCTGATGGCGGTGGAGACAGCCGTCCGGCTGACCGAGGGCGCCACCGCAGCGGGGGCGCTCGCGGCCGCCGAGGCGTTCGACGCGACCGATTTCCTCGACGCGCTCGCTCCTTTCGGCATCACCTGGCGTATCGAGGAAACCGATCGCGCCGGTGATCGGGCATAGTCGAACGATGACCGACAACCGGCCACCGCTCGCCGTCGCACTCGATCTCGCGCCGCACCCGGAGGGCGGCTGGTATCGCGAAACCTGGCGCAGCCCGGTGGAATTCACCCCGGAGGGCTACCCGGGCCCGCGCGCCGCCGCCACGGCGATCCATTTCCTGCTGTTGCCGGGCGAGCAGTCGGCCCCGCACACCGTGCGCTCCGACGAGCTGTGGCTCTGGCATCGCGGCGGGCCGCTGGCGCTGGACATCGGCGGCGAGGTGGTGATCCTCGGCCCCGACCTGGAGCGCGGTCAGGCGCTCCACGCCGTCGTGCCGGGTGGCGTCAGTCAGTCGGCGCGACCGGCCGGCGCGGAATACGTGCTGGTCAGCTGTATCGTCGCGCCGGGATTCGACTTCGCGGACTTCCGGCTGGACTGAGCTGGTTCAGCGCACCGGCATGGTGGCGAATTGGGCGAGTTCGTGCGGGTCGTGGGCACTGAACATCCGCACCCGGTCACCGTGGTCGGCGCGCAGCGTGCGCAGCCGCTCCAGATTCTCCACCCGCTCGCGGCCCAGCGTGCTCGCGAGGATCTCGAAGACGCCCAGCCCGACCGGCGGGCGCGACCTTCCCGCCGCCAGCTGCCGGTGGTGGAAATAGGCGTCACCGCAGTGCAGCAACCACCCGTCGCTCTGCCGGACCGCGACGCCGCTGTGCCCGCGGGTGTGCCCGACCAGCGGAATCAACATGATGTCCTCCAGCACCGGGACGGCGGTGAAACCGAACCAGGTGTCCGCGCCGGTTTCGTGGGCCAGCCAGCGCGGGCCGTGCTCCCACTGGCGCGGCTGGTAACGCAGTTTCTCCCCGAGGGTGGGGCGCTGGATCGCCGCGTCGAGTTCGTCGGCGAAGACGTGCACTGTCGCGTCGGGGAAGTCGGACAGCCCCCCGGCGTGATCGATATCGAGATGGGTCAGCACGATGTGCCGGACATCCTCGCGCCGATAGCCGAGTCCGCGGATCTGGTGCAGCGCGGTGAGTTCCGGACGCAGCCGGGGTCGCAGCAGTTGCGCGGTGCCTGCACCGAGCCTGCCGCGGTCGAGCACGTCGGCCATGCCGAACCCGGTGTCCACCAGCACCAGCCCGTCATCGGATTCGACGAGCAGGCAATGGCCGACCAGCCCGCCGGTCAGCAGCCCACCGCTGCCCAGCAGCGCGCGCCCGCCGACCGGGCACATGGTCGCGCAGTCCAGATGCCGCACCAGCATCGCGGAAACTCCCTCCTACGGCGCCGGATCGGACGCGGTCCGTTCCGGCACGAAGGTCCTTTTTGTTCCCGTCAACGTAGCCCGAGCACGACTCGCCCGCGACAGCACGGTCACCGCCACGGCGATCGGCGGGCAAACCGGGCAGCGCCGACCGCCCCGGAATACCCCGCCTACTCGGGGATTTCGAGCACGCCCTCGTCCACGGCCCAGGCGATGGTGCGCTCGAGGTTCGGACACGAGTCGGGGCGGCCCGGCCCGTGACCGCTCGCACTGAGTTCGGCGAAAACCGGGCAGCGCTCGGCCGGATCGCCGGTCCACTGCACCGAGGTCTGGTGCGGGCTGCTCTTGCGCACCAGCACCTGACTGTGGCAGGCCTGACACCGCAGCGGGGTCAGGCCGTCCTCCAGGTAGCGCTGCTGGTCGACCACCGTCTGGGCGCGCACTTCGGCTCGCCGAGCGGGCTGGTCGGCGAAATCGGGTGCCTTCGCCCAGGTGGCCGACATCAGACGCTTGCCTCGGCTTCCTCGGACTCGCGCTTGCGCCGCAGGTTCTCGGCGACCTCGGCCTCCCATGCCTCGTTCGCCTTGGTGGTGTCCACCTCGAACTCGAAACGCTGGGTCATCTTCTCGGTGACGTCGGCCAGGTCGACGTAGAACTGGTCGTACCAGCGACGCAGCTGGTAGACCGGCCCGTCCTCCTCGCACAGCAGAGGATTCTCGACCTTGGACTTGTGCTTCCAGATCTCGACGTCCTGCAGGAAGCCGACGCTGATGCCCTCGGTCATCTTCTCCGCCAGCTTGGTCGCCATCTCGCCCTCGACACCCTTGGGCTTCTCCAGCGTGATGCCCCATTGCAGGACGAAGGAGTCCTGGGTGACCGGGTAGTGGCAGTTGATCAGGACGCTTTTCACCTCGTAACCGCTGTAGATGTTGATCAGCGGGTTGATCATGTACGAGGGTCCGAAGTAGGAAGCCTCGGACTTGAGCAGCGTGTCACCCCCGTACTTGGAGGCCATGCCGATGTCCGGCCTGCCCTTGGTCTCCAGGAACTGGGTGGCGATGTGCCCCTCGAAGACGTTCTTGAAGTACGTCGGGAAGGCGAAATGGATGTAGAAGAAGTGGGCCATGTCGACCACGTTGTCGATGATCTCGCGGCAGTTGGCGCCCTCGATCAGCATCGAGTTCCAGGTCCAGTCGGTCCACCCGCTGTCGAGCTGCTCGGTGGGGTTGCCGTCCGCGTCGGTATAAGGACCCTCGATGTGCGGAATCGTGATCTCCGGCGGCGGCTGGCTGCCCTCGTGATCGTGCCAGACGAACAGCTGGCCGTTGCGCTCCAGCGTGGTCCACTTCCTGGTGCGCGCCAGCGGGGGCACCCGGCGCGCGTACGGAATCGCGGTGCACTTGCCGTTGGTGCCCGACCAGCGCCAGTCGTGGAACGGACAGGCGATGTCGTCGCCCTTGACCTCGCCCATGCTCAGGTCGCCGCCCATGTGCCTGCAGTAGGCGTCGAGCACCCGCAGTTCACCGTTGCTGTCGGCCCAGACGACGAGCTTGGTGCCGAAGATGTTCACCGCGTGCGGCTTGCCGTCCCGGTACGTCTTGGCCAGACCCA
This sequence comes from Nocardia sp. NPDC047648, assembly GCF_040642815.1. Lineage (NCBI taxonomy): Bacteria > Bacillati > Actinomycetota > Actinomycetes > Mycobacteriales > Nocardiaceae > Nocardia > Nocardia sp. NPDC047648. The sequence continues at coordinate 46,399 of NZ_JBEYSX010000007.1, read as the reverse complement.
GGCAATGCCATCCCCGCGCATACCGGGTCGGTGCGGTGCCGACATCCAGCTCCCGGACCTTCGCACCGCTCCGCGTCGATTGAGCCGCCTCCCGGTGCCCTCCGTGGTGACGCACGCTGCCGCCTCCGGGCCCGTCGCTCGGCGGCGGTGGGGTAACTGCCATCGCGATTCCTCCTCCTTCTGTACTAGAACACGTTACAAAACTGACGCCCTCGACGCCAGCGATTCACCTCACTTCCTGCATGAGCGCATGTCCGGGTGGGGGTGAACACCGGTTCTCGACATAAATAGGAACCTGTTCTAGTCTCAGAGGCAAATGAGATTTCGGACATCAACCGACCAGGCAGGAGCAGGTCCCGAGATGACGCAAGAAGTGACCGAACGGGTCGAAGCGCTGTTGCCGACGTTGCGCGAACGCGCACAGGAGGCCGAGGACCTGCGGCGCATCCCCGACGAAAGCATGAAGGCGTTGCAGGAGACCGGCTTCTTCCGGTTGCTCCAGCCCAAGCAGTGGGGCGGTCACGCCGCCGATCCGGTGGTCTTCTACGACACCGTGCGCAAGATCGCCAGTGCGTGCGGGTCCACCGGCTGGGTGGCGGGCATTGTGGGCGTGCACAACTGGCACCTCGCGCTGTTCGCGCAGCAGGCGCAGGAAGACGTCTGGGGCGAGGACACCGAAGTGCGGATCTCCTCCTCCTACGCACCGATGGGCGCCGGCACGGTCGTCGACGGCGGTTACCTGGTCAACGGCGCGTGGGCCTGGTCGTCGGGCTGCGATCACGCCACCTGGGCGGTGCTCGGCGGCCCGGTGATCAAGGACGGCAAGCCGGTGGATTTCGGCAGCTTCCTCATCCCGCGCGACGACTACCGCATCGATGACGTATGGAACGTCGTCGGCCTGCGCGGCACCGGTTCCAACACCGTCGTGGTGAAGGACGTCTTCGTGCCGTCGCACCGGTTCCTCAGCTTCCGTGCCATGAGCGAGCTGAAGTCGCCCGGCCTGGAACAGAATCCGGACCCGGTCTACAAGATGCCTTGGGGCACCATCCATCCCACCACCATCTCCACCCCGATCGTGGGCATGGCCTACGGGGCCTACGCGGCGCACGTCGAGCACCAGGGCAAGCGGGTGCGCGCGGCCTACGCGGGCGAGAAGGCCAAGGAGGATCCGTTCGCCAAGGTCCGCATCGCGGAGGCGGCCAGCGATATCGACGCCGCGTGGCGGCAGCTGTCGGGCAACGTCGCCGACGAGTACGCGCTGCTGGTGGCGGGCGAGGAGATCCCGTTCGACCTGCGCGTGCGGGCCAGGCGCGACCAGGTGCGCGCGACCGGTCGTTCGATCGCGGCGATCGACAAGCTGTTCGAGAGCTCCGGGGCCACCGCGCTGTCGAACGGCACTCCGTTGCAACGGTTCTGGCGCGACGCGCACGCGGGCCGGGTGCACGCGGCCAACGATCCCGAGCGCGCGTACCTGATGTACGGCACCCACGAATTCGGCCTGCCCGTCACCGACGGCATGGTCTAGGAGGACGGCGTGACCTCTACCGCGGAACTCACCGCCGAATCGACCTCGCGCTACGCGCAGGTGCGGCCCGACCTGCGGCTGCACTATCACGAAGCGGGCGTGGGCAACGGGCCGACGATCGTCCTGCTGCACGGCGGCGGGCCCGGCGCGTCCTCGTGGTCGAACTTCGCGCGCAACATCCCGGTGCTGGCCGAGCACTTCCACGTGATCGCGGTGGACCAGCCCGGCTACGGCCGCTCGGACAAGCCGACCGAGCATCCGCAGTACTTCGTGCACAGCGCCTCGGCCCTGAAGGATCTGCTCGACCACCTGGAGATCACCACGCGGGTGCACCTGCTGGGCAACTCGCTCGGCGGCGGCGCGGCGGTCCGGTTCGCGCTGGACTATCCGGATCGGGCAGGCAAGCTGATCCTGATGGGTCCGGGCGGGCTGAGCACCAATCTGTTCGCGCCCGACCCGACCGAGGGCGTGAAGCTGCTTTCCAAGTTCAATTACGAGCCGACCAGGCAGAACCTGGAGGCGTTCCTGCGCATCATGGTCTTCGACCAGTCGCTGATCACCGAAGAATTGATCGACGAGCGGTTCGCCTCGGCGAGCACGCCCGAAGCGCTGGCCGCGACCCGGGCGATGGGCAAGTCGTTCGCGAGCGCGGACTTCGAGAAGGGCATGCTCTGGCGCGACGCCTACAAGCTGCGCCAGCCGGTGTTGCTGATCTGGGGTCGCGAGGACCGGGTCAACCCGCTCGACGGGGCGCTGGTGGCGACCAAGGTGATCCCCAGGGCGCAGTTGCATGTTTTCGGCGGATGCGGACACTGGGCACAGCTGGAGAAGTTCCACGAATTCAACCGGCTCGCGATCGATTTCCTCGCGGGCGTCAAGGAGAAGTGATGGGCATCCGTTCACTGGGATATCTGCGCATCGAGGCGACCGACATGGCCGCCTGGCGGGAGTACGGCCTGAAGGTCCTCGGCATGGTCGAGGGCAAAGGCACCCACCCCGACGCGCTGTACTTGCGCATGGACGAGTTCCCGGCCCGGCTGGTGATCGTCCCCGGCGAGAAGGACCGGTTGCAGATCTCGGGCTGGGAAACCGCCAATGCCGAAGAGCTGCAAGACATCCGCAACCGGCTGGACGCGGCGGGCGTGCCCTTCAAGGAGGGCACCGCCGCCGAACTGGCCGATCGCCGGGTGTACGAGCTGATCCGGTTCGACGACCCCTCCGGCAACACACTGGAGGCGTTCCACGGCGCGGCGCTGGAGCATCGCCGGGTGGTCAGTCCCTACGGGCACAAGTTCGTCACCGAGGAGCAGGGGCTCGGGCACGTGGTGCTCAGCACCAAGGACGACAAGGCGGCGCTGGAGTTCTACCGCGACGTGCTCGGCTTCCGGCTGCGCGACTCGATGCGGCTGCCACCGCAGATGGTCGGGCGCCCGGCCGACGGCGAGCCGGCCTGGCTGCGTTTCTTCGGCTGCAACCCGCGCCACCACTCGCTGGCCTTCCTGCCCATGCCGACGCCGAGCGGCATCGTGCACCTGATGATCGAGGTGGAGAACGCCGACGACGTGGGGCTGGCCTTGGACCGCGCGCTGCGCAAGAAGGTCAAGATGTCGGCGACGCTCGGACGGCACGTCAACGACAAGATGCTCTCCTTCTACATGAAGACACCGGGCGGATTCGACGTCGAATTCGGTTGCGAGGGACTGGAAGTGGACGATCACGACTGGATCGCGCGGGAATCCACCGCGGTGAGCCTGTGGGGCCACGACTTCACCGTCGGACAGCGGCAGCAGTGACCGAGAGGGCGAGCGAAACGATGACCGCGGACGGATCCGGGATCGATCCACGGCAGTTCCGGAATGTGCTGGGGCAGTTCTGCACCGGGATCACCGTGATCACCACCTTCGACGGCGATCAGGCCCCGGTCGGCTTCGCCTGCCAATCGTTCGCCGCCCTCTCCCTCGAACCGCCCCTGGTGCTGTTCTGCCCCACCAAGGCGTCCCGGTCCTGGGCGGCGATCGAGAAGACCGGGCGTTTCTGCGTGAACGTCCTGGCCGAACAGCAGCGCGAACTGTGCGCCCGCTTCGGCTCCCGCGAACCCGACAAGTTCGCCGGCGCGGCGTGGCACACCTCCGAGCGCGACCTCCCGGTCCTGGACGAGGCCCTCGCCACCATCGAGTGCACCGTCGACAGCGTGGTGGACGGCGGCGACCACTACATCGTGATCGGCCGGGTCCAAGCCCTCTCCGAAACGACCACCACCGGCCGCCCCCTGCTGTTCTACCGCGGCCAGTACACCGCCATCGAACCGGAGAAGACCACCCCCGCGCCGTGGCGTGCCGACCTCGAACACTTCCTCACCACGACGACGTTGGACACCTGGTTGTAGCTGCAATCCGATGCGGCTCGCGTCCTTCGCCCGCGCCGCGATCGGCGATGGACCCGCTGATCGAGGGCACTGGATACAGTCGAGACATGTCGCTGTCAGGCCGTATCACCACGGACCCCGAAATTTGCCACGGCAAGCCCGTGGTGCGGGGTTTGCGGTATCCGGTCGAGATGCTGCTGGAGCTTCTCGCCTCAGGGATGCGGCCCGATGAGATCTTGGGCGACTATCCGGATCTAGAACACGAGGACATTCTGGCAGCGCTCGAATACGCTGCCGCTGTCGTCCGGAGCAATTCCGGCGCACTAGCTGGAACCGAGCCACTGGTGGGGCTGGCCGGTCACCGCGGCGATGCAGTCGAAGTCGTGGTCTCGATGCAGCAATGTCAGCCCACGTAGCTCGGCGGTAGCCGCCACGACCAGATCGACCGGGCCAGCGCTGCGGTGTAAACCTCGTTTCGTCAATTCTCCTTGGACTGTCCAGGCTCGGTCATACGCGCGGTCATCGACGGGCTCCCAGCCGAAGATCGCCCGCATGTCTTCGACCGCTCGCTCACGGTCGGCCATGGAGCGCGCACTGAAGAAGAACTCGAGTTCGGTGATCGGGCAGACCGCAATCAGTCCGGCCGCAGCGGCGCGCTGCCACCCGAGCGCGTCGGCATCGCGCCTGAGAAGGGGGACGAGAGCGCTCGTGTCGATGAGGAACTGGGCCGCGCTCACCGACGGTATTTCCGCTTGTCCCCGAGGACATCCAGGTCGAACGCACCGTCTGCGGCGGCATCCTGGAGACGAGTAAGAGCCAACGCGCGGCGACGAGTTTCCAGAACCTCACGAAGCGCTGCGTTCACCGTCTCCTTCTTCGTTCCGGTGCCCAGCGCCTTGGAGACATCGGCCACGAGCTGGTCATCGAGGTCTATCACGGTCCGAGTCATGCGGCACCTCCCGAATGATATCTGAAACTGAATAAATGATATCACCGCCAGGCAACACCATTGCAGGACGTGAGGGGTGCTATCCCGAGTCGTCCGTGATGCTAGGCGTCCTCGCCGGTCAGTACTTGTAGAAGCCCTCGCCGGTGGCGATGCCGAGCTTGCCCTTGTCGATGTAGTTCTCCTTCAACCACTGGGCAAGCCGCTGGGAGTCCTCGTCGTCGTTGTTGACGAGAATGTTGTAAGGCGTGGTCAGGCCGATGATGTCGAGGATGCGGAACGGCCCGGCCGGTGCGCCGGTGCCGATCTGCCACGTCTTGTCCACCGCTTCGGGATCTGCGTAGCCGCCCGCCGCCAGGCCCATGCCCGCGTTGAGCAACGGCACCAGCAGTGAGTTCAGGACGTAACCGGCCTTCTCCTTGTGGATTTCGATCGGCACCATGCCGATGTTCGAGGCGAAGTCGACCACGGCCTGGTACACCGCCGGGTCGGTGTCGGCCGTGCCCATGATCTCGGCGGTGTTGAAGTGCCACACCTGATTCGCGAAGTGCCCGCGAGGAACCGGTCCGGGCGGCCGGTGAAGTCTTTCATGGCGCTGGGCAGGAGGGTGGAGGAGTTGGTGGCGAAGATCGTGCGCTCCGGCGCCACCTGGCCGAGCTTCTCATAGGTCTGCTGCTTGATGCTCAGCACCTCGGGAATGGCCTCGATGACCAGGTCCGCGTCCTGCACCGCTTCAGCCAGATCGGAGGTCAGCGCGATGCCTGCCGCCGTCTGCTCCGCCTTGTCGTCCCCGCCGCCGGGCACCTGCTCACGATAGACCGCCGCGAGCTTGTCCAGTCGCTCCCTGGCGGCGGTCAGCGCCTTGTCGTCGATGTCGTAGGCCGTCACCTCGAAACCGCGGAAGGCGGTTTGGAAGGCGATCTGGGAACCGAGCACCCCGGTGCCGAGAACGGCCACCTTGCGAATGTCGATGGTCATTCGTTTCTCCTCTCGACCGTCGTACAGAAGGCCCGCGACGGCCTGGGCGATCTGCGCCCGCAGGTCTGCGGTGGCGTGGGGCAGCCGGAGGTTCCGACCGGCGACTGTCGCGCTGCCGTCGGCATGATGGCTTTCGCGACATCGCTGTTCACAGCTCCGGAGAGACCGCTCAGGCGTATGTCGAGGACCATAATTCACCAACGAAACCACCCTAGCCGACTTGCAATCCGACCGATCAGGCGTGCCGACTCACCGCGATCCCGCAATCGGCTTCACTCTCCCGTAGAGCGCGTTTCGACCCGCTTGGAGTCATGAACGATCTCGAGATAGATGGCCGACTCCAGCAAGCCCAACCTCGGTAGACCTGACCGGCGAACAGCATGTAGCCCCACGTGCTACATATGGCTACAATGTCGTCATGAAGGTGATCACGCAGCGCGAGTTCCGCAATAATTCGGCGGCGGTGATGAACGCGGTCGAGGCTGGGGAGACCTTCCGCGTCACCCGCAACGGCGTCGAGGTTGCGGAGGTCCGGCCGGTCGGCCGACAGCGCCGCCGTGCCGCGGAAGAACTCGTCGAACGGCATCGCAAACTGCCGCGGGTCGACTACACCCGAATGCGACAGGAAGCCGACGACTTCTTCGGAACGGAAGATCGAGTTGGCGACGACGATGCTTGGGGCTCACGTTCATGACCGAGCGGCACGCATCGGGCGTATTGGACACCTGCACCTACATCGACCTATACGCGCTCGATCCCGCTTCTTTGCCGCAGTTACCCGAGATCACGGCGATCACGCTGGCCGAATTGCACCAGGGCGTTGCCATGGCGAAAGACACCGCCACTCGGGCAGCACGATCCGAGCAACTCGGCGCCGCCATCGTGGATTTCGATCCGCTGCCCTTCGATGAAGACGCCGCGACACGCTACGGCACCCTGGTAGCACTCACTCTGGCCGCGAAGCGTGACCCGCGGCCCCGCCGGATGGCCTTGCTCATCGCGGCGATCGCGTCAGCACGTGGGCTACCGCTGTACACCCGCAACAGTGCTGATTTCCGCGGACTCGAAGGCATGCTCGAGGTCGTCGCGGTTTAGTGCACAAAAGTGCTCAGTTGATGAGCACTTCGGGTCGGAGGATGAGGTGTAGAACAACACCGCATCTCCGGAGGGCATCGTGGGTCAGTTGGACGTAGCAGGAATCCTCGTTTGCGCCGACGTCGCGCAGTGGGAGGAGTGGCTCGCGGCCAATCACCACCGGGCTGCCGAGGCCTGGTTGAAGATCGCCAAGAAGGGGGCGGCGGGCAGGACGATCAGCAATGGCGAGGCGCTCGACGGCGCGCTCTGCTTCGGCTGGATCGACAGTCACCGCCGCGGCCTCGACGCCGAGCATTACCTTCAGCGATACTCGCCGCGGCGTTCGAACAGTCCTTGGTCGCAAGTCAACGTCGCCAAAGCCGAAGCGCTCATCGCCGCGGGCCGCATGCGTGCGCCGGGTTCGGCCACCATCGCCGCGGCTCGCTCCGATGGCCGGTGGCAGGCCGCCTACGCGCCCCAGCGCACCGCCACCTGCCCAGGTGATCTGACCGCCGCTCTCACCGAGAACCCCCGCGCACGCGCCCGTTTCGATCAACTCGACCGCACTGCGCGATACGCGGTGTTCCTACGGCTGATGAAGGCGCGGACGTCCGCCGAGCGCGCCACCCAGCTGCGCCGGATCGTCGCGGAGCTGAGCGGATGACAGTCTCGACACGTGGACTTAGATGACGCCGTTCGAGGCGCAAGGCTGCTCGCCTCCGACATCGAAACTTCGCTCGGATTTGCGGTGGATGTAGAAACCGGAACTACCGATAAGTGGCGCAGGTTCGCCGAGCGGACCGGACGCCCAGAACCGAAGGCTCTGGTGCGCGTTGCTGTGCCTGATGTCGGCACTGCCGCGGCCCTTGACCCCACCGAACCAGGCAGCGCGACCGCAGAGGAGTTCGCGATGGAACTGGCTCAAATTCTGCAGGATGATATCCAGATCCATATCCGGGAGCCGTGGCCCAAGGACCCGACCGCGAGTGGGCGATCGCTGGAACCGACCGAACGCGGTTGGCAAAGTTTGGCGGACCGGGCGTATCTCGTCCAGTACGGACAGCTAGGAAACTCCGCCGATTAGCCCGAGCCGCACTCGTACATTGTCACCGACACACAACTCGCTTTCTGGGCGGACCGGGCCGTGAACGGGTAGTTCCCGTTCGCGGCCCGAGACCGTCCGGTCAGGCGGTGACGGTCGCCTTCTCTCGCTGCAATTCCAGGGCGATGTCGATCAGCTGGTCCTCCTGGCCGCCGACGAGCTTGCGCTTGCCCGCGCGGACGAGCATTTCGGCGGCCGAGACGCCGTAGCGCTCCGCTTGCCGTTCGGCGTGCTTGAGGAAGCTGGAGTAGACGCCCGCGTAGCCCATCATCAGGGCCTGCCGGTCGAGCAGGCATTCCTGCGGCATGGCGGGGCGGACGACGTCTTCGGCGGCGTCGGCGATCGCGAAGAAATCGATGCCGGTCTTGACGCCCAGCTTGTCGCACACCCCGACCAGCGCCTCGACCGGCGTGTTGCCCGCGCCCGCGCCGAAACGGCGTGCGCTGCCGTCGATCTGGGTGGCGCCCGCGCGGATGGCGTAGACCGAGTTGGCGACGGCCAGGTCGAGGTTCTCGTGGCCGTGGAAGCCGACCTGCGCGTCGTCGCCGAGTTCGGTGACCACGGCCGCGACCCGGTCGGAAACCTGTTCCAGCACAAGCGCTCCGGCCGAATCGACGATGTAGACGCACTGGCATCCGGCGTCGGCCATGATGCGTGCCTGCTTGGCCAGCACCTCCGGCGGCTGCGTGTGCGACATCATCAGGAACCCGACGGTCTCCAGCCCGAGTTCGCGTGCCAGGCCGAAGTGCTGGATCGACACGTCGGCTTCGGTGCAGTGGGTGGCGATGCGGCAGATGGACGCGCCGTTGTCCTGCGAGATCTTGATGTCTTCCTTCACCCCGACGCCGGGCAGCATCAGCACGGCGATCTTCGCCCGCTTCGCCGTCTCGGCCGCGATGGTGACCAGTTCCTGCTCCGGCGTCTTGGAGAAGCCGTAGTTGAACGACGAGCCGCCGAGGCCGTCGCCGTGGGTCACCTCGATGACCGGGACGCCCGCGCCGTCGAGCGCGGCCACGATGTCACGGACCTCGGTGGCGGTGAACTGGTGGCGCTTGTGGTGGGATCCGTCGCGCAGCGAGGTATCGGTGACGCGGATGTCGAGTTCTGCTGAGTAGGCCATGTCGAAAGCTCCTTACACCCGGGCCGTGACGATCTGTTCGGCGATGACCTCGCCGACCTGCGTGGCGGCGGCGGTCATGATGTCGAGGTTGCCCGCGTACGGGGGCAGGAAGTCGCCCGCGCCCTCCACCTCGACGAACACCGACACCTTGGCCATCCCGCCGGAGACCACCGAGGGCTCGTCGAACTGCGGCTCGTTGAGCAGGCGGTAACCGGGGACGTACTGCTGGATGTCGGCGACCATCCGGTGGATCGAGTCGGCGACCGCGTCGGTGTCGGCGTCGTCGGGGATGGCGCAGAAGATGGTGTCGCGCATGATCATCGGCGGCTCGGCCGGATTCAGGATGATGATGGCCTTGCCGCGCTGCGCTCCGCCGATGGTCTCGACGCCGCGGCTGGTGGTCTTGGTGAACTCATCGATGTTCGCCCGCGTGCCGGGGCCCGCGGAGACCGATGACACCGACGCGACGATCTCCGCGTACGGCACCGGGACGACACGTGACACCGCGGCGACGATCGGAATCGTCGCCTGGCCGCCGCAGGTGATCATGTTGACGTTCGGCGCGTCGAGATTCGCGCCCAGGTTCACCGGCGGCACGACGGCGGGGCCGACGGCGGCGGGAGTGAGGTCGACGGCGCGGATTCCGGCTTCGGCGTAGCGCGGGGCGGCGGCGCGATGCACGTACGCCGAGGTCGCCTCGAAGATCAGATCCGGCAGCTCGGATTGCCCGAGCAGCCAGTCCACGCCCTCGTGCGAGGTTTCCAGCCCGAGCCCGCGCGCCCGCTTCAGGCCCTCGCTGTCCGGGTCGATCCCGATCATCCAGCGCGGCTGGATCTTCTCCGAGCGCAGCAGTTTGTAGAGCAGATCGGTGCTGATATTGCCGGACCCGACGATCGCGGCGGTGACGGTCCCGTTGGACACGACAGCCTCCCTAGGTGAATTGCAGACGGACAGAGCCGAGTCCGGCGAACTCGGCGTGGAACTCCTCGCCCGGACGGGCGTCGATCGCGCGGGTGCACGAGCCGGGCAGCACGATGTCACCGGCCTTCAACCGGACGCCGAAGCTCGCGACCTTGCGCGCCAGCCAGGCCACCGCGATCACCGGGTCGCCGAGCACGGCGTCGCTGCGGCCCTCGGCGACCACCTCGCCGTTGCGGGTGAGCACCGCGTCGATGGCCTTGATGTCGATGTCCGCCGGCGCGACGCGCTCGGCGCCGAGCACGAAACCGGCGGAGGACGCGTTGTCGGAGATGGTGTCGGCCAAGCCGATGTTCCAGTCCTTGATCCGCGAGTCGATCAGTTCGATCGCGGGTGCGAAGGCGACCGTGGCGGCGAGCACGTCGGCTTCGGTGCATTCCGCGCCGGGCAGGTCGGCGCCGAGCACGAACCCGACCTCCACCTCCACCCGGGGAAACAGGTAGCGGCCCGCCTCGACCGGAACGTCTTCGTAGACTTCCATTTCCGCGAGAAGATGCCCGTAATCGGGTTCGTCCACGCCCATCATCTGCTGCATGGCCTTCGAGGACAGGCCCACTTTGTGCCCGACCACGCGTGCGCCCGCGTCGAGCCTGCGCCGGATGTTGATCAGCTGGATCTCGTAGGCGTCGACCACATCGATGTCGGGGTGGCGGGCGATCAGCGGATCGATCGCCACCCGTTCGCGCTCGGCGCGCTCGAGTTCGTCGGCCAGTTCCGTTCGTACCGCGTCGGACAGCACGCTAGTTTCCTTCCGTTGCTTTTTCGAGCGCCGAGACCTGCTCGCCGGCGGCGGACCGGCCTGCCCTGCGGCCGGAGAAGACGCAGTCCGACAGCGACAGCCCGCTGACGTAGGACCTGGAGCAGATACCGATCGCGGTGCGTCCGGCCGCGAAGAGCCCTGGGATGTCGTCGCCCTCGGCCGTCTTGACCGCGCCGGTGCGCTCGTCCACGACGACGCCGCCGAGGGTGAGCATGGGGCACGGGTTGGTCAGGCTCGGTTTGATGCCCACATCCAACAGCCAGAACGGGCCGGTGCGGACCGGATTGGTGAACTCCGCGGGCTTGCCGACCGGGTCGGGGGCTCCGGTCTCGATCGCGGTGTTGTGCGCCTCGACCGTCGCGCGCAGCCCTGCGGGGTCGATGCCCGCCTTCGCGGCGGCCTCTTCCAAGGTGGCGCCGCGAATCGCGGTGCGCCGCATCGTTTCGAACTGCCCGCGCTGGAACCAGGCGCCCTGTTTGCCGATCTGCCCGATCGCGGTGCGCATCAGCGGGTCGTCGGCCAGCAGCCAGCCCTTGCCGTCGTGCTCGGTGATCAGCGCGTTGCCCACCGCGGCGCCGTAGCGCGTCTCGTCGATCACCCGGCGACCGGCGGCGTCCACCAGCAGCGCGCCGGTGAAAGCACTGGGCGGGAGCAGGAAACGCCAGGCGGAGACATTGTCCATGTGGTCCACCGCCGCGCCGGCCTGCTGGGCCATCAGGATGCCGCTGCCGTCGTCGGCGCTGGTGCCCAGGGCGAGACCACCGTGGAAGGCGGGCGCGTACTGCCGAACCATGTCGCGATTGGCGATGAATCCGCCCGCGCTGAGCACCACCCCGCGCCGCGCGAGAACGCGAATCGTGCTGCCGTATCGGCGTTCCAGCCGGTCCAGCCGCTGTTCCAGCGCCCGCCGCAGCGGCGGGTAATAGATGCCCGGCTTGGCAGCGACCTTCGCCATGCGGGTGTAGCGGTCGCGGACCCGGCCGGTCGCGTCACGCAGCGTGTTGCACTCGACGCCGATCACCGCGCCCGCCGCATCGGTGATCAATCGGGTCACCCGGGTGAGGGTTTCCACCCGGACGCCCGCGCGGGACGCCGCGGCGGCGAGCGGTCCGGTGAGCTTCTTGCCCGAGGTGCCCCTGCCCTTCACCCGATGGCCGCGCTGGGCGGCCGGGATGTCCCGGAACGCGCCGGAGATCTCGCTGCCGGAGTAGTAGAGGTAGTAGCGGTCGTTGGGGTAGGAGGTCTTGTACGGGCACAGCGAGGCTTCGAACGGGACGCCGTGCGACTTCAGCCACTCGATCAGTTGCGGACTCTCGTCGACGAACTTGCGCAGCGTCTCCGGGGCCACCGCGTCGCCGACCTCGCGCTCCAGGTAGGCGTACATCGCCTCCGGGGTGTCTTCGACCCCCGCCTCCCGCTGCACCGAGGTGCCGCCGCCCGCGTAGATGATGCCGCCGGACAGCGCCGACGTCCCACCTCCGGCGAACCGCTCGAGCACGAGCACCTGCGCGCCCGCCGCGGTCGCTTCCAGCGCGGCCGCCGCACCCGCGGCGCCGTATCCGACCACCACAACGTCGGTGGCCAGGTCCCATTCGAGGCCCATGTCCTTAACTCCGGTCTGAAACTGAAACAAGTTTCCTCGACAAACGGAACGTCGAGCAAGTCTTCTGCCACACAACATAGACCAATGGCGCGTCCATTCTATAACGTGTTCTACATGACTGATCGGGAATACGACGTGGTGGTGGTCGGCAGCGGCGCCGCCGGCATGACCGCCGCCCTCACCGCGGCCCACAACGGCCTGAGCGTGGTTGTCATCGAAAAGGCCGCGCACTACGGCGGGTCGACCGCGCGCTCCGGCGGCGGCGTGTGGATCCCGGGCAACAAGGCGCTGCGCGCGTCCGGTCGGCCCGACGACCGCGAGGAAGCACGCACCTACCTGCACAGCATCATCGGCGACGTCGTGCCCTCCGAACGGATCGACACCTACATCGATCGCGGCGCCGAAGCGCTGGACTTCGTGCTCGATCACTCGCCGCTGAAGATGACATGGGTGCCCGGCTACTCCGACTACCATCCGGAGGCGCCGGGCGGGCGGCCCGAGGGTCGCTCGTGCGAGCCGAGGCCGTTCGACACGAAGATCCTGGGCGACGAGCGCTTCAACCTGGAGCCGCCGTACGCGAAGGCTCCGCTGAACGTAGTGGTCATGCAGGCCGACTTCGTCCGGCTCAATCTGATCCGGCGTCATCCGAAGGGCATGCTCCGGGCGATGCGCGTCGGCGCGCGCACCTACTGGGCCAAGTTCACCCGCAAGCACATCGTCGGCATGGGGCAGGCCATCATCGCGGGCATGCGCAAGGGGCTCATGGACGCGAACGTGCCGCTTCTGCTGAACACCCCGATGACCGACCTCGTCGTGACCGATGGCGTCGTCACCGGCGTCCACGCGCTGCACGAGGGCGAGCCGGTCACCTTCACCGCGCGCTACGGGGTCGTCCTCGGCAGCGGCGGTTTCGAGCACAACGCGGAGATGCGCACCAAATACCAGCGCCAGCCCATCACCACCGAGTGGACCACCGGCGCGGCCGCCAATACCGGCGACGGCATCCAAGCGGGCATGGCGGCGGGCGCGGCCATCGGTTTCATGGAGGACGCTTGGTGGGGGCCGACCATCTTCAAGGGCGGCAAACCGTGGTTCGCGCTGGCCGAACGGAATCTGCCCGGCAGCATCATGGTGAACGCCGACGGCAAGCGATTCGGAAATGAGTCCGCTCCTTACGTCGAGGCGGTGCACACCATGTACGGCGGCGAGTACGGGCAGGGTGAGGGACCGGGCGAGAACATCCCCGCGTGGCTGGTGTTCGACCAGCGCTACCGGAACCGCTACATCTTCGCCGGGCTACAGCCCGGTCAGCGTTTTCCATCCCGGTGGATGGAAAACGACTTCATCGTCAAGGCCGACACCATCGAGGAACTGGCAGGCAAGATCGGCGTGCCCGCCGACCAGTTGGCCGCGACCGTCACCCGGTTCAACGGCTTCGCCGAGACCGGGAAGGACGAGGATTTCGGCCGCGGCGACAGCCACTACGACCGGTACTACGGCGATCCGACCGTACGACCCAACCCGTGCCTGGCCGCGCTGGTGGATGGCCCGTACTACGCCGCCAAGATCGTGCCGGGCGATCTGGGCACCAAGGGCGGGCTGGTGGCCGACATCGCTGGGCGGGTGCTGCGCGAGGACGGCAGCGCCATCGAGGGGTTGTACGCCTCAGGCAACTGCTCCACGCCGGTGATGGGCCACACCTACGCCGGGCCCGGCGCCACCATCGGCCCCGCGATCGCCTTCGGCTACCTCGCCGTGCTGGATATCGTCGAGCGCAAGAAGGACCAGCCCGCCGCCACCGCCACCGCGGAGGCGTGACCGCGGTACGAACCACGGCTCACAGGCAGTGCCCGCCGGAGTGCGCTCGGCCCGCGATCCATCCACAGGCCGATGCGTAGCCGCTGAACGATCCCGCGGAACGGACGACGCACTGGCGGGCCGGTGTCCCGGAAGCGCAGGATCGGACCCAGGCGCCGGCGGGTTCCGGCCCCGGCCTCGCTCGCGGCGCGGGCGGTCCGGATCCATCCACACTCATGCACAAGGAGAACTGATGCCCATCGACCCGAAGATCGCGCTCGGCGCGCAGCTGCCGAGCCGGGAGTTCGCCTGGACCCCCTCGGACGTGCAGCTCTACCAGCTGGGCCTCGGAGCGGGCACGCGCTGGACCGACTCCGCCGAGCTGCGCTATCTCGACGATCGGGACCCGCAGGTTCTGCCGACCTTCGCCACCGTGGCGGCGACGGTGCGCGAGACCGAGCCGCCGCGGGTGAGCTTCCCCGGCATCGAGATCGACCTGGCGAAGGTGGTGCACGGTCATCAGGAGGTCGAGGTGCACCGGCCGATCCCGGCGGCGGGCAAGGCGACCAAGGTCAGCCGGATCGCCGAGATCTGGGACAAGGGCTCGGCGGCGGTCATCGTCCAGGAGCACACGGTGACCGGTTCGGACGGAGCGCCGCTGTGGACCGAGCGCTCCTCGATCTTCGCCAAGGGCGAGGGTGGCTTCGGCGGCGAGCGCGGCCCCGGCACCAAGTCGGAATTGCCCGACCGGGCACCGGATTTCGACGTCACCACGCCGACGCTGCCGCAGCAGGCGCTGCTCTACCGGATGTCCGGCGACCGCAACCCGCTGCACTCCGACCCGGAATTCGCCCGCGCGGCCGGGTTTCCCGCGCCCATCCTGCACGGATTGTGCAGCTACGGCATCGTCTGCAAGACCGCGACCGACACCGTGCTCGACTCCGACGCCGGCCGCGTCATCGGATTCCGCGCCCGGTTCGCAGGCGTGCTCTACCCAGGCGAGACGATCCGCACCCGGATCTGGCGGCAGGACGACGTACTCACCATCGCCGCGACCGTAGTAGAACGCGACGACGCACCTGTCCTCGGCGACGTCTCCCTACGGATCGGCCCCGCCTGAGCCATACGCAGCGCGCTGTCGATGCTGGGACCGCTTGCGGATACCCCCGGCTGCACCGTGGGACTTCACTCGACCCATCTGTATAACTCTGTGTTCCGGTTCGACTCCGAGATGATCGTGACGCCGTACCTGTTCCGTGCCCGTGGCTACCAGCACACGGCGCTGCATCTGCGCCAGTTGTCGCAGCACGGGATATTCGAGTCGTTCGCCGACCAGTTCGAACAGATATGGGGCACTGTCACCCCGTACTCGACGACGCAAGGATTTCCCAATGGGCTCACGGCGTGACTACTACCGAGATCCGAACGCGCCACGGCCGAACTCGCTGAAGCCGGGAGCTTCCGCGCTGGTGACCGACGAGGACGGGCGGGTGCTGATGCAACGCCGTGGCGACTCGGGTAATTGGTCTCTACCCGGTGGAATCATGGAGGTGGGCGAGACTCTGGAGGGTTGCGCGGTTCGGGAGACCCGCGAAGAGACCGGACTGGACATCGAGATCACCGGCTTGCTCGGTATCTACACCGACCCTGAGCACGTGATCGAACACGCGGACGGTGAGGTCCGGCAAGAGTTCGCAGTGGTCTACTACGGCAGAGTGACCGGTGGGAGGATCTCCGTGTCTGATGAATCGACCTCTGTCGAATTCCTACGACTCGAAGAACTCGAGACGCTGCCCGTACACGAGACTGTTCGGCTCCGGTTGCAGCACCACGCCGAACAGCGCACGACTCCGTATCTGGGTTGACCGCGAGTTCAGCCGAGAGATCACTTTCTACGGCCGCGCGTTCGATGTCGTCGCGAAGCGGCCGCGGGCGTCAGCCTTCCGGGTGTCCGTCGTAGACGCGGATTTTGTATTCGGTGGTCTCCAGCGCCAGGCCGAGCTCACGGATCTGCCGCGTGATTCGGTCTCGCTGGTCGAGCATGATGCGGCGGCGTGCCGGGATGGTGCTCGGGCCCTGCTCGACGAGCAGGATGTAGCGCCTGAGGTCGGTCATGGTCATGCCGGACAGGCGCATCCGAGTGAGGAAGATGAGGCGGCGCAGGTCGAACGCGGAGTACTCGCGGTACCCGGAGGCGTTGCGAGCGGGCCGCACGAGTCCCTCCTGCTCGTAGTACCGGAGGGTGTGTGTCGACAGTCCGACCAGCCTGGCGGCTGCGGCGATACCCTTGGGCACCGCCGCGGCCTCGATCGTGGCGTCGTCGAACAGCTCATGCAGCGCATCGATCGCCGACGAGGATGGCCCGTCGCCGGCAGCGAGGATGCTTTCGATCAGCGCTTCGGTGGCCATGGCCCACAGCGTACGGCGATCAGAACGCGCGCACCGCGGGCGGCATGCCCGGGAAGTCCGCCGACTCGCTCACAGACGCCCATTTTTCGACGTCCTCGAGCGCACCACGGTAGACGCGGGTGAGATTGCGAACCGCCTCGGCACCGAGCGGAAGCCGGAGCGGCGCGCCGGGGGTGTCGAGCATGTCGCGGATCACCCGGGCGGCGCGTGCCGGATCGCCCTCCTGGATGCCGTCGGCCTCGGCCATGTTCGCGCGCACGGCATCGATCACCTGATCGTAGATAGAGCTCTGCTGCGCTGTGTTGAGCACGTCGGCGGCATTGAACGCGGTGCGGAAGCGACTGGGCTCGACGATGAGGACGCGGATGCCGAACGGTGCGACCTCGCCCGCGAGCGCCTCCGACCAGCCCTCGAGCGCGAACTTGCCAGCTGAGTAGCTGCCGACGGCGGGGAACGACATCCGCCCGCCCTGGCTGCTCATCTGCACGATCGCACCCGAGCGACGCTCCCGCAGGTGGGGCAGCACGGCACGCACATAGGCGGCCGGGCCGAACAGGTGCTGCTCGAGCATGGCCCGCAGCTCGGCATCCGTGATCTCTTCGGCGGCACCGACCTGTCCGGCACCGGCATTGTTGACGAGCACGTCGACGCGCCCGAACACCTCCAGCGCCCGCTGCACCACCGCAGCCGCTCCCGCCGTGTCGCGCACATCGTGCTCGATGGCGAGGAACCGATCCCCGTACCGCGCCTGGAGCCCGTCGAACCGGCCGGCCCGCCGCGCGGTCCCGATCACATGCTCGCCGGCCGCGAGTGCCGCCTCGGCGAGCGCCAGGCCGAGGCCCGAACTCGCACCCGTGATGATCCATGTCTTTGTCTCGCTCGTCGTGGTCATGACCCCGACGCTAAAGCTTCGAGCGCGCTCGAAGGCAAGTCGCGCTCAGGCTCGGCGAGGCGACGAGCGGTCGGCCCGCTTGATCCACTGCGACGATCTCGATCTCGATCTCGGCACGGTGCACGCCGGGGAGCGCGCAGATGCGCTCAGCGAGGTGCCGGTGCAGGTGGCCGCCGTCGGCGAGCTCGAGGAACGCAGGATGCGAGTGACGCCGTGGTCGTCGCGGCGGAGTGCACGTCAGCCAGCAGCGGCCATGCGCGGCGTCACCAGCCTGCTCGGCCCCGACCACCCCCAGTAGCATCCCGCCGCTTACTGACATCCGCCGGACCCGCTGGTCCAGGCAACTTCGTTGTTTGCCCTAGTTCCCGATCGCCACGCCCGCGTCGGGCGGCGACGCCCTGGATCACCAGGGCGTACAGCACCAGCACGAGCACCGGGGCGGCCAGCGGCGCCCAGGCCAGGCGCAGGGGTACGAGGGCGGCGAGGACAGCGGCCGCCGTGAAGCCGACCGCGCCGGCCACCGACGGGATCGTGGTGGGTACCACGCCGTGCGGCGCGGTCACCGTGGCGGCGTTGAGCAGGTAGGTCGTGGCCACCAATCCCGTTGCGGCGGAGGCGAGCACACCCGCGTCGGCGATGACCAGCACGCCGAGCGCGAGCAGCACCGCGCAGACCGCCAGCGACCGCAGCCACCAGCCGAGCCCGACGACGACGAGGGCGGGAACGCCGATCCACGGCTCCAGCAGCGCCACCGACGTCGCCAGCAGCACGCCGGAGAGAACGGCGAGGAATTTGGTCATCGGCGCACCCGCACGGTCCTGCGGTGCTCGGGAAGCGCCCGCATGATCTGGTCCAGGCGCGAGTCTTGCGGCCACGCCACGATGTCGACGCCGACGGTGCCCATGTCCCGGTACATGGCCGCGCGCTCGAGCTGCCACATCTTGGCCAGGATCGGGTCGAGGTCGTCCCGGAACGGCGTGCCGCGTAGCACGTCCACCACGACCACCACGTGGCCGCGCTTGCGCAGGTCGATCAGCGCGAGCGCGAACTGGGTGTCCAGCAGCGTGGAGAAGGCCACCACGATGGCACCGAGCGGTACGGCCGCGTGCGGCGCGAGGGTGCCGGTGGTCGGAATGTGCTCGTCGCCGACGTCGAGCACGGTGTCGACGATGCGGTAGAACTGACGGCGTCCGATGTCCGGGCGCAGCCAGCGCGGCGCCTGTCCGAGGCAGACCACCGCGGTCCGGTCGCCGGCCTGCAAGGTCGACTGCACCACCTGCGCCGCGCCGCGCACCGACAGCTCCAGCGAGTCGGTGGCCGGCCCCGGCGCCTGCTGTGAGGTGTCCACCAGCACAACGACGTCCGCGGAACGGTTGGTCAGCCGCTCGGTGACATACAGCCGCCCGCGCCGCGCGCTCACCGGCCAGTTCACGATGCGCAACTGGTCGCCGGGCGCGTAGGCGCGGATGTCGGCGTACTCGACACCGGGGCCGTGCCTGCGGGTCAGGTGGGTGCCGAGCCGCTCGGGAAGTTCGGTGCGCGGCAGACGCATTCGCTGCGGATCGGTGATCGGATACACGAACAGCTGACCCGCGGGCAGTACTACGGTGGCGACCGCGAGCCCGGCCGGGCTCAGCGCCGAGACCCGCACCGACACCGGGTAACGCCCCCATCTGCTCGCCGAGAGCGCGAGCCGCAACCCGGCGGGGGCGATTCCGGAATCGCTGGCCTCCTCGACCTGCATCGCCAGCCCGGTGCAGCTCTGCGGTTTCAGGCGCAGCAGCGCGTGCCCCTTCTCGACGAAGGCGGCGACGGTGAGCAGCACCTCCTCGGTCTCGAAACAGCGCAGCGTGCCGCCGCCGTCCACCTGGATCCTCGTCGAGGACTGCTGGAACCGCGCGGTGGCCAGCACGCCCAGCAGCGGCGCGGCGAACACGAGCAGCTGCCATCTGCCCAAGACCACCGCGAGCACCAGGGCGACCGCCGCGCACCCGGCGAGCATGAAGACCAGCGGTGCGGGCCGCCACCGCAATTCGGCGTCGACCGCGGAGCTGGCGTCGCGGTGCCTCATGTCACGGTGGCGCGCGGGACCGGCAGACGGCGCAGCAGCTCGGTGATCACGTCCTCGCCGCGAATGCGGCGCACCCACATCTCCGGCCGCAGCGTGATCCGGTGCGCCATGGCCGGTATCGCCAGCGCTTTCACGTCCTCGGGGATCACGTAGTCGCGGCCGAGCAGCAACGCCCGCGCCCGGGACATCTGCACCAGATCGAGTTCCGCGCGCGGGCTCGCGCCGACTTCGACCTGCGGGTGCCCCCTGGTGGCCGACGCCAGCGCGACGACATAGCTCACCACGTCGGGGTGCACGGTCACGTATTCGACCGATTGCCGCATCTCCAGCAGTCCGTTCGCGTCCACGACCTGGTTGACCTGCGGCTGCTGCGAGCCGCGCTCCAGCCTGCGGCGGATCATCGTGGTCTCGTCCTGCTCGGACAGATACCCCAGCCGCAGCTGGATGGCGAACCGGTCGAGCTGGGCTTCCGGCAGCGGGTAGGTGCCCTCGTACTCGATCGGGTTGTCGGTGGCCAGCACGACGAACGGTTGCGGCAGCAGGAACGTCTCGCCGTCGATGCTGACCTGTCCCTCGGCCATCGCCTCCAGCAGCGCGGCCTGCGTCTTGGGCGGGGTGCGGTTCACCTCGTCGGCCAGCAGCAGGTTGGTGAACACCGGCCCGCGGCGGAAGGTGAACCGGCCGGTGGACATGTCGTAGATCGTCGACCCCAGCAGGTCGGCGGGCAGCAGGTCGGGGGTGAACTGCACGCGGTTGAACTGCAGCCCGAGCGCGGCCGCGAACGATCTCGCGATGAGCGTCTTACCGAGGCCGGGTAAGTCCTCGATCAGCACGTGCCCACCGGACAGCACGGCGATCATGATCAACTGCAACTCGTCCTGCTTGCCGACCACGACCCGGGACAGCTCCCGGAGCACGGCCTCGCTGCGCTGGATGGTCACGTCCATCGGCATGGTCATTTGTGTACCCGCACTTGCCTCAACCCATTTCACATTCTCTGCAGGCGGCTCAGGATCTCGTCCAGCGCCGCACGTCCCGGTGCCCTGCTGGTCTGATCACGAAGGGCCGAATTGGCCGGATCCACCCAGCGCCACAATTCGGGCCCGAACTGGTGGATGCCCGCGGCCTCGACCGCTCGGCGGTTCTTCGCCACGCGCTGGCCGCTGGAGAGCTCGAACTCCTTGGCCAGCAGCGGACGCAGGTGCCGGTCCCAATCGGCACGGGTACCGTCCGCGCGGTCGGCGAGCATCTGCGCCCTGGCGTGCCAGCGTTGCAGCATCTCCGCCGGACCGTTCTCCATGTCCTCGACCTCGTCGTCCCCGGCCTCGGAACGCTCGAACAGCGACCAGACCAACCAGCCCAGCGCCACCGCCACCGGGATCCCGGCGACGATCAGCAGCAGCCCGCGGGCGCGCTCGACGGCCACCAGCTCGATCACCGCGACGACGATCACGCCGGTGATCACCACCCCCATCCGGTTCACGGGATGTCCTTCCTCGCCCGCCCGGTCACGCGGGCACCTCCCCTTGCAGGTCGGCGAGCACGATGCGCAGTAACTGCTCGGCCCGCATGCGCTGCCATTCGAGCATGGCGTGCGGGCTGAACCTGGCCTCCTCGAACAGCGCGACCAGCTCGCGGGCGGACGCGTCGTGCAGCGCGCCGCGTTCGAACGCGCGGGCCAGCACCTCCATCGGGGTGTCCGAGGCGAGCGGAGCGGCGGAGCGGTCGGAGGCCAAGCCGCGCTCCATCGCGACGTAGCAGGCGATGATCGCGGTGCGCGGATCCTGGCCCGGGGCGTTCATCGCGGCCAAGCCCATCTCGGCCGCGCGGGCCAGCGAGTCCGCCACGGTGGGAGCCGCCGGAGCCGCGGGCGCGGCCGCGGGCGCGGGCTTGCGCCGCGACGACACCGCGACCACGACCAAACCGCTCATCGCCACCGTCACCAGGCCCGCCGCCGCGATTCCGGCCAGCACCAGCGCCGTCCCGGTCAGCTCCGCCGACCTCGGGTCGTATTCGGTGGGCGGCGCCGGTGTCCCCGGCTCCGGGGCGGCGCCCGTGGTGGTGGCGGGCGCCGCCGGGCGCGCGGGCTCGCTCGGCCTGCTCGCGCCGATGAAGTAGATCGCCGACGCCGCCGCGAACAGCACCCCGAGCAGCGCGAGCGCGCCGAGCACCACCAGGCCGGTCCGCCCGAGACGCCACTGCCTGCGCTCCTCCTCCCGTTCCGGCTCGGGCATGGCCAGCGGCAACCGGTGCTGACTGGCGATCACCCCCGCCAACAGGATCACGATCGACACGCTGAGCAGCACCGGCATCAGCGCGACCGACAACGCCGACGGTATGTGCCTGCGCGGCCCGGATTCGGCAATTCCTGGGATGTATCCGTGCAGAGCGATGGCGGCAAAAGCCAGCAGCGTGATCAGGACGATCACGCGCGATATCGGCGCTCGCGCCCGGGCCACTGGCTACCACCAAATCTGAGTACTGCACAAAACAGCCACATAGTTACATGCCGGGCGGTCCGCTCGGGATGGAATGGAATACTTCGGAGTCCCTCCTCTTAAACCGCACCTGTGTGGGGCTCCGGCGGGCACTCCGGAGCGGCGGCGACTACCGGGCCATTTCGGTCGAGGACTGGGACAATTCACAAAGCCGACTCGCCAAACGTGAGATATCCGGCACTTCCCGGACGTCCCGCACCAGCTCATCGAGCACCGAAGACGCGACGACGACGAGTTCGCGATCGGTGTCGTAGAGAACGTCGACGAGGTTCACGAAACGCATCGACCAGGCGGGCGGAACTTCGCGCAGCGGGGGTACATCTCGTATTTCCCAGTGCGGAAATCGTTGGGCCAGCGCCACATAATCCGCCGCGGATGTTGGGACACCGCACAATTCGGCGAAGTCGATGACGAGAGCGCCGCCGTCTACGGCAATGGCGCGCAATCTCCGCGTGCCGATGGAAATCTCGACCGGTGATTCATCGAGGCGTTGTGCCGCAGCACGTTTCCAGACACCGGTGGCCGCCGTCGACAGCGTCTTGCGAGCCGCGGGATCCACGAGATATCGACCGGCGGCGAATCCGGTACGGGAACAACGGGAGCCCAAGGAGCGATAGTCGGTCGCGCCGTCTACGGCCACGACGTCCATGTTCGCGAGAATCCGCTCGATCGTCGGCACGAACCGGTTGTGGAACAGCGGATTCGGCAACAGCTCGCCCGGCGGATAGTTCGAGGTCACCACCAGTGCGATCCGGCGGGCGAACAGCGCGTCGAGCAGTCGCGCGATCAGCATCGCGTCACCGATGTCGTGCACGTGGAATTCGTCGAAGCAGACCAGCAACGCATCGCCGAGCAGCGCGTCCACCGCGGCGTCGATCGAGCCGGACGCATGCGCCGCGGCGTGCAGACCGGCGAAGAACTGGTGAAAGTGGTAGCGCCGCTTACGTTCCGAGGCGACCTCGGCGAAGAACCGATTCATCAGCATGGTCTTGCCGCGACCGGGTCTGCCGTGCAGATAGACGCCGCGGCGGCGCCGGGCCGGCCGGCCGCGCCGATCCACCAGTTCGCGCAACCGCGCCGCCGCCCGCGCCTGATCGGAATCCCACTGGATGATCTCGGGTTCCATGACACCTCCTCGTCCTCTACATTTGTAGAGGACGAGTCCGCTTCGCGGCAGGAAGGGTGATCATGTCCACAGGCGACCGGCGCGTGCTCCTTGTCGACACGGCTATCGAACTGATCGCGGCGAGGGGCCTGCGCGCGCTCACGCACCGCGCGCTGGACGCGGAATTGGGCCTGCCCGCCGGATCGGCTTCCTACTACTTCCGCAGCAAACGCGCGCTCATCGAAGCCATCGTGGACCGGATCACCACCCGATCCCGCGACGATTTCGCCGCCGCCGCACTCGCGCCGACCGGTGCCATGGCGCCGGAATCGATCGCCGTGGCCATCGCCTCCTGGCTGGACCGGCTACTGGCCGAACGGCGCGCGCACCTGATCACCCGGCACGCTCTGCTCATCGATTTGCTGGACGATCGGGACCTGCATCCCCGGCTCGTACGCAGTCTGTTCTCCACCGACCGGGCCCGAGACCTCTTCCGCGCGATAGGTGCGGCCGACCCGGAGACCCGGGCGGACGACTTCGTCGCCGTCGTCGAGGGAGCCGTCTTCGACCGCTTCGCGGGCAACCGCACCGCCCTGCGACCGGACACACCGGAAAGCGTGCGGCAGCTCGCCCGCATCCTCGCCGCACACCTGAGCGCGTGACCGCCGCCGTCAGCGCGGCCAGCCCCGCTGACTGTAGGTCTCGCCGGTGAGGTAGCCGCGGATACCGGCGGCCGGATACGGGATGAGATTCTCCGGCAGCCGCGCGAGCGGAAACCACCGTAGCTCGTAGGACTTGTCGGGCTCGCGGTTGATCGGCTCACCCGCCCAGCGGCGAGTCTCGAAGAACAACCCGATCCGGGCTTCTCGCCCGGTATCGACGACGTGCGCGGAATGGACGTGCCGCAGATCCGCCGGATCGATCAGCACGCCGACCTCCTCGCCCGCCTCGCGGACCACCGCGGCGAGCGCTGACTCCCCCGCCTCCAACTTCCCGGCGGGCAGGTGCCACAACCCGTCGAACTCGTCCGCGCTGCGCCGCCTGCTCAGCAACAACTCCGCGCCGCGCAGCAACAGCACATGCACGTCCACTACATGCCGGACCACCACCGGCCCCAACCTACGCGCCGCCGCGATTCACCCGAGGCGGGACCGACACCCGGTCAGCACTTCGCACCCGCCGTAGCGGGTGCGGAGCGAGACCCGAGTGCGCGAAGCGAGGATCAGCCGGTGGTGAGGACCAGGCCGGAGGTGGGGACGCCGGTGCCCGCGGTGACCACGATGTTGGTCAGGTCGGAGACCGGGTTGACCGAGGTGCCGCGAATCTGGCGCACGGCCTCGGCGATGCCGTTCATACCGTGGATGTACGCCTCGCCGAGCTGGCCACCGTGGGTGTTGAGCGGCAGGCGGCCGCCTGCCTCGATGGTGCCGCCGGCGATGAAGTCCTTCGCCTCGCCCCGGCCGCAGAAGCCGAGCTCCTCCAGCTGCATGAGGACGAACGGGGTGAAGTGGTCGTAGAGGATCGCGGCCTGCATGTCCTGCGGGCGCAATCCGCTCTGCGCCCACAGCTGGTCACCGACCAGACCCATCTCCGGAAGACCGGTCATGGCGTCGCGGTAGTAGCTGGTCATCACGTATTGGTCGGCTCCAGACCCCTGGGCGGCAGCGGCGATCACGGCCGGACGCTGCGGCAGATCGCGGGCCCGCTCGGCGCTGGTGACCACGATCGCGACGCCGCCGTCGGACTCCTGGCAGCAGTCCAGCAGATGCAGCGGCTCGGCGATCCACCGGGAATTCTGGTGCTCCTCCAGCGTGATCGGCTTGCCGTAGAAGAAGGCGGCCGGGTTCACCGCGGCATGCTTGCGATCGGCCACGGCCACTCGGCCGAAGTCCTCGCTGGTGGCCCCGTAGACGTGCATGTAGCGCCGGGCGACCATCGCGACCTGCGCGGCCGGCGTGCCGAGCCCCTGCGGGTAGGACCACCCCGCGTCGATGCCCGACGAGGTGGGCGCGGTGGCCAGCGCCGTGGAGAACTGCCCGAACCGCGACACCGACCGTTCGTTGAACGCGCGATAGGCCACCACCACATCGGCGATTCCGGTGGCCACCGCCATGGCGGCCTGCTGGATGGTGGCGCAGGCCGCGCCGCCGCCGTAGCCGATGTGGCTGAAGAACTTCAGCTGCGGAATGCCGACCGCCCTTGCGACGGCGGCCTGGGTGTTGGTGTCCATGGTGAACGTGGTCAGGCCGTCCACGTCGGCGGGCGTCAGGCCCGCGTCGGCCAGCGCGGCGGTGACCGCCTCGGCGGCCAGTCGCAGTTCACTGCGGCCGGAGTCCTTGGAGAAGTCGGTGGCCCCGATGCCGACGATGGCGGCGCGGCCGGAAATGCTCTGCTCAGACATCGGCCCTCCGCAATGCGATGACGGCCGTGGCCGTGATGTGGTCGCCGAGACTGTCCTTGCCGACCACGTCGATGTGGATGTCGTCGCCCTCCAGCGCGGTCACCGCGCCGGTGAGCGTCAGCGTGTCACCGGCGTACAACGGCACGCCCAGGCGCAGCGCGATCGACTTGACGACGGCGCGCGGGCCCGCCCAGTCGGTGACGAAACGCTGCACCAAACCGGTGTCGGTCAGGATGTTGACGAAGATGTCCTTCGAGCCGCGAGCGACAGCCTTGTCCCGGTCGTGGTGCACGTCCTGGAAGTCCCTGGTGGCCAAGGCGGTGCTGATCACGAACGTCGGGTCGGCGTGGATCACCAGCTCGGGCAGCACCGTGCCGACGCGCACGGCGTCCGGTGTCACGGCGGCGGTCATGAGACCACCTGCCAGACCGGCAGGCTCGCCTCGTCGTCGAGCTTCTCGAAGCCCACCTCGACCGGCAGGCCGACCCGCACCTCGGCGGGGTCGATGCCGCGCAGTTCACCGAGCATGCGCACGCCTTCCTCCAATTCGACCAGCGCCACCACGAACGGCAGCTGCCGCCCCGGCACCTTCGGCGCGTGGTGCACGACGTAACTGAACACGGTGCCGCGCCCGGAGGCGACGACGTAGTCGGTCGGCTTCGACTTGTCCTGCCAGATGGCCGGAATGGGCGGATGCCGCAACGATCCGTCCGGCAGCCGCTGGATGCGCAGCTCGCCCGCTTTCGTTCCCTCCCAGAAGAATTCGGTGTCCCAGGAGACCAGCGGCTTGACCCGCTCACCCGCGGCGGGTTTCGGCGCCGCGGTGCCGGGGGCGAATTTCAGCAGGCGGAACAGCATCTCGGCGACCACCTCGTCACCCACCCGCCAACTGGTCCGGAAGGTGACGAACCATCCCTCGCCCAGCGCGGTGCGCTTCGGGCCGCGGATATCCGACAGCGTGCTGGTGACCGAGACCTGCTCGCCGACTTCGAGGTAGCGGTGGTAGGTCTGCTGACAATCCGTGGCGACCACGGAGGTGTAACCCGCCGCGTCGAGCAGCTCGGTGGCCGCGCCCATCGGGTCGTCGGCGGGGCGGGAGCCGTTGAGCCCGAACATCGTCCACACCTGGGCCATGGCGGGCGGCGCGACGACGCCGGGATGACCCGCCGCACGGGCCGCCTCCTCGTCGACATAGATCGGGTTGGCGTCGCCGAGCGCCTCCACCCAGTTGTTGATCATCGGCTGGTTCACCGGATCACGCCCGAAACGGGGCGCGCACTCACCCGCCGCCCGAATGGCCTCGGCTGCGGCGATGATCGCTTCCGGAGTAGTGGTTTCCGGCACGCGCGGCTCCTTCACTCGTTATCGGGGTACTCGCGGCAACCGCAGTCCGGACGAGGCGACCAGTTCGCGCATCACCTCGTTGACGCCACCGCCGAAGGTGACCACCAGGTTCTGCTTGGTCCTGCGGTCCAGCCAGGTCAGCAGTTCGCCGGTGGCCGGGTCGGCCGGGTCGCCGTAGCGGCCGATGATCTCCTCGGCGAGCCTGCCCGCCTCCTGGAGCGATTCGGTCGAGTAGATCTTGGTGGCCGACGCGTCGGCGATCACCTGGGCCTGGTCACCATCCACGCCGGCGGCGGTCGCGCCGGGCCCGGAGGCGGTAGCGGAGCGTGACCACGCAGGGCCCTGCGAACGCCGCCCATCGGACGCGGCGGCCACCTGCCAGTTCAGCAGTTCGTTCAGCCGCACCATGGCGTGAATGCGGCCCAGCGCGCGCCGCACGTCCGGTTCGGCGAGCACGCCGCGCGGTTGCGCCCAGTCGCGCACCCGGTCGTAGAGCTGCTCGATCTTGCCGGACGGCCCCAGGCTCACCCGCTCGTGGTTGAGCTGCGTCGTGATCAGCTTCCAGCCCCGGTTCTCCTCGCCGACCAGCATGTTCGCCGGGACGCGCACATTGTCGAAATAGGTCGCGTTGGTGTGGTGCGCGCCGTCGCAGGTGATGATGGGCGTCCACGAGTAGCCGGGATCGGTGGTGTCCACGATCAGGATCGTGATGCCGCGGTGGCGTGACTCGGTCGAACCGGTGCGGCAGGCCAGCCAGACGAAGTCGGCCTCGTGCGCGCCCGTGGTGAAGATCTTCTGCCCGTTGACGATCCAGTCCCCGGACTCGTCGCGCACCGCCGAGGTGCGCAGCGAGGCCAGGTCGGTGCCCGCCTCCGGCTCGGAGTAGCCGATCGCGAAATGGATGTCACCGGCCAGGATCCCGGGCAGGAACCGCTGCTTCTGCTCGTCGGTGCCGAACTGCTGCAAGGTGGGTCCGACGGTCAGCAGCGTCACCAGCGGCAGCGGGACGTCGGCCCGGACCGCCTCGTTGAAGAAGATCTGCTGCTCGACCGGCCCGAAACCCTGGCCGCCGTATTCCTTGGGCCAGCCGACGCCGAGCCACCCGTCGCGCCCCATCCGGCGCACGACGGCGCGGTAGGCGTCGCCGTGCCGGTTCACCGCCATCTCGGCCTCCTCCTCGGGAGTCACGAGATCGGCGAAGTAGGCGCGCAGTTCGTCGCGCAGCCGGCGTTGCTCACTGGTCAGGTCGATGAACATCCGGCCCCCAATCGATCGAGCCGGAACGACGCGCCGCCCAGCCAGCGGGCGATGTCCTTGGCTTGTGAGTAGTAGCGGTGCATCGGGTGGGTCACGTCCACGCCGAGACCGCCGTGCAGGTGATGGCACTTCTGCATGGCCGCGGGCAGTTGTTCGGCGACGGTGTAGGCCAAGACCGCCAGG
The DNA here is from genome assembly GCF_040642815.1 of Nocardia sp. NPDC047648. Lineage (NCBI taxonomy): Bacteria > Bacillati > Actinomycetota > Actinomycetes > Mycobacteriales > Nocardiaceae > Nocardia > Nocardia sp. NPDC047648. Next base: position 17,991 of record NZ_JBEYSX010000007.1, on the reverse strand, counting down.
TCGTCGTCGGTGCGCTCGCGGTGCTCCTGGCTCGTGTCGTCCTGTGCGAGCGACCAGTTCGCCGAGACCGCGGCGACGTGCAGGGTCCGCGAGACGACGTACAGGTCCGCGATCTGCTGGGCCACCGCTTGGAACTCGGCCAGCGGCCTGCCGAACTGGTGACGGGTGCGCAGATGTTCCGCGGTGAGCGTGATCGCCCCCCTGAGCAGACCATCGGCCACCGAGCCGATGGAAGCGAGCGCCAACCGGTGCAGTTCGGCCAGGCCGTTCGGCCACAACTGTTCGGCGGGTATCTCCACTCCGTCCAGCTGAACGGTGTATTCGGGGATGCCGCCGGAGGCGGGAGTCGGCGTCAGCGTGAGGCCTTCGGCCTGCGCGTCGACGAGGGCGATCCCGGAATCGGTCGGCACGAGCAGCCAGCTCGCCTGCTCGGCGTAGGGCACGGCGACCTTGCGCCCGCTGATGCGCACGGTGTTCCCGCCGCTGGTGACCGCGCTGGTCTTCGGTTCGACGGTGAACGGCGCCGCGGCTTCGCTCAGCGCCGCCGTGACCACCGTTCCCTTGGCGATGTCGGGCAGCACCCGCGCCCCGACGCTCTCCGGCGCGCTCGCCACCAGCGGCAGCACGCCGAAGCCCAGCGTCGGAAGGGCGGGTACCGCGACCGCGTCCGTCGCCAGCTCGGTCAGGAGAGCCGCCACCTCGAGCAGCCCCATGCCGTCACCGCCGTGCCGCTCCGGTACCGCGACGACAAGCAATCCGGAGTCGACCAATTTCGGCCACAGTTCCATATCGCGAGCGGGTTCCCGCTCCAGCAAACTCACGACGACTTCGGCCACCGCGTCCTGGCCCTCGTCCCTGGTGAAATCCATGTTTTCTCCCGGTTGTCGGCGACTAGCTGTTCACGTCGCGAGGCAGCCCGAGAATCCGCTCACCAGCAACGGTGAGCAAGATCTGCTCAGTTCCACCAGCGATCGATAGACAGCGCGTCAGCAGGAATTCCTTCGCTGCTTCGGAATCCTGAGCGCCGGAAGGCCCTGTCGTCTCGACAGCGAATTCCGCGACCGCTTGACGGTGGCGCACCCCGACCAATTTGCGAACACTACTCTGCGCGCCGGGATCACCCCCCACCAGCAACTTCACTGCCGCGCGTTGCTCGAGCAGAAGCCCGGCGACGGCCTCGGCGACGAATCCGCCGAGCCGGTCGTTCACCATTTCGGCGCCGGGGCCGGTGGCGGGCGATTTCGCGATCAGCTCTTCGAGCACCGGACCGATCCCATTTCCACCCATGGCGACCCGCTCGGTCGCCAAGGTCGAGCGGGCGATCTTCCATCCATTGTTCAACGCGCCGACCACGCAATCATCGGGCACGAACACGTCGTCGAGGAACACCTCACTGAAACGCGCCTCCCCGGTGATCTGCACGAGCGGCCGCACTTCGAGTCCGGCGCTGTGCATGTCGACCAAGAAATACGTGATGCCACGGTGTTTGGGCGCATCCGGATCGGTGCGCGCCAGGCAGATGGCCCAATTCGCCTTATCCCCCAGCGAAGTCCACACCTTTTGGCCGCGCAGCACCCAGCCGCCGTCCGCCTTCTTCGCGGTGGTGCGCAACGCCGCCAGATCGGAGCCCGCTTCGGGTTCGCTGAACAGCTGGCACCAGACCACCTCGCCGCGCAAGGTCGCCCAGGCGAAGCGCTCGATCTGCTCCGGGGTCCCGTGTTGCAACAGCGTCGGAATCGCCCAGCCGCCGATGGTCAGATCCGGCGCGGTGAGCCCGGCGCGGCGCAGCTCCTCGGAGATCACCAGACCGGTCATCGGGTCCGCGGCGCGTCCATACGGCCGCGGCCAATGCGGCATGACCAGACCCGCCTCGACCAACGCGTCGCGCTGCCGATCGGCGGGCAGGGCGGCGATCCGCGCGACTTCGGCGGCCAGCTCCTGCGCGCTGTCGCCGTCGACGGCCACGCCCTCCTCGGCGAAGACCCGGTCCGCCCCCGTGGTGCGCCGCAGGCCCTGACGGGTCAACTCGGTGACCCGCGCCCGCCAGCGCGCCGAGCCGCCGAGCAGTTGCCGCAGTGCCGTCGCCCGGCGCAGGTACAGGTGCGCGTCGTGCTCCCAGGTGAAGCCGATACCGCCGAGCACCTGGATGCAGTCCTTGGCGGTCTCGACCGCGGCGTCCAGGGCGATCGCGGCCGCGATGGCGGCGGCGATCGGCAGTTCGGCGCCGCCGTCGTCCACGGCGGCCGCGGCGTCGGCCGCTACGGCGCGGATGAGCTCGGTGCGGCACAGCATCCAGGCGCAGATGTGCTTGACCGCCTGGAACGAACCGATCTTGCGTCCGAACTGCTCGCGCACCTTGGCGTACTCGACCGCGGTCTCCAGGCACCAGCCCGCCAGGCCGGACAGTTCGGCGGCGACCAGCGCGACCAGCAGATCCCCGGCGGCGTGCGGCGCGACGAACACGTCTTCGGCGGGCACGCGCAGATCGGCGCAGTGCACCCGGGCCAGCGGCGTGCTCGGATCCAGCGGCGCGAGCGCCTCCACGCGCAGGCCGACGGCATCGGGCCGGACCAGGCACCACCGTTGCCCCTGCGGCTGGTCGATCGGCAGCAGTACGGCGGTGCCGGGGGCGGCGCCGAGCACGGAATCCCAGGCACCCGTGAGCAACACACCGTCGCTTGCGGCGGGTACGCTCACCGTCGAACCGACGACGAAGTCGAGCGCGACCCCGCAGGGCAGGTCCTCGTCGAGCCTGCCCGCGGTGATCAGATTGGCCAGAGCCGTTGCGAGCACGGGGCCGCCGACCAGGTCGTGGGCCGCCTGCTCCACCAGCACGGCCAGATCGGAGACCGACCCGCCCGCACCGCCCGCGTCCTCGGCCACCGCGACCCGGAAGATCCCGATCTCGGCCAGGGCGGGCCAGTAGGCCCGCCAGAAGTCGGCCGCGCCGGTCCGCATTGTTGCAATTGGACGGACCGACGCCGCCCATCCGCGCATCGACTCCTGGACGGCTTTATGCTCGTCAGTGGTGGCGATGGTCACACTCCATACCGCCTTTCCGGCGTGACTCCCACACCTAGAACATGTTCTAATATCCTAGCCGGGCGGAAGTCAAGAGACCATCACGCCGCGGCGACACCGCGCACGCAGCCGACGAAACGACGTTTCCGGAAAGGACTTTCATCAATGGCCAGTCCGTCCCGATCGCAGCCAGCCGACTCGAGCGCGGCCCGGCCCGCGGCCACGGTCACCACGCTCAGCGAGGACGAGCTGAGTTCGGCGGCGCAGCGTGAACGACGCAAGCGGATCCTGGACGCGACCTTGGCACTCGCGTCCAAAGGCGGTTACGACGCGGTCCAGATGCGCGCGGTGGCCGAGCGCGCCGACGTCGCCGTCGGCACGCTGTACCGCTACTTCCCGTCCAAGGTGCACCTGCTGGTCTCGGCGCTGTCGCGCGAATTCGAGCAGATCGAAGGCAAACGCAAGCCGCTTGCCGGGCAGTCCCCGCAGGAGCGCATGCACCTGCTGCTCACCCAGATCACCCGGATGATGCAGCGCGACCCACTGCTCACCGAGGCCATGACCCGGGCGTTCATGTTCGCCGACGCCTCCGCCGCTGCCGAGGTGGACCGCGTGGGCAAGGTGATGGACCGCGTCTTCGCGCGGGCCATGAACGACGGCGAGCCCACCGAACGGCAGCTGGCCATCGCGCGGGTGATCAGCGATGTGTGGTTGTCGAATCTGGTCGCTTGGCTGACTCGGCGCGCCTCGGCCACCGACGTCACCGAACGACTCGAACTGACCGTCGACCTCCTGCTCGGCGAACGCAACCAGTAAGCTCTGTCGGGATCTCTCAGCGCACATCGAGCGAATTCGGCCCCGGCCACCCGCCGGGCCCGAAGATCTCCCCTGTGCTGGGACGAAGCTCACCCGCTCCGATCCCGTCGCCGTTAGCTGGGCAGATCCACCGGACACCGGTTCAGCACCTGCGTTATCGTGCGCACGCGGACCGGCGCGCTTCTGTGCGGCAAATTCAACACAGTATTGTTTTGCCCGCCCCCTGAAAAAATCCTCCGATCACTAGGTTGGATGCGTGAGCGCACAGGATCTGCCACTGGAACTTCGCCGTGCACTGTCGACGGTCGCGCGCGTGCCACGGCTGCTGGTCGCATCGGACTACGACGGGACACTCGCGCCCATCGTGTCCGACCCGGCCAAAGCCTTTCCCCATCGGGAATCGGTGAGCGCGTTACGAGCCCTCGCCGGCCTGACCGGGACTACGGCCGCCGTGATCTCCGGTCGCGCGCTGCGAGATCTCGCGGCGCTGTCCAGACTGCCCGTCGAGGTGCAACTGATCGGCAGCCACGGCTCGGAATTCGACGTGGGCTTCGTGCACGCGATCGACAACGACGCCAAGCATCTGCTCCAAGAGGTGCAGACGGCGCTGAACCAGGTCGCCTCGGACAATCCGGGGGTCACCGTCGAGATCAAGCCGGCCAGCGTCGCGTTGCACGTGCGCAACGCCAGCCCGGAGATCGGTCATCGCGCGCTGTCGCAGGTCCGGCTCGGTCCGGCGTGCTGGTTCGGCGTGCAGGTCACCGAGGGCAAGTCGGTCATCGAGCTGGCCGTGGTGCAGACCGACAAGGGCACGGCGCTGGACACGGTGCGGCATCAGGCGGGGGCCTCGGCCGCGGTGTTCTTCGGTGACGACGTCACCGACGAGAAGGCGTTCCGGGTGCTGTCGGGTCCCGACGTCGGCATCAAGGTCGGCGAGGGCGAGAGCCTGGCCAAGTTCCGCGTGGACAGCACCGAGGCCGTCGCCTGGGCGCTTGCCTACCTGCTGGAGGAGCGCCGGACCTGGCTGGCGGGCGCGAGCGCGCCGCGCATCGAACGGCTGACCATGCTGGCCAGCCCGCGTTCGGTCGCGCTGCTCACCCCGGACGCCACGGTCACCTGGTTCTGCCACCCGGAGCCGGATTCCGCCGCGGTGTTCGCCCACCTGCTCGGCGGCCCGCAGGGCGGTCACTTCACCATCGAGCCCGAGCGCCCCGGACTGCCGCTCTCGCAGCGCTACGTCGACGGCACGATGACCGTCGAAACCCGCTGGGCGAAGCTGCAGGTCACCGACTACCTGCCGCACGATGTGGCGTCCAACCGCACCGACCTCACCCGGGTGATCACCGGCGACGCGAAAGCCGTGGTCACCTTCGCCCCCCGGCCCGAGTTCGGCCAGGTGCCGGTGAACCTCGAAGCGCAGGAGGGCGGGCTGCGCGTGCACGGCACGAACGATCCGATCGTGCTGCGCTCCCCGGGCGTGCGGTGGGAGATCGTCTCGGACGGCACCCACGAATCGGCACGGGCCGTGGTCGATCCGTCCAAGGGTCCCATCGTGCTCGAACTACGTTGCGGCACCAGCGATCTCGACCCCGCCGCCGCGGGTGAGACGGAGCGGCGACGGGAAGCCGAGCGGTACTGGTCGGAGTGGGCCTCGAAACTCACGCTGCCGCCGCTGAAGCCCGACCTGATGAAGCGTTCCGCGCTGACCCTGCGCGGCCTGGTGCACGCCCCGTCCGGTTCGATCCTCGCGGCCGCGACCACCTCGCTGCCGGAGGACATCGGCGGCGTGCGCAACTGGGACTACCGCTACTGCTGGCTGCGTGACGCGGCGCTCACCGCGCAGGCGCTGGTCTCGCTCGGCTCGCTCACCGAGGCCGAGGCCTACCTCGGCTGGGTGCACGGGGTGCTGGAGACGTTGCCCGGCCCCGAGCGCCTGCACCCGCTGTACACGCTCTACGGCGAGACGCTGCCGCCGGAGGCCTCGATCGACCAGCTGCCCGGCTACGCGGGCTCGCGCCCGGTGCGCGTCGGCAACGCGGCCAACATGCAGGTGCAGCTGGACGTCTTCGGCCCGATCGTCGACCTCATCGCCACCCTGGCGCACGCCAGGGAGCTGCGGGGCGTCACCGCCGCGGCGGACGTGCTGCCCGACGCCGACTGGGACCTGGTGTGCGCCATGGTCGCGGCGGTGCAAAGGCGCTGGCAGGAGCCCGACCACGGCATCTGGGAGATCCGCGGCAACCCCCGCCACCACGTGTACTCGAAGGTGATGGGCTGGCTGACCGTCGATCGGGCGCTGACCCTGGCGCAGAAATTCGACCGCGAGATCGACCCGGCCTGGCCGGTGCTGCGCGACACCATCGCCGACGAGGTGAAGGCGAAGGGCTGGAACGACGAGGTGCAGTCCTACACCGCGGCCTACGACGGCACCGACCTGGACGCGGCGACCCTGCACATCGGGTTGAGCGGCCTGATCGACCCCTCCGACCCGCGCTTCGCGGCGACCGTCGTGGCGACCGAGGCCGAGCTGCGCAGCGGGTCGACCGTGTACCGGTACCACCACGACGACGGCCTGCCCGGCGGCGAGGGTGGCTTCCACCTGTGCGCGGCCTGGCTGGTCGAGGCGTACCTGCTGATCGGGAAGCGCTCCGACGCCGAGGCGCTGTTCGCCCAGCTGGTCGACGTCGCGGGCCCGACGGGGTTGCTCAGCGAGGAGTACGACCCGGTGGCCGAACGCTCGCTGGGTAACCACCCGCAGGCCTACAGCCACCTCGGCCTGTTGCGCTGTGCGCAGCTGCTCGGCCAGCCGGTGGAGGCCGCGCTGGTCTGACCCGCGCATCGCGACGAGGGCCCGCGAACGAGGAATCGTTCACGGGCCCTTCGTATTTCGCCTTTTCGAGGGCTTCGCATCCTAGCCTGCGACGATCCCTGCTAGAGTTAAACGGGAACGATTTCCATTATGATCTAGAGCACTGCCAGGAGTACCCCCACGTGAGAACCGGATTTGCCATCACCTGCGCAGGCATCGCCGTGGGGGTCGCCTCCGCCCTGACGCTGACCGCCTGCGGCAGCTCGACCGACGACGGCAGGCCGTCCGTCGTAGCCTCCACCGACGTGTGGGGCGATATCGCCGCCGCCATCGCGGGCCCCGACGCCGCCGTCCGGTCGCTGATCACCGATCCGTCCGCCGACCCGCACTCGCACGAGACCTCCGCCGTCGAGTCGGCCGAACTCAGCGATGCCGACCTCGTGGTCTACAACGGCGGCGGCTACGACGAGTTCGCCGAGAAGGCGGTGGCGGGCACGAACAAGCGCACGGTGGACGCGTTCGCCTCGCGGGTGGACCAGAGCGACCAGAACGAGCACGTCTGGTACGACGTGCGCACCGTCGGCGTGGTCGCCCACCGGATCGCCGCCCAGCTCGGCGAACTGGATCCGGACAAGGCCGCGGCCTACGCCGAGCGCGCGAGGACGTTCGAGAACGGGCTCGCGGCGGTCACCGCCATCACCGGCAAAATCGCCGCCGAACACCCGAGAACTCCGGTGTTGCAGACCGAGCCCCTCGCGCACTACCTCGTGGCCGCCGCCGGGGCGGATGACCTGACTCCGCACGAGTTCCAGGAAGCCATCGAGCAGGAGACCGACCCGGCGCCCGCGGCCGTCGCGGCGACCCAGGACCTGCTCACCGGTAAGCGGGTCCGCGCGCTGATCTACAACGTGCAGACCGAGGACAAGATCACCAAGGATCTGCGCGGCACCGCGCGGAACGCGGGCGTCGCCGTCGTCGAGGTGACCGAGACCCTGCCCGAGGGCGTGGATTATCTTCAGTGGCAGACGAAGAACGCGCAGGCGCTGGCCGCCGCGCTGGGCTGAGCAGATGAACGAGGGAGCCGCGCTGACCGAGCACACCGCCGCGGTGGAACGGCGGCGATCGAACATCGGTGCGGACTCGGCCGCGGTGCGGCTGGCGGCCGCCCGCTTGTCGTTCGGGGACCGAACCCTCTGGGAGGGGCTGGATCTCACCGTCGCACGGGGTGAATTCGTCGCGGTGCTCGGACCGAACGGCTCCGGCAAGACTTCACTGCTGAAAGTATTGCTGGGCCAGGTCGGCCTGAGTTCCGGCACAGCCCGGATCGCGGGCTCTCCCGCGCGTACCGGCAACCCAGACATCGGCTATGTACCGCAACAGAAGACGATCGATGCCGGGGTGCAGTTGCGCGGCGTCGACCTCGTCGGACTCGGCGTCGACGGGCATCGCTGGGGCCTCGGTCTGCGCTCCCGCGCCGAACGCAGACGCAAGGTGGCCGCTGCCGTCGCCGACGTCGGAGCGGAGCACTTCGCCCACGCGCCGCTGGAATCCATGTCCGGCGGTGAGCAGCAGCGCTTGCGGGTGGCGCAGGCGCTGGTCGGTGATCCGAAGGTGCTGCTGTGCGACGAGCCGTTGCTCAGCCTCGACCTGGCGAATCAGCGACTGGTCGCCGAGCTGATCGATCGCCGTCGGCGCACCCACGACACCGCGGTGCTCTTCGTGACGCACGAGATCAATCCGATCCTGCCCTTGGTGGACCGGGTGCTGTACCTGGTCGACGGACGGTTCCGGATCGGGACGCCGGAGGAAGTGATGACCTCGCCGGTGCTGTCGGAGCTCTACCGCACCCAGGTGGACGTGCTGCGGGTCCGCGGTCGCCTGGTGGTCGTCGGCACCGGCGACACCATGGACGCGCTGGGCACCGCGGGCGGTCACTGTCACGGACCCGCGGGCGACGAGTTCGCACCCGGTGGCGCCGCGCACGATGGGTCAACGGCGCCGAGCGACGCGAACGACTCGGCGCAGAGGGGGCACGCGGACTCGGCCGACTCGGCGTCCAACCGCACTATTTCCGGCAACGGCAAGGGTTCGGTCGCTACGTCCTCGGCGCCCTCCGTGCCGACGGACCTCGTGAACGGCAACGGCGATCGGTCGGCCGCCGATCCCGACGAGAGTGGAGTGCGCTCGTGACCGACAAGCTGTCCAGCGTCCTCGGCAAGATGCTGGACTTCGGCACCACGGCGAACCTGCTGTCCTACGGGTTCGTCCAGCAGGCGCTGCTCGCCGCGGCCCTGCTCGGCCTGCTGTCGGGTGTGATCGGCCCGCTGATCATCAGCAGGCAGATGTCGTTCGCCGTGCACGGCACCAGTGAGCTGTCCCTGACCGGGGCCGCCGCCGCGCTGCTGGCCGGTGTGGGGGTCGGCCTGGGAGCCATCGCGGGGTCGGTGGTCGCGGCGGTGTTGTTCGGCCTGCTCGGCACCCGGGCGCGCGAGCGCGATTCGGTGATCGCGGTGGTGCTTTCGTTCGGCCTGGGTCTCTCGGTGCTTTTCCTGTGGCTGGGCCCCGACCGCGCGGGATCGAAGTTCTCGCTGCTGACCGGTCAGGTGGTCAGCGTCGGCAACAACGGCCTCGGCCTGCTCGCCGTCTGCACCGCCGGGGTGATCGCGGTGCTCGCGTTCGTCTACCGGCCGCTGCTGTTCGCCAGTTCCGATCCGGAGGTGGCGGTGGCGCGCGGAGTTCCGGTGCGGGCGCTGTCCATCGTGTTCGCCGTGCTGCTCGGCATCACGGCGGCGTTCGGCGTGCAGATCGTCGGTGCGCTGCTGGTCCTCGCCCTGCTGATCACGCCGGCCGCCGCGGCCGCGCAGCTCACCGCGGACCCGATCCGGGCGACGGTGCTCGCCGTGCTGTTCGCGGAGATCGCCGCCGTGGGCGGCATCCTGCTGTCGCTCGCGCCCGGCGTGCCCGTCTCGACCTTCGTCACCACCATCTCGTTTCTGATCTACCTCGCCTGCCGCCTGCTCGGCGCCCGCAACCGCAGACTCGCCCGCGCCCGCTGAGCGGCCGCGAACTTGATGGCGGCCGCCTTCAGTCCTCCCGGGGCGCTTTCGTATGCTCGAGGCGCCGCGACCCCGAACGAATGGTGACCAACGATGATCGACTTCGCGATTCCCGCCGACCTCGCCGCCGAACGCAACCGAGTACGCCGATTCGTCATCGACAAGATCGTCCCGTACGAGCGGGACCCGCGCCTGACCGCGCACGGCCCGACCGATGAGCTGCGGCAGGAACTCGTCGAACTCGCCCGTGCCGAGAAGTTGCTCACCGTGCAGGCGCCCGAGTCGCTCGGCGGGCGCGGCCTGACCCACATCGAGCAGGCGGTGATCTACGAGGCGGCGGGCTGGTCCACGCTCGGCCCGGTGGCGATGAACTGCGCGGCGCCCGACGAGGGCAACATGTTCCTGCTGTCCAAGGTGGCCGACCCCGACCAGGTCCAGCGTTTCCTGGCCCCGGTGGTCGCGGGCCACCAGCGTTCGGTCTTCGCCATGACCGAGCCCGACGGGGCGGGCTCCGACCCGGCCCAGCTGTCCACCGCGGCGACCTTCGACGGCGAGAACTTCACCGTCAACGGCCGCAAGTGGCTGATCACCGGGGCGAACGGCGCGAAGACCTGGATCATCATGGCGCGGCTCGCCTCGAACCCGCACCTGCCCGAAGGCCCCACCCTGTTCCTGGCCGACGGCGACGAGCCCGGCATCGTCATCGAACGCACGATGAACACGATGGACCGCAATTACGTCGCCGGGCACGGTGTGGTCCGCTTCGACAACCTGGTCCTGCCCAGGGAGGCGTTGCTCGGCGAGGCGGGCCAGGCGCTGCGCTACGCCCAGCTCCGGCTCGCCCCGGCCCGGCTGACCCATTGCATGCGGTGGCTCGGCGCCGCCGAACGCGCCCAGAGCATCGCGGTCGAGCACGCGCGCACCCGCACCGCGTTCGGCAAGCCGATCGGCGAACACGAGGGCGTGTCGTTCATGCTGGCCGACAACGAGATCGCGCTGCACCAGTGCAGGCTGACCATCTGGCACGCGTGCTGGCTGATGGACAACGGCGAGAAGGCGCGGCACGAGAGTTCGATCGCGAAGTCGTTCGTGTCCGAGGAACTGTTCAAGGTCGCCGACCGGTGCGTGCAGGTGCTCGGCGGCATCGGCATCAGCGACGAGACCGTGGTCGAGATGATCTTCCGGGACATGCGTGCCTTCCGGCTCTACGACGGCCCGACCGAGGTGCACAAGTACGCCATCGGGCGCAAGGTGCTGCGCGGATAGCCGAGGACTTTCGGCCCCGGGTCAGCTCCGCGTCCGTCGGCTAACATCCTGTGGCATGAGTTCGGAACTGCACGTCGACGTCTCTCAGGGCGTCGCCGTGCTCACGCTCAACCGGCCCGCCCAGCAGAATGCCTTCACCCCCACGATGGCCGCCGAATTGGGCGCCGCGTTGCGGCGCTGCGATTCGGAAGACGCCATCCGTGCCGTGATCGTCACCGGCACCCCGCCCGCGTTCTGCGCGGGCGCGGACCTATCCAACCGGGTGGGCGAAGTCAGCGCCACCATCGATCCGCCGCCGTGGCGAGTGCGCAAACCGGTGATCGCGGCCGTGAACGGTCACGCGGTCGGCATCGGCCTCGCCTTGGCCCTGCAATGCGATCTGCGGTACATGGCGCGCGACGCGGTGTACGGGCTGAACCAGGTGCGCCGCGGCGTCTTGGCCGACGGCTACGCGCACTGGACCCTACCCAGGCTGGTCGGCATGGCCAACGCCGCCGACATCATGCTGACCGGGCGCACGTTCGACGGTGACGAGGCGAAGGCGATGGGTCTGGCCAACAGCTCACTGCCCGCGGGTGAGGTGCTACCCACCGCGCTGGCCGTCGCGCACGACATCGCGAACGGCTCGGCGCCGCTACCGGTGGCCCTGTCCAAGCGGCTGCTCTGGGAAGGGCTCGGGATGAGCCCGGCCGTGGTCGGTCAACTGGAAACCGACCTCAACCAGCACGCGACCAAGAGCATCGACGGCGGCGAGGCCATGGCCGCGTTCCGCGACCGCAGGCAGCCCAGCTGGTCGGGCAGCGTCAGCACGGAATGGCCCGCGTGGGACGCCGCGGGGCGCGAACGCCCCAGTTTGGATTAGGTCCGCCGAGGACAGCGCTTCAGACGCTCCGCCGGCCTGCGTACCAACCCATACCCGGCGAGGTGGACAGGCTCCGTCCGGCGGCACCGCTCAAGCGTTACCGCCGAGCAGGATGAACAGGAACAGCACCGCGAAGATGATCATGAAGACGGTGCCGACGACGCCGAGGACATAGCCGACCAGCACCTGGGTGCGGCCACCGTACGCGCCACCGGATTCCTCGATCTGGTCGAGCGCGCGCCTCCCCAGCGCCCACGCCACCGGCCCCAGCACCCCGCAGCAGAGGACGCTCGCCGCGCCGAGAAACAACACCGCCGTCGCGTTCGGATGCTCGACCGGCTGACCGATGGGCTGATTGGGTATCACCACCAGCCGAATTCTACTGTGCCGTGCCGCCTCTCCGTGTTCTTAAGCCGTACGCGTCGGGGCTGACGAGATTTGCGGGGCGCCTCTTGCGTTCGGTGACGCGCACGCCGGGGCGCACCCTGGGAGTTGGCCTTGCCCTTGCGAGACCAGTTGGCGCGCTTTGTCTTTCCCACGAGATCGTGACCTCGGAAGGCAGGCTGGGTATCGACGGCAAGTTATCCGTCGAATACGGCACAGCCTCGGCACGCGGACACCCGAGTGATCGAGCGACCGGCGCAAATGATCAGGCGCGGCGCTGCCGGGCGACTTCGGAGAGCACCACGCCGGCGGCGACCGACGCGTTCAGCGATTCCACCGGGCCGGCCATCGGGATCGACAAGATCGCGTCACAGGATTCCCGGACCAGGCGGGACAGGCCCTTGCCCTCCGAGCCGACCACGATCACGGTCGGCTCACCGCCGTCGAAGTCGTCGAGCGTGGTGTCGCCCCCGGCATCCAAGCCGACGATCTGAACACCCTGCGACGCCCAATCCTTCAGCGTGCGGGTGAGATTCGTCGCGCGCGCGACCGGGAGCCGAGCGGCGGCGCCCGCGCTGGTACGCCAGGCCACCGCGGTGACGCTCGCGCTGCGCCGCTGCGGGATCAGCACGCCGTGGCCACCGAAGGCCGCCACGGAACGGATGACCGCGCCAAGATTGCGCGGATCGGAGATGTTGTCCAGCGCGACCAGCAGCGCGGGCTCGGCGGCGCCGCGTGCCCGGTCGAGCAGGTCGTCGGGATGGGCGTAGCGGTACGGCGGCACCTGGAGGGCGACACCCTGGTGCAATCCATTGGCGCTCAACCGATCCAGGTCGGTGCGCGGTACCTCGAGGATGGAGATGCCCGTGTCGGCGGCCATCCGCACACTCTCGGTCAACCGGTCGTCGTTCTCGGTACCGACCGCGACGTACAGCGCCGTCGCGGGCACCCCCGCACGCAGGCACTCGACCACCGGATTGCGCCCGAGCACCAATTCCGGGCCGTCGTCGCTCTTGCGCCCGGCGGGCCGGCCCGACGAGGACGAACGCCCCTGCGCTGCTTTGGCTTTCGCGGCCGCGCGCTTGGCGGCGGGATGCTTGGTCCGCATCTCGGCGGGCGGGGTCGCGCCACGACCCTCGAGCCCGCGCCTGCGCTTGCCGCCCGAGCCGACGACGGCGCCCTTCTTGCTGCCGCTCTTGCGAACCGCACCCCGACGCTGCGAATTGCCTGCCATTACTCGGCCTTTCCGGATTGCGGTTCGCCGAGCGCCCATTCGGGACCATCGGCGGTGTCGGTGACCTCGATGCCCGCGGCCTGCAGACGGTCGCGCACGCCGTCGGCGGTCGCCCAGTCCTTCGTGGCCCGCGCCTCTTGGCGGCGGTCGAGTTCGGCACGCACCAGCACGTCGAGAGCGCCGAGCGCGGCGGAGGAATCGCTCGGGGCATACCAGTGCGGATCGAGCGGATCGACGCCGAGCACGCCGAGCATCGCACGCACCTGGCTCGCCAGGTCGCGCGCGGAGTCGATCGCGCCGACCTCGAGCGCCTTGTTGCCCTCGTGCACCGCCCGGTGGATCTCCGCCAGCGCCTTCGGCACCGCGAGATCGTCGTCGAGGGCGGCGGCGAACGCGTCGGTCCACTTGCCGACCGGAATCTCACCGGCCCGGTCCACCACCCGGGTCACGAAGGCCTCGATGCGCTGATAGGACTGCGCCGCGTCGTGCAGCGCCTTCTCCGAGTACTCCAGCATCGAGCGGTAGTGCGCGCTGCCCAGGTAGAACCGCAGTTCGACGGCCCGCACCTGTTTGAGGACGTTCGGCACGGACAGCACGTTGCCCAGCGACTTGGACATCTTCTCCCCGCCCATGGTCACCCAGCCGTTGTGCAGCCAGTACCTGGCGAAGCCGTCACCGGCCGCCTTCGACTGGGCGATCTCGTTCTCGTGGTGCGGGAACACCAGATCCATACCGCCGCAATGGATGTCGAATTCCGGGCCGAGGTAGAACTCGGCCATCGCCGAGCACTCCAGGTGCCAACCGGGGCGGCCGGGCCCCCACGGCGACGGCCAGGTCGGCTCGCCCGGCTTGGCCGCCTTCCACAGGGTGAAGTCGCGCGGGTCGCGTTTGCCCTCGCCCGCGCTCTCACCCTGGTGCACGTCGTCGAGCTTGTGGCCGGACAACTTGCCGTAGTCCGGATAGCTGACCACGTCGAAGTAGACGTTGCCCGCCGAGGCGTAGGCGTGACCGCGGTCGATCAAACGCTGCATCATGTCGACCATCTGCGTGATATGGCCGGTGGCGCGGGGCTCCGCGGACGGCGGCAGCACACCGAGCCGTTCGTAGGCGCGATCGAAAGCACGCTCGTGCGTGGCGGCCCACTCCCACCACGGCCTGCCCGCTTCGGCGGCCTTGGTCAGGATCTTGTCCTCGATATCGGTGACATTGCGGATGAGCCAGACGTCGAAGTCGTGCGCCAGCAACCAGCGCCGCAGTACGTCGAACGCGACTCCGCTGCGCACATGGCCGATGTGCGGCTCACCTTGCACGGTGGCGCCACAGAGGTACACCGAAGCACGGCCGGGGACCAGGGGCGCGAAATCGCGCATGGTCCGCGTGTCGGTGTCAAAGAGGCGCAGGGTCACGGCAGTCGATCCTAGCTGGTGTATAAGGTCGTTCACGGACCGGCTCGGGTCCGCCGGAGCAGGATCAACGACAAGCTTGCAGCAGGGCCGTCGCCACGGCGGCGACACCCTCGCCGCGACCGGTCAGGCCGAGTCCGTCGGTGGTGGTGCCGGACACCGACACGGGGGCGTCGAGCAACTCGCCGAGCACCTGCTGCGCCTCGGCGCGCCGCGGCCCGATCTTCGGGCGATTGCCGATCACCTGCACCGCGGCGTTGACCACTTCGAAGCCCGCTTCGTCCAGCAGCCTGCGCACTTCCTTCAGCATGGCCGCACCGGAGACACCCGCCCATTCCGGGCGTCCGGTGCCGAAGACCGCGCCGACATCGCCGAGGCCGGCCGCGGACAGCAGCGCGTCGCACAGCGCGTGCGCGGCGACGTCGCCGTCGGAGTGACCCGCGCAGCCGTCGTCGCCGTCGAACAGCAGACCGGCCATCCAGCACGGCCTGCCCGCTTCGATCGGATGGACGTCGCTGCCGATACCGACGCGCATGGTCACGGCGCCACCGCCCGTCCGATGCCAGCGCCGTCCAGTACCGCGTCGGCGAGCCGGAGGTCGAGCGGAGTGGTGATCTTGAACGCCAGCGGATCGCCGGGAATGGTGTGCACGCCGACGCCGAGCCGCTCGACCAGCCCCGCGTCGTCGGTCGCCTGGATGCCCTCGGTGGCGTAGGCGGAGCGCAACAGGTCGGCCGCGAAACCCTGCGGCGTCTGGATGGCGCGCAACCCGGCGCGCTCGGGAGTGCCGGTCACCGCGCCCGCCGCGTCGACGGACTTGATGGTGTCGGTCACCGGAAGTCCGGGAACCACGGCGGGACGGCCCGCGCGCAGTTCCGCCGTCACCCGGGCGATGAGCTCGGGTGGCGTGAGCGCTCGGGCGGCGTCATGGACCAGGAAGTAGGCGGCGTCGGGCGCCGCGGCGATACCCGCCCGCACCGAGTCGATGCGTTCGGCGCCGCCGACGACCACCTGAACCGAACCCGTGGGCGGCAGCAGGGCAACGGCGCTGTCGACGAGTTCGGTGGGAACCATCACGATGATCCGGTCGACCGCGCCGGAGGCGATCAAGCCTTCGACGGCGAGCCGGACCATAGGTGTGCCGCCGACCGGGACGAACGCCTTGGGTGTCGATTCACCCAGACGCACGCCACGGCCGGCGGCAGGCACCAGAGCAACGACGGGCCCGTCGGTGGGACGGACACCGTTGTCAGGTTTGTTCACGGTCAGGAAGCCGCTGCGAGGACCTCATCGAGCAGGGTCTCGGCCTTGCCGTCATCGGTTCCTTCGGCCAGCGCGAGTTCACCGACAAGAATCTGCCGAGCCTTGGCGAGCATGCGCTTCTCACCCGCGGACAGCCCGCGGTCCTGCTCCCGGCGCCACAGATCGCGGACGACCTCGGCCACCTTGTTCACATCGCCGGAGGCGAGCTTCTCGAGGTTGGCCTTGTAGCGGCGGGACCAGTTGGTCGGCTCCTCCGTATGCGGCGCACGAAGCACCTGGAAGACCCGATCGAGACCCTCCTGACCCACGACGTCACGCACGCCGACGTATTCGGCGTTCTCCGCGGGAACCCGAACAGTGAGATCGCCTTGGGCGACCTTCAGGACCAGATACTCTTTTTGCTCACCCTTGATGGTGCGAGTCTCGATTGCTTCGATCAACGCCGCTCCGTGGTGGGGGTAAACGACGGTGTCTCCGACCTTAAAAATCATGTGTCCCGTGCCCCTTTCGATGTTCACAGTTTAACATGCGACTCGATAACGGCGCGATCAACTGTGCAGGTCAGGGCCACAACGAGGCGACCGTGGGGCTTGACAGATGCCAGGTGGTGTGCATTACGTTGTGCCAGAAGGGGTTATCTCCCGGCTCGTTCGGCGCCGCTCGCCTCCCGCGCGCCGGCACCTTCGCGGCAACCATCCAAAGCTCGACCGAACCGTTACCGAAGTACCGGGTGTCGGCTCGGACGTGTCGTGGCCCACCGCACACCGCGCGTGCGCGTGCCGCGCGGACTCCGCGTTTGTCCCAGCCCCCGCGCCCGGTCCGCCGAGGGAACTACTACGCTGCCTAGTTACTACGCTCCCGCGCGGAGCAGAGCCCGGTCGACATGGAGGGACAACCCGTGACTGCCCTGAAAGCTGTGACCGCCCCGAAGGGGGCGCGACGTCGCATGGTGACGGTTGCCGCACTCGCCGCCGGAGCGGCGATCGCGCTGTCCGGCTGCGGCGCGGGCCAGATCTCGCAGACCGCGGAGCAGGTCGCCGCCGTGAACGGCAACCATGCCGACGTCGGCCGCATCGCGCTGCGCAACGTGCACATCGTGTACCCGGGCGAAGGCACCGCCTACAACAACGCCAAGGGCGGCAAGGCGCTCATCGCGCTGTCCATCATCAACAACGGCGAGTCCGTCCCCGACGAGCTGACCAGCATCACCACCGACCTGGGCACCGTCAAGATCACCCCGGCCTCCGGCAAGTCCGTGGTCGAGCTCGCGCCGCAGCAGACCGTCGTCGCGGCGAACCAGCCGGTCAAGCACGAGTCCACCCCCAGCAGCAGCGCCACGCCCAGCAGCAGCGCCGCGCCGACCACGAGCGCCGCGGCCCCCACCTCAGCGCAGCGCTCCGCCGCGCCGACCACCGCCGCCGATTCGCACGGCGCGGGCGAGCACGGCTCCCAGCCCGCAGCCACCGACCCCGAGACCAACCCGATCCTGATCGAGATCACCGGCCTCACCAGGGACGTCACCCCCGGCCTCACCTACAACGTCTCGTTCAACTTCAAGCAGAACGGCACCGTCCAGGTCCAGGTCCCGGTCGACGCGGGCCTGCACACCGAGCGCCACGAGTCCGACAAGTCCGGCCCGGCCGAAGCCGAGCACACCGGCGGCCACTGAGTCGAATTCGCAGCGACTTCGTCGCTGCGTTCGATTCGCAGCGACTTCGTCGCTGCGTGTTCGCGGCACTATGTGTCGAGGCCCGTCACCAACGCGCCCGGCGCACCTCAACTCCCGGTTTCGAGCGAAGCGAGACCGAGCATGCGCCGTTCGCGGCCCGGCTCGCGTTTGCGCGGCCGCCGCTTGCTCCTTCGTCGCGTACGCGGCG